>QCPD01000001.1 GCA_003209755.1 Prochlorococcus sp. AG-436-C14
CTACGATCACTTCTGCCAAGCCTTCTAAAAAAGAACTAATTAACCAAGCTTAAAAACACAATAATTCATCATTCAAAATTTAGATAAAGAGAGGCCGCCTATCACAAAATCGCATTTCTGATAAAAAGGTAAATTATGCTCTTTACAAGCAAGTGAGACCTTGTAGCATTTCTCCTCCTGAGAAATTTGATATAAAGCATTGATAAGTAATTTACCAATCCCTTTTTTTCGAAAATCTGGATGAACAGCAATATCTTCTATATGTCCCATCTTTCCTCCACGAATCTTTCTTTCAATAAATATCGAACCATATCCAACTACATCTACTCTTTCATTAAGAGCAACTAATCCGAAAAAATTTGTTTGAGATTGGAGATCACCCCATATTTGATCATAATCTTTCTCGTCAGGTCTATAGTCTGAGATGGATTGAAGAATCTCAATGACTGCCGTCATATGATTCTTTTTTACTTCAACCAAAGAAAACATTCATTCAATTAAAAGTGAGGACTTTCTACGATTTCTCTTCAGAGAAAGTGGCTTGTAAAACTCCTTTTAAACTACTAACACAAAAGCCCTGAAAGCAAGTAAGCAATATTCTATTTAAAACTCATGTGAAACTCAAGTATTAATTCTATGACTTGATTTTATACTGGTAATTTATTCCCACTAAATAGTTCCTACTCCAAATCCACATTTGTAATACCTTTCTCTCAATCAATCTTCCTGAAAAAGGTTTTATTTCTACATGTTTTAATTCAAAAAAATTACTCGTAGGGAATTTTATATTTAGATGATATTAAAAAAAAAGAAGTGTTATTTAATTTTTTAAGTCAAAAAGTAATCTCAATAATTAGTAATAGGGAAATCATATTGACTTTTATGAAGAATATTATTTTTTTAATAAAACATCAATATTTTTGATTTAGTTCTTATACTTTAATTAATACTAAATTTCATATATTTATTTAAGTTTTTTAAATAAAATTTTCATACTATGTTAATTTGATTATAATATGTTTATTAAGCTTCAAAGTATTTATCATATTCATAATTTGATTTTAACGTTAAACTCTTGATTTTCTATTCTCTTTTTTGATATCTTTTTATTTTTCGTTTATTATTAAAAAGGTATTTCAATCTTAATGAAAGACATAATAAAAATGCAGATTATTCATAAGGTTTTGAAATCATGGCTGAGATGAAGGAATTTCCTCTTTTGGAACCCAATGAAGGAATTCCTATTTTATATCCGCATGTACCCTCTAATGGGGCCAAATACATCGCTGATGTCCTTTCCTCAAGATGGATAGGGCAAGGGCCAAAAGTAGACGAATTTGAGGAAAAGTTTAAAGAAATTATTATAGAAAATGGATATCCAATTGCCGTCAATAGTGGAACTTCAGCTTTGCATCTTGCCTATATTCTGGCAGGTATAACTGAAGGAAGTGAAGTAATTTGTCCCGTTTTCACATGCACTGCGACCAATATCCCAATCCTTTATGAAAAGGGTGTCCCTGTTTTTACAGATATTTCAGAATCTTCATTAAATATAGATTTAGATCAAATAGAAAATTTAATCACCTCTAGAACATTAGCTTTATGTGTAGTTGATTATGGAGGTTTGCCTAATAATTATGTTCGCTTGAGAGATATTTGTGATAGGCATAATCTTAAATTAATCATTGATTGTGCTCATGCTGTTGACACGTATCGAAATGGTCATCACGTAACACATTATGCCGATTATGTGATTTATTCTTTTCAAGCGATCAAAACGATAACAACTGGCGATGGGGGTATGTTAATCGTAAAAAATGAAAGTGATTATGAAAAAGCAAAACGATTGCGATGGTTTGGAATTGATAGGGCCGCAAAACAGAAAGGTATCTGGAAAAATGATGTGACTGAAATAGGATACAAATATCAAATGACAGATATCACTGCTGCCTTAGGTCTTGCTGCTCTTGAAGAATCAACCGAAATATTTAATAAAAGAAGAGACTTATATAAATTTTATCAAAATTCTCTTGAAGAATTTGAAGAATGCTTACTAGAGAAACCAGAAAGCGGAACAGATTTCACACCATGGCTAGTCACGATAAATACAAAAGGACGCAGGCTAGAGTTGATGAAATATTTACGGAAAAAGAAAATTGAATCAGCTCAAATACACTACAGAAACGACCGTTATTCTATTTTTAGAAATTATGCGAAAGGGGCATTCCCAAACATGGATAGGATAGAAGATGACTATCTAGTACTTCCTTTTCACACTAAGCTTACTTCCCTAGATGTAAAAAAAATATGTGATGAAGTAAAAAAAATTCTACGGAAAGATAAATTCTCAAAGTCTTGAAATTGAGGTTTATTCTCAATTTCAAGAAAAATATATTTGATTATTTATTTTATCTTGATTTTAAAGTCCATTAGTAATTTTTATTGGCTTAAAAAATTAAAATAATTGAATCAATTATTTTTAAATTACATAATAATTAATATTTAAAACCCATAAATTTAAGAAGTAATATTCAAAAAATTATGATTATTTAGGTACCATTTGACTGTAATATCTATAGCTTCATAAAAATCGTATTTAGGAGACCATTTTAATTCATTAATTATTTTATTATTATCTATTGCATACCTAAAATCATGGCCAGCTCTGTCTTTAACAAATTTTTTAAATCTTATATGTGGTGCATTAATTTTTTTATATAAATCCATATAATTACAGACGGTATTAACAATCTCCTCATTGGTTTTAAGTTGTCTGCTGCCTATACAATATGAATCTCCCAATTTACCTTTTAACATCACGTGAATCAATGCATCCACGTGATCCTCTACGTATATCCAATCTCTTACATTCTGTCCATTACCGTAAAGCGGTATGGTTTTACTATTTATTGCACTTTTTATAATAACAGGTATTAATTTCTCAGGGTATTGCCATGGTCCAAAATTATTACAGGAATGAGTAATAATTGCTGGAAATCCATAGGTATTGTTCCAAGCTTTTACAAGATGATCACTCGCAGCTTTTGTAGCCGAATATGGACTTCTTGGATCATATGAGGTTTTCTCTGAAAAGAAAAAACCTTCTTTAATTGATCCAAAAACTTCATCTGTGCTTACATGGATTAGTCTAAAGTTATTCTTTCTATTTTTAGACATTAATTCCCAATGAGCTAATAATGCTTGTAATAAATTGAAGGTTCCAATAATATTACTATCTAGAAAATCTGTAGGTTTAGAGATTGATTTATCTACATGAGTTTCGGCTGCTAAATGAAAAACTAAATCCGGATTACAAAACCTAATAGCATTTTTTGTATCCTCTATATTACATAAATCAACCTTAAGAAGATTATATTGGTTTGAATCAACATACTCATGAGAAAATTTGAAGTTACTTGCATAGTTTATTTTATCTAAGTTATATATTTTAAGACTTGTCTCTCGAAGCAATCTAGAAATTAGATTAGTTCCAATAAAGCCAGATCCCCCGGTAATTAAGATAGAATTTATATTTTTAGAAAAAAGATTCATCATCTAAAATTTATTTTTAATATTGAAAAAGTAAAAAATTATTTTATTTATTACTTTCAAACATTTTATAAAGATACTCTCCATATCTTGAATATCTCATAGTATCTGCAAGATTAACAACTTGATTTTTATCAATCCATCCTTGTCTGCAAGCAACTTCTTCTGGGCATCCTATCATTAATCCTTGTCTTAATTGAATTGTTCTAATATATAATGAAGCATCAAGGAAAGAATCAAAAGTACCAGTGTCAAACCAAGCCATCCCTCTTCCAATAAGATTAACTTTAAGGAGATTATCTTTTATATAACTATTGTTTAGTGAAGTTACTTCTAGCTCATTTCTGGATGAATAATTTAATTTCCTAATTCTATTGAAAACTGAGTTATCGTAAAAATATAGTCCTGTAATAGCAAAATTACTCTTTGGAATCTTAGGCTTTTCATCTATAGTTAGAGCATATCCATTAGTATCAATGTCTACGATTCCATAACGTTCTGGATCACTTACTTGATAGGCGAATATAGTAGAACCTTTATTGAATGAATCTGCAAATTTCCAAAGATCATATAAATTATTACCATGAAAGATATTATCCCCTAATATAATTACTATATTACTTTTACCAACAAAGTCTTCTCCCAACAATATTGCATCAGCAATACCTTTTGGTTCTTTTTGAATTGAATATTGTATATTTATACCCCACTTACTACCATCACCTAAAAGATTATTGTATGATTCTATTGAACTTTTTAATGTAACAATTAAAATATCCCTAATACCACCTAACATCAATGTGGTCAAAGGATAGTAAATCATAGGCTTATCATATAATAAAAATAGATGCTTATTAGTAGAGTAAGTAGAAGGTAAAAGCCTTTTTCCAAGCCCCCCAGCGATAATAATTCCTTTACGTTGAGATTGACTTTGCAATTTAAATCTCTAGTTGTTTTGTATTATATATCAAATCCTAGACCACATAAAGTTTAAAACGATTGAATTCACCTTAGTATAAAACTATCTATTGGTAAAACTGTTCTTAAATCAACAAATTTATCAATTAAAAAACTAGGTAATAACTTTTTACAAAGGAAACAAAAAGGTTGATAATTATAATTAAACCACTTACTAAGATTATAATTTTCTATATAGGCTCACCTTATTGACTATTTTTAGCATTTAGAACAAGAAATAAAATGGCAATATAATTCCTAGAAGTGGAAGACATAAAAACCGGGACTATCAAAATTCCGCCAAGAATTCCTAGATATCAATTTAGCTATACCTATATATAACTTACTTCAATTCTCTTTAAGGAATCTAAAAAGCTACTTGCCATGAAGGTGCTCAACAATCTAAACCATGCCGCAAATCGTTTATATGAAAGTGACTACAATCAATCTCAAGAAAAGAAACAATTATACTTCACCATCTAAATATATCTAATGAACAGTAGATACTGCGAGAAGTAAAGAGATTAAATCTATTGATATAACAAGCATTGATAAATTTCCCGATACTATTACAGAATGGATAGAAGTTTTACCCAAGGGAAGTTGTAGGTAATTAGCAAAGGACTTTATTTTCTATGCTCTGAACTAATTACTTCTCCTTACAGAGAGATTAGATCATGCATATTTGCAGCGGGTCAATTTCTTTTGAAAGTTGAAACCAAGTTAAGTTATATAATGTATGCAAACCACTCAATCTATAACTAATAGATGTGACGGAGAGAGAAATAGATCAAGAGAGAGACAAACCTGAGGTGAAAACATTCCCGGTACCATTTGCTCTGGAAGAAATTAAAAAAAATATCACTATTACTACGAAAACTACTTCCAAAACTTCTAAAGAACAAATAATTAATCAAGCATTTAAATTTCATTCACAAGGCAACATCTCAGAAGCCGCTAAGTATTATCAATATTTTATAAATCAAGGGTTCAAAGATCACAGAGTCTTTTCTAATTATGGTTTGATATTAAAAAATCTTAGGAAATCAATAAAGGCAGAAATACTGATACGCAAAGCCATTGAACTCAATCCTAATTACGCAGAAGCTCATTCAAATCTAGGATCCATATTGAAAGATCTTGGCAACTTACAAGATGCAGAATTATCTACACGCAAAGCCATTGAACTTAAACCTGATTTTGCTAATGCACATTGCAATCTAGGAAACATATTAAGTGATCTTGGCAACTTACAAGATGCAGAAATTTCACAGCGCAAAGCCATTGACCTCAAACCTGATTTCGCACAGGCTCATTCAAATCTAGGAGCCATATTGAAAGATCTTGGCAAATTAAAAGATGCAGAATTATCTACACGCAAAGCCATTGAACTTAAACCTGATTTCGCACAGGCTCATTCCAATCTAGGAGCCATATTGAAAGATCTTGGCAAATTAAAAGATGCAGAAATTTCACAACGCAAAGCCATTGAACTTAAACCTGACTTCGCACAAGCTCATTCCCACTTGGGGAACACTTTGAGAGATCTTGGCAACTTAAAAGATGCAGAAATTTCACAACGCAAAGCCATTGAACTCAATCCTGATTTCGCAGAGGCTCATTCAAATCTAGGGAACACTTTGAGAGATCTTGGCAATTTACAAGAGGCAGAAATTTCACAACGCAAAGCAATTGAACTCAATCCTGACTTCGCACAAGCTCATTCCCACTTGGGGAACACTTTGAAAGATCTTGGCAACTTAAAAGAAGCAGAATTATCTACACGCAAAGCCATTGAACTTAAACCTGATTTCGCACAGGCTCATTCAAATCTAGGGAACACATTGAAAGCTCTCGACAATTTACAAGAGGCAGAATTCTCATACCGCAAAGCCATTGAACTTAAACCTGATTTCGCTGATGCACATTACAATCTGGGAAATCTATTAAAAGATCTTGGTGATTTCCATGATGCTATAAATCAATTCAAGAAAGCACTAAAATTGAACAATCAATCATCATTAGCTAAGACTGCATTAATTGCGACCAAAGGTATTATATGCGATTGGAGTGATGAAGGAACTCACAATATGTGGCTTAAATCACTTGGAATAAAAGGAAAACCTATTCCCCCATGGGAATTATTTTCAATAGAAGATAATCCATTAAATCATTTAGAAAGATCTAAAAACTTTTATAAAAAAAATTTTATTCGACCAACTAAAAAAATTAAATCTTCCAAAAAAAATATAATTCATATAGGTTATTTCTCTGCTGATTTCCTGAATCATCCTGTAATGCAACTAATTGCTCCTTTACTTGAGCTACATGATAAATCTAGGTTTAAAATATATTTATACTCATTTGTGCCAAAAGAAGATGAATATACTGAAAGAGCAAAAAAGTCAGGGTGTATATTTAGAAACATAACAAAATTAAATGATATTGAAGCGGTCGAATTAGCAAGAAATGATGAGTTGGATATTGCAGTAGATCTAATGGGATATACTCGAAACAATAGAATGCCTATATTTTCATATAGGGTGGCACAAATACAAATCAATTACATGGGTTTTAATGCCTCTGTTGGCTCTGATACTATTGATTATATTATCGCTGATAAAATTACAATTCCTAGAGAGAGTGAAAAATTTTATTCCGAAAAAATAATACGAATGCCAAATTGCTTTCTATGCAATGATAATAAAAAAGTAATTTATAAAGAGTCTATATTCCGTAAAGATTTTAACCTTCCTGACCAAGGATTTATATTTACTTGTTTTAATAATAATTATAAAATAACAAAAAAAAGAATTTAATATATGGATGAACTTACTTATAAAAACAGATGGAAGTGTTCTTTGGTTATACAAGTCAAATCAATGGTCAATGAATAATTTATACGAAGAAGCAAGAAAACGAAAAGTAGATACCGACAGATTAATATTTGCTGAAAGATTACCATTAAACAAACATCTAGCTAGGCATTCTCTTGGCGATTTAGCACTTGATACTTTTAATTACAATGGTGGTGCAACCACTTCTTATGCGTTATTGGGTGGTTTACCAGTCCTTACGAAGATAGGTCAGAGTTTTACTTCCAGAGTATCTGCAAGCCTCCTAACTTCGATAGGACTTCCCGAATTAGTTACGTATAGTGAAAGTGAATATGAAGAAAAAGCTTTATATATTGCTACCAACCCTGGAAAAATTCTTAGATTGAAATCTAAATTGAACAAACTAAAAGAAACTTCACCACTTTTTAATTCAGAATTATTTACTAAAGATCTTGAAAATATTTATCTTAATCTGGTTCATAAATCATTGAGTTCATGAAAAATTGATTATTCATTATATTTATATAGTAATTAAAATCTCCTCAGATCAAACAATATTCTCAATCATACCAATTAGTTAATTCCTTATTTAATTCTAATCCAACTTTTTCGAGTAATGTAATCCAGTCATTTTTTTTATTTTGTCTAAATAATCTCATTGATGGATACCAAAAAGTACTCTCGCCACTCAAACCCCAAGTCCAAAAAGGTACATCCTTAAGTAATAGCCAAACCTTTAAACCCATCCCCCCTGCTAAGTGGGCCACCGAAGTATCACAAGTAATTATCAAGTCACAATTAGCTGCAATTGCAGCATTTTCAGTAAAGTCCCATATTTGATCAATTTTTTTTTGACATGATACAAATTGATTATTGAATGAACAATGATTTAACTGATCTGAACCATATCCTTTTTGAAGTGATAAAAAAGTTATATCATTTTGTTTAAGAAGAATAGAAAAGTTTTCCAATGGTATTGATCTACCTTTGTAAGATGCTTTTTCCATATCTAAACCACCTTGCCAATTTATACCTACTATGGGTTTATTTTCATGTGAAAGCTCATTTTCCCATTTATCTAAAAGTTCTTTTTTAGTTTTTATATAAGGCTTAGAAACGATTGGATTATCTGGCCTAACACATAAATTCTTAGGGAGAGATAATAAAGGGATCCACCTTCTATCATTTACTAAGTTAGCTTCTTCAGGAGTAAGTGGATTAGAATCAATGTTAGAAACTTGAATTATATTATGTAATTTTTCTTGTGCACTAAAATTAATATTTAATCCCAAATTACGCAAATAGGGTATATATCTCATATATTGAATTGTATCGCCAAGTCCCTGCTCACTAATTACTAATAAATTATCATCTGATTTAAAAATATTCTCAAAAATTGGTTGGGTTTTTGGAGCTGAATGTAGTTTATTTGAGTTTAAATTATTTAATCTCCAGTCATAATTTTCCCATCCTTCTATATAGTTTCCAGTTAATAATTGAGCGATCGCTAAATTCCACCGAGACTTTGAATTATTTGGCTCAAGTCTAAGTGCCTTATTATAAGAATCAATAGCTAATTTGTAAGATCCCTCCTCTTGAAAAATAATACCTAGATTCGTATAAGCTTCGACATAATTAGGATCTACTTCAATAGATTCTTTATAAGCATTAATAGCAGAGATAGGTTTTTCCATTTCTGCTAATAAAACTCCTAGATTAAAGAAAGCTTTAGCATTTTTAGAGTCAATTTTTATTGCATTATTATACTCATATATTGCTTCATCAAAAAGTCCTTTCTTTTTCAAGGCGCTAGCTAAATTATTATGAGCACTTGAGTTGTTTGGACTTATCTTTATAGATTTTCTATATGAAGTTATAGCTTCATTAATTTTTCCTTTTTTTAAATAAGAGTTTGCTAAATTCATATGAATTTCACTAGATAAAGGGTTTATTTTAAGAGCTTTTTTATAACATAATATGGCCTTTTCAAATTCATTATTAGACTCATAAGTAATTGCTAAACTATTAAAAGCCTTTATATTAATTGGATCAAATTCAAGCGCTTTTTTATAGTAAAATTTTGCTCTTTCAATCATATTCTTTCGATACATTACGATGCCAAGATTAAAATATGCATCTGAATAGTCAGGTTTAATTTCTATAGCCTTTTCAAAAAACTTTATTGCATTTTCTAATTCATTTTTCTCCCGTAACGCAATTCCTAAGTTATTATATGCTTGTTCATATTGTGGCTCTATCTCTAAGCTTATTTTCAGGAATTTAATCATATCTTCACTATTACCTTTCACTCCACATATAATTCCTAGATTTCCATAAGTGATATGATTACTTGTACCTTTATTAATCAAATCTCTATAAATCTTTTCAGCCTTGCTAAGCTTACCTTGATTAATAAATTCTAAGGCCCTTAATTCTAAAGACATTTTATCGTCTGAATTATTCGATTCTTTTTTATCTAGATAAATCAAAACATTTATACCTCTTTAAAGACTATTATACTCTAAAAAATACAAGATAATTTGAACTTCTTCTACATAGAATTGTTAGAGTAAACATTTAATCATAGGGGTTCAAAATAAAATCTTTGAATCAAAGAGCTAAATTTTATTTTCCAATATTAAGAAGATTCAACTAAATTAATTCATCATTACAAATCAACTAAATTTTAATTTTGAATCTCTAACTGAAAGCAAGAGTAAATTAAGGCCTGATTTTGTTTTTTTCATTAACAAGATACTTATTATCTATCTCATCACGAAAACTAGCTAAAGCTGCTTCTGAGAAGATTTCGCGAATCTTCCAATTGATTTCAAAAGGAGAATTTTTTTTTCTTGATTTCAGCGGATCCTTCATTAAGTCAATTAAGCTTCTACTAGATTAAAAATTTAATTGTTTTTTCAAGGGTTGTCGAAAAAAAAATCATCCCTAACAAAAAATTTACTAAAAAAAATGCCTGAGATCCTATAAAAAAAGCATAAATCGACCTATTTTCAACCTAAAAAGTTGCCTTTCTGAAGATAGTTGTACACTATGATACTTTTCCACATTTTCCTGCTTTCCTCATATTACAAAAAGTTTTGTTTGTGAATTTTGACAAGAACTTTTCAATGTATCAAGAGATACAGAATCTTTGTAATTAACTGCGACAGCTAAGATTTATTGGCTCATTTTTTTTTTTGTAATTAATCCACTTATTCAATTGACATGAGTCCTATTGAGATTTCTATTAAAATATGAATTTTGTGGAAAAGTGGAAAAGCTCGAATTAATTCCTCAATATCCTGCCATTTTTTTTCTTATCTACAAAGAAAAATGATTCCTATCATATCTAATACTTGAGATCAAAAGAAAAACTATTCAAGCGGGGGGAGGGCGAGTTGGTACTAGCTAATCTAGTCATTGTAGTTCAAGTGAATTTTCTCTTCTTCTATATCTTTAGTTAGAAATTCTAATTCCTTCTCAAGAGCATCAATTGTTTTAAAGCCTAAAACTTCAATAGTTTCATTACCTAGAGAATTTTCAAAAAATACTGTTTTCATAATTGTAATTTTTCAATAAAATAAATAATTAGATACTAATTTCAATTGTTTATGTTGAAAGTAAATTTTGAAATAAACCGATTAACTAATTAATTTATTTTGCTGACTTTAAAAACGCTAAGGATAATTTAGAGTCATAGTGCTTATATGAATAATCCTTTCTCCATTTATTGGAATAAAAATTGGACCTTTCAAATAGTACATATGGAAGGTGGTATTCATATAGAAGCAAAAGGACTTGGTGTCCTGATAAGAAAGCCTTTATTAGCAACTGAAAGCCCATTCACCGCAGCAGACAATTTAGTTTATAGCGAAGATAGAAATAGAAAATCTTTATTCAACTATTGGAAGTCAAAAACAAATTAATAGTTTTAATTTGTTTTGAAAATAGAGTTAAGTTTTTCTCCAAACAGCTGCTAATTTTCCCTGAACATGTACTTGCTCAGCTTCAATTTCTATAGGTTCATAAGCTGTATTAGCGGCTTCCAATCGAACTAAACTTCCATCTCGAAAAAAATGTTTCAAAGTTGTTCCCAAGCCTGGGACCATTGCGCTAACAATAGTACCGTTTCTCAGACGAGAAGGGTCATAAACAGGTTCCATTAACACCATATCTCCATCGGCAATAAAAGAGTCAATCATTGAATCTCCATTTACCGTCAAAGCGAAAAGTCCCTTTAATTGAAGAACTGAATTCAAGTCTAGGGTTTCCTGTACATCATCAAAAGTTTCAACTAATCCGCCTGCAGCTATTGCCCCCAAAACTGGAACACCTGAAATAGTCTCATCTATTAATTGCAGTGTTCTTGCTTGACCTTCTTGCCATTTTATCCAACCTTTTTGTTGCAAATGTCTTAAACGGCTTTGGATTGGTGCAGGAGATCTAAGACCCATAGCTTGCATCATCTGCCTAATTGAAGGGCTATGATGATGATTACCTATGAAATCAACAAGCCAGTCATAGAGCTCTTTCTGGGCAGTAGTTAGGGCTTCTTCTGGCATTAGAATAAATTGAGTACATTTGTCCTCCAATACATATGTACCTAAAATATCTCAATATCGCAACCCTAAAGCCCCCCAAGCTGGACAGCCAGCAAGGCTTGCTGAACATGAAGGCGGTTCTCGGCTTGATCAAAGACATTGCTACTTTGGCTCTCTAAAGCCTCTTCTGTGATTTCTTCCCCTCTATGAGCGGGCAAACAATGCAAAATAATTACTTCCTCATCCGCAAGCCCTATTAATTTTTGATCAACCTTATACATTTCAAAAATTTCTTTCCTCTTTAAGTATTCTTCCTCTTGCCCCATAGAAGCCCAAACATCTGTATAAATCACTTGAGCTTCCTTAACTGCATTTAAAGGATCATTACAAATAGATATTTTCGCACCATCTTCAGATAGTGATTTCGCCTTTTCTACAATTTTGGGGTCCGCTTCAAAACCTGTTGGAGAACAAATTTTCACATTAACTCCCAACATTGCTCCGCATATCATTAATGAGTTTGCAACATTATTTCCATCTCCAATATAAGAAAGGTTTATTCCTTTAAGTTTGCCAAATTTCTCCTGAATTGTTAAATAATCGGCCAATACCTGACAAGGATGTTCTAGGTCCGTTAAAGCATTAATGACGGGAATAGTACACCACTCTGCGTATTCCTCTAGTTCTTGCTGAGAAAAAGTCCTAATGGCGAGAACATCACAATAGCGGCTCAAAACTCTTGCGGTGTCTTTAATAGGTTCTCCCCTTCCAAGTTGTGTGATTTGAGGATTCAAATCAACTGTTTGACCTCCAAGTCTCGCCATTGCAACTTGAAAACTAACTCTTGTTCTAGTAGAGGCTTTTTTGAATATCAAGCCAAGCACTCTATTACCGAGGTCTATTCTTCTATTACCTATTTTTAGCTGTTGCGCTAATTTAAATAAGGATAAAATCTGATCACTATTTAAATCAGAAGAAGAAAGCAAGTTCTTTTTTCTGAAAGAAGTTAATTTAGAAGCTAAGCTTGAAGACGCTGAAGCCATAAATAAGCCTCAAATATCCTTTATCGGAGATAAAGGATATAAAAGTCAAGTCTTTTAATTTAAAACTTTTTCAGGCATGACGCTACTGGATAGCATCTCCTTAAGCTCATCTCCCTCTATTACTTCCTTTTCAAGGATCTTTTGGGAAATATCTTCTAATAATGAAAGATTATTCTTAAGAATGTTTAAGGCATTTTCATGCGCATCATCTACCAAACTTCTGACTTCTTTATCAATTGCCTGAGCAGTTGCATCACTTAATTCTCTTCTAGGATTGTTATTGCCTCCTAGGAATTGTCCTCCACCCTGCTTGTCATAGGCCAAAGGCCCCAAAATATCACTCATACCATATGTTCCTACCATTTGTTCTGCTAAATCAGTAGCTCTTTGAAGATCATTCGATGCACCAGTGGTAATTTTTCCAAAAATTATTTCCTCTGCAGACCTACCACCTAAAAGAGTTGCTATTTGACCTTGTAAATCTTCTTTGGAGTTTAGAAATCTTTCCTCAGTAGGCAATTGAAGTGTATATCCAAGTGCACTCATGCCCCTTGGAACTATTGATATCTTTGCGACTTTGCTGCCTCCAGGCATTAGGTGGCCAACTATTGCATGACCAACCTCATGGTAAGCAACGATCTTTTTCTCATCGTCTTGCAAAACTCTACTTTTTTTCTCTAATCCAGCAACTACCCTTTCAATTGCCTCGTTAAGATCCTTTTGCTCAACAGATGTTCTTTTACCCCTCGCAGCTAAAAGAGCTGCTTCGTTTACCATGTTTGCCAAGTCAGCCCCTGCGAAACCACTAGTTGCCTGTGCAATTCGGTCTAAATCAATTTCATTAGAAAGTTTTACTTTCTTGGTATAGATTTCCAAAATTGTCTTTCTTCCAGATAGATCTGGTCTATCAACAAGTACTTGCCTATCAAATCTTCCTGGACGAAGTAAGGCAGCGTCTAAAACTTCAGGTTGATTGGTAGCCGCTAGGACAATAACTGGTTTATCAGTGGAAGCAAATCCATCCATTTCGGTAAGAAGCTGATTAAGAGTCTGCTCTCTCTCGTCATTTCCGCCCACAACTCCCATTGAACCAGATCTGCTCTTACCAATAGCATCAAGTTCATCTATGAAGATTATGCATGGTGCCTTTTTCTTGGCTTGTTCAAATAAATCTCTAACTCTTGCCGCGCCAGCTCCAACAAAAAGTTCTACAAATTCTGATCCAGAAATAATAAAGAAAGGAACTTCTGCTTCACCAGCTACAGCCTTGGATAATAAGGTTTTACCGGTTCCAGGAGGGCCAACGAGTAAGACGCCTTTAGGTATTCTTGCTCCAATATCGGTATATCTTTGAGGTTTCTTAAGGAAATCAACTATTTCAGTTAATTCATCTTTAGCTTCATCAACTCCAGCAACATCTTCGAAAGTTACTTTTGATTCATCGTCAGGAACATAGACTTTTGCTTTGCTTTTGGTGAAACTTAGAGCTCCTTGAGCTCCACCTCCACCCATACTTCTACGAGCGAAAAACTGAAGTACAAGAATAAATATTAGAGGCGGAACTACCCAACTAAGGATAGTAGTAAATATATTAGGTTTCTTAGGGGGCGCAGCCGCAAACTCAACTCCTTTTTTCTCAAGCCTTTGGGGAAGCTCCATATCAAAAATTGGGGTTGTTGCTAGAACTGAGGGAGCTCCTTCTTCTGCTGTGGAAAGTTCGTATCTGATTTGGTCCTGGGTTATGTAAGCACGTTTAACTTCTCCGTCATCAACTTGATTGATGAACAAGGAGTAAGGAACTCTTGGAACTTGAGTGTTTGAACTTGGGAAAAAACTACTAAAAAGAAGAAGCGCTCCAAAGCCTATTAGAACTAAATTAATTATTCCAAAACGTCTATTGGGTTGATTTTCGTCCTGTCGTATTGGCATTAGCAAAAACTAGAATAACCCTAAGTTAAACAACTTTCATACCAAATCGACTTCTTCAACTGGAGGGAGATCCGAACGAATATCTACTTTTAAAAAATTAATGCCTTAAATAAGTAGACTCCAACAAAGATCTTCTCCTTTTCGTTCTAAAATAGAATGTTGCAATTTGTAGGTAGAATCTATTGACTCAAATCCAAAACTATTCAAAGGACTCATTGCAGCCTTGCCTCCTAAGAGTTTTGGTGAGACAAAAACTACTAATTCTTGAACACAATCAGCCTTGATGGCACTTGTTGCCAGAAGAGGGCCGCATTCCCAGAGGATTTTATTGCACCCTTTTTCAGAAAGTGAGGTTAGCAATTCGGATGGATCATCCGAATTTAATCTCAATTTATCGGGACCATTTGGTAAATCAGAGAAGAAAGCTTCATCTCCCTCGGGGCCATAAGCGATTAAAGTTTTTGCATTTTTCGTATCCCAAAGTTTTGAGGATTTTGGTAAGTCCAAAGTTCTAGAGAAAACAACCCTTAACGGTTCAAAATCTGATTTTCCCCTTGAAGTCAAAAGTGGATTATCTACCCGTACTGTTCCTCCCCCAACTATTACTGCGTCACATTTAGCTCTAATTTGATGAACAGAATCCCTCGCAATAGTATTGGTAATCCACTTACTAGAACCATTTTGTAAGCCAATTCTTCCATCCAAGCTCATTGCCCATTTAAGAATTCCCCAAGGTCGCCCATGACGAACTCGAAAACTAAATTCGCGATTAATTGATTCACATTCTTGATTCAAAACCCCATCGATAACTTCAAGTCCAGAGTCTTTTAATCTTGAAATTCCATTACCTGAAACTCTTGGATCAGGATCGACCATACCAATAACAACTCTTTTTAAACCCGCTTTTATAATTGCTTCTGTACAGGGAGGTGTTAAGCCTTGATGACAACAGGGTTCTAAAGTTACAACGATAGTTCCATGAAACGATTCCTTCCCTGCTTGAGCAAGTGCTTCTATTTCCGCATGAGGATTTCCTGCACCTGTGTGAAACCCCTCTCCAACAAGCCTTCCACTCGAATCCAAAACAATTGCTCCTACAAGGGGATTTGGACTTGTCCTACCCTCAGCTAATAAAGCCAGTTGGATTGAACGTCTCATCCATGGCACCCATATTTTTTGATCCTCAGGCAAATTCATCATTTTTGTTCAGCCAATGATCTCCATTCACTTACTAAGTATGGCGGGATTGGTAAATCGTTTATCAAGCCAGGTAATTTTAGTCTCAAAGGTCTATTTTTATCCAAGTCGGCAACTATAGTGCTTAGATCAAATTCTGCTACAGAGTCATTCAAAGTTTCAAGTTTAATTTTACTGTTTTTAGTTATATCTTTTAGATTCCAATTCTTTATCCCTGATTCAACTATTAATTTAGTTGGATGATCAATCCTTAATGAGCCTGGATAACCCACAATTCTTAAAATTAAATTCTTGGACTCATTTGGACTTGGATAGACGATAATTTGCCAAGTCTGGTAATCAAAGTCTTGTAGGCTCTCTAAGCTTCTTTTAATCTCTTTTTTCTGTTCATTTAAAGTGATTTCTGAATCTGCAAAACTTTTATTTACGTTAGTAAAAAAAACACAACAAATCAAAAGACAAGAAATTATTAGACGAAATAAATTACGAAAGTCTTCCATCACTAATGTCGTAATCTTCTGATTCAAGTAGTGCATCTAATGCTATTGCTGAGCGAACGAGTGACTGATATTTCTTTATGATACGTTGATTACGTTCAACTATTTTGGAAGGATCATATTTTTCCGAATGATTAATAGGATTTTCAAAGAGTTGAACACCATCGTCCATTAATTCTAAATCTTTTTGTTGCTTGATAAGAGCTATCAAAATTTCATGTAGCCGGGATCTTCTTCTTAAGTGTTCCTGGGCTTCATTTTTTTTAAGATTCACAAAATTTTCAAACTAACTATTGAAGTTTTAGTTGATTTTCATCAGAAAAATAGTAAAGCTATAAAAAAGAAATTTTCCTACGTCCATTTATTTAAACCATGCCTAATGAGTCAAAGCAGATACACGTAATAGGAATTAATACTTCAAGTGTGGAAAGTTTTTTTGAAGATAAAAAACAACAAATTTTTAAAGCTGAAAGAATCGCTGGGCCACAAAGAATTTTAGATTCATTCAAAAATTGGTTAAAGGATAAAATTATAAAAAATCATAAGTTTGAGTTTATTTCTACTGACAAACTAAATGACTTTATAGATCTTTTAAAAAGAGAAGAGAAAAAGACAATTGTGTTTTCTGGTGGTGATCCCCTTTGGTTTGGAATTGGTAGATTATTAATTCAAAATTTTCCTCTATCAAAACTTTATTTTGAGCCGGCAGTAACCTCTTTCCAACTAGCTTTTTCCAGACTGGGCAAACCTTGGCAAAACACACAATGGATCAGTCTTCATGGAAGAGATCCTTTTCCATTTGAAAAAGCAATTAAAAAGCTTCCCTCTTCACTTGTAGTTTTAACTGACTCAAATAGAGGGGGTGCTAAACAGGTTTATCAATTACTTCATTCAGTAGGACTTGAGCGGAAATATGATTTTTGGACTTTCGAAAGACTTGGATATATAAATGAAAGAATTATAAAAATTTCTTCTCTTTTTGATTTCCCAAGTGATCTTGATCCATTGCATCTTGTGATTCTTTTTAAAAAAGAAGAGCCCCTAACTTTATCAGAAGAATTGCCTTTGTTTGGAATTAAGGATTCAGTTTTTCTTCAGAATTCAGACTGCCCTGGATTAATGACGAAAAAAGAAGTTAGAGTTCAAATTCTTTCCGAACTTAACCTCCCAAAACAAGGTGTAATTTGGGATATTGGTAGTGGTGTTGGTAGCATAGGGCTAGAAGCATTAAGGATATCTCCAAGATTAAAGTTACTTTCCGTTGACAAGAAGATTGGAAGTAAAAATATTATTGAAGAAAATTCTAGAAGACTGGGTGTTAAACCAACTTTGATTATTGAAGATGAAGCATTAAATATTTTTAAAGAGAATAAAATCACACATAATCTTTTACATCCAGATAGAGTTATTATAGGAGGTGGAGGATCAAGCTTAGATTTAATAATTGAAGAAGTATTAAAGAAAATAAATAGTTTCTGTATTTTAATAATACCTTTAATATCATTAAAATCTTTGTCAAAATTAGAGTCAATTTTGAAGCCTAAAGTTAACAACTTCTCTATAAGCCAACACCAATCCTATAGAGGCATAAACATTGGAGAAGACATAAGATTATCCCCTTTGAATCCTGTTTTTATTTTGAAAGGTGAAATTCAATAATTTTTTATCTTTTATCAGGCTTTGCAACATGCGGTAATCCCCAACCTAATTTATTTCTTAGAACTTGAAAAAACTCATGATCTGAAAGTCTAATAAACTTAACTGGGTGATCACTTTTTCTAATTAAAACTCGATCCTCTGGCCAAACATAACAACCTGCACTACCATCTACAACCATCATTAATCTTTCAGGAGTAGCAGGAAAAACTGTTACTGGCTCTTCATTGCTAAATACAAGAGCTCTTGATGCAAGTGAGTGAGGAGATATAGGCGTAAGTTGTAAAACCGGACAATCAGGAGTAATAACAGGCCCCCCAGCACTAAGTGAATAAGCAGTTGAGCCTGTAGGTGTAGAAAGGATGACTCCATCAGCAGAAATATCAACGGGTGCATGACGACCAACAGAGATTTCAAAATGACACATGCTTGTCATAGGTTCTCTATGCAATGCCATTTCATTAAGACAAAGTGCTTCCCATCTACATTGATCTCCTCTCATAACACTTACTACTAAACTGGTTCTTTCCTCAATATTCCATTTTCTTGCAGCCAAGTGTTTAAAAATTGTATCTATATCAGAGAGGTATGCTTCAGCTAAAAAGCCTAAATGTCCTGTGTTGATAGTAAGGATAGGGATACCAATTGGTGCAGTTTGTCTTGCTGCAGACAAGACAGTCCCATCCCCTCCTAGTACAACCGCAAACAAAATTGAAGAATCAAAATCATCTGGAACACATGAGTTATATCCTTGTGAACTCATGTATTGATCAGGATTCGCAAAACCTAATAAACCACCTGCGCTACTAACTCTTACGACATCAAAACCAGAATCTTCCAGTTTCTTTTGAAAAGTTTTTGCTGTCTTAACAGCAAGCTCTTTCCCGTCATTAACGATCAGTCCAACTCGGGGCACCGATCATACTTCACAAACTATCCAACAATTTTAGCAATTAAATGTGAATAAAATTTATTTAATACAATTAAAAATTAATTCTAAAAATATTTAATTTTAAAATTGTTCTAAAAATCTGAGATCACTTGTATACAACTTCCGAATATCATCAACACCATGGCGAACCATACAAAATCTTTCCACACCAAGTCCAGCAGCAAACCCACTATATTTTTCAGGATCAATCCCTAATCCTTCGAGAACTGCAGGATCTACCATTCCACAACCCATAACCTCTAGCCATTTACCTCTCCATTGAACATCAACTTCAGCTGATGGCTCAGTAAAAGGGAAATAACTAGCTCTAAAACGAATAGGAAGATCTCCAAAAAATGCTTTCAGAAAAGCCATTACTGTTCCTCTTAAATGGCTAAAGTCAAGCTGTTCATCAATTGCCAAGACCTCAATCTGATGGAACACTGGCGAATGAGTCGCATCAACTGCATCTCTTCTATACACACGACCGGGAGAGACAATTCTCACAGGAGGCTTTTTGCTCTCAAGGCAACGAATCTGAACAGGAGAAGTATGGGTTCTTAAAAGATACTGACCTCCCAAGTAAAAAGTATCTTGCATATCTCTAGCCGGATGGTCAAAGGGAATATTAAGTGCCTCAAAATTGTAGTAATCATTTTCTATCTCAGGACCCTCTGAAACTTGGTAGCCAAGGCCCAAGAAAAGATCAATTATATGTTCTGTAGTTGTTATTAAAGGGTGCCTATGTCCTTGATAAATACCAGTTGGAGGTGCTGTAACATCTATAGTTTCCTTTATTAGTATCTGATTTAAAGCCTGAGTTTTTAAAATTTCAAGTTTTTCCTTTATTAACTCTTGCAATTGAGTTTTTAAAACGTTCGCTCTTTGACCAATTAAGGGTCTTTCCTCGCTAGAAAGATTTTTCATTCCTCCCAAAAGAAGTGATAGTTTTCCTTTCTTCCCAAGGAAACCCAGTCTTAGTTTCTCTATTGATTCAGAATTTTCAGAAGCAGCAATCTCTTTTGCCGCTTCGCTTTCTAAAATCTCAAGCTCATTAATGAGCTGTTTTAGGGATAATGTTGAACTCAATGAATTCCAATCTCGAGTACTAGTTTAATCGGCAACCTGTCCCAGTTCTAAAAACAATTAGCAGAAAAATGAAACCATTGAGAATTTTAATTAGTAATGATGATGGAGTTTTTGCTGAAGGGATAAGAACACTTGCTACTTCTGCAGCAAATAGAGGACATGAAGTTACTGTTGTTTGTCCTGATCAAGAAAGATCAGCAACTGGTCATGGATTAACTTTACATTCGCCAATACGAGCTGAAAAAGCAGACGAATTATTCGGTGAGGGCGTTAAAGCTTGGGGATGTAGTGGGACACCCGCCGATTGCGTAAAACTCGCACTTAATGAGCTGCTAGATCAAAAACCAGATTTAATCCTTTCTGGAATCAATCATGGACCTAATCTTGGTACGGATATTTTTTGCTCAGGAACTGTTGCTGCTGCACTTGAGGGGACTTTGGATGGAATCCCATCTCTTGCAGTAAGCATTGCAAGTTTTCAATGGAAAAGTTTTGGTTTTGCTGGAAAACTAGCCTTAGATATTGCAGAGAAATCAATTCAACAAAGTTGGCCAAAAAATTTACTCTTAAATTTAAACATTCCCCCTTGTGAAGAGAAAGAAATGGGTGATTTGGTTTGGACAAGACTTTCAATCAGACAATACGAGGAGCAATTCATACGTAGGATCGACCCAAGAGGGAACACCTATTTTTGGATGGCTGGGGAAGCAGTAAAAGATCTTCAATCAGCTGGAGAAGGACCTAAAGCATGGCCAAGTGATGTGTCTCAAATAGCTTTATGCTCCCCATCCATAACGCCAATTCAACCAGATCTTTTTTGGAGAGGAGATCTGAATCATTTGCCAAACTTAATATAAAAATTCAGTTTTTCCTAAAAATCCTTTGCAATAACCATAACGAAAAAATTAGACCAATTAAATGGGCAAATAAAACTTGAGTATTACTTAAAACAGAAAGCATTTCTAAAGAAGTAATTGGATAATTTTCCATTGCTCTCATGCCTGTACCAATAGAAATTCCAGGGGCTTGCATTGAAGCCTGCACGAATAAAGCTCCTGCTAAAGATTGATATCCAACCGATGAAAAAACCAATCCAACCAAATCGACAATCAAGCCTCTCTTAAGTAATCGACTTGTTTCACCTCTAGTTGGTCGTGCCTCACTGCCTAAAGCTCTCCCCGTCTTTACTATCAACCAGCCTTGCCAAAGGCTAAACAGCAATAAAATGAATGCCAATGTTGTGAGAGACAAACCTGGTCCTAAACCCAGTGCTCTCTCTGAGTTTCTAGCTAAACTACTTCCAACATTGTTGAACAACAAAACACCCACTACCACTACACCTAAAATTGTTTGAATCCAAAACCGAATCCAACCAATTCTTCTCATCCCTAGAGAAAGCAATTGAAAGTCGCGTTGATCTGCCATCACGATGAATAAGGCGATAAAACAAACTTGCCATCTAAGCACAAAAATTGCACGTTTATCTTGATTCCTCTCTGTGCTCCTGAAAACGCAAAACTACCTACAGCACTGGCATTAGGTAGTTTCGATGGTCTTCACTTAGGTCATAAAAAAGTAATAAAAGCTATTTTAAAAGAGCCAATTGGTGTTCCAACAGTTGTCAGCTTCTGGCCTCACCCACGTGAGGTTCTCTTTGGAGAATCAAGATTAAGGTTAGATTTGCCCAATGAAAAAACATTCCTGCTCGAGCCACTAGGAATAGAACAATTAGTTTTGGTTCCTTTTAATAAAACTCTTGCTTCTAAAAGTGCTGAGAAATTTGTAGATGAAATTCTAGTAAAAACACTTCATGCTAAACACATAGCAGTTGGAGAGAATTTTAGGTTTGGACGCAATAGAGAAGGTGACATTTCTACTTTAAAAAAAATTGGGGCATCTCTAGGAATAAAAATTTCAATTATTCCTATCCTTGAAGACAATCATGGTCGACTTAGTAGTAGCAGAGTACGAAAAGCACTCAACGACGGTGATTTAAAACATGCCAAATATCTATTGAAACGTCCCTACACCTTTAGAGGGACGGTCGAGAAAGGTAGAGGTTTAGGGAAAAAGATTGGATGGCCAACTGCCAATTTAAAAATAGATGGGCGAAAAATCCTTCCATCACTGGGGGTTTATGCAGCCTGGGCTTTCATAGCAAACAAAAAAGAACGTTTCTCTGCAGTTATGAATATTGGCCCTCAGCCAACTATTGATCCAAACTCCCTATCTGCAGTAGAAGTTCACCTTCTAGACAAAGAAATCGACCTGTTAGGACAGGAATTAATTATTGAACCTGTGCACAGAATTAGACTTCAAAAAAAGTTTGAGAACATTGAGACACTTAGCAAACAAATAAGTTTAGATTCAATATTTGCAAAAGAAATTTTGACAAAAAACCTTTAGATCTAATTAATTGTGGGATAAGCGTTGGATAATCCCCACACAACAAATAAACCTATGCCCCCTAACAAAAAAACGCCCCAAATAAGCACAGTCATATTGCTCTCAGAATCATTTTCCACAATAAAATTTAAATACATATCATCTAACAAAGGATGACATGAAATCAATGACTGTCACCCCTCCATCTGATAATCGTATTGCTCAATTAATTGACGCGAACCTTGATCGCGCCAGAGAAGGGCTTCGAGTTATGGAGGATTGGTGCAGATTTGGTCTACAGAGGAGTGATTTTTCAATTCAAATCAAAAATTGGAGGCAACAATTAGGAGTACATCACCACAACATTTATCGAAAAGCAAGGCTTACCTCCAAAGACCCAGCCATGGGTGTATCACATCCTTTCCAAAAGGTCAGATCAACTCCAGAGGCTATATTTATTGCTAACTCATCCAGAGTTCAAGAAGCCTTAAGAGTAATAGAGGAATTTACTCGAATAACAGATCCGAAGCTTTGCGAAATAGCCACCAAAATTAGATACGAAAGTTATGAGATCGAGATGAAAGTGCTTAATACGAAAGAAGGTGTAATTAAAAGACAAAAATTAAAAGGTTGCGGTATATATTTAATAACTACATATAAGAAAGACCTCGAAGGGATTGTTCTTCAGGCTCTAAAAGCTGGCGTAAAAATAGTTCAATACAGAGAGAAATTTTTAAATGATAATGAAAAAATTTCACAAGCTAAATGCTTATCCTCTCTTTGTAAAAAATACAATTCATTATTTATAGTCAATGATCGAATCGATATTGCACTGGCCGTTGACGCCGATGGGATTCATTTAGGACAAGAAGATATACCAACAAAAATAGCGCGAGAGCTCCTAGGGTCTGAAAAAATCATTGGCCGAAGCACGCACTGCCTTGAAGACATAAAAAATGCCGAGAATGAGGGCTGTGATTATATTGGTATTGGACCAATTTTCCCCTCTGAAACAAAGGCGCAACTAGAACCCATAGGAATTGACTACCTTTCAAAGGGATTCAGTGAAACTCTCCTACCCGCATTTGCTATTGGTGGAATCAATAGCTCAAATATCAATAAATTAAACCATATAGATAATCTACGCATAGCCGTTTCAGATGCAATCATTAACTCAAATGACCCATTTTCAAAAACTGAAGAGCTTCTCAAATTTCTAACATGAAATTAAAAATTAACGGCGAAATCAAAACCATTGAAAAATCTAATGAAGAATTTCTACTGGAAGCTTTGCTTGAACATTTAGGTTACAAACCTCAATTAGTTGTAGTTGAGTTGAATGGTGCCATTATTAATCCAAAAGATTGGATGAAAACAAAAATAAAAGATGGCGATTGCTTAGAGGTTGTAACAATTGTTGGTGGAGGTTCCTACAGTTAATTAATCCTAAATACATAAGTGTTCAAAACTAATCTCTTTAGTTGGATTAAAAGAAAACAGATTTTTTCTTTTCTGGTTGTTTTAACAACAATCCTTTGTTTTTTATTAACCAATCCCAACACAGCCGCCGCCGCAAGTGGAGGACGAATAGGTGGAGGAAGTTTTCAGGCACCTTCTTCACCACGAAGCCCAAATTACGGCGGCTATGGAGGTAATAACTTTCCAGGTTATGGAAGTGGCTATAGAGGCGGTGGTATTGGTTTCCCTTTCTTATTGCCAATATTTGGCTTTGGTGGTGGTGGGATTTTTGGTTTTTTAATACTTATGTCAATCGTTGGGATAATTGTTAATTCATTTAAAAACTCTTCAAATTTTTCCGGTTCAAGTGAAAGATCAATAGTTTCTCAATCAGCGAACCCATCCAAAGTTTCGTTAATACAGTTTCAGATTGGCTTGCTTGCAAGTGCAAAAGAAATTCAAATTAAACTTAGAGAGCTTGCTTCTTCTTCAAACACCTCAACTTCATCTGGTCTTCAAAGAGTTCTTCAAGACACAACTCTCTCCCTACTAAGGAAGCCTGAATTATGGGTCTATTCAAATATAGAAACAGGTTCTGTTCCATTTGCTTCCGCAGAATCAACATTTAATCGGATATCAATAACTGAAAGAAGCAAATTAAAAGCAGAACTCACATCTAACTACTCCGGTCAAATAGCGACACCAACAAATAATGAATCCAATCCTGGCGATTCTGATTCAACAAATGAATACATCGCGATAACGATTCTCGTGGCAACCAAAAAGGATTTAAGACTAAAAAACTCCGCAAACAACGAACTCATTACAGAAGCATTGAGACTCTTAGGATCAATATCTTCAAATGACTTAATCGCCTTAGAAGTGATCTGGCAACCTGATGGAGAAGGAGAGACCTTGAGAGAAGAAGAGCTACTAATTCAATATCCAAATCTTAAACATTTATAAAGTCAGTGTCCAAAGTAACCAAAAACTTGATTTCTTTATATTTTTTTCATCTTATTTACGTAAACAACAATCAATTTTTACGTAAATAAGAGTTAGGATTCCCTCACAGATTTTATAAATTACGGAAGTGTCGGCTTCTTCACAACCAGAACCTCGCTCAATGAAATGGGAAAGCTCCGGAGAGCTTGCTCAAAGAGATTTATCAGAATTAGTAACTCGTCTTCTAGATGTTGAATCGAGCAACAACAGTGATGAGCTAACAAGACTTGGAAGAAAACATGACGAAGAATCTTAAGACTACATACTTACCCTTGCGCTCTTTAATTTAATAGATCAACTTAAGAGAAAGAAAAGAAATTTAATGAGAAGAAAGACTATTCAATGGATAAACACACCAGTTATTACTGAAGCAATTTTCCGTTACGAGCAAGGTCTACTTCCTAACTCAATGAAATTATGGTTAGAACAAGTTCTAGAAATCAAATCAAATAAAGATTAGGTTAACAAAATCCTAATAGCAGCCATTGCTGCTCCATAACCATTATCAATATTCACTACTAATAATCCTGGTGCACAACTCGCAAGCATTCCCTCCATAGCCGTTTTACCACCACCACTAATCCCATATCCAACTGAGACAGGAAGTCCAATGATTGGCTGAGGAATTAAACCAGCGAGTATCGTAGGCAAAGCTCCTTCCATTCCAGCACATGCAATAACAACTTTTGCTAATTTTATTTCTTCCAGCCTATCTAGCAGCCTGTGAAGTCCTGCGACACCAACATCAACCAATAATTTAGTTTTTATTCCATGCAATTTCAAAGCTATTTCTGCTTCTGACGCAACTCCTACATCACTTGTTCCACCAGTCAAAATAATTACTTCTTCCTCAAAAGAAGTACATTCCTTAAACCCCCCCATAGTTAAACAACCAGATATTTCGTGAAATTCAGCAGAAGGAAATTCAACTAAAAGTTTTTCTCCTTTTTCCTTCGAAAGTCTTGTGACCAATGCAGTTTCAGACTCAAGTTGATATTTCTTCAATATCTCAGAAATTTGTCCAATTGTTTTATGCTCCCCCCATATGGCTTCAATCACACCCAGTCGACTTCGTCTCTGAAAATCAATAATTGATTCATTCATTTTACTCTGGCTTTAATTCCCCTTCAAAAATCAATGGGAAAGGATTTCCACTGGTTTCACCTGTTTCCACTCTGGCAATCTTTTCGAAATCAAGCTGGACAAGATTTATTTCTTTCTGAGAGATGTTTTTCCAAACTTCTCTTGACTCCCAACCAATTAATAAGGTTGCTTCCTCTTTTTTAGGATCCCAAAAAAGTTGGCGTCCTAAAAAACCATCTTGTTTTAATAACCATGGCTCCCAACTTCCTTCTTCGGCTTTTAACCAAGCATTTTTAAATTTTTTCGGAACATCAAGCTTGAGGTGCTCGACAATAGATTCCTTTGGAAAATTCACTTTCAATAAAGACTCAGCTTGAATATTCTTCACGTTTCCCAAAATAGTTGAAAGAAAAATCACACTTAAAAAAAGGAGAGTAAATATTTTTTCGACAAAATATTTAGTTCTAAGAGTTTTCATTTCTTTTCATTAAAACAACTGCATGACAACATATACCCTCTTCTCTTCCCTCGGCACCTAATTTCTCATTTGTAGTTGCTTTAACTCCTACATCATCAATGTTCACTCCTATTTTTTTAGATATCTTCTCCTTCATTAAGTCAATATATGGTTTTAATTTTGGCCTTTCAGCGACAATAACTGAGTCAATATTTTGAATTTGCCAACCTTTCTTCTCAATTAATTCCATAACATGTCCAAGAAGAATTAAACTGTCTGCATTTTTCCACTTAGGATCATCTGGAGGAAAATACTTTCCAATATCGCCCAATGATAACGCCCCCAATATGGCGTCCATAATTGCATGAGTAAGAACATCTGCATCACTATGTCCATCAAGGCCTAGACCCTCTGGATGGTTTAACTCGACCCCTCCAATAATTAAAGGTCGCCCAGGAACCAATCGGTGCATGTCATAACCGTTGCCTATTCGTAAGTTCACTTCAGTTTTCAATAATGAACTTATTTTATTAAATGATAATTGGTCGAGCTTCCAAAGTTCGAACAAATCGGGTCTACGGGACTGCGTCCTGAGTTCTCTTTGCTTCTGCCTCCATTCTTTAATTAATTTATGGTTGCCACTTAAAAGGATATTAGGAACTTTCATTCCTCTAAATTCTGAAGGTCGTGTGTATTGGGGATGTTCTAAAAGAAACTCATTATGACTTTCTTCTTCTAATGATTCGGCACTACCTAAAGTTCCAGGTAATAAACGTACAACTCCATTAATAAGAGTTATTGCAGGAATTTCTCCACCCGTCAGAACAAAGTCTCCAATTGAAATTTCTTCATCAGCTAAAGACCGAATCCTCTCATCAAAGCCCTCATAGCTGCCACATATCAATATAAGTTGATCTTCTTTAGACCATCTAGAAAAATCTGATTGAGATATTTTTCTACCTTGTGGAGTCATCAAAAGTATTCTTTTTTTATTAAGCTTTGGAATTTGATCAAATACCGAAAAATAGGGTTCTGGCTTTAAAACCATTCCTGCGCCTCCGCCATAGGGTTCATCGTCAACTTTTCGATAATTATCTATCGCGTGGTCACGAGGATTATGTATATGAATTGATGCAATCTTCTCTTCAAATGCTTTTTTTATAAGTCCGTGATTAAAAAAACTTATAAAAGCTTCTGGGAAAAGGCTTACGACATCGAACCTCAATTTACTCATATAAATCAGCTCCCTTCATAACCAAACTCATTAAGCCGAGAAGATTTACTTCTCCAGTCAGGCACAACTTTAACAAACAGTTCTAAATAGACATTTCCATTAATTAAAGTTTGAATTTGCATTCTTGATTCCTGGCCAATTTTCTTCAACATGCTTCCACCTTTACCAATTAAAATTCCTTTCTGACTTTTTTTCTCAACACAAATGGTTGCAAGGATCCCTGTTCTTGATTTCTGTTCAGATTTTTTTTTCGGGGGTATATCTTCAATTTTATCAATAGAGACTGCAACACTATGAGGTACTTCTTCGCGTGTATTTACTAAAACTTGTTCTCTTATAAATTCAGCTATCAAAAATTTCTCAGGATGGTCACAAGTTATATCACTTGGATAAAGCTGAGGTCCAAAAGGTAGTTTTTCTTCTATTTCACTAATTAATTCATTACATCCCTGACCTGTAAGAGCGCTACAACACAAAACTGGCCAATTAGTATCCTCAACAAATTCTAAATATTCTTTTTTTCTCTCTTTAGATTGACTCAATTCTAAAAGATCGCATTTATTCAAGGCAACAATTACAGGTATTTTTAAATTCCTGATCAAATTCAAAATAAATGCGTCACCCCTTCCTGGAGAATGGCTGGCTTCAAAAATAACTAAGACTGCATCAACATCTCCAATAGATCTCTTGGCACTCTGAACAAGTCTTTTCCCTAATAAATGATGAGGCTTATGAATACCAGGAGTATCAACAAAAATAATTTGAGACTTTTCATTCGTAAGTATTACTTTCAATCGATTTCTAGTGGTTTGAGCAATCGGAGATGTAATTGCTATTTTCTCACCGATAAATTTGTTTATGAAAGTTGATTTACCAACATTGGGTCTACCGATTAATGCAATAAATCCTGATTTAAAATCCTCCTGATTTAAATCTCCCAAAGACATTTTCTTTCTCTACGATTATTTATAGCCTTACTATAAAAGTGCAATAAATCCATGAATGATCAGAAACCAACTTTTAAAGAAGCAATGCAAGCAACAATGATTTGGTGCAAAAGTTGGGAAAATGAAGAAATAAGCGACGAAGTTATATCTGATCGAATTGGCGAGCTTATTAAAACGGAGGAGGGTGCAAGAGGATTTTTTGTTGTAAGTCTCTCAATAGATTGTCCATTAATGGATAGATTTCCAGATGCTTTAATTTTTCAATTAAGAAGTTCTGGAGACATTATTGTTGATTTAACCGTAAAAAATCTTGCAATGAGTTCAGCTATGGTCATAACACATCACGAAAATAATGATTTACAGGAAATTCAGTCAGAGAGAATAAAAATGCGATGTATTGAGTTACTTAAACTATTAGATTCAAATCAGGTAAAAAAACGTTTAGATGTTTTACTTGAAGCAACAAAAGGCAATGGAACAGACTTAAAGTTTCTTAAAAAATGGGGATATAACAATAAACAAATCGATGCAATATCAAAAAGTATTTACGAGGTTGCAACATAAAGAAAGAGCCTTCCGGCTCTTTCTTTATGTTTTTTATGTTTGATTTATGAAGTTAATCTCTTCTTCCACCACCTTGAAGAGCAATGATCAGACGAAGAACAAAAACAAATAAGTTTATGTAAGTTAGATACATTCCTAATGCTCCAGCTAAATACTGTTCATCGTTATATCTTCTTGGCATTGTGTAGAAATCTACAAAAGACATTGCAACAAAAAGTACAGTTCCAAAGCCAGCGATCATCAATTCAAAGCCACTGCCTCCAAACATTCCTGGAGCAAATAAACCTCCAACAAATTGGAAGACCATAGCGATGATCAAACCAAGTAACCCAAGACCAACTGCACCTTGCAAAGCTTGGCCTACGTTATCACTCATTTTTCGGCCAACTGAAGATGCAATCACGAAGGTAATTCCAGTAGCAAATACAGCAGTTCCTATCGCTCCCATTCCTGCAACTTGAATTGCCAACCCAACAATTCCACTAAGAGTGAAACCAGTAAGCAAGCTGAATCCAGTCAAAAGTGGAAGAGCTTTAGAATTATTTGCATTATTGGCAGCGCTACTTGCCATGAAAAATAAAACTATTTCCGCAATAAATGCGACTATAAATAGTGGGCCGAATAGAGGATTATTAGTAGCTTGTAAAGAAAGACCACCTAAAACACCTAATCCAGTCAATGCCATTCCCCCACCTACATAAGGCAAGGCTTTGTTTACTACATTTGGGCCAATAAGTGCACTCGATTGTGCTTCACGAATAGCTTGTTGAAAATTGCTGTTTGCTGGCATAACGCACCAGATAATTATTCAATACATATTTTGGCATAAAAAAAATAAGTCTTCATGAATGTGAATGCGGATCACCCTATCGTCTTCTTTGTATCTAGTGCTGCATAAGCATCAACAATGCTTTGAACAAGTGGATGTCTTACTACATCTGCTGAGGTAAGTCTGCAAACTGAAATCCCATCAACATTTTCGAGTAAGTCTGCTGCTTCAATAAGTCCACTCATTTGTCCGTATGGCAAGTCTATTTGGGTTACATCGCCAGTGACTACCATCCTTGATCTCTCGCCTAACCTGGTAAGAACCATCCTCATTTGCGCTGGTGTCGTGTTTTGAGCCTCATCAAGTATCACGAAAGATTCTTCTAAAGTCCTTCCCCGCATGTAAGCCAAAGGGGCAACTTCAATCACGTTTTTTTCTATGAGTAAATTAGTTTTTTCTTGTCCAAGTAAAGAGTGGAGAGAATCATATAAAGGTCTTAAATAAGGATCAACCTTTTGCTGCAAGTCCCCAGGTAAAAAGCCCAATCTTTCCCCAGCTTCTACTGCAGGTCTTGTCAAAATAATTTTCTCAATTTTTCTCTCAGTAAGCATTCGCACAGCTAATACAGTTGCCAAGAAAGTTTTCCCTGTTCCTGCTGGGCCTAAAGCAAAAGTAAGATCACTTTTTTCCATAGCTTCTACATACAATTTTTGTCTAATTGTTCTTGGTCTTAAAAGATTTCCTCTTTGACTTCTCGCTAAAACTTTATTTGTTGATTTGGCGTGATCATTTTTTTTACCAATATCCAATGCTTTAGCCGCGGCATGTAAATCAACAGGCGAAACAATTTGACCTTCTTCCCAAATTGGTCTTACTAATTCAACAATTGCTGCAGCTCTCTCTAATTGATGAGAATTTCCTTTTATTTCTAGTTGCAATCCCCTTAATGAGAAAGCAGCATCTGTAAGGGTTTCTAATCTATGAAGTGTTGACTGACCAGTCCCTGCTAAAGCAGTAGCAGCATGGGAATTAGGCAGATCTATACAAAAGCGACCTTCAGTGGTTGCTTCAGACATAAATTTTCTTGAAGTTATTGATACTCATCAAAACTTCTTACTCAGAAGTTTCCGATGAAGCTGCATCTTTTTTCTGAGCTGATCTTTCTTTTTCTTGTTTTTGCTTACCTAGGAGTTCAGCTGGTCGAATTTTCTTTTCAAGGAGTCCTCCTTTTTCTAATAAAGTTCTTACTGCATCAGTAGGCTGAGCACCTTGTCCTAGTCGAGTTCTCAAAGCCTCTGTATCTAACCTGGTTTCTTTGGTTCTTGGATTGTAAAAGCCTAGTTCTTGTAGTGGACGACCATCTCGCCTTGAAGTGCTATTACAGGCAACTAGACGAAAACTGGATTCACGTTTTTTACCAAACCGCTTAAGGCGGAGCTTGATCATCTTCTATTTATTTGTAAGTGGATTGAACTCAAAAGTTCTGCATATTAATAATACTCCACGAATGATTAATTTAGCCTTTTGATATCTCTAAAGATCACCAAAACCTTTCTTTTTCTTAATTGGTCGCTGTCTTCGGGGCGCTGAAGCAGGGCCTCCTCTCCCTTTCCTAGGCTGATATGGATTAGCACCAGATGAAGACATACTAGGGAGTCCGCCCATTCCAGGAAGACCTCCCTCCATACCAGGAAGCCCTCCTCCAGTAGACATCTGCTTCATCAAGCCTCGCATCCTTTGAAAATCCGCGAGAACCTTATCTACGTCTGCTGGCTTATAACCACTACCACTTGCAACCCTTCGACGTCTTGATGGTTGAGCTGCCAACAATTCAGGTTTATTCCTTTCCTCTACTGACATTGAACCAATCATTGCCTCGATTTTTTTAAGTTGATCTTCTCCACTTTTAATCATTCCATCATCAATTTTATTCATCCCAGGAATCATTTTTAGGAGCCCCCCTAACGAGCCCATTCGCTTTATCATCCTCATCTGTTTTACGAAATCTGAAAAATCAAAAGTTGCTTCTTGAAGCTTCTTTTGCATGATTTCTGCATCAGCAATTTCAACTTCTTTCTGTGCTTTTTCGACAAGAGTTAAAACATCTCCCATCCCTAAGATTCTGTTAGCCATCCTCTCGGGATAAAAAGGTTGCAATGCCTCAACCTTTTCCCCAGTGCCTATAAATTTGATTGGTTTTCCACTGATTTTTCTAATAGAAAGAGCAGCTCCACCTCTCGAATCTCCATCTAGCTTTGTTAGTACAGCGCCAGTTATTCCTACTTTTTCATGAAAACTTCTGGTAATGTCTGCGGCCTCTTGGCCAATCATTGAATCAACTACCAACAAAACTTCATCTGGCTTGACGGCCTCTTTAATTCGAACCATCTCTCCCATCATGTCGGTATCAATTTGGAGCCGCCCAGCAGTATCAACAAGAACAGTGTCAAAGCCTTCTTTTTTAGCTTTTTCCAAGCCTTTTTTAGCAATCTCCTCCGGCTTTAAATTAGAACTTAAATTAAAAACTTCTATATCAATTTGGTTCCCCAAGGTTACTAATTGATCAATAGCTGCTGGTCTGTACGTATCGGCAGCAACCAGCAATGGCTTTTTATTTTTTTCTTTAAGAAGCAATCCAAGTTTTGCTGTAGCTGTAGTCTTTCCAGCCCCTTGAAGTCCAGCCATCAAAATGACGGTTGGTTGTTCATCTGAATTTGCCAAGGGATCATTCTCTCCTCCCATAACATTCACTAGTTCTTCATGAACTACTTGAATGAATTTCTGTCCAGGATCTATACCTCTTACAACTTCTGTTCCAACTGCCTTTACTCTTACTTCATCGATAAATTCTTTTACTACTGACAAACTGACATCTGCTTCTAATAAAGCTCGTCTGACCTGCTTAAGTGCTTCATCTACATTTTCCTCTGAGATTTTAGCTTCACCTTTAAATGCTTTTACAGCATCTTCAAATTGATTAGTTAGTTCCTCAAACATTTTCTTAGAGTTACAGAAATAATTTTAAAAATTATTTTTTAATTTCCACTAATATAGTCAACTATTAGCCAGTTTTTTTTATTCTTGCCTATTATATATCTAACTTTCAAAGAAGGAATAACCGTTTCTGATAAAATCTCACCAGAAGAACTAATCCTTTTATCTTGATAGTTTAATTCAACATCTGCTGCAATTCTTCTGTCAGATTTTTGAACAATATTGACTGAAGTTATATTTGCATCAATAATCTGACTTTGTCCTAATAGTTGATCTTTCTTTCTCTGTTCAATAACCCTATTGAACAGAGAGGTTCTAGCAACAGAAGCAAGAAACTGACTTTCTGAGCCATTCAAAATTTCAGCTTTACCTGCCAACCATGCTTCAATAAGAGATTTAATTTCTTGATTTGAGGGATCTACAGAAGTAAGAGGGACTAATTTATTTAAATCTAATGTTTCTTTATTATTTTCTATTTTGCTTGATCCATTCTCTCTATTTTTAATATCTTCTGGTTTAGCAAATTCAGACTTAGAGATATTATTGAGATCATTATTTTGAGAAGGTTTTCTTTGCGTAAGAATTCCTAAGCTTGTTCCAACAATAAACAAACCAATAAATGCTAAAGAACTTGTATATATCGGTCGTTTTAATATGAAGGATTTGAAATCTAAGTTTTTTATCAGTTCAAATGTTGAATAATATTTTGAAATTATCTTTTTAACCAAATCAGATCTTAAGAAAAATTCTTGAGTGTCTAATTTTGATTTGAAAGACCTTTCTTTAAGATTGTCATCTATGGCTCCACCTGGCATAGGCAAATCTGCCTGTTCCTCGAGGTTTCTTGACGAATTATTCTCAATTTGTTGTTCAGGAGCCAATGACGATAAGAAAGAAAATCCTGCTTTTGCAATGCCTAATGCCCCTTTTGCTTCCAACTGCTCTACATAAGTTTGTACTTCTTGACTAGCGAACCAATTATCAAGATTTACAGCTTGTATCTCAACATCGCTAAAACCTACTAATACATCTTTTTTCAACCAATTTCTACAGTAGTCACATAGAGCTCCCAATTTCTCGCCTGGGTAATTATCTAACCAGTCTTTTAATTTCTCATCTGAACTGCTACGAAAACGAGACTCTGCTTGGGTTACATCCCCTAATAAAAGATCCAAGCATCCAATTAATGGCATAGGATCAAAGCCAGTAATGTTGATGTTTCTAAGATATTTACGAGCTTCCTGAAGAAGTTCTGGTTTCCTATAAGAAAAGCCAGAAGCAATCAAAGCAAAAGCAGCAAGAAAGCCAGCATCTTCGGAACCCCTTCGATACCAATTTACATAAAGTTTTGACTGTTCTTTAGCAGTTAAAAATTTTCTGATTTGAAGGAAAAATAGCTCAAAATCATTTTGATTTAATCCTGCTATTTTTTCTGAATTTCTTTTTCCTTCTAGTCCTCCTCTTTTATTGACAAAGTCTTCTAACAATATCAGGCCTTCCTGATTAGCTTTTTCATCTTCTTTCTCTCTACTTAATAAATCAAGAATTCTGTATGGAAGTAAAGTCTCTAAATCAGATTCAAGGGTTTTTCTTTCTTCAACAAGCTTTCCCATCCTCTGCAATAACTGTATGCCTTCCTGAAGCAAATCAGCTCCCGAAGCGTATCTTCTGCAATCTTGCTCCTCAACAGAGGCATCTCTGCAAGCTAAAGCTGCTATTAATGTTAAATCTGACTCTCTACCACTTCCCAATGCTGGGGCTTGTGGAGGCTGTAATGCTTTTTTTGCAAGCTTGAAAGCTTGAAAAGAAGCATTTGATTCCCACAAGAGAAGTAAACCAGCAACTTCTCTATTTGAAGATAATTCAAGTCCAGACGAACCTTCAATAAGTGCAAGTTCGTAAGATTGTCGTTCAACAGGATTTGATAACAGATCAGCAGAAAGTCTTAGTAACTCAGATCTCTGAGCTAAAACTTCATATGTAAAGCCTTGCTTGGGAGGACGATCTAGCCTTAGCTGAAAAGCTCTGAGGACTTCTTCAGCATTTGCAGAAGGGCTAACCCCCAATAAGCGAAAATGATCAATAGGTAATTCCAATCGCTACTAGGTAATTAGGAAAAAAGCTCTAGGCATCGTAAGGGGTTTTAACCATTTTGCATCCATTGACGCTTAAAGTCTAAAAAGGATTGATAAGTGAATATGAACAAAGTCATGTCTCACAACCAGGACAAAACAAGCCAAGACCCTATGCAGCACAGGGAACACGCCGACAGGTTAAGCAATCTTGGCAACAATAAACCAGCTCAAATCAATAGAGAAATTGGTTTAAATCTTTTCAAAGATATGACTTTGGGAAGACGATTTGAAGATAAATGCGCTGAAATGTATTACAGAGGAAAGATGTTTGGGTTTGTTCATCTTTACAACGGACAAGAAGCGATAAGTACAGGTGTTATTGGGGCAATGCAACGCAAACACGACTGGTTTTGCAGTACTTATAGAGATCATGTTCATGCTTTGAGTGCTGGAGTGCCTGCGAAAGAGGTGATGAGCGAGCTATTCGGGAAAGAGACGGGCTGCAGTAAAGGGAGAGGTGGATCTATGCATCTATTTTCTAAAGAACATCATCTACTTGGAGGTTATGCATTTATTGGTGAAGGAATTCCAGTTGCCCTTGGAGCAGCTTTCAGCAGTAAATACAAAAGGGAGGCTCTTAAGGAAAATAGTGATTCTGTAACTGCGGCATTTTTTGGAGATGGTACTTGCAATATTGGTCAGTTTTATGAATGTTTAAATATGGCCCAGCTATGGAAATTACCGATCATATTTATAGTCGAAAATAATAAATGGGCAATTGGAATGGCCCATGACAGAGCAACTAGCGAGACTGAAATATGGCGAAAAGCTTCAGCATTTGGCATGCCAGGAGAAGAGGTAGACGGGATGGATGTTTTAGCAGTACGAGGGGCGGCCCAAAGGGCTATAGAACGCGCAAGAGCCGGGGAAGGACCAACTTTAATAGAATGCCTTACTTACAGATTTAGAGGTCATTCACTAGCTGATCCAGATGAACTTAGGTCTGAAAAAGAGAAGGAATTCTGGGCTAAAAGAGATCCAATTAAAAAGCTAAAAAATGATTTAACTAGTTCTGGATTTGTATCTGATGAAGAGTTAAAAAATATTGAGAAAGAAATTGATCTGGAAGTTAACGATGCTGTTGAATTTGCTCTAAACGCTCCAGAGCCTGACCCTAGTGAGTTAACTAAATATATCTGGGCAGAGAACTAAATACAAAATAGATAAAATTCAAATTCCACTTGGAAGCTTTCTTGTGAGATTTCTCAATTTTCTTAAAGCTTTTAACTCAACTTGCCTAACCCTCTCACGAGAGACCTGTAACAATCTGCCTATCTCTGCGAGAGTATGTCTTTCATTACCCTCTAAGCCAAATCTAAGCCTAATAACGTGCTGCTCTTGTTCGCTTAGATGACTTAGCCATCTTCCAAGTTGCTCTTGATGAATTTTTTGTTCAACTTTATCTAAAGGTTCTTCTCCAGAGCCGTCAGCTATTAGATCACCTAAAAAGCTACGACCTTCATCACCATTAACGGGTGCATCGAGACTGCTAGTAGTAAGAGCTTGTCTCAAAATCGAATCAAGTTCTTCTAACTCAATTTCCATTGCCTCAGCTATTTCAATACGACTAGGCATTGCACCGAGCTTATGAGCCAAATCTAAGCTGACTTTTCTAATGGTTGCTAATCTCTCACTTAAATGAACAGGTAATCTAATCGTTCTTGACTGACAAGCAATCGCTCTTGTCATGCTTTGCCTTATCCACCAAAAAGCATAAGTAGAAAACTTATAACCACGCGTTGGGTCAAATTTTTCTACCGCTCTTTCTAATCCAAGAGAACCTTCCTGGACTAAATCCAAGAGTTCAAGACCTTTCCCTTGATATTTCTTTGCAACACTTACAACCAGTCGAAGATTCGCTTTCATCATTCTTTCCTTTGCCCTTCTTCCTATTCGAATCAATCTTCTTTGATGTGAATTAAATTCTTTGCTCTCTTCCTTAATCTGACCATCCTCGGTAAGAGTCATCATTGTTTGAACCTGATTACCAAGTTCAATTTCTTCGGCTGGTGTTAAAAGAGGAACCCTTCCTATAGAGGAAAGGTACCAACTAATTGGATCACTGCTGCGTCGTTTTTGGGATTCAGCAGGCTTGGGTGCAGATGAAACCATTGTTTCTAGACCCGATTTACAAAGTGGTAAGACTTTCCTACAGAAATCGTAAAAGATGCCTGGGTTTCATGAAGGCTTCAGATTCTGTTGACGATTAGTTAACAAATGACACCAAATCGACCATTTAATGCGTTGTAGATGGTTGTTTCAAAACATTTCAAGTGCTTTCCTTTTTTATTAATTCACTAAGAAAAGTGCAAATAGTGCTCGCTGTGCTCCCTTTTATACAAAAAGCCCCTGCATATGCATGCATCAAAGCTGACGCGGCAAGCAAACTTGTATCCAATTTTTTTTCACTTGCGAGTCCAGAAGCACCCATCCCTGAAACAAACCCAGCCAAAACATCGCCAAGGCCAGTTCTTGCAACACTTGAATTCACTTGCCCTATTTGCCAGGTTTTCCCTTCTGGATCAGAAATAACACTATGAGCACATTTCAACAAGACAGAAGAACCGCAAATTTTTGCAGCTTCAATTCCAGCCTTCAATGGATTCGAGTAATCAATTAAAGGAAATAGCCTTTTAAATTCTTCAAGATGAGGGGTAAGCCAGGTAGGACCTTTTCTATCATTTAGCCATTCCCAACCTTTCGAAGTTATCGACAGCCTATTGATTGCATCAGCATCAAGAACAAGTAGGCCTTTAAAATTCTGCAAGTAAGAGCCAAAACAATCTTTTTCTTCTGCAATCCCTAATCCAGGTCCAAGCAAAATCGAGTCAAACCTATTCAAGTCAACTTCATTTAAAACTTTGGAAAAACCTGAAGAACCGTCCTGAAAAGTATTTAGATCTCCAAGCAATAAGACTTCAGGATGAGATCTCCAAATAGCAGATGAAACTGAATTAGGCAAAAAAGCGCTAACACTACCTGTTCCACTTGCTAAAGCCCCATTCAAAGCAAGGGATGCTGCTCCTCTGTATTTCTCACTTCCTGCAATCACCAGAACTCTTCCTCTCTGATATTTACTTTTACTTTTACTTGGCTTAGGCCAAACGAAAGTAGATAAATCTGAAAACGAAATCCTCAGAGGCTGGTTTTCAGGAAGATAAGCCAAAACCTTATCAGGGATCCCAATATCTACTCTCTCTAAATCACCTACAAAATCAATAGCTGAATCTTGAATCAACCCAGTCTTAAAGAGGCCTAAAGATAGTGTAGAAAAAGCTTTACATGAAGTATTTGATACTGTTTTTCCATTATCTGAGTCTAATCCAGCGGGAACATCAATACTAATTAATTTATCAGGACTAGATTTCTTCTTCATTTTCAATAAGTGAAGTATTTCATCAGGAATAATTCTTGATTGACCTAATCCAAATAATGCCTCAATCCATAATGAATCAGAATTCGAATTAGGTTTATGCTCCAAGTTTTCAATACCTATTCGCATTGCATAGTCGAAATGTTTTTGTGTTAATTCTTTTTTCAATGGGAATGGACACCAAATAGAGATATCAACGCCTGCCATATAAAGTTCTCTTGCAACGACAAGTCCATCGCCTCCATTGTGCCCTGGCCCTACTAAAACGATTGCTCCATTTTCAATCAATCCTTGTCTGTCTAATATCCATGAAGAGACACCAATCCCTACTTTTTCCATCAGAGCTTCAACAGGCATTCCCATAGAAAACATTTTTTTTTCTATGGTTTGCATCTGCTCTGAAGAAACCATCAAATGTTCCGAATCAGATTGAGGCCAATTCAAAATCAAAAAGCAACCAAACCCACTATGAATAGAAGCTACTATCAATGCCCATGAATGTGGAAACAAGAGAAACAAAAAAAGTTTTTAATCATTTGACTTCAGAAGAAACAGTCGCGAAAACATTACAAAGACTGCAAGCATTTTCTGGAAATCATTCGGTTGTAGTAGGGCTTTCTGGAGGCGTAGATAGCTCCTTAACGGCTGCTCTCCTCTGTGAAGCTGGATGGGATGTAGTTGGAATAACTTTGTGGCTAATGAAAGGGAAAGGGTCTTGCTGCTCAGATGGATTAATTGATGCAGCAGGGATATGTGATCAACTAGGAATTAAGCATCACATAATCGATTCAAAAGAAATTTTCCAAAAAGAAATAATCAATAATGTCGTAAAAGGATATGAAGAAGGAATTACACCTTTACCCTGCTCTCGCTGCAATAAATCAGTCAAATTCTCAGAAATGCTGAAATGGGTTAAAGAAAATAAAAATGTCGAAAAGATCGCTACTGGGCATTATGCAAGGATTAGATATTCAAACGAATCTTTCGACAGAAATGATCTTCCAAGTGATGGAATTAAAAGACATAAGCTTTTAAGAGGTAAAGATCTCAACAAAGATCAAAGCTATTTTTTATATGATCTTCCTCAAGAAATTTTAGGAAAAACAATTTTTCCTCTTGGAGAATTAACTAAAGAAATAACACGAATCGAAGCTTTTAAACATTCATTAAAAACTGCCGAGAAGCCAGAAAGTCAAGACCTTTGTCTTGCTGAACATTACGGATCAATGAATGCTTTTATTGATAAGTATCTACCCAAAAAAAAAGGAGAGGTTGTCCTTAAAAACGGCCAAATTATAGGCTCCCATAATGGAATTCAACATTTCACGATAGGGCAACGGAAGGGATTAGGTATTGCTTGGGAAGTACCTTTACATGTTGTTGAAATTGATGCTTCTTTAAACAGAGTAATTGTTGCCCCAAGAGAAGATTCTGGCAAGTCAGAATGTATTGTAAAAGATATAAATTGGGTATCAATAGAAGCGCCTCAAGAACCAATTGAAGTTGAGGTCCAAATTAGATATAGAAGTAAAGCAGTTAAAGCAAAGTTAATACCAATTATTGATAAGACTAAAGAAAATTATTGTTATAAATGTCATCTTCATTTTGAAGAAGATCAATTTTCAATCACTCCTGGTCAAGCAGCAGTATTTTACAAGGGTGATTATGTATTAGGTGGAGGACTTATTTCGAAAGAAAATTAATATTAACCATACTTACGTGATCGCAAAACGCCTATTAAACTTATAAAAATGACTGCAAGGATAGGCAAATCAGAAATAAATGTATATAGTGTTTTCTTTCCATTTAATTCAAGTTCAACGAGTTGAACAAGTTCTTTATTTGGTTTAAGGAGGGTATCAATTCTTCCATTACTTTTAATCAAAGATGTTGGTCCGGTATTGGAGACAGATATTAAATTTTTTGATGTTTCAATACTCCTTAATTGAGCAATAGATAAAAATTGTCTTTGCAAAGAAATAGGATAGGGATCTAAATTTGCAATAACTAAAATCCATTTAGCACCTTGATTTACTGCTTTAGCTATAGCTTTCCCATTACTCAATTCATAACAAATAGCACCTGCAAAAGAGGGGCCCTCCCAATCAAGAAGTCTTGATGGATTCCCTCTTTCAATTCCACCTACTGCAGAAAGGCCATTTTTCATAAAGTTAGGCAATGCAGGAATCCATTCGCCCAGAGGGACTAATCTAGATTTGTCCAATACATCCGAAAAAGACTCTTCATCTGGATTAAAAACCAATATTGAACTTCGTAGAGAACCATTTATTTCCCTGAAACCTCCAGAGAGAAATTTAACAGGAAAATCTCGAATCTTTGATTTATCCAGAGGCAAAGTTCCCTCTGGAGCAATTAAAAAAGATGCATTCATTTCAACAGCATCAGTTAATGCTCTATCTACTTTTGAAGGCAAAGCATTTATTTCTTCCTGACTAAATTTTTGTCTTATTGGAATATTTGTTTGCCACATCGCAACCTTTTCTGCCGAATCAGTTGGAGAATCCAACAGCAAGATAAATCCAATTAAATGAGCTAACGAAAAATAAGCAAATCCAACAAAAATCAATTTCTTGAGTTTTTTTCTGGCTTGAAAAGCAATTGAAAGTTGCCAAATCCACCATCCAGCTAAAAGATGGATAGAGGCCAAGCCGCCCGAACCTATCCATCTTGCCAATCCAGCCAAGTATCTATCTTGTGGTAATAAGCTTGGCCCTATACCCATCCAAAACAAAGGGCCTCTAGATAGAATTTCTTCAGTTAGACCCCATATTGTTGATAATAAGACGGCATAAATAAACTTATTTTCTAATTTAGAAAACTGCAGTCTTCCTGGAGCCAAAAAGCCACTCAGAGCTGACCAACTAAAAACCAGAGCCCCTCCAAAGGCTCCACAAAAAAGCCATATAAAGATGGTAATAGGCAAGCTTAAATTTGAGTTTATCCCTACCCAACTGAGTGGATGCAAAGATAGCAACCACTTATGACTCCATAAAATAGCCATCACACCCCAACAGAAGCCCCCCCATGGATTCTTACTAACAGGCCAAAGTAAAGATATTCCCAAAAGCATACATACATAATTGCCTTCACTAAGGGAGATCCCTGCTAGAGCTCCACCAGCAAAAGCCTTAATAAAAAGAGAATAGATATTATTCATAAATCTAACTTTAATAAAATATACACCGACAAAATTCATACTCTCTGGTTAGTTATCTTTTAAATAGATGTAATTTGGGTATTAATCTGCAAGAATATTTCCGACTACTTAATATTGCTGTGAGAGAAATCTTAATTAGCTTTTCTGTTTGCCTTAGCTGCTTGATGATTGCAGTGATCAGCCAAATCATCTCACCAACTCCAACGAATGCCTTACAAATTGACCAACCAATCCAAGCGGATGTAAGGCAATCCACAAAAACCAAAGAGTCTGTAACTAATCCATTTGAATTAGACCCAGAAGACCCAAATCCATCACTTTTTACTATGGCTTCAGATAAAAACAGTACAAGCAACGCTTCTCTCAGAGGAGGTGAGATAGGAGCATCTCAAGTAACTTCAAGTGGGCTAAAAATTACTGAATTAGTTTTAGGTGATGGTCAAGAAGCCACCCCAGGAACAAGTGTCTCAGTAAATTATAAGGGTACTCTTGATGATGGGAAAGAATTTGACAGCAGTTATGGAAGAGGCCCTTTTGAATTTTCTTTGGGTGCAGGGATGGTGATAAAGGGTTGGGATGAGGGAGTCGAAGGAATGAAAGTCGGAGGTAAAAGAAAATTAGTCATTCCACCAGAATTGGGTTATGGCAACAGAGGAATAGGTCCAATCCCCCCTAATTCAGCTTTAACTTTTGAAGTGGAATTATTGGGTGTTAAGTGAATTTCTTAAATTATTCAGAAAGCTCTAGAAAAAGTTATGGCGTTTGTTGACAAACGCCATTAATGTAAAAAAAAATGTTCACAAATTATTTTCAGATGTTGAGCGAAACACTTACATCAATCTTTAACAAGCTTCCAGCAAAATCTGTTCACGCTCACTGTGACGGACCTTGCGGTGTATATGACCCTGCTTCTGCAAGAGTTGCCGCAGAGGCAGTTTTGTCTATGACAAAAAAACTTATTGCTCTAGCTCCAGCTGGTAACGATCAAGCTTCCATTTCAGCTTATAACAACACTTTTTCTCGCTTCGTCGCGATTAAAGAAGAAGAATCACAAAAGGCCAAAAAAGAACTTCTAATCCTCTGGACTGATTACTTCAAGCCTGAACACTTAGCTACATATCCAGATCTTCATGACACTTTTTGGAAAGCAGCAAAGCTTTGTAGTGCATGTAAGGTAAATATTGATCAAACCAAGGCAGAAGAATTATTAGCAGCTGTCCAAAAGATTCACTCTATGTTTTGGTCTTCAAAAGGTAGAAGTGATAGCTGGGTTACCGCAAGCTGATAAAAGTCTTTTCCACAAGCCAGACTTATTTACTTTATTTACTTTAATAATCGGTTACCGACAACATTTACGTGTTGTCGGTACTTCTATGGAAAGAACTCTTAAAGAGGGAGATTTAGTAACATATAAAAAGTTAAACCCAAAAAATATTGACTTAGAGATTGGCGATATCGTCGTTGCCTCTCATCCAAAAACAAAAAATAAGTTACTAATTAAAAGAATTCATAGGATTTATCAAAACAAATTTGATTTAAGGGGAGACAACTCCTTGTCAAGTACTGACAGTAGAGAATTGGGTTTAATTGAATTAGATTTAATCATTGGAAAAGTAGACAAAATTTTCTCTAAATAGATAAAAGAGATTGGTATAGATCTCTTCCTTAATTTATAACTTACCAATTAACTTTTTAACTCCACCTAATATATCTTCCTGTGACATAAGAGATTCACCAACCAAAACAGCATCAGCCCCATAACTCTTTACCAAATCCAAATCCTCACGAGTAAATAAACCTGACTCGCTTACCAAAGTAATAGACTTTTCCTTGATTTGGTTAGCATAATTTTTAGCCAACTTCTTTGTAACTTCAAGATCAGTTTTAAAACTCTTTAAATTTCTATTATTAATACCTATTAAATTAAATACATCAATATTTAGTACTCTTTCAAGTTCTTCTGAGTCATGAACCTCTACTAATATTATCAGTCCCAAATGTTCAGCGACCTTAGATAAGTACTTTAAATCAGAGTCAGTCAGGATTGCGGCTATCAAAAGTGCAGCATCAGCGCCAGCAGCTCTTGCTTGGTAAAGCTGATAGGGATAAAGAATAAAATCCTTACATAGGATTGGGATTTTGATTTGTTTCCTAACTTCAACTAAGACATCAAAACCACCTTGAAAAAATTTCTTATCTGTTAAGACTGATATACAGTTAGCACCTCCATCTTGATACATTTTAGCTATCATTCTCGCGTCAAAGTCCTCTCTAATTATCCCTCTACTTGGACTAGCTTTTTTTATTTCTGAGATTAGTGCTGGTTTCAAATTACTATTTCTTAATGCATCTATAAAATTTTTTGTTTTGGGTAAATCCTTGATCTTTTTCTTTAAATCTTCAAGCGAAACTTTTTTTCTTGCAATCTCAACTTCTAGATGTTTTTCCCAAACAATTTCCTCCAAAATATTTTTAGGTTTTGAATCTGGATGAGGTATTGCATACTCTAAATTAGCTACTTTTATACTTGGGTTAGGAGGTCTTCTTCTGATTTCCATAATTTAAATAATTAATGATCTATAAAATAAAATTTGATTTACTACTTCTTTATTTGTAAAGATGCCTGTTTATAGGCAACCTCTACAACTTCACTTAATGTTGGATGCGTATGAACTTCTTTTGCTAAGTCATTGACTCTTTGTCTTCTAGAAATTGCATTAGAAACCTCTTGTATAAGATCAGCTGCATGTAATCCATAAATATGAGCACCAAGAACCTCTCCCGTCTCTTTATTAAAAATCAACTTCATAATCCCATCACTTTCTAATTCAGCCAAGGCCTTAGAGTTCGCTTTAAAATAACTTCTAACAATTCCAATTTCAAAGCCTTCATTTTTCGCTAGATCTTTTGCTTCTTCTTCCGAAAGTCCAACGGAACTTATCTCAGGGTGAGTAAAAGTCGCTGCAGGAATACTTCTGTAGTCAATTTCTATTGCTTTTCCTAAAATGTTTTCTACAGCAATACTTCCTTGAGCTGCAGCGGTATGGGCCAACATCAACTTACCCGTAACATCTCCCACTGCCCATAGATTAGAAATTGGTTTTTCATTTACCAATACTCTCATCTGATCATCAATTGGAATAAAGCCTCTCATTGTTTCAACTCCAACAGATTGTAGATTAAGATTTTTAGTCGACGGTACTCGGCCTGTTGCGACAAGAACAGCGTCAACTTGTAACTCCTCAATTACTTCTCGACTCTTTGCATCTGTAAGCTCGACATCAACGGGACAACCTGGCTTAACTTTAGTAGCGAACACTCCAGCTCGGGTTTCAATATCTCTTTTATCAATTAGGTTTCTTGAAGCAATTTTCGTGATATCAGGATCAAAAGTAGGCATTACTTTATCAAGAGCTTCAATCATGGTTACCTCACAACCTAAAGCTGTATAAATATCAGCGAATTCCAAACCTATATAGCCACTACCAATTATTGCAATCCATCTTGGTAACCACTCTAAATTAATAGCCTCATCACTTGTGAACACAGTTCGTCCATCAATTTCAATCCCAGGCGGTACAAAAGGGTCTGAGCCTGTAGCCAAGATAATATCTCTGGCGGAAAAGATTCTATCAACTCCATTTGTTTCTCTTAAACCGACCTTTTGATTACCTTCTAAACGTCCTTCTCCTCTAAGTATCTCAACTCCCGATCTTTCTAATGTTTTAGTTAAATTTTTTCGAATTGTCTCAACTAAGTTTTTTGCATGTTCAGCAATTTTTTTACGTTCAAATCTAACCGGAGCGGAATGTATACCAAATTCAGCAAGATGAGGAACATTTGCAAGCTCACGGACTTTACCACTGGCTGCTAGTAAAGCTTTAGAGGGGACACAGCCTCTATTGACACACGTTCCACCCATATCTCTAGATTCGACAATCGCCACTTTTAAGCCAGCCTCTGCTGCATGTTTAGCAGCATCAAAACCTCCATATCCAGCTCCGACAACAATTAAGTCAAAGTCAAAAGAAATTTCACTCACGGTTTTTTTTGGATATCCTTAACCATTTTTACTCTTTGTCGCTCCAACAAGAGAGGAACTGCCGCAGATGCCACATTTAGTGAATCAACTAATGAGCTATGAGGCAACGTAACAAAGTCTGAACAACAGGCTTCAATTGAAGAATGAACACCTGAGCCTTCATTACCAAGAACCAATACAGTAGGGAGATCCCAGTCTAATTCCCAATAAGGTTTCACTTTCTTATCAGTAATTTTATTCGGTGAAATTGTTCCTACTACTTGGTAATTATCATCAATTGCAATATTGAGTTTTGAAACAAGCATTTCAATACTTGAAGAAGATGAATCTCCAATCCGTTCAAAAGGCAAATGAAGAACTGAGCCAGCTGAGGATCTTAAAACCTTTTGATTTAGGGGATCTGCTCCAGAAGCTAACCAAATGACTTCATATTCAGCAGCAAGGGCTGATCGGAATAAATTTCCCAAATTACCAGGATCTTGAATCCTATCTAAAGCTAAAATGTGTTTTGGGGCTTTTCCCGGTTTTGGTAATCCTGGTATTGGGAATATCGCTGCGACACCATCAGGTGTCACTGTAGACAAAGATGCTTCTAAAACATTCGTAGTTACTAGAGTTAATAAAGATCTTGAAGCTATTTTTTTTAAAACTTCCTCATGCTCATCAAACCATTCAGGAGTTGCAATAACTTCTGTTGGCAAAAAATTTGTTTTCAAAGCCTCTTCTAACAAATGAGATCCCTCAAGCAAAAGAGAAGAATGTTCTTCACGTCCTTTTTTTGTCAAAAGACCCCTCAATTTCCTAACCAAAGGGTTCCTTTTACTTTTAATCAATGGAGAATATGCGTTATTAATTTTCCAACCTCAAATTATTTAATTTTTAAAAAGCAAAAAAGCTGCTTGCATTGAAATATCATTGAATTTTCTTATTAAATTCAATAAAAACTATATTAAAAGTTTTATTCAAACTTTCAACATTATCAATATTTAATTTGAACCCATCAATTTTCAATAAGGTTGACTGGACTATTTGAAATCCACTTGGCATTATGGCTGGGTAAGCAGTTCGCTCCAATATGAGTAGTGTGGCGACAATAAAAAGGAACATTATTCCGCCACATCTGGAGGTAAAAGGAGGGTATCCGCTTAGTGGGATCTTAAAAGTTAGTGGGGCAAAAAATTCTTCGCTAGCTTTAATGGCTGCGTCTCTTCTTACGAAAGAAAAACTCCTTATTAAAAATGTCCCACAACTTACGGACATTGAAGTCATGTCAGAGATTCTCCGCAATTTGGGCGCAAAGTTAACTAAAACAAATAATTCTATCGAGATTAATTCAGAGTCCATTCATAACGTTGAATTACCCTATCAACTAGTTCATAGCTTGAGAGCAAGCTTTTTCTGTGTAGGCCCCTTAATTACAAGACTTGGAGAAGCAAAAATTCCTTTACCCGGTGGTTGTAATATTGGAGCAAGACCAGTTGATGAACATATCAATGGTCTAAAAGCCTTAGGAGCGGAAGTTGAAGTTATAAATGATGTTGTAAAAGCTCAAGTTTCAACCAAAGACAAAAGATTACATGGAGCAAATATTACTCTTAAATATCCTAGCGTTGGAGCTACGGAAACCATCTTGATGGCTTCTTGCTTAGCTTTAGGAAAAACGACAATATCGAATCCCGCTAGAGAACCAGAGATACAGGATCTCGCGAAAATGCTTAATTCGATGGGAGCAAAGGTTTTTGGAGCTGGAACGAAAAGAATCACAATTCTTGGAGTTAAATCTTTAAGAGGAACTTCGCATTGTGTTATACCCGACAGGATAGAAGCAGGAACTTTTCTTATTGCTGCAGCGATAACACGCTCGCCTCTCATTATTGGTCCAGTAATCCCAAATCATTTGAGCGCTGTTATTTCAAAATTAAAAGAATGTGGCTGTTCAATATCTCAACATGGGAATCATCATTTAAAAATCATTCCAAGAGAGATTTCAGGAGTTGATATAATCACAAGCCCATTTCCTGGCTTTCCAACTGATCTTCAGGCTCCATTTATGTCATTAATGGCCACCGCTAAAGGTTCAAGCAAAATCAAAGAAAGAGTTTTTGAGAAGAGAATGCAACACGTTTTAGAGCTAAATAAAATGGGCGCCTGTATTAATCTAGAAAACAATACTGCTTATATAAAAGGAGTAAAAGAACTTATAGGTTCAAATGTAGAGGGCGGAGATTTACGTTCTTCTGCTGCCATTATCCTTGCATGTCTCTCTGCCAAAGGAAATAGTATTTTCACAGGCCTCGAACACTTAGATAGAGGCTATGAAAAATTAGAAGAAAAATTAACTAATGCAGGTTCTAGTATTTCTAGAAAATTTGATCAAACAACATCTCAAAGTTCTTTCTCTAACAAAATAATTAGTGAAGAGAATATTGATACTCAAAAAAATGCAGCTTAGTTTCAAATTTTTGCTAGTTTTGACATAAAATAAACATATGGGAGCGTGGTGGAATTGGTAGACGCACCGCACTCAAAATGCGGCACCTTCGGGTTTGTCGGTTCAAGTCCGACCGCTCCCACTTCATTGATGAAAACCTACAATCGTTTTCCCTTAAACCTCATTAGGGGTAAAGGCTCATGGGTGTGGGACAAAAAAGGTCGGAAATATCTTGATGCTGTGGCTGGCATTGCGACTTGTTCACTAGGCCACAGTGATAAAGCATTAATCAAATCCTTATCAAAACAATTAAAAAGACTTCAACATGTATCTAACCTTTACGAGATTCCAGAGCAAGAAGAACTAGCTCAATGGTTAACTTCACAAAGTTTTGCCAAGAGTGTATTTTTTTGCAATAGCGGTGCTGAGGCAAACGAAGCTGCAATTAAATTGGCAAGAAAATATGGGCATATTGAACGTAATATCGACAACCCAGTCATTCTTTGCTCAAAGGAAAGCTTTCACGGAAGAACACTCGCAGCTGTAAGTGCTACAGGACAACCGAAATACCACAAAAGTTTCGAGCCAATGGTTCAGGGATTTCAGTTTTTTTCTTATAACGACAGTGAATCTTTTGAAAATCTATTTGATGATTTAGAAAAAACAGGTCCACAAATTGCAGCTGTATTTATTGAACCAATACAAGGTGAGGGGGGAATAAATATTGGAAAAAAATCATTTTTTGAACTCTTAAGAAAAAAATGTACCCACAGCAATGTTTTATTGATATTTGACGAAGTTCAAACTGGAATGGGAAGGACAGGTACTCTTTGGGGATATGAACAACTAGGTATTGAACCTGATGTTTTCACACTAGCTAAAGGGCTTGGTGGAGGTCATGCCATTGGAGCCCTATTGGTTAATCAATTGGCTGATGTCTTTAAGCCCGGTGATCATGCCAGCACTTTTGGAGGGAATCCTTTCGCTTGTAGAGCGGGTCTAACCGTTGGGAAAGAAATACAAAAAAGAGACCTCCTAAATAAAGTCACAGAGAGAGGTGCTCAATTAAAAGAAGGATTAATTAAACTTTCAAATAAATATTCAGACATATTTATTTCTTCTCGAGGCGTTGGGCTTATTCAAGGTCTCGTTATAAAAGACAATATCAAAATAACATCTCTTGATATTGTCAAATCCGCCTTAGAAGAGAAATTACTTCTAGTATCAGCTGGTGTAAAAGTATTAAGGATAGTCCCTCCTTTAACTATTACAAAAAAAGAAATCAACGAGCTTTTATCGAGACTAGACAAATGTCTGATGAAACTTTCATAGCACAATCGGATTTCATTTTTGAAAGCAAGAGCAAAGAATATAAAGATATGAATCTGGGCATAGATCGTATGTCATTGGCTATTAATGCCATGGGAGATCCCTGCAAAGAAACACCTGCTATTCACATAGCAGGAACAAATGGGAAAGGCTCTATTGCAGCTTTTATTAATAGTGTTCTTAGCTTAGTAAATATCAAAACTGGAGTTACCACTTCTCCTCATTTAGTTGATTGGGTCGAAAGAATATGTATCAACAAGAATCCAATATCAAAAGAAGAATTTCAATCATTAAGAATGTCTCTTTCTCCAATTGCAAAAAAATATAGCTTGACTCCTTTTGAATGTGTTATTGCAATAGCACTTAAATATTTTACTTTAAGGGAAGTTGAACTGCTTATCCTTGAAGTAGGGCTTGGAGGTAGACTTGATGCAACAACCGCGCATCAATATAGACCTATTATTGCATTTGGAGCTATTGGGCTTGATCATTGCGAATACCTAGGCAATAGCCTAGAAAAAGTAGCTATTGAGAAAGCAGCTGTAATAACTACAAAGAGTACTGTCATTACAGCAACTCAACACAATATTGTAAAAAGAGTTTTTGAAGAGACTGCCAAGAAGAAACAAGCAGTCATTCATTGGGTAGATCCAATTCCATCAGGCTGGGAACTCGGCCTATCAGGATCGATACAGAAAGAAAATGCAGCTGTAGCCAAAGGGGTTATTGAATCCTTAAAAAATATTGGATGGAATATTTCTGAAGGACAACTTCGAGAAGGCTTATCTCTCGCTAAATGGCCTGGAAGACTTCAAACGACAAAATATGAAGGGATGCCCATAGTTGTTGATGGTGCACATAATCCTCATGCGGCTAAGCAATTATCTATTGAAAGAGACGCATGGACTGATCAAGAAAATGGAATTATTTGGATACTAGGGATTCAAAAAAGAAAAGATATGATAGGTATTTTGTATAACCTAATTAGAAAAAAAGATGTAGCTTGGATAGTTCCTGTCCCAGGCCAACAAAGCTGGTCAAAAGATCAAATTTTAAGTTTTTGCCCTGAATATAAAGACCAAATCAAAGAAGCCTTTAGTGTAGAAGAAATTTTATCAACACTAAAAAAACAACATATATGGCCATCTCCACCACCTCTCATTTCAGGATCGCTATATTTAATAGGTGACCTTTTTCAAAGGAAAATATTGACAAGTTAAATTGTTTAAGAATAGAGCAATTAAATCAATTGACTTTTAATTTCCACCCTTTGAGTTTACCTGGATTAAGAATCCCTTTTGGGTCAAAGTTACTCTTAGCTTGCACTTGATCAGAATCAATTACACCTAGGCCTCCATCTTCAACAGTGATTGCATGTGGATTAAAAATCACTGCGCCAAGATCTCTACATTGACTGATTAATTGATTCATAGCTTCTTCACCTTGCCACTTAACAAGAGGAAGTGAAGCTAATCTTTGAACTCCATTTTGACGAACACATTCCAAATGCCATAAAAGATTTGATCCCCACTCGGATTTCAATTTTTTCATCATTTCTAACTCAGGCAGAGGAAGAAGCATTTGCAAATATGTCCAATTAGGATCAATACCACGCATATGTAAAGTCGTATGGTTCCAAGAAAGCTCTCGAAGGCCTGTCCCTGCCTTAAGATTTTCTGGACCTAAGTCATCACAATCCGCACCAGCCGATTTTGCAAGTCGCTCAATGGTACTAACACCATCAGGTGAGACCAACAGTAAAATCCTATGTTTACCGGAGGATTTACCAGACCAATCTGGAAGACACTTAACAATTTCTTTTTCTAGCAAGGTTCCCAAATAAAGCTCCAGTGCAGCGCAATTAAATTTGCTTACTAAGTCGACAGCCTGTTCCCAATCAAAACAGTCGACAACTATTTGTTGCCATTTAATATATGGAGCAGTAGATAATTTCAATGCAGTAATAATCCCGTTAGTTCCATAAGCATGATTCAAAGCCTCTGAATTATTTGCGTTCAATTCAAGTTTTCTTGGTGAATCCTCAGTCGTTATTATTTCTAAGGATTGCAAATGTCCAGGATCTCGCAGGAATCCCCAACGAACGGATCCTATCCCACCTGAACCACCAGCGATAAAGCCACCAATCGAGGCGCTTCTCCATGTGCTTGGAAGCAACCGCAACTGACGACCATGCTTAATTAACTCATCATTAATATCTCTAAGCAAACAACCAGATTCAACTGTAATTTCACCTGATTTTGAATCGAAATTTCTAATTTTCTTAAGACCAGACATAACCATAACAACGCCACCGTCGAGAGGAACACACTGTCCATAGTTCCCTGTTCCTGAACCTCTGAGGGTCAAAGGAGTTGAATACTTATTACAAATATGAGCAACAACAATAATTGCATCTACAGAAAGTGGCCTTACGACTATGTCAGCCACACAATCTTTTAATTCATTGATCAATATTGGCGAATAATCAAAGAAATCTTTAGAGAACCTTTTTAAATCACTAGTTTTTTGATAGATCTCTAGATCAGAAATTGATTTCAGTTCACTTAAAAGCAATTCTATTTTCTCTTTATTAGTCATGACTCATCATTTGTGAATGTTAATTTTTTTTAGGCAATTCATTCAAGAATTCACCATTAACGACTACTCTTCGTTTAGGTCTGTTAGACAAAGCTTTTACCCAACTATTTGAATCTAACAAAATAAAATCGGCAGGACTTCCCTTTTGAAAAAGTCCATCCCATTGAAGGCTAAGAACTTGAGCTGCAGACGAGGTAAACGGAGAAAGGCCCAATCTGTCCCAGGGAGATAAATGAGCAATTGGCATAGAAAAAGCCATTAAATTTAATGGATCAAAATTAGACAAAGGAAACCATGCATCATTGACATTGTCACCTCCAACAGATACAACAACACCAGCCTTTTGAAGTTGAAATATTGGAGCCAATGGTCTTTTAATTAAACTAAACCGATCTTTTCTTCCAAGAAGCCAAGCATTAGTTAGTGGTAAAGCAACCACTTTTAACTTGTTTTTGGCCATTTTTTTTGCCAAATGTGAAATCGCCTTTTCTTTTAGCAATCCCATGCTGCTTAAATGACTACAAGTTATTGATATCTCATTTTCAACTTGAGCTAATACTTCCAGAAGTAATTTCAATCCTCCAGCCGAGCAAGACTGAGACTCATCAATATGTATATCAATATCACAATTAAGTCTATTTGCGAGTTGCACTAGATGCAATAAAGACTTAAAAGTCTTCCTCTTGTTAAAAGGAGGAGCTATTACTCCACCTAAAAGATCTCCATTGGAAGCAACTCTTTGAGCTAAAAGACCTCCTTCATCAGTTTGCCAAAAGTCCAATGGAACCAAAGCTACAAACTGTAAGAAAATTTTTTCTTGCCATTTTTTTCTAACATCCTCCAAAATATCCCAATCTCTCATTGCAGTTTTTCCAAAACTATCAATATGAGATCTTATTGCCCTGACCCCATTAACAAGAGCTAGATTGAGAGACTTTTCAACGCTTAAAATTAATTCATCTTTGGACCTCAATTCATATTCTCTTAGATTCGCAGCTAAGGCTTCTTGGTAAGTACCCTTCAAATTGAATGAACGGGACCATGAGAAAGCTTTATCTATGTGTGCATGAGGTTCCGCAAATCTTGGCAGAATGATTTCCTCAGGAGCTTTAGATGTTTCTTTTAAACCCTTGATTGAGGTAATCGTTCCATCCCTCCACTCAATTTGAATAGAAGACAAGCCTTCTTGATTAATTGCTGTTCCTAATACATCCTCTCCATTGCCAATCAAACATCTCGGGACAAGAACATCTACGAGCCCAGACTTGGGAGGACTTGCAATCAATTCAACATCTTTTGCAAAATTCACTTTTGAATAGATTTCAATCCCGAGCTTTTATTAATCCGGATTCTAATTACACAGTAACTTCAATTCCTGTCAATTGCGTTGTGATCAAAATATAAAAAGTTAAAAATTTAATCCTTACTATCTACAATATTATCAAGCTAAATTTTTACCAAAATCATTTTGGAATCTCAAAATGAAAAATCATTGGTAGATTAAAAGCACAAGGCGGGCGTCGCCAAGTGGTTAAGGCAGCGGCTTGTGGCGCCGCTATTCGGGGGTTCGAATCCCCTCGCTCGCCCTTGAACATTTTTTGGAATCAATCTCAAAAATCTTTTTTCCCAAGGAAAAAATAAACCTGCGATGACAGCATCCATAGCTCCTAATAAACAAAGCACATCTTTAAGGACCAACAGAGGAAGCTATTGGATTACCACTTTTGGATGTCAAATGAATAAAGCTGATTCAGAAAGGATGTCAGGCATTTTGCAAACAATGGGATATCAGCTTGCAGAGGAGGAACTTAAAGCGGATTTAATTCTCTACAACACTTGTACTATTCGTGATAATGCTGAGCAAAAAGTTTATAGCTATTTAGGAAGGCAAGCTATAAGAAAAAAATCAGATCCTCATATAAAAATTATTATTGCAGGATGCTTAGCTCAACAAGAAGGTGAGGCTCTATTAAGAAGAGTTCCTGAAATAGATCTTGTAATGGGGCCTCAGCATGCAAATCGACTGGAGACTCTTCTTAATCAAGTTGACAACGGTCACCAGGTTTTAGCGACTGATGAACAGCACATATACGAAGACATCGCGACAGCAAGAAGAGAGAGCTCCATCTGCGGTTGGGTCAACATTATCTATGGATGCAATGAGCGTTGTACTTATTGCGTAGTTCCCTCAGTTAGAGGCAAAGAGCAATCAAGAACACCGCAAGCTATTAAACATGAAATAGAAGAGTTAGCGAGAATTGGATACAAAGAAATAACCCTTTTAGGACAAAATATAGATGCTTATGGCAGAGACTTTAAAGCTTATGAGTTTAACAAATCTAGACAAGTAACACTTTCATATTTATTAGAATATATTCATAATATTGAAGGAATTGAGCGTATTAGATTTGCCACAAGTCATCCAAGGTATTTCACGAAAGAGTTAATAGATGTATGTGCAAAACTTCCTAAAGTTTGTGAACACTTTCATATCCCGTTCCAAAGTGGAAGTAATAAAGTACTCAAAAATATGGGTCGTGGATATACAGTTCAAACTTATAAAGAGATTATAGATTACATAAAACAAATAATGCCTGATTCATCTATTACTTCTGATGCAATTGTAGCTTTTCCAGGAGAGACTAGGGACGAATTTGAAGAGACACTTTCACTTATAGAGGATGTTAAATTTGATCTTGTTAATACTGCAGCCTACTCTCCAAGACCAAATACGCCAGCTGCTTTATGGCCTAATCAATTACCTGAAACAATAAAAATTGATAGGCTAAGAGAAATTAATTCTTTAGTGGAAAAGACCGCAAAAGAAAGAAATTCAAGATATAAAGGCTCATTACAGGAAATACTTATAGAGAATATAAATTCTAAAGATAATTCCCAATTAATGGGAAGAACCAGAACAAATAGGCTAACATTTTTCCCGAGATCTTCAAGTAATATTAAATCGCACAAACCAGGAGATATAGTTACAATAAAGATCAATGAAATACGTTCATTTTCTTTAACTGGAAGCCTTTCATGAATATTGATAAATCCAATAGATTAATTTATAAAATATTCAAAATAAAATAGTCATGTCAAATAAAAAAACAACTATAGGACTAGTTTTTGGGGGGAACTCAAGTGAACATGAAGTTTCTATTAAATCAGCTAAAACTATTTACAAAGCCTTTTCTCATTCTTATAATAGTGATCGATTTGTTGTAAATCCAATATATATAGACAAGTATGGTTTTTGGGAAGATTCAGAATACTCTAAGTCAATTTTATTGGAAGAAAAAGAAACAATTAAAACTATAAGAAGTAATAAAGTTTCTATAAATAATCTAACTAACTTTCCAAAAGAAAGTAACAAAGTTGATGTTTGGTTCCCCGCATTGCATGGTCCAAATGGGGAAGATGGGGTTATTCAGGGATTATTTAAATTAACAGGAAAGCCTTTTGTTGGATCAGGAACTCTTGGTTCATCTTTAGGTATGGATAAAATAGCAATGAAATCAATTTTCAAATCATTTAATCTACCTCAAGCTCCATATATTTATTTACACAAAGAGAATTTAATAAATAAATTATTTATTAATTCAGTTTTTGAAAAAATAGAAAAAATAATAAACTATCCATGTTTTGTAAAGCCAGCAAATCTAGGTTCTTCCATTGGCATAAGCAAAGCATACTCAAAACAAGAACTAATTAATGGAATAAAAATTGCAGCAAAATATGATGAGAGAATTATAATAGAAAAAAATATTGAAGGGAGAGAACTTGAATGTGGAGTATTAGGAAAGTCCATAATGAAATCATCAGTTGTTGGCGAAGTGAAATTTCAAACTGATTGGTATACATATGAATCCAAATATGATGAGAATCTAAGCAGTACAATTGTCCCAGCTAATTTGAAGATAGAGATAGTCAATAAGATACAAAAGCTAGCTATCGAGGCATGTAAAGCTATTAATGCTTATGGCTTGGCAAGAGTCGATTTCTTTTACCAAGAGAGTACGCAACAGATTTATATAAATGAAGTTAATACCTTGCCAGGCTTCACTAAATCAAGTATGTATCCAACATTGTGGGAAGCTTCTGGATTCAAACTAGAAAAACTTGTTGCTAGTCTCATAGAAACAGCTAAAGAATGAATTAACCATGACATTTTTAGATCTCTTTTTCAAAAAATGATTCACGGTCTCCTTTGGTTGCCATTACTGATGGCTTTTATTCTCATAGCTTCCCTTGGCTGGATAGAGAGAAGACGACAAAATCTATATTTGATTTGGGCTAAAGGTTCAGAGCTCGCCAAACTTGATGGAACAGGAGCTGCTCGATTAAAAGCTGGCATTTTATGCTGGAGCAGCTTTGAGGCTGGCAGCTTCAAGGAGGAAGCAACTTTCGAAGTTAAGAAATTAGAAATGGTTGAGCTGATGGCCCTCAGTTCAGGGGAAGCGCCTTTAACAAAAGAATCTGAAGGACGTTGCCGACTCAGGCTTGTTGGTTCAGGGAGAGAAATAGATGTGCCTTTTTCAGATGCTGAGCGTGCTCGTCAATGGATGGACAAACTTATGTCCAGAGCAAGATGCGACCTTTGAAATCATATAAAAGAAAAAACAGAAAATTAAATAACAACAATCGAATATCAACGAAAAAAGTCTCCAATATTTTTCAAAATAAAAATTTTCTAATTGAACTTTGGCAATTAATTTTTTTTTCAAGCACTTCTATCTTTCTGATTTTTACATTTTTAAACCAAGCATGGGAACCAATAAGTTTTGATCAAACAAAAATCACAGGTCTATCTGGGATATCAATTAATGATATCAAAAAAACAACTAGTATTTTTTATCCAAGAAATTTGTTGGAATTAAATCCCAAAGAAATTGAATCTTATTTGATAAAAAAGCTTCCTATTAAAGGAGTTTCAGTAAGTAGAAAGTTTTTCCCTCCCGAAATTCATCTAAATATCTTAGAAAGGGAACCAATCGCATTTGCAAGTCGAGTTATTTCAAACAATATTGAAAAAGGAATGATTGATATTGAAGGATCTTGGATACCACTAAAATTTATAAGCAAAGAAAAACAAAACAAAACAAAACTATTTATAGAAAATTGGAATCCAACTAAAAAAAAAGAAATTATTCTAATAATAAAAAATAGATTTAGCTTCCAAAGTCCTCTTCAAGAAATCAAAATAAATCCTCTTCAAGAAATCAGCCTAAAAACCGAGTACTTCGATTTAGTCCTTTTAGGCTCAGGAACTGATCGCCTAATCGAGCAAATTGATAAACTAAACCAACTACAAAAATCATTACCAAATCTTTTAATCAACACAAAAGTAAAAATCGTGGATCTTAAAGATCCCAGCAAAACAGAATTAAAAATAGAAAAAATACTGAGCGATGAGAAATAAAAGCCTTTCTATGACATGATTTTTTCGAGATCTTTAATATGTAGAGATCAATTCAGGGGCAATCATGTAAATTAATTTGTTCATCAATTTGAACCTATAAGCCAACAGAAATCATAGATGATGTTCATAATGCCCAAAACGAGTTCTAATCCTGAATATGGTGATGGGAATGGGAAACAAATCTAGTTTCAACATGGATGAAGGAATCCTACCCAGTCAATCTGCACGTATTGAGGTTATTGGCGTTGGGGGCGGCGGAAGTAATGCCGTCAATAGAATGATTAATAGTGATCTTGATGGAGTCACATATCGAGTACTAAATACTGACGCTCAAGCTCTTATCCAATCATCAGCCACTCATAGAGTTCAGCTTGGTCAAAGCTTAACTAGAGGTCTTGGGGCAGGCGGCAATCCAAGCATTGGACAAAAAGCTGCAGAAGAATCGAGAGCTGATCTTCAACAAGCCTTAGAAGGAGTAGACCTAGTATTTATTGCCGCTGGTATGGGAGGAGGTACTGGAACAGGAGCAGCCCCTGTAGTTGCTCAGGTTGCTAAAGAAAGTGGTGCTTTGACTGTAGGGATAGTTACCAAACCATTTAGTTTTGAAGGGAAACGACGTTTAAGACAAGCTGATGAAGGTATCGCAAGACTTGCAGAAAATGTAGATACATTAATTGTCATTCCAAACGACAGATTAAAAGACGTAATTTCTGGAGCACCTTTGCAAGAGGCCTTTAGAAGCGCTGATGATGTTCTTATGAAAGGAGTACAAGGAATAAGCGACATAATTACTTGTCCTGGATTAGTGAATGTAGATTTTGCTGATGTACGTTCTGTTATGACGGAAGCAGGTACTGCGCTTTTAGGAATTGGTTTAGGGTCTGGAAGGTCAAGAGCACTGGAAGCAGCTCAAGCAGCAATCAATAGTCCTCTTTTGGAAGCAGCCAGAATAGATGGAGCAAAAGGATGCGTGATAAACATAACTGGAGGGAAAGATATGACTCTTGAAGATATGACATCGGCTTCTGAGGTCATATCCGATGTAGTAGATCCAGAAGCAAATATAATTGTAGGTACAGTTGTTGATGAAAAACTTGAAGGAGAGATTCAGGTAACCGTGATTGCTACTGGATTCGACAGTAATCAAATTTATTCAAAGGAAAGAAACAGAGCAAGACTTTCGCCTCAATCACTTTACGAACAATCAGAAGTAAGAGAAGCAGGGGCTTCGATACCTGAGTTCTTACGTTTAAGACAAAATCGTTGAGACTTATCAACTTACTTCGATTAAGGTGACCCGGAATCCACGCCTGCTTTGAGCATCCCGTATGGCTGCTACCTTCCGGTCCTGACCAGGTTTGGGCGTCACAGCCGCATGGGGCCGAGTCACTAATATTCTAGCAATAGCTAATCACGTTATTAAGAATTAAATGCAAACCACAGAATTGGTTCGTTTTAAAAAGTTAGGCAAACAGATAACTGTATTAACTGCATGGGATGCTATCTCATCCTCAATAGTCGAGGCAGCAGGAGCTGATGTAGTTCTAGTTGGAGATTCACTTGGAATGGTTGTCCTTGGACACGCGACGACTCTTCCAGTAACACTTGATCAAATGCTTCACCACACACAGGCTGTTTGCAGAGGTTTTCGTAAATCTCTTCCCGAGCAACCATTAGTAGTTTGTGATCTCCCTTTTTTAAGTTATCAATGTGGTGAGGACAAGGCTGTTGCAGCTGCTGGAACTCTCCTTAAAAATTCTTCTGCTTCAGCAGTGAAACTTGAAGGGGCGGAACCTGAGACTTTATTGGTAATTAAAAGACTTGTTAGGATGGGAATTCCAGTAATGGGACATCTTGGCCTAACTCCGCAATCAGTTCATCAACTTGGATATAAATCACAAGCCAGGGATAAAGATAGTCAAGAAAGAATTTTTACAGATTCAAAAATGCTTCAAGAATCAGGATGTTTTGCAATAGTTTTAGAACACATACCAGGAGAAATTGCCAGCCGATTAAAAAAAAATTTAGACATTCCTGTGATTGGCATTGGAGCAGGCAGTGATTGCGATGGGCAGGTAAGAGTTACAGCTGATATTCTTGGCCTTTCAATTACACAGCCTCCTTTTGCAAAACCTTTACTTGCAGGACGAGAACTTTGTATAGATGCCCTAAAAGAATGGATTAATTCTACTGATCTCGATCAAGTGAATCCCACCACAAAAACATCTGAATCAAGATCTGATTGCTAATTTGCATCCCCCTGGGATCACTTAAAAAATACCTTCCATTGTTTCTCAATAGAGAACCTTCTTTTAAGGAATTTAGCCAAAATTTATCCAGTAATTTTAAATTCTTATCGCATTCTTTTTGCGTCCATCCAGCATTTTTTGCAAGTTCCTCCAAATGAACACCCTCACGTCTTCTTAAACCAATCATAATTAGTTCATCCAATGGCATTTGTCTTGACTTTTCATTAGACAAAGTTTTCTCTAAAAATATACTCTCTTGCTGGTTAAGCCATTTTTTATAACCAGCAATAGTTCTTGGTCGAGAGAATCTCTCCCCCCAAGGAGCACTTGTTGCCCCCATCCCAAAGCCCCACCAACCAGCACCGCTCCAATACACTCGATTATGTCTAGATGCGTGACCAGGTAATGAATAACTTGAAATCTCGTATCTAGAGAAACCCTTACTTTTGAGAAATCTATTGGTTTGAAAATCTATTTTTTGAGCTTCAAATTCAATTGGAATATTTAACTTGCCTTTTTTGTGTATTCTTCCAAAAACAGTGTCTGGTTCAATAGTCAAATCGTAAATTGACAAATGTGGAGCTTCCGTATCAACTGCTTGTTCCAACTCTTTAATCCAATTAGATAAGTTTGATCCTGGAAGATTTTGAATCAAATCAAGGCTCCAACTTCTTAGTATTCCTTTTTTAAATAAGTTATTAAGCCAACTACAAGCCTCAATTACTTGGGAACGATTATGTTTTCTACCAATTAAGCTCAAAGTTTTGTCATCAAACGCCTGACCACCCAAGCTAAATCTATTGATTCCTATTTCTACGTATCCGTTCAAATCATTTTCAAAAAATGTTGCTGGATCAACTTCCATAGTTATCTCGGCACCATCTTGAAATCCAAATTTTCCTTGAAGATTTTTCAATAAATCACCCACCTCATTTTTTTTCAATAAAGAAGGGGTTCCACCACCTAAATAGATTGTTGATAATGCAGGCCCTCTAGGGGCAATTGAAATTTCTCTATGAAGCAATTCTAAATATGCGTTTATTGAAGATACCCCTGGACTACCTGGTGCTTGAGCGCTATCACCTAAAGGGATAATGGAAAAATCACAGTAAAAGCATCTTTTATGGCAAAAGGGTATATGCAAATATGCACTTCTTGGTGGGGCTACCATTTGAGATCTAGATATACAAATCCAAATAAATGGTCACTTTTACAATCCAAATCTTTGAGAATAAATAAAGCTCTAGTAAAAAACCATAAGCAAGCATAACCTGAATATATGGCAGACTTAGTTATTCTGGTTTTATTTCTTGTCTCAGGTGCCATCACCGGATGGATAGGAGTGAATTGGTTACCTGAAGAGACTCTAGATCATATTACTAATCTAAAAAATTTAAAAATTGCTCTATCAGGATTAACCGCTCTTGTAGGTCTTTTAATAGCCTTCCTTTTTCAGCAATTTAGAAATAAATTTACCAAAAGAGTAAGAACTATGCCAACGGATCTACTCGTTAGCAGATCTGTTGGCATAGTTCTTGGACTTGTCATAGCAACCCTTTTATTAGTACCTGTTCTACTTTTGCCATTACCAGCTGAATTGTTTTTTGTAAAACCTATTTTTGCTGTACTTAGCAACATTTTTTTTGGAGTACTCGGATATAACCTTGCCGATGTTCATGGTCGAACTATTTTACGTCTTTTCAATCCCAATAGCACTGAATCTTTGCTAATGGCAGATGGGATCCTAACTCCAGCCAGTGCAAAAGTTTTAGATACCAGTGTAATAATTGATGGCCGTATTCAATCCCTCCTTAGATTTGGGCTAATAGAAGGGCAAATAATTGTAGCCCAGTCAGTTATGGATGAACTACAAAAACTAGCTGACTCAAGTAACAACGAAAAGAGAGGGAAAGGAAGAAGAGGTCTAAAATTGCTTAACCAATTAAGAGAAAGTTATGGAAGAAGATTGGTTATCAATAGTACAAAATATGAAGGAGAGGGAACTGATGAAATTCTTTTAAAATTAACCTCAGACATTGCAGGAATATTAATCACTGTGGATTACAACTTATCTCAAGTAGCTTTAGTACAAGAAATAAAAGTTCTTAACTTAAGTGATCTAGTACTCGCAGTTAGGCCTGAAGTTCAACCTGGTGAAAAGTTAAATTTAAAAGTAGTTAGAGAAGGTAAGGAAAATTCGCAAGGTATTGCCTATCTTGAAGATGGCACAATGGTAGTTATTGAGGAGGGTCTCCAATGGATCGGTAAAAGAATAGAAGTAGTTGTGACTGGAGCATTACAAACACCGACGGGCCGAATGGTTTTTAGTAAAGCTTCAAATGATCAGCCCCCGAACAAATTTGAAAAAACAAAAGCATCTCAAGGCTAGATCTAGCTAGGCTCGAATTCAAGAAGACTTAACTTCATAATGACTGCATCTTCCCCGTATTATGGCGACTCTGCCGTAATGAGAACTCCACCCCCTGATTTACCATCTCTTCTTCTGAAAGAAAGGATAGTTTATTTAGGCTTGCCACTATTTTCCGATGATGATGCCAAAAGGCAGCTAGGAATGGATGTCACTGAACTAATTATTGCCCAACTTCTTTTTCTGGAATTTGATAATTCAGAGAAACCTATTTATTTTTACATTAACTCAACTGGAACAAGTTGGTACACAGGAGATGCAATCGGATTTGAAACTGAAGCCTTCGCAATCTGCGACACTCTCAGATACGTGAAGCCTCCAGTTCATACTATTTGCATAGGTCAAGCCATGGGAACTGCAGCAGTAATATTATCGGCCGGGACAAAAGGGCAACGAGCAGCATTGCCTCATGCATCAATTGTCCTTCATCAACCTAGAAGTGGAGCGCAAGGCCAAGCAACAGATATTCAAATCAGAGCAAATGAGGTTATTCATAACAAGAAAGCAATGCTAGAAATCCTTAGTCATAACACAGGTAGATCAGTAGATCAATTATCAAAAGACTCAGATCGAATGAGTTATCTTAACCCTCATGAAGCAGTTGATTATGGGATTATAGATCGTGTTCTCACTAGTAGAAAAGACTTACCAGGCGAGAAAATTTTGGCCACATAACCAAATAATTTTTCCAATTTTTTTTTCATCATTACCCTCAACTACTAAAACATTAAATTAGCCATGCCTATAGGTACCCCAAGCGTTCCATACCGTCTTCCTGGAAGCCAATTCGAAAGATGGGTTGATATATATACAAGACTTGGTGCGGAGAGAATTCTATTTCTAGGTCAAGAAGTAAACGACGGCATTGCTAATAGCCTAGTAGCACAAATGCTTTATCTTGATTCTGAAGATAGTAGTAAGCCAATTTATTTGTATATAAATAGTCCTGGAGGCTCAGTAACTGCGGGGTTAGCTATCTATGACACGATGAAATATGTAAAAAGTGACCTTGTAACCATTTGTGTTGGCTTGGCGGCCTCAATGGGTGCTTTTTTACTCTCTGCAGGAACAAAAGGCAAAAGGCTTGCGCTACCCCACAGCAGAATAATGATTCACCAGCCACTTGGCGGTACTGCCCAAAGACAAGCGAGTGACATAGAGATTGAAGCACGTGAAATTCTTAGAATTAAAGAAATGCTCAATAAATCTATGGCAGAGATGACAGGACAAACATATAAAAAAATAGAAAAGGATACTGATCGTGATTACTTTTTGAGCGCTGAAGAAGCAAAAGATTATGGCCTAATCGACCGAGTGATAACCCATCCAAGTGAAAATTAAGATGAAAATTAGTCTGTCATATTAATTAAATTGTCTTGATAGTCAAAAAAAAATATCAACGAAAGTAGTTTCAATAGCACTCTATTTCGTAAGCTCAGCCTTAATACAGCTCTGAAATACCCACTCACATGGCAAAACTTTTTTACGACTCCGATTCAGACCTAGGTCTTCTCCAAGATAAAACCGTTGCAATTATTGGCTATGGATCCCAAGGCCACGCACATGCGTTGAATTTAAAAGATAGTGGCATCAAAGTTGTTGTTGGGCTGTATGAAGGAAGCAGCTCAGCCAGTAAAGCAAGTTCTGATGGATTGGAAGTTTTAAGTGTTGCTGAGGCTTCTGAGAGGGCAGACTGGATTATGATACTTTTGCCAGATGAGTTCCAAAAAGATGTTTACTCCAAAGAAATAGCACCTCATTTAAAACCAGGTAAAATACTTAGTTTTGCCCATGGTTTCAATATTCGCTTTGAATTAATAAAACCACCTGAATTTGTCGATGTAGTAATGATTGCTCCAAAAGGACCAGGTCACACTGTCAGATGGGAGTATCAAAATGGTCAAGGTGTTCCAGCTTTATTTGCTATTGAGCAAGACGCATCAGGTAATGCGAGAGCACTTGCAATGGCATATGCAAAAGGGATTGGCGGAACTCGCGCTGGAATTTTAGAAACCAATTTCAAAGAAGAAACCGAAACTGATCTTTTTGGAGAGCAAGCAGTTTTGTGTGGGGGACTATCAGAGTTAGTTAAAGCTGGTTTTGAAACTCTTGTAGAAGCGGGTTATCAACCTGAATTGGCCTACTTCGAATGCTTGCATGAAGTCAAACTAATAGTTGACCTCATGGTTAAAGGAGGTCTAACTGCAATGAGGGATTCGATTTCAAATACAGCTGAATATGGAGATTACGTAAGCGGACCAAGGTTGATAACCCAAGAGACAAAAGAAGAAATGAAAAATATTCTTGCTGATATTCAAGATGGTACTTTTGCGAAAAACTTTGTAAAAGAATGCGATGCAGGAAAACCCGAAATGAAGAGAATTCGCCAAAAAGACTCAGAACTTCCCATAGAGAAAGTAGGTAAAACATTACGCTCGATGTTTAGTTGGCTTAAATCAGACTAAATATCATTCACTTAATCTTAGTTGCCGTTATTCTTGACCTTTTAATAGGCGATCCAAAAAGCTTGCCCCACCCAGTACAATTCATGGGTTGGAGTATTAATTTTCTGGAAAGATTAGCTAAGGGAATTGCGAAAAAGAATAAATTAAAGTTATATATTGGAGGCTTAATAATTACATTTACGGTCGTATCATTAAGTGGTCTTACTGGATGGCTTATAGAAAGATTATTTTTATTTTTTGAAATAAAAAATCCTATTTTAAGTACATTATTTTTCGCTTTCATTTTAAGTAGTTCTCTAGCATCAAGAAGTTTAAATAAAAGTATTTTAGAAATTCTAACTTTAATAAGCAAAGAAATTCCTAGAGATAAACTAACTAATATAAGACAAAAATTAAGTCTTATAGTTGGGAGAGATGTTGAGAATTTAGATACAAATGAAATACTGAGAGCCACAGCTGAAACAGCAAGTGAAAATTCTGTGGATGGTGTTTTTGCTCCATTATTTTGGATGTTTGCAGGAGCAATCTTCTGGCAATTTAATCATTTCATGCCTGGGCCATTAGCCATGGCATGGAGCTTTAAAGCCTCTAGCACAATTGATTCAATGATTGGATACAAAGTGGGAGAATTAAAGTGGCTGGGCTTTACTGGGGCGAAGCTGGATGATTTGATGGTATGGATTCCTTCAAGAATTGTATTAATTACGCTTCCTTTTTGCTGCAAAGCAAAGCAATCAATTTTCAAAACAATAAAGGATTCGTGGAAGGATGGCATTGTTGATTCTTCACCAAATTCAGGGATTTCTGAAGCAATTTTTGCTTATTGTGCTGAAGTAAGAATGGGAGGTATAAACTATTACAAAGGGGAGAGAAAGATAAAACCCATAATTGCAAAGTCTTATCCAATAGCAAGTATAACTTCTGTCAAAAAGATACTCAATCTAAGTTTTAGGCTTCAAGTCGTCTGGCTATTATGCTTTTACTTGATAATTAAATTTATGAATTTATAAGTTTAATAAGCTCCTCTATCCATTGGAAATATTAAAACACCTAATGTAAGAATAATGATTTCTAAATCAAGTATAAAATTTCTATTTCTTGCATAAGCCAAATCTAATTCAACCCTTTTTTTATAACTAAGGTTGTTTCTACCACTAACTTGCCATAATCCAGTGAGTCCTGGTCTCACAGATATAACTTCTTCCATAAAAAGACTATATTTGTATATTTCATTACTAACTATTGGTCTTGGACCAACAACACTCATTTCTCCTTTTAATACATTAAAGAATTGGGGTAATTCATCTAAACTAGATCGTCGAAGAAATCTACCTAATTTAGTTATTCTTGGATCTTTGCGTAATTTAAAATCTTTTTCAAATTCCTTTCTCATAAGAGGATATTTTTCTAATAAATTTGGTAATAAATCATCAGCATTTCTATACATAGTTCGAAACTTAATGCATCCAAATTCTCTATAATTTCTTCCTATTCTTTTTTGAATATAAAAGATAGAGCCTGGAGAACTTAACTTTACTAATATTGCAATTAATATAAATATTGGTGAGCCTAGAGTTAAAACTAGTAAAGAAAAAATAACATCTCCTATTCTTTTTAATGTACGTCCATAACGACTTTGATTTCTTATTATTTCTACAGCAAGCAAAGAAGAAGGTTCTTTTGAGATTACTTCAAAAGGAATTCTTGTCGATCCTTTACGGAACTCAGACCATCGTAATAAAGATTTTCTAGGATTAGTTTGCACGAATTATTGAGTTAGTAATCTCAAGACTGCAAATTTATACCCTACTTAATTAGTAATTTCTTGATGAAGAACTAAGGTCACTACTCTCAATGTCACAAGAATTGACATGCTCCCTCCAGGCTCTACTTATGGTTTTCTCAAACCTATTTTTAAATGAATCTTGAGAGAAAGAATTACTCCAATCTCTAATCAACTCAGGATTCAAATCTCTCCAAAGTTGTTTTTCTTTGAAAAATTCAATTGCTTCAACCAAGGACTTCACTGTCTGAACAGGAAACAAAAGTCCAGTTGCTGCTTTGTCAGAATTAGAGTTAAAACATTTTACTGTGTCTAAAACCCCTCCCTTACCAAAAGCAATTACAGGAGCTCCCGAAGCCATTGCCTCCACAGGAGCGATTCCAAAATCCTCAATACCAGCATAAACAAAGGCTCTACATGTACTCATCAGTTTTTCAATCTTCTCTTTGCTCTGAAAACCAAGAATATGAACTGTTGGTCCTGCAAGATTTTTTAAATATGCCTTTTCTGCTCCATCTCCAACAACAATTAAAGGTAATTTGAGCCTATTAAAAGCCCTCACAACCAAATCAACCCTTTTATTAGGGACCAATCTACAAACACTTAAATAGAAATCTTCTCTAGGCTTATTCCATTCAAAACGATTAACATTAACAGGTGGATGAAGAACCTCTGAACGCCTTCTCCAATACTTCCAAATCCTCTTTGCCGTAAAACTAGAATTTGCGAGTAAGTAATCTACTCGACTGCTACTTAATTGATCCCATTGCCTCAAAGCATGCAATTGCCATCTAATTAATGGGCCTAAACCAATTCTTCTCAAAAAAGATCGTCTTAAATATATATTCATTTGATCCCAAGCGTATCTTACGGGTGTATGCACATAACTAATATGAAGTTGATCAGGCGAAGTCAAAATACCCTTAGCCACAAGATGACTACTACTTATAACCAATGGATATCCATCTAAATCGATCTGCTCAATTGCGAACGGCAATAGAGGCAAATATTGCTGAACATGTGAGATTCCAAATGGTAGTTTTTGAATAAAGCTAGTATTTACTTTTCTTTTAAACAACCAATGATTTTCTAGCAAATCCTCTTCACTAACTAAAGAAAAAAGTTCTGGCTGTGATGCAATTTCAGTTAACAAATCATCAATTACCTGAACAACATTCTCTGCACCACCAGTGGATCTTGGAGTAAACCATTCATGGACTAATGCTATATTGCTAGGAAGATCTAAAGATGAATTTACATCCAAAGTAAAAACCTTAAATCCTGAAATTATTTTAAGTTTATTACAACTTAGATATTATGACAACAGAGAATAAAATCATCAATTATAAAAACTTAAATTATTTTTCACTAAGTTACTTAGCTTATAAAATAATCACTTTAAAAAAAAATACCTAAATTATCTAAATATGATATCAATGGATCATAAAAGTTGTGAAATAAGCTACCACTAAATGAGAATAAATAAACTAAGCCACTTAAGAATCCTAGAAAAACAAAATATCTAACATAGCCACTTCTTCTTTTTAATTTGGTAACTGAAAAAAGCATCGCAATTAAGCAAATCAAGCCCATAGCTTCGCCAGTTATTAAAGCTGGTCTATCAACAACTAATTCAAATCGAGTTCCTAAAAAAAGATCATTACCCGTTATATTTTTTTTGTATAAAAAAAAGTTTATTATTTCAGAAAAAGTAAGACTGATAATAATAAAATATGAAACTGGCTTTGTAAGCCTATTCATTGTTTTACTAAAACTCAATAGGAGAAAAGCTATAATAAAAGATGCAATTATAGGGAGTCCAGGAATTAGCCAAGTAAGATTTAATAGCATAGTTACTTAAGAAGCTTAATTTTATATGCAACTTTAATTTTTTTAGCAAATAAATGAAATAAAAACAAGCAATCAATTAATAGTCAAACAAAACTTAATAAGGAACGAAATCAAATCTTTTTCTGTTTAATATATTTTTTTGTATATACAAGCTATATAAATTACTAATATATATAACTTGTATATAATTTAATTTTTATTATTAGATATTATAGTTTCTACTAATTATTTTTTAATCAAGGTTGTGTACTAAATAAAACCAAAAGTCCTTACTTCAAAAAATAAAAACGAATGTCTAAATCTAGAAATAAACATAACTCTAACAAAATAGCTTATAATTTAAATATATAACTATTTTTTAAATTAAAATGTCTGAGCATGATTCAGAGGTCAATAATCATAGTATCAATTCTGCGGTAGATGATCTAAAAACAATTGAAAATAAAAATGATCAAGAAATAAACGATCAAAGTCAAAGTCTCAGTTCATACCCTAAATGGATAAACAATAAGGGCGAAGAGGTAAAACAAGTTTTTGGTTTTAATGAAAATGCTGAGCTTGTTAATGCAAGAGTGGCTATGATCGGTTTTTTAATGCTCATACTCACTGAGTTGGCTTTTGGTGGTGAACCAGCAACACTTAAAATTTTTGGAATTAGCTAGTGAACAAAGATTTATATTATATTTATTACATTAACTTTATCGATTTTTTCAAAAGCTATGAATAAAAAAACATTAGTAGGTGTTTCATACGTATCCGCTTGGATAATTATTTGGGGAACAGTTGGTTCACTTATTGATTTTTATTTCCTTCAAAATACATATCTTCCAGGCTCATTAGGGCAATTTTTAACATTCATAATTACAGCCTTTATCTCGTCAATTACTGCTATATACATCTTTCCAACAATAAATAATAAATTCATAAGTTAATAACGATAACGTTCAACTACTTTTGAAGGCTTATCATTAATGTCCTTCTGATAAAGAATCCATTGGTTAGTTTCAAGATCATGATCACAACCTAATCTCTCTAGTTCAACAGATTTTAATCTCAATTCATAATGGCATTGCTGATCAGCTTCAAAAGCGGATTTGTAACCTGTAAAAAAATATAAATATCCAAGAATAATTGCTATTAAAGATATAAATGCAATACTTATTTTCATAATAGCTAATAGTTAATTAATAATATCTTAGCCATTAAAATAGATAAAAAAAGTATTTATAGTTTTTTTTCTTCTACTTTTTCTAAAGGTATTTCACATTCAGTTAAATCTTGATCATTCAAACGATCTAATATACGAACCATATCAAGCGCTGATAGTTCACCATTTGTACCCCATTTAAGAGTAGTTTTTCGCTGTTGTGGAATCTTTTTCGATTTTTGTTCATGACTTCTTTTTTCTACCATTACTACTAAACTGCTTCTAGTAGAACATTAAATTATAAAACTACTGAATGAGAACTAAAGAAAATTTTCTTAGTCAAACTTTACCTTTATTTTTCCTTAATAGTAATATTCTCCTATTTTTAGTGCTATCACTAAATTATTCTTATTATCAAAGTAATAAACTAATAAAACCACTAACCTCTGCCAAAATTATAAACGAAATCTTGAAATGAAGGATTATAAAAGTAGACAAGAACACTAATAACCAATAAGACATTCAAACCAATTACTATTGAACCTATAATCACTCTCTGTCGCTTGCCTGGGACTTTATATTTCATACCAGCTGGCAAGTTAACTAATACATCTGGATCATTAGCACTTGATTTCTTAAATTTATTGTCTTTGACCTTATTGGCCTTAATTGCCTTATCGTTAGTTTTTTTTGAATTAGAAGCTTTGGATCCCATTTTCTTAGTGTGAAGAATTTCTTTATCTTTGTAGTTATAAGCTTACTTAGATAAATCAGATAAAAACCTATTTTGTTCTAGTTTTTCACATTAGTTTGTTGACTAAGTCTCCAATCAAGAATTAAGTGATTGAATTATTGATTGATTTTAGCAATATTTTTTGATGGCATCAATAATACTTTTAGCTTCCTTTTTTTTAAAATTAGAATTAATTGCCATTATTAAGTTTGCCTCTAAGCCAAGTAATCTGGTTTGACAGGAAAACTTTTTATTTATTGCTGCATTTTTTTGATAATTATGTATTTCAACCAATGCTTTATCGCATGATTTTATTTCTTTATAACAACTCTTTGCCAGCATATCAATCAAAAGATAATCTCTTAATTCAACTGCTATCAGAGGATTTAAAGGAATAAATATATATATAAAAGAAATATATATAAATGTAATTTTTTTGAATTGGTAAATAGTCAAAATATACTCTCCATTAAAATGAATTTATAATTTTTGAATATGGCTAAGTATTCATGAGTAAATAAAAAGAATAATTTTTTTTACTCATATTAATTTTAGGTTTTTACAAAAAAAAGGACTCAGTCTTAAAGAGTCCCTCAAAAAAGAAAAAAGGTAAGTAAGCAAAACAGCTTTTTACAAACTCATCCCTGAACACGATCCTTAAACAACTTCCCAGCAGTAAAGGCTGGAACTCTCTTAGCAGGTATTGCTATCTTTTCTCCGGTTTTAGGGTTAAGTCCCTGACGAGCAGAACGATCGCGGGGTTCAAAAGAACCAAACCCCAGAATGGAGACTTTCTTACCCTCCACTACAGAATCAATAATTGTATCTATGGCGGCATCAACTACCAGAGAGACGTCTGTTTTAGTTAGCTCTGTACGAGCTGCAACCAGGTTGACTAAATCTGCTTTGTTCATTGGAAAGATTGTATGTAGCAGGGAGTAAGAGGTGGAAAACCAATAGGGAATTAGTTTCCAAAAAACTCAATCTTGCTAATCGTATGGACCAAATCACTTGACTGCAACCCAAAGAGCTTGTGGCAGTAAGCTTTCTAAAAAATTTATGTGCATCTTTTCTTGATTCAAAAATCTCTTAAAGATTCGAACTATCTAGCTTAAAAAAAAATGAAAGTCTTATATTTTCCTCAAAAAGCTAGTCAGGGAAAGGATTTCTAAAGGAATGGATTTTCATATTCATCATCTGAAGTAGCTTTGAAGTTTGAAATTAATTATTATTTCTGACAAAAATCAGACACGTAATTAGATTTTCATGAATTCACAAAGGTCTGCAGAACAGCACATTTATTGGTATTACAAAATAATACACATCACAAAAAGAGAGACCAATAAATAAAAAATTTGATTTTTTCGAGCTCTAAGACATCCATTTTTAAATTGGAATCCCTAAAAAAGCTCTAAAAATTTTTTCTTGTTTATTTTTTCAACCCTTCAAAAAATTTGATTTTCAATTGAAATAGTATTTCTTTAAACCTCAGTTACGAGGGGATCGCAAAAATAACGAGGTGATAGCACAAAATGATTTACTAGTCTTAATTGAAGGAAAAAATACCACAGGTCGAAAAAAAAAATCTTTTAAAATTGAATTTCCTTTTTTCATAACTTGTTAAAACAAACTAATCGCCTAACTTAAAGGGAAAGTTACTTGATTATTTTTATAAAGGACAATCACAATTGGGAAAAGTAAAAGTTGGTTCAGCATGGCCTTTAGGGAGCTCAATTACTCCTAATGGGGTTAATTTTTCTATCGCGGCACCGCATGCCTCAAATGTAGAATTACTAATCTTCCACAATGAAGATGACGACCATGCGAAAGAAACAATATCCTTAGAAAAAGAAAACAGGTCTGGAGATTATTGGCACGTTGAAATAGATGGACTAGCTGAAGGCACTTTATATGGATATAAAATATCAAATGACGAGCACACGGCTATTCAGGAACATCTTGTTTTAGATCCATGTGCTAGAGCAATTACAGGCTGGAGGAATTACATAAGGAATCAAGAAGAAAAAGTAAAACAAGGTTATGGGCATTATCTCAAGGGAGTAGTAACTAAAAGAGATTATTTTGATTTCAAATCTCACCCAAGACCTAAACATTCATGGAATAAAACTATTATTTATGAATTACATGTCGGTGGGTTCACTAAAAATAAACACTCAAATATAAGCGAAACTAAGAAAGGGACTTTTATAGGATTAATTGAAAAGATACCTTATCTTAAAAGTCTTGGTATTACATCTATTGAATTGTTACCAGTATTCGCTTTTGATTATAATGATGCTCCTAAAGGACTGGTTAATTATTGGGGTTATAGCCCTATCAATTGGTTCACACCACATCAAGGTTTTGTAGATAGTTACAATCCATTAGAAGCAAGGAAACAATTCAAACAATTTGTAGAAGTTTGCCATGATAATGAGCTAGAAGTATTAATCGATGTTGTTTATAATCACACAACAGAAGGGAATCAAAATGGTCCAAGTATAAGTTGGAAAAATTTTGGTCCTAAAACTTACTACCATCAAGATGAAAAGAAAAATTATCAAGATGTTAGTGGCTGTGGAAATAGTATTGCTGCTAATCGTCCTTTAGTTAGAAAATTAATATTAGAATCATTACATTGTTGGGCAATTGAATTAGGTGTTGATGGATTTCGTTTTGACTTAGGTATTGCTTTGAGTAGAGGTGAAAATTTAATTCCTTTAGATAAACCTCCCTTATTTGAAGAAATAGAATCAGATCCTAAACTAAGTGATGTGAAATTAATCAGTGAGCCCTGGGATTGTGGAGGGCTTTACAAGCTAGGTGATTTTCCAGCGAAAGAATTCAGAACCTGGAATGGTCATTTCAGGGATGATATTAGACGGTTTTGGAAAGGGGAAAAAGGAACCATATGGCCACTTAAAGATAGATTAATAGGTAATAAATCACTATATAATGATAATGATTTAGCAAATATATTTAGTATTAATTTCATATCTTCTCATGATGGATTCACATTAAAAGATCTAGTGAGTTTTAACAAAAAGCATAATCTTGCCAATGGTGAAAACAATAGAGATGGGGAGAACAATAATAATAGTTTCAACTATGGAGTTGAAGGACCAACTACTAATAAAGAAATAAATAAGTTAAGACAAAAACAACAAAGAAATCTTCTTTCAACACTACTTTTATCTCCAGGAATACCAATGATCTTAATGGGAGACGAAGTCGGTAGAAGCCAAGGAGGTAATAACAACACATGGTGTCAAGACAACCCACTTGGTTGGATGGATTGGGATCACAAGAATTGGGATCATGATTTAAAAGAATTTGTATTAAAGCTGATATCTCTAAGGAAACAACTACCTGAATTCTTCAGCCCTAATAGTATTTATGACTGTCAAAAAGATAATACCAAGGTCAAAAAATCCCATTTTTGGATTGAGTGGCATGGCATTAAAGTTAATAAACCTGACTGGGGTGACTGGTCACATACTCTTGGATTTAGCATTAACAAAAATAATGAAGGCTCAGCAATCTGGCTTGGCTTTAATGCTTACAAAGAATCAATGCTCTTTGACTTGCCAACTCCAATTTCTCCTTGGAAAAAATACATTGATACATCTATTTTGAAAACTAAAAATGTCTCTAACAAACCTTTAGCGAATCAAGCAAATGTACGGATTGAAAGTAACAGTTTTGTTCTTATGGTCTGCAGCGAGTATTCAAAAAAAATTAAGCTATGAGAATCAAAATCAAGCGGGCGGCGGGAATCGAACCCGCATCATCAGCTTGGAAGGCTGAGGTTTTACCACTAAACTACGCCCGCGCTAGAACTAAAAATCTACTCACTGTTGGAGTAAAAACTAATTTAGCTTCCTCCATTATTACCTTGCGACCCCCATTATCCAAAAAAGAGTGACTAAGTCCACATCGCTTTACGAAGGAAATAATCGCACAAGACTGATGATCTCTTATGCAATGGGAGATGCTGGAACGGGATTAGCCGCAATACAGTTAGGTACTTATCTATTTCTATTTTTCACTTGTGCCGCAGGAATTCCTGCATTTATTGCAGGCTCGCTTCTCATGGTTTCCAAACTTTGGGATGCGATAAATGATCCTCTTATTGGTTGGATGAGTGATCACACCCACTCAAGATGGGGGCCAAGGCTTCCGTGGATGATTGGAGGTGCTGTTCCACTTGGTTTATTCCTTGCAGCAATGTGGTGGGTCCCCCCAGGAGGAATAGATGCGAAAACAACTTATTACGTATTCGCAGCAATTTTCTTGATGACAGCCTATTCAGCCGTAAATCTACCTTTTGCCGCATTGTCTACAGAGCTAACTGAAAGTATAGCTATTAGAACAAGACTAAATGCTGCAAGATTTACTGGGTCTATTATAGCTGGTACCACTGGGTTAATAGTAGCTGCAGGCTTCTTATCTCAAGGAGTGGAAGGTTATACTTCAATGGGAAGAGTAACAGGCATTATTGCTACTTTTACCACATTAATTGCTTGCTGGGGACTAGCACCATTTGCTAAAAAAGCTAGAAAGCCCACTTCTCAATCAGAACCTTTTAATCAGCAACTAAAAAGAGTTTTAAATAATAAACTTTTCACACGAATTATCGCTCTTTACTTGCTTCTATGGTGCGGACTGCAATTAATGCAAACCGTTTCATTGATTTATCTGGAGCAAGTAATTCTTGTTCCAATAGAAATTTCAAAATGGATACCAATACCATTTCAAATTAGTACTTTATTAGGTCTACAGTTTTGGAGCTTTTACTCAAATAGATACGGAAGAATTTCAGCCCTATTCAAAGGTGGAAAAATATGGATAATAGCTTGCTTTTTAGTTATGTTTATGCCCCCAATAACTCAAGGAGTGAGTATAAATAATTTATTATCTTTTGGCGATATTGAAGGGATAAAGATGCTGATTCTTATATTAATAATCTTTTTAGTGGGATTTGGTGCTTCAACAGCATATCTTATTCCTTGGTCTTTGCTACCTGATGCTATTGATCAAGATCCCGAAAAACCTTCAGGAATATATACTGCATGGATGGTTTTTATTCAGAAAATTGGTATTGGTTTAAGCGTTCAATTTTTGGGAGTTCTTTTATCTTTATCAGGATATAAATCATCAACTAATTGCTTATCAAGTTTTGAAGACTTAGATCAACCTCTAACAGCAATTATAACCATTAGATTATGCATGGGCTTAATACCTTCTTTTCTAGTAATTGCTGGATTATTAACTATGAAACCCTGGCGAAGTTTAGATTTAAACTCTAGCAAAGTAAGTCAATGAGATACTCACCTCGTTGGCTAAGAAGATTTTTCAGCAGCATGTTAATTGGCGGGCAAGCAATTGCATCAATAGCCAAAGGGGAAATCAATAAATCAGATTTAATAGATCAACTAATGGAAGCAGGGCCAGGTAGCTTCCTAATCGTTTTAATAACAGGCATTGCAGCAGGAACCGTTTTCAATATTCAGGTCGCCGCAGAATTGAGTAAACAAGGCTTAGGTTCTGCAGTTGGAGGACTTTTAGCAATTGGCATGGCAAGAGAGATAGCTCCTTTACTCACCGCAACTCTTCTCACTGGAAAAGTTGCAACTGCTTATGCTGCTCAAATAGGGACAATGAAAGTTACTGAGCAAATTGATGCTATTACGATGCTACAAACAGACCCAGTTGAATATCTAGTTGTTCCAAGGCTATGCGCGATGGTTGTAATGGCTCCAATTCAATGCTTACTATTTTTTTCTATAGCTTTATTTAGCGGTCAATTTAGCAGCACTATTCTTTATCAAATTCCACCAAGCATCTTTTGGAATTCAGTAAGAGAATGGCTGATAACATCTGATCTTCCATTTATGCTTGTGAAAGCATTGGTGTTTGGTCTCTTAATCGCAATTATTGCTTGCGGGTGGGGATTAACTACAAAAGGAGGACCAAAAGAAGTAGGTTCAAGTACTACTGGAGCAGTAGTAATGACTCTAATAACCGTTTCTTTAGTAGATGTTTTGCTCACCCAAGTTCTTTTTGGCTAAAAACTATGACTTCTGAAAATCTTCTAGATAAAGATAGTGTAATTTTATTGCCTTCTTATCGTTTACCCATCTTCATAATATTTGTGGGCTTATTATTTTTAATAACACCATTTCATCCCTGGCCAACGATTGTAATTAGCAGTTTTGGGTTTTTCCTATTACTGCAATCTTTTACCTTAAAACTAAAATTTACTAAGGATAATTTAATTGTTATGCAGCTTGGGAATGAATTAAGAAGATTTCCTTTTAAAAACTGGATCGCATGGAAAATTGTATTACCTGAATTGCCAGGTTTTCTTTACTTTAGAGAAGAAGCAAGCCCTCATCTATTGCCTATCCTTTTTGAGGTCAACTCATTAAAAGAACAGCTAAGGTTAAGGGTCAAGGATTTAGAAATACAAAAAGAAGTAGACTCATCAAAATCTAAAACTTAATTGAAGTTTTGAAATATGGAATCCGAAGCAAATCTATCTAGAGAAAAACAAAATTTAGAACAGAATATTTCTGTGGGAAATTCTTCTTCATTGAAAAATACAGACCAAAAGCCTCTTAAAAATCAACCCAAATCACAAACTGTCCTTAGTCCTGAAAACAATCAAAAAATCTCTAGCTCACAGACAAAGTCTTTCATTGACCTTGCTCTTAAAGATCTTCAGCTTTCACGCGAGCAATTAGAAAAAGAATTAAAAGAACTTTCTAAAAAGAAAGAACAAATTGATACTGAACTTAAAAGTTCATTTACAGGTCAATCTGATGCAATAGCTAGGAAAGTTAAAGGTTTTCAGGAATATTTAACTGGTGCCTTACAAGACCTGGCTCAGTCAGCAGAACAACTAGAACTTGTTGTACCACCAGTAATAGTAAAGCCATCACCACTTGATGAAAACAAAAAAGCTGAGCCTTCTAAAGAGCCAGAAGTTCTCCCTGCTGTTTCAGATACTTTCAAACCTGACGAGAGTTTAATAAAAAGATGCTTTAGTCAATTTCTAGAACAACCCGATTTCTATGCAGAGCCCTGGAAACTTAGAAGGAGTCTTGAATCCATTGACATTGAAATGCTTGAAGATTGGTTCTTCAGCATGGGGGGAAGAGGTGCTCAACCAAGTAGAGGAAGCAGATCAAAGAATGCTTTAGTTGCAGCAGGGATTATTGCAATATTAGGTGAGTTGTACGGAGAACAATTTCAGACTTTGGTTTTAGCGAGTCAACCAGAGAGACTTGGAGAATGGAGGAGATGTCTCCAAGATTCATTAGGACTTAACCGTGAGGATTTTGGACCAAATAGCGGGATAGTCCTTTTCGAGAGATCCGATGGACTAATTGAAAGAGCAGATCGACTTGAAGAAAGAGGGGAGTTGCCTTTTATAATTATTGATGCGGCTGAAATTAATGTAGAAATTCCAATTCTTCAGTTTCCTATTTGGCTGGCTTTTGCAGGCAGTCCCGATGAGATTTACGAGGAAGATGGATTAATATAAAAATTCCTATTGAAATTATTTTGAATCTATTAATTTTATTTTTAGGATATTTATTTGGATCTTTTCCTAGTGGTTATTTAGCTGGAAAAATTTCTAAAGGAATTGATATTCGTTCATTAGGTTCTGGGTCTACAGGAGCAACAAATGTATTAAGACATATTGGAAAGCGCGCAGCAATTACAGTATTTCTACTAGATGTTTTCAAAGGAACTCTATCTATTTTAGTAGCAAAATATTTCCTACTAAATGATTCATGGCAAGTAGCTATAGGCCTATCAACTTTAATAGGCCACATTTGGCCTGTATGGCTTAATTGGAAAGGTGGCAAAGCGGTAGCAACAGGGTTGGGAGTATTCCTTGGCCTTTCATGGCAAGTTGGACTTGCCACACTAGCTATCTTTATCCTAATGATTTCATTATTTAGGATAGTATCACTTGCAAGCCTAAGTGCAGCATTAGCCCTACCTATAATAATGTTTTTAAGCTTTAAAACTTCAAATATTTCTTTACCATTTTTAGTAATTTCGCTATTAGCTATGGCTTTAGTAATTTGGAGACATAGAGAGAATATAGTTAGACTAATTAAAGGCAAAGAGCCAAGAATTGGTAAGCACTAAGAAATTAAATAACAACTTTATCACAAAAGCTTTTGAACATATAAGCAGGATCATTTGATTGGGTAATTGCTCTTCCAATAACTAACCGAGATGCCCCCATCTTAAGAGCTTCGGATGCATCAGAAACCCTGGATTGATCGTTAACATCTGAACCTAATGACCGTATACCAGGAGTTACCAATTCAAAAGTCTGAGGATGAATATCACGAAGGAATTGAACCTCTCTAGGGCTACAAACACATCCTCCTAAACCAGACTTCGACGCAATCTCTCCAAGGTGCTTAACACGTTGATCTATTGATTGTTTAATCAATAGATCACTAGCAAAACTTTCGCAAGTCCAACTTGTCAAAATTGTAATCCCCAAAAGTTTTGGCGGCTTTAAATTAACTTGAGCGGCTCCTTCATGTGCAGCTTCATTTGCCATCTTTAGAGCCTTTGTACCTGCACAAGTATGTAAAGAAATAAATTCAGCACCAGTTTGTGATGCTGCGAAACATGCTCTGGCAACTGTAGTAGGGATATCATGAAATTTAAGATCTAAAAATATTTTTTTCCCCTTATCCCTTAATATTGACAATACATCTGGGCCTTCACTAACAAACAACTCAAGACCAACTTTAACCCAGATAATTTCAGGTATTTTTTCCAATAGTTTGAAAACATTATTCTTATCCATACCATCTAAGGCAATAATTATTTTTTCACTTGGATTATCAATCTTTTTCATAACAATCAATTAATTTGAAACTCGTAGAAATTTTTTCTTTCCTACTTGCAATATTTTTCCTATGAGATCATCTGGACTATAAAACTCTAAATTAGGATCCATAATTTTTTCCCCATCAATTCTTACTCCTCCTCCAAGAATTTGTCGTCTTGCTTCACTGCTACTGGAACACATTTCCATCTTGCTCAATATATAAAATACTTTAGCTGGAAAATTTACATTAGAAATTGAGGATTCTGGTATTTCCTCAAGAGAATCTTGAGTACCTAAAACTAATTTTTCAGAATTAAATTGGGCTTTTTTTGCGGCTTCAATCCCCTTAAAATTAGATGTTATTTTTAAAGCCATAAATTTTTGAACCTCTCTTGGATTTGAACTTAAATCTTTTAAGTTTTCATTAGTTAACAAATTTAAATAACTAAAAACTAAATTATCTGGAACCTTTTCTAATTTAGAATACATAGATAATGAATCTTCATTTATTCCTACAATATTGTCTAAGCTTTTACTCATTTTTTGTGTTCCATCTAACCCAACTAAAATAGGTAATAGCATGCCAAATTGAGGCTTCTGCGCAAAAGCTCTTTGCATATCTCGACCCATAGCAATATTGAATTTTTGATCTGTACCTCCAAGTTCTAAATCAGAATTGATTGCAACTGAATCATATCCTTGAAGAAGTGGATAGAGAAATTCATGAAGAGATATAGGCGTACCAGATTTATATCGATTACTAAAATCTTCCTTTGCCAACATTTGACCAACTGTTGAATTAGACAAAAGTTCTATAACTTTTGACAAATTAAGATTTTCAAGCCACTCACTATTTCTTCTGATTTCTAAGCGACTAGGAGTTGAGAAATCAAGTAATGAATCTTTGGGTTCTTTTCCTAAACCTAATTGTTCAAGATAATTCAATGCATTTGATTCAACCTCTTCTTTTGAAAGCTGAATTCTAGTTTTACTTTTTCCAGTTGGGTCACCTATTCTTGCTGTAAAATCTCCGATTATAAGTACGGCTGTATGTCCAGCATCTTGGAAAGCTCTTAATTTTCTAAAAAGAATACTATGACCTATATGAATATCAGTTCCTGTCGGATCAATTCCAAGTTTTACACGTAAAGGCTTTTTTTCTGTAGATGAAAGTTCTAATCTTTTTAGAAAGCTTTGATCTGAATCTCCCGAATTATCATAAGGGAAAAGATCATCTAAACCTCTAGAGATCCAATCGGGTAATTCATTGAATTTATCTAACATAGTCTCAAAATTAAATAGGTTTTCAATCATTTATCCAATTCTGATTTCATTCTCACCAACGTTTTATTCATCTGATCAAACATTTGATCAGGAGTAATCCCGAATTGACTCAGTTGAGTCTTTAACTGTTCTACTGTCATTTTTGCTTGAAAATCTTCGGAAAGTTCAAATCGCTTCATAAAAACTTTATATCTCTCCATTAACTTCTCCATAGTATCAATAAACATTACTTTCCCTTCTCTATCAAATTTCCCATAATCAGAGCCTAATTGCATAAGATTCTGATAATCAGTGAAAAGCTTTTTTGCCTCTTCCTGAACAATTTCGGACTCAAAAAAACTCATATCCTTAACCCAAGTTGATAGATCAATTGGTCGATTTTGAATTCATAGACTACATTAACTGTATCATTGAATTCTTTGTTAAGCTTAGACCATTTCCACCCAAAAACATTTGTTTATGGAGTGTAAATAGCCACACCATCGAAAAAATATAATCCTTACTCAAGTTACATAAAAACTTATTAAAGAAGAAAAACAGTTTTATTTGATCTTGACAAGCTAAGCTAAAACTATTCAAAATCAAAATAATATAAAATCTTGATCATAGAATTATGCAAATATTAATTAAACATTATCATTTATTTTAACCTTTTAAAATGAAAAACTTCGACCGGCAGAATAATTTATTTAACAATGATGATGTAAATTTTTTAGCAAAAGATCCTATTCAAGATATCTATATCAACAATAAAATAATTAGGAAATGGCAAAAACAAATCATTAATCATCAATCTCAAATTTTTAAATATGGCTATAAAGATGTAAAACAATCTTCACTTTTTGACTCTATTTCAAAAGAATCAAACGAATTTTTCAACCCAATAAAGCTTACTCCTTTACCTTTAAGTTTTTGGAGGTGGCCCAAAGCAATTCATGAGGGGCCTGCAATTTATTTTGTAATGGATAAAATTATTGATTCTGATGAAAATATAATTTTATATATTGGAGAAACAATTTCCGCAGAAAAGAGGTGGAAAGGAGAGCATGACTGTAAAAATTACCTTTCAAGTTATTCTGATTCTCTACAAAAAGCAAATATATCAACCAAGTTAAATATTCGTTTTTGGCTTGATGTTCCAATTAAAACCAAGGAGAGAAGAAAATTAGAACAAAAACTTATACAAGCTTGGCTTCCACCATTTAATAAAGAGACAAGGGAAATATGGTCAACACCATTTACTTCTCAAATCCACTAGTAAAAAGTTGTTATCATAAATACAAGTATAAAAATTAAATGAAAATTTCAGCAGTCTCCAAAGAAATTAACGAATGGTCAGGATCAGTTCTTATTGCTGGGATTTTGGAAGGAACAATCGAAAGCCAAATAAATTTATTTAAGGGAATAATAAAAGATACTTATTTAAGCCAAAGGTTTAATGATTCAAAGTTCGAAGGCAAAAAAAGTCAGACATTATCAATTGAACTCATAGAAGGCAAAATAAAAAAGTTAATTTTTGTAGGATTAGGCAAAGCCGAAAATCTTCGTATTGATGATCTACGAAAAGCAGCTTCTATTGGTGCTCGACAAGTTTTAGGTTATAAAAAAAAATTAGGAATATTTTTCCCTTGGGATGCTTTTAACCCTTCATCAGCTGCATGTGCAGTTGGCGAAGCAGCTCGATTGGCATCTATAAAAGATCTTAGATTCAAATCAGAATCAAAAGTTCCTACTCCAATTGATGAAGTTGAATTGATAGGTTTAGATGGCAAAGCAACTGAATTAGCACTAGCTGAAATAAATCCGATTTGCGAAGGAGTTAAATTTGCCAGAGAACTTGTTTCAGCCCCGCCAAATGTACTTACTCCATATCAAATGGCTAAAGAGGCTGAAAAATTAGCGAGTGAATATAATTTAGATTTAAAAATTCTTGACAAAAAAGAGTGCGAAAATCAAGGAATGGGAGCTTATCTAGCAGTTGCCAAAGGATCAGATCTAGAGCCTAATTTCATACACTTAAAATATACTCCGGAAACCTCAGCAAAAAAAATCGTATTAATTGGTAAAGGCTTAACTTTTGACTCTGGCGGATACAACTTAAAAGTAGGAGCTTCTCAAATTGAAAAGATGAAGTACGACATGGGAGGAAGTGCTTCAGTTCTTGGAACAGCAAGAGCAATCGCAGAACTAAAACCAAATAACACCGAAGTTCATTTTATTATTGCTGCTTGCGAAAACATGATTAATGGTTCTGCATTGCATCCTGGAGATATCATCAAAGCCTCGAATGGAAAAACCATTGAAGTAAACAATACCGATGCAGAGGGAAGATTAACTTTAGCTGATGCTTTGGTTTATGCATGCAAACTCAAGCCAGACGCCATTGTGGACCTCGCTACTCTTACTGGGGCTTGCGTAATTGCATTAGGAGACGAAATAGCAGGATTATGGACTGACAATGATCAGCTCTCTGAGCAATTAACTAAAGCTGCGGGTAAAGCTGGAGAGGGTATTTGGAGAATGCCTATGCAAGATTCATATAAATCTGGGATTAAATCATCCATTGCTGACTTGCAAAACACGGGGCCTAGGCCAGGGGGGTCAATTACTGCTGCCTTGTTTCTAAAAGAATTTGTGAACTCAAGCATTCCATGGGCTCACATTGACATAGCAGGTACATGTTGGACTGAAAAAGATAGAGATATAACTCCCAAAGGTGCAACTGGTTATGGAGTTAGAACGTTAGTTAACTGGATAAAAGAATTGAGTCTCAACAACAATTAGTCTATTCACGTATGATCTAAAGGTCTAAAAATATATATACTTGTAGATCTTAAGAATAAGTAATAAGCTAAAATTTATATTCACCCCAAAGCTTTTTAAGTCTATTATCTCTACCGCAACTCTTTCTATAAAAGTTATATTTAAGAGGATTTTTAACTGCAAAATCCTGATGATAATTCTCTGCAGACCAAAAGATCTTTGAATCCACAATATCAACTTTTAGTTGGTCCGCGGGTATATTTAATGCAGCAGATATATTCTTTTGAATCTCTTTTGCATCACTCTCTTGTTCTTTATTAGATGTAAAAATAACAGGTTTATATGAATCACCCCTATCACAAAATTGTCCCTGATTATCAAAAGGATCAATATTAATCCAATATTTGTTAAGTAAATCTTTATAGCTAATAATATCAGGATCAAAACTAACTTTCACAACCTCTTTATGCCCATTATGATTTTCATATGTGGGATTGGGCAGATCGCCCCCGGAGTATCCACTTTCCGCAAAAATGACTCCATCAAGTTTTTCTAGATCATGCTCTAAACACCAAAAGCAACCTCCTGCGAAAATAGCCTCTTCTGATTCAGCAAATACTTGTAAAGGGAAAAATATTAATAGTTGCAAAAGCATGCAAGTTAATAAGAGTCTTCTTAAGATCTTATTCATAGTAATCATTGAATTAATAAGTCCAGAATATCCTTTGATGCTCTATCTGTAACTCCTGGTTTTCCTAATTTATCTTTCAATCTTTTATAACCAAGAATTATTTCTTCTTTTGTCGAGCTATCTTCAATAATTTGTAATGCTGCATTAAAAATTTTTTCGGCTTTAAAATCCTCTTGTATAAACTCTGGTATTAACATTTTATTTAAAAGCAGATTAACTGGTGAAATATATTTCACATTAAATCGCAATAAATATCTTGCGAAAAAAGCAGTAATTCTACTTACTTTATACCCAACAATCTGCGGAACTGAGTTTAGAGCTAATTCCATATTTATCGTTCCAGACTTAGCTAAAGCGAGATGAGCAGCAGAAAATAAAAATGGCTTAATATCATCAACTTCATTCGACAAAATGATTCTTCCTGAAACACCATATTCATTTAATGAATTATTTAAAATTTCATCAAATTCTTTTAAACCGGATGGTATTAGGACAGTAATTGAAGGATCCCTTTTTTGAAGCAGTTTTGCCGCTTTAAGTAATGTGGGCAAAATATATTTAAGCTCTTGCTTTCGTGAAGCAGGAATGATAAGAAGAAGTTTCTTATCAGAAGTTAATCCTATTTTTCTAAATGATTCTTCTCTAGTAGGAATATCTCTATAGAAATCCAACATTGGGTGACCCACAAAATTTACATTTCCTCCTTTATTTGAATAAAAATTAGCTTCCTCTTCAAATATAGCTAATATTTTATTTGTAAAACTAATCAAATCGGTTGTACCAGAATCACCTAATCGCCATGCCCATTCCTGAGGCGCAATATAATAAATTATTGGAATATTAGGAAACTTTTTTTTCACTTTTAACCCTAGTCGAATATTTGGACCCATATAGTCAATTAAAACAACAGCATCAGGAGGAGATAAGCTTAAGTAACTGTCAATTTTTGATTGTGCATTTAAAGTTGGCAGAACGTAAGGAAGAGCTTCTAAAAAACCTATTGCACCTATTGAAGAAGTATTAGATATTAATTTTGCACCAGCTTCTCTCATTCTTTCGCCACCTAAAGCAATTATCTCTAAATCAATTTTCCTTTTTTCTGCATTAGTCTTTAAAGCCCTTATTAATAAACTTCCCTGCAAGTCTCCAGAGACCTCACCAGTACTGATTAACAACTTCATTATTTATTAGTAGAAATTAAAGAAGGCATTGGACCTCTTCTACCTTTACCAATAGAAAGTTCTATAAACCCGCATAACCTTTCAGAAGATTGGAATAAATCTTCTTGTCTTGCAATTTTTAAGCCATCAGAAATTACATATTCCGATTTGAATAATAAGTTCCAAACTCGTTTTAATTGTAGATATTCTTCTTTATTTTCTTTAGCTATGCTTTTCCTTTTAATTCCAACTTTATTTAGTCCTCTTATCCTTCCAGGATGACCTTCTGCCAAGCAATATGGAGGAACATCTCTATCAACTCTTGTCATGCCTCCGACCATAGCTAAATAACCTATATGAACAAATTGATGTATCCCCAAACAACCTCCAATAACAGCTCGATCTTCAACAAGAACGTGACCTGCAACCTGTACGCTATTAGCTATGACTACATTGTTTCCAATCTCACAATTATGTCCTAAATGTGAATATGCCATTAACAAATTTTGATTCCCAACTGACGTTTTTTCCCCTTCAAACGTAGCCTTATTGATTGTTACACATTCTCTAAAAGTGTTATTATCTCCAATTAAAACATAAGTAGAATCACCTTTATACTTCAAATCTTGAGGTTCTAATCCAATACATGATCCTGGGAAAATCTTATTATTTGATCCTATTTTCACTTTCCCATCGATAATTACATTCGGTCCTATCCAAGTGTTTGAACCAATAATTACATTTGGACCAATTACGGCCCCTGAACCTACATATACACCTTTCCCCAGTTCAGCCTTTGGAGAGACATCTGCAAAGGTATGAATACTAACTTTGTCATCTCCGATTAGGCTTTCAGAATATTCAAGTTCACTCATCGCTTCAATCCACAAGAGAGAACATCAAATCTCCAGAGCAAACCAACCTATCATCCACTTTTGCTTCTCCCCTAACCTTCCCAAATCTCTTCCTTTTGATACTTATCAATTCACAAGATATTAATAATTGATCTCCTGGGACCACTGGACGCCTAAACCGAACTGAATCAATTCCGGCGAAAACAAAAAGTCCTTTTGGCAAATCAGGCATTTGAGAAACAATCAAACCACCTACTTGAGCCATTGCTTCTACTATTAAAACTCCTGGCATTAAAGGTCTGTCAGGGAAATGCCCTTGAAATTGAGGCTCGTTCAAAGTGACATTCTTAATTGCCACTGCTTTCTTGCCAAGGTCATGTTCTATCAATCTGTCAACAAGAGCAAAAGGATATCTATGTGGCAATAGCCCCATTATTTGCTCGCTATTTAAAACAAGAGATTGGGAAGGAGAAATGTCAGTCAAAATAAGATTTAATTAAGTTAATACCTTTTGAAGAGAAGCTGCAAATTCAGCATGAAGAGAGTGGGACCCTTTATAAACAAAAATTTGTGCTTTCGGTAATCCAACAAAAGCTAAATCTCCAATCAAGTCAAGCAATTTATGACGAACTGGTTCGTTTGCAAATCTCAAAGGTGGATTCACCCAAGATTCACCATCACAAACCAACGCATTTTCAAGAGCTCCTCCTTTAATCAGACCAGCTTTCTTTAATTCTTCTAGCTGATCAAGAAAGCCAAAAGTTCTTGCAGGTGCAATTTCTTTAACAAAATTATTTGGAGACAGCTCAATAGAAAACATTTGCTGTCCAATTGCCTTATATGGGAAATCAATTAAACCTATTAATTTCAATTTTTCTGATGGTATTGCAAAAATCACACTTTCTCCTTGATTAACAAAAATTGGAGATTTGATTTCTAGCCTCGGTCTAGGAGATGTAATGGAATTAATCATTCCTACCTTTTTAATTTCCTCAATCCAGCCAATCGCAGAACCATCAAGCAATGGAACCTCATTCCCCTTTATTTCTATATTTACATGAGTTAAACCTGCTCCAACTAATGAAGCTAACAAGTGTTCAACCGTAGATACTTGTTTCCCATTCAGATCAAGTGTTGTACATAAAGGAGTATTCCTTACTTGAGCAATATCTAAAGGAATAACTTTATTAGGTTCCTCTGAAAAAGAAATATGAAATCCTTCTAATTCTGTTGGCTTAATAATTACTGTGGATTGAAGGCCTGTATGTAATCCAATACCATCTTTTTTAATTTCATTTTTAAGCATCCAGCCTTGTTCGTAATCCTTGGGGAATGAGAACACTAGAATTTCCAACCAATACCAATGTTATATCGCCAATTGCCACTGAAATCTTGAGTCGCTGCCTCTATCCGAATTGGGCCAACAGGTGTATTAATAACGGCTCCAGGTCCAACAGAAAAACCAGATCCTGGTTTTTCAAGAATTTTTCCTGGCTTCCCTGGGACATTTGATTGGGAACCAAAATCAGATCCTGCGTCAACAAAAAGTGCTCCAGAAACTATTCGCCACAGAGGAAATCTGTATTCTGCTGTTGCTTCTCCATAATTTCTTGCGACACCTAAATCACAAGAGTTCCAACCTCTAACAGAGCTGGTTCCTCCCAAGCAAAATGCTTCATAAGGAGGAAGATCACCAATAATAGTTCCTATCTTTGCTTGAAAACCTACCGATTGTGGACAATCTGATTTTTCACCAGGCTTGGGACGACAACCCTTATGAAACTTCAACCAATTAACAGGGTAAAAACGAGAATAGTTAACCCTAGCTCTATTAAATGTAGGTGAATTATTACCTAAACTAATAAATTGTTCTGAGCCAATATTTAAATAATCTCCAGAAGTTGGATTCCTTGCATTATCTAAGTTGTTGTATGTAATGGCACTTTTAAAACTAACTAATGTATTTTCTTTAGAGCAATTATATGCAACACAAATAACTTCATTCTCAGGAACTTTACCATCTTTAAAATTTGTTGATCCTACGCCGTAAGGTCTTTTATCTCCTGCGTAATCTATTGGCTTAACTTTCTGAAAATTAGCACCAATAAGTACACTCCATGGAACCTTTTTGAGAGGCTGACCACCATTTAAAGGTCTTGCGAAAGAAAAGCCTCCTCCTGTTCTTTCTAAAACAATAGAGTCACCCTCATAATCAAACCAGCTAAACTGTGGTGCAGACAACTTAGCAGAATAGAGATTATCAAATGGTCCTGTTTTAATTAAAGTATTGTTATTATTTAAGTCTAAATTATGGGCTTGATTAATATCGTAACTTATCGATTTATTTGGTGCTTCATATCTATCTGTAACTCCTCGAATACTTCCTCCCTCTTGACTTCTAAATTCTTGAGGCACTTCTCTACTTAAATATAACGAAGTTCTTAAAGATGTTCTATGTTTATCATTTTTAATCCAAGGATCATATAGAGAAAGATTTAAGAGTGCTCCATATTCTCCATAAGTCAAATTCATATTGGAAGACCATGATCTTCCAATAAGATTGGATTCTTGCAAGCCGATCTGTCCAAAGACACCTTGACCCCCGCTATAACCAAGGCCTCCAGTCAAAGATCCTGTCCTTTGCTCTGTTATTCCTAGTGAAATAATGATCTTTCCAGGTTCCGTACTTACTGGTTTAAGAGTTACTTTTACATCATTAAAAAGTGAAGTTGAGTATAATCTTTTTATATCTGATTCTAATTTATTTCTATTAAACATATCTCCAACTTTAGTTATTAATTCTCTTTCAATTACCCATCTCTTTGTTTTTCCTTTTATTAACCTGCCTTTTTCATCTTCTGTATTTCCATCTTCATCTATAAAATTAATCTCAATCCCAGCAATATATCCTTCTTGAATATTAAGTTCAACTCTTCCTTCTTTAGTTACACGACTTGGGCCAGATATCCTTGCTAATGAGTATCCATTACTACTATACCAATTCTTAATTTCTTTAATCCTTACTTTTAGAGTATTAAGATTTAAAGTTTCTCCAAAATCATTCTTAAAAATCTCATTTAATTTTGTATTTGATAGTTTTCTTTCAAGCGGAAGTATAATTATGTTATTTAGTATCGGATTAGGTTCAACTCTAATCAAAAGCTTAACTCCTAGGGCACTCTGTGAAGATTCAATTTTTGCGCCAGAGAACCAACCAGTGGAATAAATTCGATCTAAATCTTTCTTAACTTCTTCACTTGTAACTTTACTACCAGGTCTAATTAACATCACATCATAAGCCACAACTTCCAAACGCTCTTTGTCAGGATGATCGTCAAGCCCCTCAATAATGATCTCTGAAATCAATACCCTTTCTTGCTCAGGAATAGTATTTTTATCTTTTTGATTTGCCCCATCAGAAATCAAAAAATCAACAGAATTCAAATTAAATTTATTATGATTCGATTGGTGAGTAAATTGAAAACTATCAGTCTGTTTGTTTTCAACAGAGAGTTTATTTCCAACTGAGATTATTTTAGAGGCTTTAGTTTCTCCAAAAAGACTCAAAAAAGGAACTACAAAAGCAATAGCATATGCACTTTTGCCTATTAATTTCTTATTAGAGTTGGCGTGTCTTTTGATCATAAATTTCAAAAAAATTCAATTAAATGAAGGAATTCTTGGCCAAGAATAAGTTGCTTAAGTGGCTTTAGAGGAATCTTTTTCTATACGTTTCAAAATCTCCTCATAAGCATCTATCACTCCTCCAAGATCTTGCCGAAAGCGGTCTTTGTCAAGGATCCGTCCTTTCGGATCAGAATTTGTTTTATCCCAAAACCTACAATTATCAGGACTTATTTCATCAGCTATCACAAGTTTACCCAGTGAATTCATGCCAAACTCTAATTTAAAGTCAACCAAAATCAAATCAATGGAATCAAAATATTCTGTTAAAATTTTGTTTACACTTTTAGTAATTCTCTCTACTTCTTCAATTTGAGAAGAACTAATCAAATCAAGTAACTTCAATCTTTTTTCTGTAAGTATAGGATCTCCTAATTCATCATCTTTATAATAATAATCAAGGAGTGGAGGGTTTAATATTGTTCCTTGTTTGATTGGTGTCTCTCTACATAATGAACCTGTAGCAATATTGCGAATAACAACTTCCAAAGGGATTACATTAATTTTATAAGCAATCATAAATGTTTCTGAATGAAGTTCTAAAAAGTGCGTGGGAATTCCCTTCAATTCAAGCAATTTAAAAAGGGCAGCAGAAATCTTGCAATTCAAGCGTCCTTTACCCTCTATCTCTGATCGTTTTTTCGCATTAAAAGCTGTAGCATCATTTTTGAACTCTATTAAAACCCTATTTGGATCTTCACAAGCAAAAACTCGTTTTGCCTTGCCTTCATAAATTAGTGATCCTTGGATATAATTCATTAATACCCCTGATATTTAATTATTATAAATAGTCAATGCTAAAAAAATCACCTCAGTCAAAACAAATCCTTTAAAACCTTAAACTCAAAATAACTTAAAAACTCCACTTCAGAAAATGTATTAACTAATAATCAAAAGCTAATTAAAAATCCACTAAAACTATTTTTTCATTCAAGCAAGAGAAAACAATGAAAAAGAATCAAAAGACTGAAGAATTAAAAAGAATCTTAATAGTTGGAAGTGGAGGAAGAGAAAACTCCATTGCTTGGGCATTATCAAAGAATCAATCCATTGAACAAATTTATGTTTGCCCTGGCAACGCTGGAACCGCCAACTTTGAAAAATGTTTTCGTCTAAAACCTAAAGCCGAAGATGAAAAGACAATCATTAATGAATGTCATCGACTTGAAATTCATTTAGTCATCATTGGTCCTGAGGTGCCTTTAGCCCAGGGCTGGGCAAATAAAATGCGTGAAGCAGGATTAACAGTTTTTGGTCCAGGCAAAGATGGTGCTCAACTAGAGGCAAGTAAAGAGTGGTCTAAAGCTTTGATGATAGAAAACAATATCCCTACAGCCAAGTATTGGTCTACAGAATCTAAAGAGGAAGCACTAGAAATTCTTAAAAAGTTCAACCAACCTCTTGTTATCAAGGCAGATGGTCTTGCTGCAGGTAAAGGTGTCACTGTTTGTGACACCATTGCGCAATCTAAAGATGCAATTGAGAACATATTTTCTGGAAAGTTTGGCTCTGCAGCAAATAAAGTTGTCCTCGAAGAAAAAATTGAAGGGCCCGAAGTTTCTATCTTTGCTCTTTGTGATGGAGAAAAATTAATTGTTCTTCCTCCTGCACAGGATCACAAAAGACTCCTTGATGGAGACAATGGTCCAAACACAGGCGGAATGGGAGCTTATGCACCCGCACTTTTAATTAATGAACAAGATCTTAAAGACTTAACTGAGCTAGTTCTTATTCCAACTTTAAAAGGTCTTAAAAAAAAGAAAATCAAATATATCGGAGTCATTTATGCAGGCTTAATGCTTACATCATCTGGGCCAAAAGTTATTGAATTTAATTGCCGTTTTGGTGATCCAGAATGTCAAGCTTTAATGCCATTGATGGGAGAGGAATTTGCCTCTGTTCTTTTTGCTTGTGCTCGAGGACAGATTGAAAATGCACCAAAACTTACATTCAATTCTCAATGTAGTGCTTGTGTAGTTGCCGCCTCCAAGGGATACCCTGACAAGCCTCAAAAAGGTAACAAAATTGATATGAGGGTTGAATCAAATTCTTCGCTCCAAGTTTTTCATGCTGGAACCACAATTGACGAATTTGGAAATATAATCACCTCAGGTGGAAGAGTTCTTTCAATAGTCGCTCAAAGCGAAAACTTCGACAAAGCATTCGAATTAGCCTACTCTAACTTAAAAGGGATCAGTTTTGATGGTATGCATTTTCGAAAAGATATAGGTTACCAAGTTAGAAATATATAATTCTCTAAATCTCAATGAATAATTCAAATTTAAACAAAGATAATACTCTTTCAAAAATAAAAGATGATCAATTAAAAGTTGGTATAAGTATATTGGAAAAAATAAAGTTATGGTGGTCAAGATTTAATTTAAGATCGAAATTACTTGCATTTGGTACTCTAGTAGTTAGCTTTATAATGACACTTATTACATTTTTTGCTTTAAGTAGTATACAAAAAGATGCTGGGATGAATGATACAAGATATGCCAGAGATTTAGGGTTATTATTATCAGGAAACGTTACAGAATTAGTAGCAAAGGAACAGACAAGGGAGCTTTTCAACGTAGCAGAAAAGTTTTGGCGCTCAAGCAGGAATTTAAGATACATTTTCTTTACTGACCCAGATGGCTTTGTAAAATTGGGTATTCCAGTAAGTGCAACAACTTCAGAATCTGAGGCTGAAGGTGCCTTACAACTAACCAGAAAACTACAACTACCAAGTGAATTAAAAAAACAACCTCAATTTCCATTAGTTAGACAACATTCAACTCCTCAAGGCCAGGTAACAGATGTTTTTGTTCCCATGCTTTGGAAGGGTGAATATTTAGGCACCTTAGCGCTGGGAGTAACACCTAATAAAAAAGCTCTTGCTACAGCCGCACTAACTAGAGAGATTACTGTTGCAGTATTTATTTCTATTTGGGTTTTAGTAATTATAGGCGCAGTATTTAATGCTCTAACCATTACTCGCCCTATTAGGGAATTAGTTAATGGAGTCAGAGAGATTGCTAGAGGTAATTTCAAATCAAGAGTAGATCTACCCATGAGTGGTGAGCTTGGTGAACTCTTAACCGGGTTTAATGCAATGGCATCCAGATTAGAGGATTATGACGCTGCAAATATCGAAGAATTAAAAGCTGCCCAAGTCAAGCAGCAATCTTTGATCGCCACCATGGCAGATGGTGCGCTTCTTCTTGACGAACAAGGAAATATTGTTTTAGTGAATCCCACTGCTAGAAGACTCTTTCGCTGGGAGGGAAGAAATCTTGAAGGTCAAAAATTATTGAATCAACTGCCTGATTCTCTTGTGAAAGAACTTGAAACACCTATTACCTCTCTATTAAATAACTTCGGAGACAGCGATGATCTGCGTTGCAATCTTGAAGAACCACCAAGAACACTTCGTATAGTTTTAAAGTCCGTTAGAGACACTACAGGAGAGAATATAAAGGGTATTGCTGTTACGGTTCAAGATCTCACGAGGGAAGTTCAATTAAATGCCGCACAAAAAAGATTTATCAGCAATGTTTCTCATGAATTAAGAACGCCATTATTTAATATTAAAAGCTACGTTGAAACTCTTTATGACCTAGGCGAACAACTTACAAAAGATGAGCAAAAAGAATTTCTGGGTGTTGCAAATTCAGAGACCGATAGACTTACTCGTTTGGTCAATGATGTTCTTGATTTATCCAAGTTAGAATCTGGAAGAACTATTCAATTAGAAGCACTAAGTATAAAAGAAGCCATGGAACAAACTCTTAGAAACTATAAACTTAATGCTGAAGATAAAAATGTTAAATTAATACTGAATGTTGAAAATAATTTAGCATTTGTATTAGGCAACTGGGATATGCTTCTACAGGTTTTAGACAATCTTGTTGGTAATGCACTTAAATTTAGTCAAGCAGGAGGAACAATAAATTTAAAGGCCTATACTTGGCCTGATATTTGCGTTGCTTCGCCAGTTAATTTAGATAATAAAGCTCCACATTGTGAGATATTATCTCCAATACCAAAAATCAGAGTTGAGGTATCTGATACAGGATGTGGTATTTCAGAAATTGATCAACAAAGAATATTTGAACGTTTTTATAGAGTTGAAGATTCAGTTCACACTGAAGTAGGGACTGGACTAGGGCTTTCAATCGTTAAAGGCATAGTTGATAAACATGGAAGTGAAATAAGAATGGCTAGTGAACCAAATACTGGAACAACTTTTTGGTTTGAACTCCCTCTTGAAGACTCTGACGCTGATCAGCTATTACTAAAATCTGCCAGGAAAAATTGGGAACTTGAAAATGATAAAACTTTAATCAAATAGAATCACTCTTCATTTGGTTTAATACTTTTGAAAACTCCTGGTATTTGCTCCTCAGGATTAATACGATGAGGGGCTCCACTAAAAATCTGTTCAAAGTTTGAAAATGAATCCTTAATCTCAGGCCCTTCATTAGTAATGATATATTCACGAATCCTTTTATCATGCCAAGATCCGCGCATCTTGAAAACATTTATTGCTCTAGCCATTTCACCTCTTATTTCTACATATTGCAAAAGCAAAATAGTATCTGTTATCGTTGAAATATGAGAATCTGTAATTGAGTGGCTTCCCATGAATTCTTCTGCAGTATTAGTAAAGAATCCTGCTATTTCTTCTTGTTTTGCATAACCAGTTACTCCAATAACAAACTGTCTAAATGCATTCAAGCTTACACCTCTAGCTAATGCAGATAGAGAATCAATTGCCATTCTTGAAGGTTTATATTCGCTAATCTCGGATTTAATAATTTGCAGATGGTCTTCCAACCCTGTTGATTCTGGATAAGCACAAATAATCTTCAATAATCCATCAGCTTCCATTTTTTCAAAATCAATTCCCCAACTAGTTGCATTTCGAAGAAGTTGTGCTCTTGATTCTTCATATGCAAAAAGTATCGTTCTTTCTTTATTTATATAAGCATCTTCAACAAACTTAGAAACTAGCATTGTTTTTCCAGTTCCAGTTGCACCAGTTGCAAGAATAATTGAATCTTGAAAATATCCTCCTCCGCACATTTCATCCAAATCGGGGACACCAGAACTTATACGAATATTTGATGATCTTTGAGTCAACCTCATAGCACCTAAGGGAAATGCAACTATTCCTTGGGGTCCCATTGTGAAAGGAAATTCACCTTTCATATGGGTAGTTCCTCTTAATTTCAAAATCTCTACAGTTCTTCTCCTCTTCTCTGACTCTAAAACATTTCTCAAAATAACTACATTATCAGAAACGAATTCTTCAACTCCATATCTAGCAATTGGACCATATTCATCTATTCTTTCAGTCGTCATAACAGTGGTCACGCCTATTTCTTTAAGTCTTGCTATTAGTCTAAAAATCTCTCTTCTAACTACATAAATAGCATCATATTGTTGGAAAACAGCTGTCATTGAATCAATAGCTACCCTCTTAGCTTTGAACTTTCTAATTGCATAACTGATCCTTTCAATCAATCCTGATAAGTCAAAACTTCCAGCAACATCTTGTCCATCTGGGTCTGGAGAAGCATCTAAAATAAAGAGTTTATTTTGGTCAATTAATTCTTGTAAATCCCAACCAAAGCTTGCAGCGTTTCGAATAATATCTAAAGGCGATTCTTCAAAAGTAACAAGAATCCCAGGCTCATCAAAATTACATATTCCATGATGAAGATATTGCAGAGAAAAAACTGTTTTACCAGTCCCTGATGTTCCGCTAACTAAAGTACTTCGTGCATTAGGCAATCCACCATGACAAATATCATCAAAGCCCTCAATTCCAGTAGGGAGTTTTTGAACATGCATTTTTGTCAAATTTTTTTATTGAAGAACACTAAAAGCTCTCGTGTACAAAACATAATCAACAATTTCCAAAAACAGGTTGTTTATAGGGTGGGCTTAAGAATTCATTTACTTCATGTTTAAATAATTTAATTATTTGTCTGAAGAATAAAACATTTCTTGATCTGATAGTTCGTCATATAAAAGGTCCAAGCCAATTAGAACCTTTTCTCTATCTGATAGATCACCAATTATTCTTCTAACCGGTGGAGGTAAAATCTTAGATAAAGTTGGAGTAGCAAGTATTTTATCTTCTTCGGCTAGTTGAGGACTTTTTAGAACATCTATAACTTTAAGAGCATAGACGCCTTTGAATTCACTTTCTAAGATTTCTCTCAATGTGTTCAAAGCCCTCATAGAGTTTGGTGTATTCCCAGCCACATAAAGCTTAAGAATATATGTTTTTCTTACATTCATTTAAAACCTCCAAAAGATCTACAGAAAATTTGTTCTTTTTAAATCTTGACTAAATAACCGATAAAAAGCGAAAATGTTAGTTTATTTTTCGATTACGATTAAGGCTTAATCGATTAAAAGAAAGGAAATTCCTTTTTACTTATTTCGAGCCTTAACGTGTCACCAAAAATCATGGCTGAAAAAAAATCATCTCCTAAAAAGGAAACTCAACAAGATAAAACTTATGCGATAGTCGAAGCCTCAGGAAAACAATTTTGGCTTCAACCCAACCGTTATTACGATTTAGACAGATGCCATGCAGATGTTAATGATGTTTTAAATATTGAAAAGGTTCTTCTTCTTAACGATGGCAAAGATTTGAAACTTGGAAAACCTTATGTAAAAGATGCAAAAGTAGAAATTAAAATATTAGAGCATAGAAGAGGACCTAAAATAATAGTCTATAAAATGAGACCAAAGAAAAAGACAAGAAGAAAAAATGGACATCGTCAAGAACTAACAAGGGTTCTAGTTCAATCCATATCAGTTGGATCAAAACCCAAAAAATCTAAAGAAACAAAAGATGCCAAAAGCACTGCTAATAAAGTAGAATCTAAATAAATAAAATCAAAAAACAACATAAAGCATGGCTCATAAGAAAGGTACCGGATCAACTAGGAACGGAAGAGATTCAAATTCCAAAAGGCTTGGTGTTAAAGCTTATGGTGGTGAGAAAGTAACTGCTGGATCTATTCTTATTCGCCAAAGAGGCACCTCTATCCTCCCAGGAATCAATGTGGGTAGAGGCAAAGACGATACTCTTTTCGCTCTAACTGATGGTTCAGTTCAATTTGAAAGTATTCGTAGAGGCTTAAAAAATAGAAAAAGAATTAATATCTCAACTGCGAAGGTAATTTAGTTTATTTTTTTAACGGTTTGTAAGCTCGTGTAGTAATTAAAAAAGGATGAAAAACCTCTAAGTAGTTTAATTGTAATGTAGAAAAGAAATTCTCAATTAGGCAAGGATCATCGAAATGAAAAGGATATTCTCCATTCTTTCCTTTATAAAAATACCAATTCATTAAAGCTATTCCTTTAGGTGAAAGCTTTTCTAAAAATATTTTTAATTGTTTTGCTGGATCTGGAAGATGTTCAAGGACATCCAAGCAAACAAGAGAATCAAAAATCACATTAGATGTGCTTTCTAAGTCTCTAAAAACTGAAATCTTATTTTCAATACCCAATTCCTTAGATCTATGTTCTACAAAATTTCGGTTTTGAGGATTAAGGTCTACAAACCAAACGTGTTCAACATCTGGCAAAAATGAGGCGGCTAGAGCGTGCGTACCAATACCTCCACCAAAATCTAAAACTTTTCCAGAAGCAAATTTTTGTTGTAGTCGAAGCGTGTCAGCTATGTAATTAGAACTATTTAAATGCCAAGATGCTAGATCTATTAAATGAGCATCTCCAACTTGTTCTTCGTAAAAATCGCCTGCATTTTTCTCAGTAAATGCACCTGGATGCAGAGCTGCTAAATCGTCAACACCACTAATTAACCTTTGGTCTAATTGATCATTATTAATTTGAAGGAAATCAATAAGGTGTTTTTTCAAATTAAAGCCATCTTTAATGAAGCTAGAAATACTGAGATCTAACTTGGTCATATTACTTGGCTCACTGAACACACTGAGTTATAACTTTAAATGTTCAGGGTTACTTGAACAATCTTTTCATGTGAGCTTCAACCTACAAAAATAATTTTGGAAAAACCTTTTGGATTTGTTGTCGTTGATAAGCCTGCTGGGCTTACTTCTCATGATTGCGTTAATAGACTTCGAAAAGTATTTGGTATTAAAAAAATTGGACATACTGGAACTTTAGACCCCTCAGTAACTGGAGTACTTCCAATAGCGATAGGTAATGCGACAAGACTAATCTCTTACTTACAAGGCTCTAAAGCTTATACAGGAATCATTCAATTAGGTGAATCTAGGAATACTGATGATTTGCAAGGAGAAATAATAGAATCAAGAATTTGGCCATTAATTAGCGAAAATGATATTAATTCTCTACTGGAAAATTTTAGAGGTGAGATATTACAAAAACCTCCCATTTTTTCTAGTGTTCACATTAAAGGAGAGAGAGCTTATAAGAAAGCAAGAAAAGGAGAAAAATTTGATTTACTTCCTAAAAAAGTTACGATAAACAACTTAAATTTAATAAGTTGGTCTCAAAGCAAAGGTGAGTTATTAGTTGAAGTGGACTGTTCATCAGGAACATACATCAGATCATTGGCTAGAGACATTGGAGAAAAAATTGGATGCGGTGGTTATTTAAAAAAGTTGCGCCGCACAAAAGCTTATAACTTTAACGAAAATCATTCAGTATTGCTTCCTGAGAAGGCAGAATTTTACCCAGAAAAAAATAAACCTAAAGTTCTTAACCCAAATATTTTTTTAAATCATCTATCTTCTTTTGAATTAAGTTCTGAGGCAGAAATTATTAGTTGGCGTTCAGGAAGAAAGATAAGTTTCCAAAATAATATTAAACGTTTAAAGATAAAAAAGAACTATGTTGATGAAGATAGCATTAATAATAAAAATATATTAGTAGTGGATAAAAAGAGGAGTATCCTAGGTATAGCAGACTTAGATGAAAGTTTTATAATTAAACCTAGGGTTGTTTTTAATGCAATTGGTTAAAAACATGCAATCTAAATCCTACAAAAATAATTTATAGCTATTAAATTATTACTAATAGTTTTTAATTTGTACTCCCGTATAATAATGTTTTAAAATCTTACGAAAGCTTGCACCTCTTTCAGCCATAGATTTAGCGCCCCATTGACTCATTCCCACCCCATGCCCAGCACCGTAACCTTTCACTAATAGAAAATAATCTACTGGAATTGGCGGGAGAGGTTGAAGTGCAAAATTTTCAACTATTTTATTATCAGAATTTAATTTGTTATCTTGATTAATTTGATTGAATTTCAAACCAAGCTCAAATTTAGTACTAAGTAATTTTAATTTTTTTCTTAAGTATTTTCCAGATACAAACTTATTCCCATTAGTTCCGTAAAGTCTAATTTTCAAGACTCTTCCTGTATTACTTTTGTTAATTATTTGAATACTAGTTATTTCACCTAAATCAGAAAATATCTCTTCCAATTCTGCAGAAGTAAATTTATTTATCCATTTATATTTAGTGCTATTTTGATCAAAATCAATCACACTTTTTAAATAAGGTAATTGATACTTCCAAACTTGACCACTATTCTCAGTCCTACCACCAGAACTACTATGAAAGACTGCGTCTATAAGCTCATTTCGATAGAACAGCACCTGTGCATTTGTACTTCTGACAGCCCTATTTGTTCTTGCTGTTTCAGATTCAAGCCCTAAATAAACTTGACTAGCTTGTGTTGAATGAAGATCAAATAATTTATTTTTATCTAAAAGTTTTAAGGCATAAGTCCTTGCTGCTATTGCTTGTGCTTGAAGTGCTGCAAGTGGAAATTCTTTTGGCATTTCACTACCAACAACACTTTTCAAATACTTCTCTAATTTTAAATGATTTATTATCTTTAACTTCTTATCATTCAATGAGACTCTTAATTCTCCGGCATATCTTCTATTCTTAAACCAGATCCCTCTTTTATCATTATTGCTAATAATTAAATTAAAATTATTTGGTAATTTATACCATGTCTTTAGGTTATTATTAATTGCATATTCAACCTGATTATTTTTATAAACTAAATTTAAAGATTTAATTCTTCTATGATTAGAAGAGATCCCTTTAACAAAAATATTCTCTACACTATCTCCTCTAAATCTTGCCTTGTTATCATTACCTATCAAAATTCGCATTATTGGCTCTTTTGCAGCATTAACCTTTAATGGAGAGACAAAAAATATTGCTATGAAGATTATTGCCCATCCAGATTTTGTATTAGGTGATGCGCTCAAAATAAAATTGGATTTAGGAACTAATTCTGCCTATAAGAAAGAAGATCCACCAGTGGTCAAAGCTATGAATGGCACCATGTCTTAAAAGAGGAAAAACTTGCAAGTCACTTTTCTAGGAACAAGTTCAGGGGTTCCAACTCTTACTAGGAACGTATCAGCGATGGTACTAAAGCCTCCACAAAGGTCAGAATTGTGGTTGTTCGATTGCGGCGAAGGTACACAACATCAATTCATCAGAAGCAATCTTAAATTATCTCAAATAAAAAAAATATTCATTACTCATATGCATGGAGATCATGTTTATGGTCTTCCTGGACTTCTTGCAAGTATCGGATTAGCAGGCAGCAGTTCTGGCATTGAGCTATACGGCCCAGCTCCTCTTAAAAACTTTATTGATTCTTGTTTATATAACAGTTCAAGCAGATTGGCCTACTCCTTAAAATTTCATAGAGTTGAAAATGCTGCTATTAATCAAGAAATTTTGTTTGAAGATTCTGATTTAGAAGTTAAGACTGCTCCACTCAAGCATCGAATCCCATCTTTTGCTTACAGAGTGAATCAAAAGACCAGACCAGGAAGATTCAATATAGAGAAAGCAAAATCAAAAAAAATACCACCTGGTCCCGTATATGCAGCCCTACAGAGAGGAGAGAAAGTGAGCTTGGAAGACGGTCGCATTTTTTTTGGGAAAGAGTTCTGCGGTATGCCTAGGCCTGGGTTAAGCATTGTTTATTGCACAGATACTGTTTACACAGAATCAGCAATTGAGATTTCGAGAGAAGCCGATCTGCTAATCCATGAATCAACATATTCTGATAAAGAAAGTGAGATGGCTTATGAACGCGGACATTCAACTGCCACTATGGCGGCTCAAATTGCTGCAAAAGCAAACGTAAATCAATTAATTTTGACTCATTTGAGCCCGAGATATACCCCTGGGAATGAAACAAGTCCTAATGATTTGCTTAATGAAGCAAAAGCAATTTTTCCAAATACTCAGTTGGCGAAAGACTTTTTGCAAATTGATGTAAAAAAACCCTGCAACAGTTCTTGATCCCTTTGCCTATGAAATGCCACTACATGAAACAATGGTCGGGTTTGGTGCTTCCGTCAATCGCTGGCGTTATTAATGGACTCTCTTATTTCTTCTCTTAAACGGTCCCTTACAAGACTATTTGTTTTGATACCTGTGCTTGTAAGTCTCAGTATTAGTCCTCTTTCTGTAAGTGCCTTGTATCCCAGCGACCCTTCTTCCGTGGATACCTTAGATACAAGCTTGGCTGGTCAGGACTTACAAAATACAGAATATGTAAAATACGACTTATCAGGAAAAGATCTTGGTGGGGCGAATTTCACTGGGGCTTATTTCAGTGTCTCAAGTTTGAAGGACTCTGATCTAACAGGCGCAAACATGACCAATGTTATTGCCTATGCAACAAGGTTTGATAATGCAAATCTTACCAATGTAAATCTAACAGGTGCAGAATTACTAAAAAGTATTTTTGATGGTGCGACCATTGATGGTACTGACTTTACTGATGCTGTACTAGATAGAAGTCAACAAAAAAATCTATGCAAAGTAGCTACTGGTAAAACAGCCGAAAGTCTTGGTTGCAGTACTACAGCTGCTGGATATGTACCTGCAACCAAAGGTCAAGGCTTCAATCCAGGTACATAAATTTTTCTAAAATTTATCAACCATTAAAAAAGGGGCCTAACTGGCCCCTTTTTTAATGGTTGATAAACTACCTTTTCACTTTGTGATTAGAAAGAATGCTGCTGCAGCTCCTCCAACCGCAAACATCGGAAGCCCAACCAACAAGTGAGAGGTACCAAAGCCAAAGCCTTTTTGGCGCAATATAAAATAGCCAACCCCAGCAGCTCCAGCAGCTAAAGGAATAGCAGCAGTAGCGGCAGAAGCAACAGCGTGATAGTCGAAGTTCATCCCTGAGTTGAAATTTATTTACTTACAATTATCCTTCAAATTTGAAAAATGGTATGAACTTATGCCTGAAATGCTTCATATCTTCATCACTTTAAATCCAAAAAGAATTTCCAATTCTTCTAAACTCATGCCGCTTGAGGTGCAATATTTGAACTATCTCTTGAACGTGGATGTTTGCTGTACCACCATTCCTGAATATTCGTACCTAAACGACTAGAAAACAAAGTCAAAATTGTTTTTGTTGGTTTAACACCTGGTTGGATAATCTCAACAGAATATGATGGGCATTTTTGTGCAGCAATATCTGCAACCAATCTTTTACCAATTCTTCTCCAGCTAGGCTCCTTACTTCGCCATGAAAGCCTGCAGCAAGGCCATGGTAATTCCTCTCGGTCATAGAGACGGCAACATGGGCCTAAAACTCTGAAACTAAATTGGCCTCCAATGCTTGAATGAATAGAACCATGATCTAATAGATCTTGAACTTTATCGGTTGGCAAAACTTCTGAAATCAATTAATCCTTAAATAATTTGATTTGCACCCAAGAGCACATAAAATGAGGATGGCGAGAAAAGAGATCTTTGGCAAGCAAAATGGCAAAAATCTAGCAAAAAAATTCATATCAATACATTTCGTCTTCTGCATGGGTTCGAATTATGCAATCTGAAGTCGGATATGCCACGCAAATCAAAACATAACCTTTTTTAATTTGATCATCATCCAAAAAACTTTGATCCTGTTGGTCAACCTCTCCTTTCTCTAATTTAGCCACACAAGTTAAACAAGCTCCCGATCGACAAGAGTATGGAACCTCAATATTGTGTTCACATGCTGCATCAAGAATATATTTGTCATCTGGGATATCAATAATTTCTTTAATACCACTTTTCTCATTAATAAAAGTGATCTTAAAAGAAGTCATAGAAGCTTTTTAATCTGAAAATTTAGAATTTTTTTAATCAAGACAAATCTAGATTCAAGACCATTAAGGCCCATTGATCCTTTGTCTTAATTTCAAGAACTTGCCAACCAAGCTGTAAAAAGAATTCTTGAAGTTCTTTGATTTGCTGCACTAACAAACCAGATAAAATCAATTTGCCTTTATTTCCAATGATTTTTTCGAAATCTGGGCCTAATAATTTTATTACAGGTGCAAGGATGTTGCATAGGAGCAAATCAATCTTTTCTTGAGGCATATTCGCCTCAATTTCTTCAATAGAACCAAGAAAACAATTTAATTGATTTTTAGGAAAATCATTTAAGGCAGAGTTAGTTTTAGTAGCTGAAATTGCTAAAGAATCGGTATCAACTGAGAAAGTACTCTTTGCTCCTAATTTCAATGCAGTTATAGATAATATTCCGCTTCCACAACCCAAGTCAGCTATTGTTTGACCTACTGGAGGATCATTATCCAAGGCTTCAATGCATAGTCTTGTGGAAGGATGACTACCAGTACCAAAAGCGCTTCCGGGATCTAAACGAATAATTTTTCGTGCTAAAAATTTTTCAGGCACGTCTAACCATGCTGGTAAAATTAAAATTGATTTTCCTATGGGATCAGGCTTCCAACTTTTTTTCCAACTTAAGCTCCAATCTTCATCTTTTACTTGAATCCATTTGCAAGGAGGCAAAGTCAATTCAAAAGTTTTTGCCAACGAAATTAATGATTGAACTAATTTCTCTTGCTCCTCAACTGACCACTCACTTAAAGGAAGCCATACAAATAGCGTTTTAGTGAAGTTATTATAAGGGTAATGCTCAAAAGAGAATCTATGAATTTCTAAATTGCTCAACAGCCAATAAAAAGAATCTTCGAGTACAAATGAAAATTCCTGCTCCAATCTCAACCAAGAAAGCTGAGAGTTTTGCAATTTTATAGTTTTTTCAGTCAACAAATTATAGAGTTACAGAATGAGCTTCGTTGATTCCTTGCATTGAAAGAATTGAGCCTAACAACTCAGAAGGGATAGGGTCATCGATACTTAAAACCATAACGGCCTCACCTCTTACAATCCTTCTTCCTACTTGCATTGATGCGATATTCACATTGTATTTTCCAAGAAGTGAACCTATCTGACCAATAATTCCAGGCATATCCCTATGCCTTGTAAAAAGCATATGTCTACTTGGCACAAAGTTTATCGGGTACTCATCAATACTTGTAATACCAAGATCTCCATCACCAAAAACAGTTCCAGAAACACTATGACCACCTTTGTCGCTAAAACTATCCAACTGCAAAGAGCCTCGAGCAAACTCTGGGCTCAAATCATCTTTAATTTCTACGACATCGATACCACGTCCTTTAGCTTCCAACGAAGCGTTTACATAATTAATTTTATCGCCCAATGCACTACTGAGTAATCCCTTCAAAGTTGCAATAACTAGGGGTTGAGATGGATGTTGAGCGAATTCCCCTTGCAAACGTACTTCTAGTTTTTGAATCTGTCCCCCTGAAATTTGACTAACCAATAATCCTAAAGTCTCCGCAAGTTTTAAATGAGGTTTAAGACTATCCATTATTTCTGCACTAAGACCTGGAATATTTACGGCGCTGCGTGCTGGTAAGCCTAAAAGAACATCTCTAATTTGTTCTGCAACATCAATTGCTACATTTTGTTGTGCTTCGACAGTTGAAGCACCCAAATGTGGAGTAAGTAACAAGCCTTTGTTTACAGCACGTAGAGGAGAATTTTCAGCTAAAGGTTCTTTTGCGTAAACATCGATTGCAGCGCCTTGAATAACATTTTCCTCTAATGCATGAGCTAAATCATTTTCATTAATAATCCCGCCTCTTGCACAATTAACCAATCTCGCAGTGGTTTTCATTTTTCTTAATAGGTCTAAATCAACTAAGTTCTCTGTCTCAGGGGTTCTTGGGAGATGAAGAGTTACATAATCAGATTCTTTGAACAATTCATCAAGATCACTTAATCGAACCTGCATTTGCTGAGCTCTTTCACTAGACACAAAAGGATCAAATCCAATTACTTCCATACCCATCGCATTAGCAACTTTTGCGACATGAGATCCAATCTTGCCAAGTCCAACTACTCCTAAAGTTTTCTTATAAAGCTCATTTCCTACATATTTCTTCCGATCCCAACCTCCAGAAAACATACTTGCATGAGCTTGAGGAATATTTCTAGATAATGCAAGCATCATTGCTAGAGCATGCTCAGCTGCAGCAATAGTATTTCCACCTGGAGAGTTAACAACTAAGACACCTTTCCTTGTAGCGGTTGGCACATCTACATTATCTACACCAACACCTGCTCTACCAATGATTCTTAATTTCTTTGCCTCTGCAATTACATCTGAGGTTACTTGAGTTCCTGAACGGATCATTAATCCATCATATTCACAAATTATATTTTTCAACTGATCTATCGAAAGACCAACTTTTTGGTCAACCTGAGCAACCTGAGTAAGAATATCTATACCTGCTTGATCAATGGGATCAGAAACAAGAACTTTCGTCATTAAAGGCGATAAACGTGCCGATCTGAACTTTAGTGATCTATTTGCCTCTGACCAGAATTATGTTGAGCAGGATTGAAAATCCAAACATTTCAAGGAGCTAATTAGTGTCCACATACGTCATCATCTTAAAAGAAAAAAAACCAGCCAAAGAGTTGCTTCTCAAATTGAGAGAGGCTCAAACACCAATCCTTAATTGCGATCTTGTAGAGCCATTGGATAATAAATCGGAGCATGAGAATTCAGATTTAGACATATCTGCAGAAGTATTTGCCAATCAATCAGATTTTAATAGTATCAAACTTTTGAATCCAAATCTTGCTAGAAAAAATCGCCAAAAAACATTAGCAACATGGTTAATACCCTTTGGTTTTATTGCAGGCCTAAGCTTTTCTCAAATGACCGATCTAAAGACATTTGCAGATTTGGGATTCCCAAATCAATTAGAGAAGCTTTTAGGTGGCCTAGTTGGAATGATTTCAGGAGCGCTGGGAAGTTTTTTTTCAGCTGGAGGCATTAGCCAAGAATCATTTGATGATTTACGAGCTATTCGAAAAAAAAGTGAAGAAGGTTTTTGGCTTTTAATTCTAGAACTACCAATAGAAATAGAACCACCTTGGGCAATTCTAAAAGAAACAGACAACCTAGAGATAATAAGCATAGGGAAAGAATAGTACTAAGTTAAATAATATTTATACAAAAGTGACTATCAATATTAATCATTTTGATCAAAGATTGAATTTTATATTCCTCTAAATAAAGATGAAAAAAGAGAAAGCAGTTTAGAATATTTACATATAAAAGGATAAAGTTCTATCTTTTTTCATGCATCTTCCAAAAGAAAAAATTCTATTCAAAAGTCCCTTTCGTAAAGAGTTAGAGACTTTGCTTCACTTCGCGGAAAAGGCTCTAAGCGAGAGAACAGCAAAATGGTCTCCTTTTGTATCAGCACAATTAATAGAGGAAGTTAAAAATAAATTTAATAATTTGAATGATATAAATCTTCTTTTTGAGGGGGGGTTCCCTAGCGCAGAACGTAAAAGAATATGTTTCCTAAGATCTGAAGAAGATATAAACTCTCCCTCTATCGATATTCCCATAAAAGGTATTTATATCAAAGGAAATTTCCTGTTTGATAGAGCTAAACAAAATGATTTTAGAGATTTCTTACATGAACTTGATGCGCCAGCAGATGAAATTGGAGACATTTGGTTAATAAGAGACAGAGGAGCTCAAGCTATTTGCTCGAAAAAATGTGCTGATTCATTGAATAAAAAGGATGGAAAGCTTAGAGAAGTTGAAATATCAATCCAGAAATTAGGTTTAAGCGAAATGGAGATCCCTTTTAATAGGCCAGAAAAAGTAATCAATACAGTTGAGGCCTCTACCAGAATTGACGCAATAGCTTCTGCAGGTTTTGGATTATCAAGGTCAAAAATAACCACACAAATCAAAAAAGGATCTTTACGACTTAACTGGGTGTTGAATAATCAGCCCAGCAAATCTGTAAATATTGGAGACCTTATTCATTTAGATAAAAAAGGGTCACTTAAAATTTTAAATATCGACAAAACGAAAAAAGAGCGCTGGAGAATCAAATTACTAAGGCAATGATTATTAGGTCCTATTGCCTGCTAATTTTGTTGAGGAACCTCAAACTTAAGTTCTTAATTGAATTGCAAGGGCGATTAGCTCAGAGGTAGAGCACTACCTTGACACGGTAGGAGTCACTGGTTCGATTCCAGTATCGCCCATTCACCAACATTTATGGCTTAGACATTTGGCTAATCAATAGCAATAAAGAAAGTTTATAAACTCCTTACTTATCAAACATTTGATGAAGTTTAATCCATGTAATTTCACTCTCGCTCTGATTTACTAAACCATTGAAGGAATAATCACGATTTGTTGGCTCTTGAATTTCGTTTTGTTTTAGAATTTCAATACCCTCAATTTTTGCAGCCATTAAAAATAAGCAAATACATCTGAATCAAAACAACTTTTAAAGAATAAAGCTAGAGGTATTAACGTTTTTTTAATCTTATTAAAATCGAGCTAAAAGATTTGTTCTGAAATCTTTTTATTTTTAAACGAGTTAAAAGTATTCAAGAGCTAATGTTTAAAATATCTTTATTTAAAAATCAAAACAATAATATTATAAAAATATTTTATATTAGATAGTATTAAAACTTTATGCATTAAATTCATCTTAAGGTAACAGCTAGAGCTGCCAATGAAAAAAGCTATTTACATTAAAATCTAAATACATTGTTAACACAAACACAATCAACTCAAATACATATTGTACTTGGACTAGGAAGCTCAGGGATAGGTGCAGCGAAACTACTTAAATCAGAGGGAAAGAACGTTTTAGTATTAGAAAATAATTCAAATGAAAAACTAATAAATATATCTAATAAATTGAAATCAGAAGGAATCAACGTTATTTTACTTTGCGAACCACTTCATATTAATAACTTCACGCCATGGATAGAAAAAATTTGCTCTATTACTGTAAGTCCAGGAATAGATTGGGAGCATATAGCTTTAAAAGAATTAAGATATAAAAATATTAATACTCAAGGAGAAGTAGAGTTAGCATGGGAAAGATTAAGTCATATCCCATCTATTGGTATAACTGGAACTAATGGTAAAACTACTGTCACGAACATGATTAATCATGTTCTTAAATTAAATAATTTAAATACTGAAATGGGAGGTAATATTGGGAAAGCATTATCGGAAATTGCTTTAGAAATTCTGAAAGGTAATTACCAAAAATTAAACTGGTTAATTCTTGAATTAAGTAGCTATCAAATTGAAGCTTCACCAAAAGTAGCACCGACAATAGGTATATGGACAACATTTACACCTGATCATTTAGAAAGACATAATGATATAGAAACTTATTTCAAAATCAAGCGGAGTTTATTAGAGAAATCATCCATTCGCATTTACAACTCTGATGATGAATATTTATTCAGCAAGAGAAAAGAATTACCTAAAGGTATATGGGTTGGAATAAATGACAAGTCCTTTTACTCTGATCATCCAAAATTTTGGATCGATCAAAAAGGTTATATTTTTGAAGGCCAAAAACAACTTTTTCACAGTTCCATCCTTAAGATACCTGGAAAACATAATTTGCAAAACCTCTTATTAGTAACAGCAGCAGCAAGAGAAATTGGTCTTGCCCCTTCATCCATAGCAACATCTATAAGTTCATTTAAATCAATCCCCCATAGATTGGAGTATTTAGGAAATGTAAACAATTTAAGTTTTTATAATGACAGCAAAGCCACTAATTACGACTCTTCACTAACTGGTTTAAGATCTATTCCCTATCCAATAATTTTAATAGCTGGTGGTATACAAAAAAAAGGAGATTATCTGCCGTGGATTAAACAAATAAAACAATCTACAAATGGAATAGTTTTATTCGGACTTAGTGCCAATAACTTAAAGGAATTATTATTAATGTCTTCTTATACAGGAGAAATAATTGTCAAAAAAAATCTAGAAGAAGCGACAATAGCATCTATTTATATGGCAAGAAAAACAAATTCAAAAAGCATACTATTATCTCCAGCCTGTGCAAGTTTTGATCAATACAAAAACTATGAAGAAAGAGGAGATCATTTTAAAAAACTAGTTAAAAGTATAGAGTGATCAAACGATCTACTTTTAACAATCGGATTAGCCTTGGTCGGAGATCCACCCTTTGTAAAGATTTGACACATGGTAACTTGTGAATAGATTTTATGGTCGTGAGTTGAATAACAATCACTTTTCACAACACTCTATTAGTCACAAAGAATTAAATGACTTTTTAGCTAAAGCTCAAAAGGATATTACCTCAAGTGATCCCTCTGAAAAAAACGAAATCAATGAAAATCACGAATTCAATGATTTAATTAAAGCCTGGACAGAAACAAGCCAAAAAATTCTATTAATGATTAATAAGGAACAGAAAGTTTTAACTGAAAATAGAAATCCTAGATCTCTTATGGCCTTCGGGGCTATGGGAGCCCATATAAATATGGCTTTACAAGCACTCAAAGCTACAGAATCTGATTTATGAAGATTAAAAATTAGGAAGTTTATTACATAAGAAATTAAAAGAACTAAATGTACATTTTAAAAAATATAATTAGGTCTTAAATCCTTTATAAAAAAGGGTTATACAATTATCTTATTTTGTCCGAACAAAACCAAAATCCACTTGTTCTCGTTCCAGAGTCAACCGCTAAATTGATGAAGTCGATATCGGGTAAAAGTAAAGGATCGGTCGATGATAAAATTTATTGTCACCTTTATGGAGTTGTAGGTGATTGGTACCTTTCGGAGATATCAGAAGACAGGGAAAAAGCCTTTGGATTTCAAATGATAAATTCTGAACCTGTTTGGGAAATGGATAATTGGTTAACTAATTCCTGCGAATGGGGAGAAATTCCTATAAAAGCACTGCAAGAGCTGGTAAATGAAAAATTTTTAAAAGAGAAAGATATTCGTTTTTTGATTACAAGAGATTTATTTTGGGAACCTATCAAGTTTTCGGCAATTAACATTGAGCAAAATACTCTTTTCTATCCGGGAACAACTGATAGAAGTTTATCTTGAATATATGAAAGACTAAATCTCACCTACCTAAATCATTTCTAATTAAAATGAAAGGAATAGATCCCGAAAGTGATCCTCTTTATTTACTAACAAAAGCTGTTGAGCAAGGCGATCCTCAAGTCTCTAAAAAGATCAAGGATCGCCTTGATAATTCAGATGACCCTTCAGAAATGAGGTACTTGGAAGGATTGCTTATACTACTAGGTGAGAAGCCTGGAGAACTAGAAGATCCTCCCGACGTCGAAGATGATCCAGATGAATATTGGCAAGAAAATGATTATTTTGAGGTCTAAATCAAAGCAATGGTAACTCCAATAAAAGATAAAAAAGAATAAAAAATGGTTAATTTGTTGATTTCATCTCCCTCTCTCTTTGAGATAAAAAGTGAAAAAATAGGAGAAAGACTTAACAAAGTCCAGCCAATGCCAATAGGTAAAAATTTAAAAACTATTTGTTGAAATAATATTCCACAATTAGTACCAAGTATGGTTGATAAGATTAAACTTGAATGGTTTTTTTTAGTTAATAATCTATTTTCAATAAGATCTAAAAAATCTTTTTTAAAAATTAAAAATAAAAATATTGATGCTGATAAAAGTCTAATTTCAGTAGTTTGTAAGGGGGTGAATGTAGAGCTGACAAGAATCACTCTTGACATTAAAGCTGCCAAAACAGCACAAAAGACCGAACCCAATGCGCAGAGGATACCAAGAATATTTGTTTCTCTAGATTCCTCTTTTTGAAATGTATTTTGACGTACAATCATCAACAAAGAAAAAGAGACAACCAAAGATCCTATCCAAACTTTTTGAGTATATATCTCATTGATACTCAATGTTCCTAAAGTAGTTGCAATTATTGGCGTTAATGCTTCAAATGAAAGAGTCTTTCTAGTCCCTATAATTTTTAAAGAATTTATATACAAAGTATCCCCTATAGAAATACCGACTATTCCACTTATAATCAAAACGAATATAGAAAATGCATCAGAGAACCAACTTATAGTTAGTACAACTGGTAAAAAGAAAATTGAAGCAAGAACATTTTTATAAATATTGATTTGCCTAGGTAGCAAGTTTTCAGATTCTCTACGCCAAATAGAGCAAGCAAAAGTCCAAGATAAAACTGCAGATATTGCCGCAAAAAAACCAATCATATTTCAAACTTTTTGATAAATAAATTTTTGGAAGAATTCAATATTTATAAAAAATTTAGAAGGCAACTAGCTCTCATAAATTGATCTTCTAGAGAACTAACTACTTTTTTTGCATTCTGGCTTATTTTTCTTACTATTTAAATTAAGTTTGTCATCACTCCAAACTTCTAATACATCAGGGAAGTGCTTCTCCATACATAAATCGCAAATCCCATGACTAAAGCGAATATCTGTAATTTTTGAAAGGTATTTTTCTAGATGCTGCCACTCACCATCCGCATCCCTAACCTCTTTGCAATATGAGCATGTAGTTAAAATACCCTCAGTGTTATGCATATGGGTCAGAGCATCAAGAAGACGAATAGATCTTTTACGAAGTTCCAATAAGGTTACGACCTGTCTAGATAATGCCTCCATAATTTGATGCTGTTGATCAGACAAATGTCCCGGTTTTCTATCAATCACACAGAGAGTTCCTATTCGCTGATCATTTGGAGTTTGTAATGGGAAGCCTGCATACAAACGAATTTTTGGTTCCTCAACCACCAAAGGATTTGATTTAAAGCGCTCATCTAACAGAGCATCTTCAATAATCAACGGTTCTGGACTAGCAATTGCATGAGAACAAAAGGAAACGTCCCTTGATGTTTCTTTCGTCTCAAACCCACACATTGATTTAAACCATTGTTTATCTGTATCAACCAAACTCATTAAAGAGATAGGAGTTCCACAAGTTAAAGAAGCAATTTTAGTTATGTCGTCATAACATTGCTCAGGTTGAGTACCTAAAATCCTGTATTCAGCAAGAGCTCTTAAACGCTCTTCTTCATTGCTTATTTTTGGGGCACCAAAACCCAAAATAATTCCTTATTTATATGATTTAAGAATAGATAAGCCTGAGTGATTAAGACGAACCTCTTCTCAATAAAATACAATTAATTTTTCATAAAAAAAGCTTCAGCAACGTTAAGTACAAGAGCAATCTAAAAAGACAAGTTAAGGTAGTTGATCTATAAAAACTAGCTTCTTGCTTGTTATTTCTTTCATTTTTAATTAATTAAGTAGTTTTTAATTTTTTAATTTAAAAAGTCTTCGTTGTCCTAATTTTAAAACTATTTTTAGTTATCAAAGCATCATCACTAATATCTATTCCTTTGACGCTAGATATCTGCCCTTTCAGACCTTCTAATTGAAGTTGATCAATCATCTGCTGAATAACCTGACTTTCTACTAATTTCTGATCAATCATTTCTGGAGTCATTTTCTCAAATAATTTACCTGCTTTTGAGGCGACCACATCTGATGCATTAGTAATTTTGAGAAGAATCATAATTAATCAAAAACTTAGATAGATTTAAATAAAATTCAATCTATTTACAATTTAATATTATATAATTCCATCACTAATATAATATTAAAGAATTATGAAAATATAATTCAACTAAGAATCAAAATAAAAATTTGAATTAGAGCCAAGCATATAAAGATCCATAGTAATATCATGCCTATTTTATTATGGAAGGAACCCTTCTTATAAAATGATGGACCTGAATCCCAATCCCGTGTCATGATTAAAAGTCCAATAATTTAAAAATAACATATCAATATACTAGTATTTTGATTAATCCCACAAGAAGCATTGCAAATTCAAATCAAAAAAAAATTGAGCGATATCCACAAAAACAAAATATTTAATACATAATTATTAATATAAGAAATTTTTTACATTAAAAATTCCCAAGAGAAAGCGCTTTCCATCCATGACATAGAGGAAATGAATTTAGAACAAACAAAAAACTTAATTGGAAGAATATTAATTTCAGCTATATTTATTTATGCAATTCCTGGTAAAATAATAAATTTTGAACGAACTGTTGATGTTATCTCAAATAAAAATATACCACCTACTTTAGCTCCATTTTTATTACTTTTGGCGATCATTTGCTTAATTTTTGGCTCAATACTTTTTATCTCAGGATTTAAGCAAAAAATAGGTGCATATCTTCTACTAACATTTATAATCCCAACAACTTTTATATTTCATTTTTCTCCTTTCCAAATAAAAGCATTTCTAATGAATGCAGGTCTTATTGGAGGATTACTTCTCGGTCTAAACAATGTAGGAGTTAACTCACTCAAAGAACTATTTAATAATCAGAAAAGTGAAAAAAAAATAGTTACTTCAGTTTTTAAATTTTTGTTTGCTTCCAATTCAACTTAATATCCATAGAAGCCTCAAGATTAAGCTTTACAGGACATTCATCAGCAACTCTTTTAAGGATTTTATACTTTTGAGAATCTATTTCAGATGACATATAAATTTCTAACACAAGAGTCTTTATTTTCCTAGGTCCAACTGTTGTCATTATCTTATAAACATCAATCTGAATCTTATCAAGTTCCCACCCTCTACGTTTTGCCTCAATACCCATAATTGTTATTACACAAGTCCCCAAAGAGGAGGCTAATAAATCAGTTGGAGCAAAATCATTTCCTTCACCATCATGGTCTTTGGGTGCATCAGTATGGATAACACTACCAGAAATAGAATGTTTTGCTTCAGTGTGCAAATTCCCAAGATATTTACAACTGATTTTCGTAGAATTCAAATGAGTATCGTTTGAGTTTTTGATTTGAAGAACCTTGTGTATTATTTTATTTTACCGAATTTATCCACCAATCAAGTATCAAATAAGTTCCTTTATCAGAGATAAACAAATCATGGTAAATATCATTTGAAAATATAAATTTCTCTTATACTCAAAAAAAATGATTTTTATTTCGTTTTTTCTTAGTTTACTTCTTACTCTTAATCCTTCTTCAGATTTCAATTGTGATGGAGATAGATTAACCGCAGTCATCAGAAATAACTTAAATGGAGATTTCGCAATAACTGATGATCTTGAAAATATTGATAAAGGAGCATTCATAGTTCTTAATTGGAGAGAAATAAACCTTATGCTGCCAGTATCTTTTAAGGTCGGTGACATAGCGTTCACGGACAAGAAATGGTTATGGAGTTATCAGGATGAGGAAAATGGATTAAGGATGGATGAACCCAGGTTTGCACAACTTTTACCTAATGGAGAAATTCAAGAATTTTCTTGTAAAGCTATTAATGTGGAAGACAGAGTTTCATAAAGAAAGTCTTAAGCATGAAATATTCAAGACATGATATAGCTAGGTATTAGGTAGTCGAAAAAACTTACATGACTGTCTCAAGATTAAAGAGATTTGTATTTATAGATACCAAGCCAAATGTAAGCAAAAAACAAGTTTTTATATTTGGATCAATAATTGCGAGTGGTTGCTTGAGTGGGGCATTTTTAATCGCTTTATATATTGAATATCTCCATAATCCTTCTTTTCACAGCCTTGTTCAATCAAGAGGAATATTCCTTTGAATTTTGAGAACATTGATATTTTAGATATTCTTTATTAAAGGTTTCTAACCAGAGAATTCATTCTCAAAAACCACTTAAGTAAACCAATAATTGCTAAACATCAATTTAAAGGTTCTTCAATTTTTCAAGTAACTTCTATCGTTTATACAAAACCAGGGATGATTTGACCAGTTGTTGCATATGCTCCAACTAGAGCTATACAGCCAAATAAGGCTGCATAGCCATTAAGCCTTTCTGCGGTTACCTTCTCAGGATCAATGTTTCTTGTATTTTTGTTTTGAGTAGACATTAGACAACACCAGGGATAAGTTGACCAGTTGTTAGGTAGATACCTGTTAGAAGAACGAATGCCATCATTGCTGGCCTTCCGATACTTCTTTCTAAAATTGTCTTGTTAGAAGGTTGCATAATAAAAAATTTAGAAGATGCCAGGGATTATTTGTCCTGTTGTTGCATATGCCCCAAAGGCTGCAACGAAGCCAAGCATTGCCGCCCAACCGTTAAACTTTTCTGCTTCAGGTGTCATTTGTAATTGAATGTATTTATGTAAAGGAATGTAACAGAGTCGTACCTGCTGCTGATGGTGGGCAACCGAACATACTAGTAAAAATGATCAAACACATTAGAAAAATCTATATAAAATCGAAACTTTAATCAATACCTTTTCTTTGAAGCACTTGTTAAATTCCTATGATTAGAAAAATCAAATGAGAAAAAAGTTTGTACGATCCTTCGATTGGACAAGAATCTCTCACTACAGTTGATGTTGTAGGCGTACTTGTCGGACATGTCCTGTTTGGCGTTGCCGCCACACTATTAATTGATTGGAGTTGGATTCCTTTAAGTCCTCAGCAAAAAGAGAGTGGCCGATCACTAAAAGAAATCAAAAGAAGCTGGGGTTGGGATGAAAAAACTGATAACAAGGATGAGTCTCTAAGCTCAGAAAATAGAAAATCCTCAATTAAAGAAAATAACGAATAATCTTTTAATCGCTAATAAGGTCAAATGATTTGCAGTTATGTGTATCATATAATCTGACAATTTTTGAAAGCTATATTAAAAATATAGAGCAAGAGTTTTTCAACTAAGGGGATGCTTTTGCGTGATAGCCATTTCTTGCATGGTCTTGGCTATCAAAAATAATAACCTTAAATAAAATGCAATTAAACATTATTTCTTGGAAATTAATTTATCTGGGTTTACTCCTCATAACAATCGCTATAGATAACTATAAATAATTTTGTTTCGTAAATATATTTTTAATTAGTTTATTAAAATCTTTAATTGACTAAAATAAGTCATAAAAATAGTTTTATGCAAACCAAGGAAATGACAGGAAAAGATTGTACGCAATTATTTAAGTCTGCCTATGAAAATCGCTACACGTGGGAATCAGATTTTTCAGGTTATCAAGGTAGATGTTCTTGGACAGATGGCGAAAGAGAAATAAAAGGAAGCTTTTGCTTAGGACAAGATTTAAAAGCCACTGTTAACGAAATAGATGACGAAGAAATACACAAAGCCATTTCTTCACAACTTTGGGAAGTTGCGATTCATCGAGTCAAAAGATCATTTGATCAAACTCATGGTAAAAATACCTTTACTTTTGGAGATACAAATGAAATTGGCTCAGAAGTTATAGTTGGAGGGAAAAATGAAGGTGACAAATATAGGGTCAAAAACGATGTTGTAACTATGGTTTATAGGCATATTCATGGAAATCTAATAATCATCCTCACTAAGGATGTAACTCATACTGGTAATGGCTACCTAAGCAAGAGTTATTCCAGTCAATATCTTGATCCCATTTCAAAAAAAGATTTAAAGGGAAAAAGCTTTTACGAAGATGCTTTTATACCTTTATTCAAAGGTGGGCCTTGGGTTTTATCTTCTAGATCCATACATCAAGAATCCTCAGAAGGTTCAATAATAAATAAACAAGTGTTTTCTTTTTCGGAGTTAAAAAGTCTTGATTCTTAGCAAGCTTAAAAGTACTTGTAACCACAATAAAGTAATAATTCACGCAAGAATATCCTCAAAGAGCATGAATAATGCTTCTAAAAAACATTAATGTTATTGTTTAGCTGCTTTTTTAAGTGTTTTTGAAGTTGTATTATTTATTTTAGAAAGATCAGCCTTACTTGGATTAGGAATACTGAACTGAGTTAGTAATTTCATGAAAACCATGAGAAATTAAAAAATATTCAAAACTTATAAATAACTAATCATTTTCAACTTGAAACTCTTTCAATGAGTCTCCGTAATAACTCATAGCCAATTGAAGCAAAACCCAGTTCACAGCTCTTGTCATTGTGACCTCGAAATGAATTCAACTTAAAGATGGCTTATATTTCAAAGCTTTGCCATGAGTAATTATTATTTTTAAAGGATTTAAAAAATCCTTTAAAAATCAAGAGTCCAATTAGTCCTCAATCTTGGTTCTAAGAACAAGTAACGATAAGTAATTATTCATAGCATTTGTGTGTTTTAAATATAAAATTTCTCATAAAGCAATGGAAAGGTATTGCATGGTTTTTCTATCGAATCCTCAGGTGTGGCAATTACCTGGCACCTGGTCTGAGCAACCTATTGATGGCCCTTACTTAGGGATGACCTCAAGTCAATTAAGTTGGTTGGCTGCATCGATTTTGGTAACTTTTTTTATAGCTTTTAGTGTTTACATCCTTGAGACGAGCAACTCAAAGCGTAAAAGAAGGTCTTAGAATTGACTCACTGAGTAAGTAATATTTAATGACTTATTTTATTTTATATTTTTTTGGCATAGCTTTAATTTGGTGGATTAATCGTGTTGGATGGACTGAAGCTCTAAAGACCACTCTAAGTGTTTTAATTCCTTCTTTCTTAATTATTCTTTTTAATATCAAAGCAGGACGACTTATATTCAAAAACCCTACGGTTGGCATAATAAGTGTTCTTCCCACCGCCATTTTTATTTATCGTGGATCAAAGCCTCTCGTATTTGGTATTAATAGTTGGATAGATAGAAAAAGAAACGAATTTGTTGATTCAAAAGAAGTTGTTGATGCCGAAGTGGTTTCTAAAGAGGAAGCATAATTTTTCAATTTAACCCAGTAGTCATAGAGAGAGATTTGAAGATCCGAAAACTCTCAATATATTTATATATATCTCTTTTGCCCTCAAGAAAATTGGATTAGATTTTGAATTTCGAAAAAATTTGGAGTTTCTTTATTCTTTTATTAGTTATATTTGTTGATCGCGTTGGATAAATGGCAATAATAAAGTTATTAACAATTCAACCATGACTGATAACGAGCCAAAGTGGGATTACACCACTAAAGAAGGAAATTTTGCTGCAGGAGCAGCGGTTGTTGGAGGAAATTTACTAGTTCTTATTATTTACATTCTCTATAGAACGGTTCCTTCTGTTCACCATTTCATTATCGGGAGATAGCTCAAAATTTATCTGGAGAAAGACTTTAATTATTGGCGAACACAATTCTCAGTATCTGCGATTAGTTGTTGATTGAGACCAGATGAAAGCCAATAAAAAAGCCATTCCAATTAAAGGGAGAAGGGTTTTGATCAACCCAACTAAAATCAACACTCCTATCCCCGCAGAGCTATAAATTGCCCATTTCGGGACATGTCTACCTGCTCGTCTACCTTTATTACTTGAAGGGGGAATTACTTCTGGATCAATAGCCATTTTCAACTGAAAGAGAACCTATCTTTTAACAGAATAAATTCATTCAAAAGGAAAACAAGCACCTAATGGATACTGTAATCATGAGATTGTGTCGCCAGCCATATCCCTATATCAAAGGATATTGAGGCATCTATATATTTTTAGTGTCTTCAAATAATCCCAAAAAAGTCCATTCTATTAATGAAATCAGTCCAATTACCAAAGAAATAATAGCAAAAATAAATTTCCCTAAGAAAAGAACTGCAATAGCTGTTGTTATTAAAATTAAAGAAAAAATCAAATAGATATTGGGAGGGATTTTTTTTTAGAAACTGCATAATTTATCAATTGAAAACATCTTTATCAAAAAGGAAACTCAGATTTTATCCATAAGGTAGAAATAACTTTCATAAGTAACCACATAACTAAAGCGCCCTCAAGAAACCCAAACCAATAAAGGGCATAGTTAGATATCCCCATTTCTTTTTGAGCACGTTCAACAAATGATTTATGCCATTTAATCAACTTCACAATTCATCTGTGTACTAAAATTATTATAGTTAAAAGCTTAACATAACAAATTTTTTAGAATAATAGAATTTCTTTCCTGTAAGAGATTTTCTATGACGAAGCTCAAAGGCTAAAGACCTAACGACGAAACAATCTTATTCATATTATATTAATAACTACGAAAATGAGTCATTTGAAATTTATGTAAAGAGAACTACTGTAATTCATCAATCTTTAATAGGCATAAAAATAAAATAATCATATTCTCAAATATCGATAGATTGCAATCCATGAAATTATTAGAGGCAATAAATTATATTGAATAATTTAACCCTCTATAAGTGAGCTTTGTTTGAGACTTTAAAGCAGAATTACAATACACAAATGATCTTCCATTGAAATACATATTGACCATGGTTCAGGCTCCTTAAAAGCGCTCAAGTCCCCGTCCTATGGCTTGAGTCGAACTGCGGTCTACATAGGCAGATTGGACGATTGGGTAGAAAGAACTACATCTTCTTTGTAGTATTGATACTCAAAAATGTCAATTGTGAAGATTTGGCCTCAATCTGTTTTTCTACGTCACAAGAAAAATTAAGTTGTTATTTGGCTGACTCAGACAACTCACTTAGCTCAATCCATCTCTCCTCATGCTCTTGAATAGCTTCAATAAGCTCTGCTAATTGATGACTGATTTCATTAATGTCTACATCACTATCAGTTATTTTTTTTTCTAAATATATTTTCTCTTGTTCTAACATAGGTAGTTTCTGATCTAATTCTTTTAATTCTCTAGCTTCATTAAAACTCAATTTTCTCATATTATTTTGAGGATTTAATTTTATTTCTGATCCACGTTTGTTTTGTGAATCATTAACTATCTTATCTCGTTCTTTTGTTTCATTATTTCGCTCCTCTAATATTTTTTGTTCCAGAAATCGAGAGTAATTACCTTCATATCTTCGTAAGTGACCATTTTCAAAATTAAAAATTCGATCAATAGTTCGATCAAGAAAATATCTATCATGCGATACGACTACGACACAACCTTTGAAGTCCTCAAGGAAATCCTCTAGTACGCTTAGTGTTTGTATATCTAAATCATTTGTAGGCTCATCAAGCAACAATACATTGGGAGCTTGTATGAGCATTTTACAGAGAGCAAGTCTTCTTTTTTCTCCTCCTGAAAGCTTAAGTAGAGGACTATGTTGCTGACTGGGTGGAAACAGGAATTTTTCTAAGAGTTGTGATGCGGTAATTTGTTTTCCTCCATGATCAATTCGTAATGCAGCTTCCTCCACAAATTCGATAACTTTGCGCTTTTGGCCACTCCCTTGATTTAAATCATTTGTATGTTGATCGAGATAGCCAATATGAACGGTTTCTCCAAGCTTTATTTTTCCACTAGTAGGCAATCTTTTACCTACAATTAGATCTAAAAGAGTCGACTTACCACTTCCATTTGGACCAATAATACCTACTCGATCTTCTGGACTAAAGCTATAAGTAAAATCATGCAAAAGATCCACATTATTCTCTTTGTCATTTAAAGAGAGGCCTACACCTTCAGCTTCAATTGCGATTTTTCCAATTCTTCTACTCAATGAATTCATTTCTAATTTAGCTTTGACATGATTTTTAGGTTTCGCTTGCATTTCAGCAATCCTTTGGATGCGTGCTTTTTGTTTTGTGCTTCTTGCTTTAGGACCTTGTCTTAACCAAGCTAATTCCTTTCTTAAAACACCCTGAAATTTTTTCTTTGTAGATGCCTCTGATTGTTCTTGTTCAACTTTTTGTTGAAGAAATTGACGATAATTTCCTGAATACTTGCGAGCTTCTCCATTATTGATTTCGACCATCCTAGTAGTAATGCGGTCAAGAAAATATCTATCATGAGTTATCAAGACAAGAGCACCCTCATAATGGTCTAACCAATTTTGAAGCCATTCTACTGCAGATGCATCTAGGTGATTGGTGGGTTCATCAAGAAGTAAGACGTCAGGTTTAGAGACAAGTGCAGCCGCAAGTCCCACTCTTTTGCGGTAACCACCAGAAAGCTCTTTTACAGGCTTTTCTAAATCTTTTATACCTAGTCTTCTAAGAACATCTTGACATTGCTGTTCTAAATTCCATGCCCCCGCTGCATCCATAAGTTCACTAGCCTGACCTAGCTTTTTCAAAAGGCCTTCATCTTCTGGGTTTCGAGCGATTTTTCTACTTAGATTACTGAAATTAAGTAATAATTTTCTTTTTTCGCCACACCCTTCAAGAACTTCTTCCAAAATACTTTTCTCACTGTCGTACTTTGTTTCTTGCCCTACTAAAGATATCCGCAAAGATGATAAACATCTCCTTTCTCCATCCATCAAAGGTTCAATTCCTGCAAGTACTCTCAAAAGTGTTGACTTACCAGATCCATTTGGACCAATCAAGCCAAGTCTCTCCTTTTTATTTATATGAAGATCTAAATTTTTAAAAAGATTTTTTATTCCAAAGTCTGTTGAAGCATTAACAAGACTAATCAACACAGCTTACGTCCTCACATCTATAACTAAAGCTACCTCATAAATAATACCCCCCTTAGTCCTCTAGATCGTCTTAAACTTTTGAACATGCAATTTATTAAAGGGCTCTACCGAACGTTTATTTAACTAAGAAATATCGAATTACTGCAAGAGCAGTAAGCATAATCAAGAAACTTAGCGAAAGAAATTACAGTACTGCTCTACTCTTGAGCTGACCCTACCAGAATCTTTTAAGCCTAATAAGCTTGCGGCATCAACACTGCTAATTTCGACTGCATAATATCGTCCACAAATATTCTTGGTTTCATAAATTCGATCATCAGAATTAACTGCTATCGGAGATATAAGAGATAGAGATAGAGCCATGAGAAAGATACGGTTCATTATTTTATTTATGAAATAAAAAACTTTAAAGACTTTTATGAGTAAGATCTTACATAATGTTTTATACATATAAGAATAAGAATGAATTTTTTAGAGAGAGTTCTTTCAAATTACTTTCTGGCATGGAGTCAGATTTTTAATTACAAAGATAAAACAAGTAGAATACCTTTTTGGCATTTTTTTATCCTGGATGGATTAATAGGAGCTGTGATCTCAATACTATCTAATAACACCCTTGCTAATGATCCCAATGATTTTTATACCATCACTGAGGGGTATGACTGGAGTTATTTATATAGCATTCCATCTTTTTTAGTTTTTATAGCTTTATTAATCAGAAGACTGAGAGATATAGGTAAGGAAAACTTAGTTTTATGGGCATTTTGTGCATTTATTCCTTTCTACAATCTTTATATATTTGCCCAGCCTTCCTCTGAGAAATAAATAAATATTTTAAGACTGTAAATATTATTTAATTTTTAAAATACTCATTTCCTACCCTTAAAAGTTCGAGGATAAGGAATATTAAGAGCATTAAACTTTTTCAATTTTTTACTACGCCTATAATGCTTATAAAACAAGTTGAAAAGTGTCGACACACCTAACCAAGATAGAATACAGCTTATAAATATCCTGGCACCTTTAGTCGAAGCAAGCCAATAGATAATAGGATCAACTAGAAGATTAATACTAATTATAAAACCAATAAACAAAGAGAAAGAAAGACAAGCTATTACTAATAAAGCCCTGATTATTTTATTTGTGTTGAAATTTTTCATACCCAAATGCTTGAAATCCTACTTGGAATCCATACTTTTTCCATTCTCAAGCAAAATAGATAGTAAAGGAATTTTAATGTAATAAAAGTTGATTCACCTTTAATGTTGAATATATACAATTCACAGATCAGAAATATAGAAAAGTCAAAATACAGATGATTAAGAGTTGAATTAATTAAAGTTATATTAACTACTTTTAATAGATATATATTAAACAACGGTTAGAGGCAAAATAGTAATCAGAAAAGAGGTTTACGTAATTCATCTAAATATTAAAGTTACTTATGAACAATTCTTGTAAGATTACACATTGATCTCAGAAAGTAATTTAGATTAGCTACTTTTAGCCAATGGCATTGCATCAATCTGTCAAGGAAACGATGTCGGACCTTATATGTCATACGCTTATAAGAACAAACAATATCAATACTGTAGATAAGTTAGCTATTTGTCAAGAATACAGAGAATGGATTAAATACATAAAGAATAAAGACCTTATTCCACAAAAAATACTCTTTATTAATACATCTACTTTTAGGGAACATATTCAATAATAAGAATTCCTCTTATTTATATTGAGAAAAGTTCCTAAACTTTTTTAGATCCAATGTCTACACACAAATCATTTGATAGGGATGAAATCAACCATGAGATAATGAAGAGTGAATCTAATACAGATTCACTCACAGGGATTGATTTCGTTGATTTCAGCTTATTCATTTATAAATAAAGATAAATGTTCTATCTTTAGCAATAGATTTCAAATCACAAAAATACGCTTAGAAGTTTCAGCAGACTTTGTTTTTGGGATCACAACTTTCAATGAAGAAAAAGTAAAAGATTTTCTTTAATTGCCTAGAAAATAGAAAAATCTGGCGAAAATCAAATCGAATGATCAAAAAAATTATGCGAAGATTGGTATCAGGAATAGTTGGTCTAGCAGCTCTATTAACTGGCTGTGCGACAACAAATCAAGACAATAGTTCTAGACTTAACCTAATAAAAAATCGCAATGAATTGATTTGTGGAGTAAGTGGAAAGATTCCTGGATTTAGTTTTCTGAAGAGTGATGGTAGCTATCAAGGACTAGATGTCGATATTTGTAAAGCATTTGCTGCTGCAATTATAGGAGATTCAGAAAGAATCCAATATAGACCTCTAACTGCAGCAGAAAGATTCACAGCTATTAAAACTGGGGAAATTGACCTGCTATCAAGAAATACCACTTTCACTCTCAGTAGAGATTCCTTAGGAGGAAATGGATTAACTTTTGCACCAGTTGTTTTCCATGATGGCCAGGGCTTGATGGTCAAAAAGGATAGTAAAATAAGTAATCTTAAAGATCTTGCAAATAAATCTATATGTGTAGGCTCAGGTACAACTACTGAGCAAAATATTAATGATGCATTTGAGAGTATCTCACTGCCTTATACACCAATCAAATATCAAGATCTTAATCAAGTAGTTGCTGGTTATTTACAGGGTCGTTGTTCAGCCATGACTTCTGATCGTTCACAATTAGCAGCAGCCCGATCTGGTTTTAAGAATCCAAAAGAACATATTATTCTTGATGATGTATTAAGCAAGGAGCCACTTGCTCCAGCCTCTGATGGCCAAGATCAGAAACTAGCTGATGCCATGAGATGGGTTATCTTTTCCCTTATATCAGCAGAAGAGCAAGGGATAACAAAATCAAATATTGATGAAAAAGTACAAATTGCCAAGAATAATCCTCAATTAAAACCTTTAAGAAGATTTCTAGGTATTGATGGAGGACTAGGAGAAAAAATTGGTCTTAGCAATGACTTCGTAGTTAAAGTAATTAGCTCAACTGGTAATTATGGAGAGATTTACGAAAGACATTTAGGACAAAATAGCGAAGTACCTATTCCAAGAGGACAAAATGAGTTGTATAACAATGGAGGTGTACATATTTCACCACCATTTAACTAAAAATAATTTATTGCTGGAATGAATATAAATCAAAGAATATTTTTGCAATTTGGAATATGTATTATCATTTTTGGTTTGATTGGGATACTAATTAATAATTTAACAATTAATCTAGTAAGAACAGGTCTTGGTTTTAATTTTAGCTGGCTTTTCAAACCAGCAAGTTTTGCTTTAGCGGAACACCCCTTACCTTATACCTCTTCAGATAGCTATGTTTGGGCATTATTTATAGGTTGGCTCAACAGTCTTAAAGTTATTTTCTCATCATTAATATTGGCTACTTTCTTGGGAACACTAATAGGCTTTGCAAGAACAGGTAAAAACTCATTACTAGGTCTCATTTCAGCTGGTTACATAACCATAATCAGACAAACTCCTCTTTTACTTCAACTCATGTTTTGGTATTTTGTTGGGTTCTTAGGTTTAAAAGACAATATGTTTATCCAAATAAAAAATATATTTAACATTTCAAATCAAGGAATAGAGTTTTCAGGATTAACCTTTTCTTCAGAGTTTCTAGCATTATTACTTGGTCTAAGTATATTCACGAGTGCTTACATAGCAGAGGTGATCCGTGGAGGCATTCTTTCTGTTTCCCGAGGGCAATGGGAAGCATTTAGAAGCCTAGGACTTTCAGAGAGACAAGGACTTATACGTATAGTCATTCCACAGGCATTACCAGCAATCATCCCAGGATTGACAAGTCAATATCTTAACCTTGCTAAAAATAGTACCCTAGCAATTGCAGTCGGATACTCAGATATTTACGCAATTAATGATACTATTATAAATCAAACAGGAAGATCTATAGAGTGTTTTATTATATTACTTGTTAGTTTCTTGATATTAAATCTATTGATAACAAATACCATGGAAATCATAAATAGATTAATTTTAAAATCACGAAAATATAGTTAATTTATGCTCAAAATCTATATAAGTTCAATAAAAGTTTTCTTAAAGACCCTAAAGAAGAAATTATTTTCAAATTTATTCAATACTATTATTACTTTGCTTATTATATTATTTATTAGCGTAGCTTGTTTTAATACTTTTGAATGGCTCATATCTCAGGCTAATTGGAAAGTTGTAATATCAAATCTTCCTTTATACGCATTTGGTAGTTACCCACCTAATGAACAATGGAGACCTGCTACTTGGATTATTAGTCTTCTCTTACTCAGTATCTTTACTCTTTGCGGCCCTGAGTGGAAATGGCTACGTAAAAATCTACTAATAATTTGGGTAGGAACAATACCATTGGGTCTATATTTACTTTATGGTGGGTTTGGCTTATCACCTATAATGAGTAGACATTGGGGTGGACTAACTCTAACTATACTTTTAACTGTTTGCAGCTCATTGTTATCATTACCTTTTGGGATAGTTTTGGCACTATGTAGACAGAGTTCACTGCCATTAATTCAAAAGCTAAGTTCAATCTATATAGATGCTATGAGAGCAATTCCTCTTATTGCAGTACTTTTCTTTGGTCAACTACTAATACCTTTATTTCTTCCTGTTGGAATAGAAATTGATCGTGTTTGGAGAGCTATCTTTGCATTTACTCTATTTGTCTCTGCCTACATAGCGGAAGATATTCGTGGCGGACTACAGTCAATACCCAACACTCAAATAGAGGCAGCGAATAGTCTGGGCCTTAATCAATACCAAATCATTCAATTCATATTAATTCCTCAAGCTTTACGTATTGCTTTACCCGCTCTCACTAATCAATCTATTGGTCTGTTTCAAAATACATCTTTAATGGCTATTTTAGGACTAGTGGAGTTACTAGGTGTAGGCAGAAGTATCCTTGCTAATCCAGAATTTATTGGTCAATATATTGAAGTTTATGTTTGGCTAGCATGTGTCTATTGGATGGTTTGTACGATTATGGCTATCCTAGCGAGACATCTTGAACAAAGAATGACCATTAATCAAGCTAATTTCTGATAATTCATGGAACCTATTGTTGTTGCGAAGAATCTCACTAAGTCGTACACCAAAGGATTACGAGCTCTTGATAATGTTTCTCTCACAGTTAATCAAGGGAAAGTTCTTGTAGTCATGGGCCCCTCAGGCTCAGGGAAAAGTACGCTAATTCGGACTTTTAATGGTCTGGAAACTTTTGACAAAGGAGAACTAAGTATTTTAGGAATAAAAGTTGATTCCACTCACGATGAAAGAAAAATCCAAAAAATAAGAAGAAGAGTAGGGATGGTATTTCAACAATTCAATTTATTCCCTCATCTATCAATTCTTGAAAATATCACTCTCGCGCCCGTTCATGTACAAAAACGTCGTCAAATCGAGGCGGAAGAATATGGTATGTATCTCTTGAGTCAAATGGGAATAGATTCTCATGCCAAAAAATATCCAAGTCAACTTAGTGGAGGAGAGCAGCAACGAGTTGCTATAGCTCGAGCTTTAGCATTAAAGCCTAAATTACTTTTATTCGATGAACCCACTAGTGCTCTAGACCCCGAGCGAATCACCGAAGTGCTCGATGCAATGAGAAGACTTGCTGAGCAAGGAATGACAATGATTGTAGTAACACATGAAATTGGCTTTGCTAAAGACGTAAGTGATCAAGTTTTATTTATGGATTCAGGCAAAGTCATAGAAAAATCTCCTCCAAATATTTTCTTTTCTAATGCTAGGCATGAAAGAAGTAGAAAATTTCTAAATCAGCTGGATAAACATTAACAATAGCCAATTCATGGTAAAACTTGTGCAATTAATTTTACAATTAACATTGATAAGTTCGATGACAAATTATTTAAAATCAACGACCAAATAAGTTCTTCATTTGAATCTTCATTAGTTGTGAAATGCATTTTCAGTTGAATCTTTTGTGTTTTGCACCTTACCTGCCTCTAAGATATCACTCCCAGGGATGCCTTTAGCCACAGCCCCTATCAGGGTCGTATGAGTCTCTGGATCTTTCTTTAAAGTTGTAACCCCGAGATCATTTTTCGAAATTAATATGAAAATAATTATCCCGACAAATGTCAAGATAATTGCTAGAGCCAATGAAGATTCCATAACCAATGTTTCTGATTCAGACTAGATTAAGATAAAAATTAAAATCTATATACAAAAAAGAACTAACTCATATCACTATTTATTCAAAGACCTTTTTTAATTTTTACTATTTTGAATTCAAAAAATCACATGGAGGTTTTAAGTATAAAAGGAACTTCAATTTCGTAAAATAAATCGACCTGCAATACAACAATTAATAGATAATTAAAAAAACTTCAACTCCGATAAATGCCTGAAGACAGTTCAAGTGAAAGCAACCCCGAAACAGCTAATCATCATTGGTTTCCCTTCCTAAGATTCAAAAAGGAATGCGAAGCAGCTGGGAAAGAGGTCAGTGTGAATAAATGGATGAGAGAAACAGGACAACTAAATGAGAAGATAGCTCATGAAGAATCACTTGCATTAGCAGCAAAAATAGCTTCTGAAAAAGAAGCAAATTCAAAAAAAGAAATCGAAAAAGAAGATCTAAAGAAAAAAAAAGAAATACAAAGTGAACTCAAGACAAAACATAAATCAGACTAATTACGATCAAATTAAAAAGTAAGGAAAATCCCTACAGCCTTTTACAAAAAATAAACCTTTAAAAAAATATAGTTAAAAATAAAATTAATTCGACTTCAACTTCAATGTTTTTTGCATTAGCATCTTCTCAGTTAGGTGTGAGTTCGTTCACTATCAATCTGATACTCATTACTTCAGTAACAATTCTACTGGGATTACCCACTTTATTTCTTTTTAGATCAGGACAAGGCAAATCAGCATTTTAAACGATAGAAAACCATTCAAGAACCCTTAATACTGGAATAAATAACAAATGATCTGGTTTGAAAATCATAGAATCAAATAATTGATCAAGGTAAATGTAATTTATAAGCATAAGTTTGTTTCATTTTTAATAGACGTCTTGCCTTAGAAAGAGCAAATATAGAGTCTGGCTTTATTCATCTTGTAAGAGTATATGTTCTTATCTTCAGAAAATATAGAATTCTTTTATGGTCATGCAAATTTTTTCAGTACTCGTAAGTTACATGCTTTAGATGAATATTGGAGTAATAATAGATCTCATCCTACACATCAGCAAATACATGAGATCATTCAGAATCACTTAATTCAGAGAGGAGAAAAAAACTTGAATCAGGTAAGATCATATCAAATTAGAAAACTGGAGAGATCCTATTTAATTTCAAATCCTATGGGACGATTTAGCGCTAATATTATTAGGCTAATAACTAAACTTTTGATTTCAAAAAAATTGATTAAAATCTAGCAAGTACTTTAAATGAATCAAGAAATAAAAAGGCTCACTGAAACTAAACAACAGTGGGAAAATGATATACAAATGTATAAAGATTTTTTAAATAGTAAGAGTAAAACTTTTGAAGGTAACTATGGAGCAAAGGAATATATTTCTATGGCCGAAAATAGAATAAATGATATCAATCAGAGAATAAAAGATATTGAAAAAGAAGTATAAGAACTACTCAAGAAGGATGAAACTTCTTATATAATTGATTTTCTTATAATTCAATTCCAAAACATAAAATATTATCAAAGTCTCCATTCTCATGCATTATTGTCATATAATCCTTGATTTATTGACTATCGTAAATCAATCCGAAATCACTACAATATTTAAATAAGATACTCATTGCGGCCTCATGGTTAACAGGGAATTCCTCGCAAAGCTCAGATAATTTTTCTTTATTCAAACTATGTATCATTTTTTGAAAATCATTAAAGTTGCTCATTTGATCTTCTAGAAGTCGAAGTTAACTATTCATAACTTTTTTATATATTTTCTTCATCACAAATATTGCTATTGCAAGTAATAAAATACTCATCAGAGTGTAACTTTATCAAAAACATAGTCATCAATACAACTCTCATCTGTTGCTTGAATCTAAAGTCAAGCTATAAAACCTTTTATTTTTGCAGAGTATTAAAATAAGTTAGTTTATATTTCCTTGGCAAGTATAAATTAAAACTAAGTTGTGTATTTATTAATAGTATCTATTTTTAGAAGAAATAAGTAAATTAGATTAATAATAAAATTAAAAATCAACGATCAATATGAATAAAGATCTAATTCAAATGACAATTGAGAATGATATTAGCCAAGCTAATTATCCAATACTATTCAAAGGGATTTGGACAGGTGTTTTAATCTCCTTAATAGTGCATCAGTTTATCAATCATTAAATTCTTTAATTCTATTAAGCGATAGGTATCAGGATTTAATCACCAAATCGATAATGCTTACGCACTGCCTTATGAACATCCCATCTACAATCCATTCCTGCTGGGAAGACAACTAAGTCACCCGCTCCAAACTTAACTGGTTCTCCTCCCTCAGGAGTTACCGTCACCTCACCTTCTAGCCACAAGCAAGTCTCCTTATCGTCATAAGTCCAGTCAAAAGAGCTTGCATCACAAGTCCATATCGGCCAATTTTTAATTCCTAATTTTTTAATCGTACTTTCAGGACAAGGGGATGTAACTAATATCGACACGAAGCAGTAGACATAGAGACTTCTTTATAGCTGATCATGAAAGCGGTTGTATTTGCTTCTTCAATTTTTGACAGGAATTTTTCAAGGCAAATTAGCAACAGGACTAGAACTCAACCTCCCCCATAGGGGATAATGTAAAGAGATAGAAGCCATAAAAAGTTTCATTCGAACTTCACATTTTCGCTGAGATCCAATGGCACCAAAGGAGATTAACTACTGGCTAATGAAAAGTGAGCCAGATGCTTACAGTATTAAAGATTTAGAAAAAGAAGAAGAAACTATCTGGGACGGTATTCGAAATTATCAAGCTAGAAACTTTATGAGATCAATGAAAATTGGTGATCAAGCTTTTTTTTATCATTCAAATACTAAGCCCCCTGGAATAGTTGGTCTCATGGAAATTGTTGAGACCAACTTAATCGACCCATTTCAGTTTGATGAAAGTTCAAAGTACTTTGACAAGAAATCAAATAGAGATAGCCCACGTTGGGATTGTGTGAAGACGAAATATATCTGTGAATTTAAAAATATGATTACGTTAAAGGAGCTATCAGAAGCTTATACGTCTGAACAACTAACTCTTGTTCGAAAAGGAAACAGGCTATCAATTATGCCAATTAATCAAAATATCGCTTTAGAGATTCTCAAAAAGCTCAGGAAGAATTAATTTAAAAAGAATGAGATCCAAACATATTCCCAATATAAAGACGTGTTATCAATCTGGAACTGATCCCATTTTGGATCAAAAACCCTGCAAGCGCAGCTTGTAAAAGCCTGTATTGATCCCAATTTGGATGTTTCTCAATATAAACCTTCATCGCTTGTTGTATTTGCTTGGGTATTTCTGTTTGAAAACTAATTGTATCCTCAGATTCCAAAACTTCCGAACCTTTAACCGAGTTTCCTTCTTTCGTAAAATCAATATTTTTCATTTAAGAGGCTCTAAAGAAGTTTTAATTCATCCGCAAACTACTCTCAAAATCAAATCCATAAAAAACACTTTCTCGTGTCGTCTCATTCTCAGATCAAGCACTGGACTGCTTTTCCGAAGGAATGATAAGCCTTCCTTATGCATCTTGGTATTATCATTCGAAAAACAAATCCAAGCTATCAAACTCATTCTTTTTCCACAGCAAATAGTAGGGGCCTGGTTCATTGGATCAATCCTGTGGGAAAAATGTGGGTTAAATCCATTTGAATTTGGGGAAAAATTTGAAAAACTTTTAGTTAAGTTCTCTCACAAATAGTCTGAATCCCACATTGTTCTCATTGCATTAACAACATTGTTAGTCACATTTCTAGGCCAATAGACCTCTGCCCCTCGATTCAACAGGCTACTAGAACTCAAGATCAATTTAAGGTTCCATCCATATTGATCGCCTTTTAAAATTGCTAACCAAGGGCTACGTTCTAATTCCAAAGTTATATCCTCATCGGCCATTAATTGTTCTTTAACTGATTTATATTGATCAGACAAATCCATTACAACTTTAAATAGATTTTCCCACTCAGATTGGTTCAACTCTATTGCCCAAGTTTCTCCTCCTATAAGCATAGAAAAGTTATCTCTTGATGAATCTCTAATTATTCTCCAACCCAAACCTTCTTTTTTGATCACCTAACCAGGTAATAGATCGGGCTGATCTTGTTCATCACTAAGTTCAATTATGGCTCTTTGTACTGGTTTGACTGTTGATTCTTCTAAAAGTCCATCAAAATCATCAAATCTTCTTTGTTTTGCTCTAAAAGCAATCCGCACAGTAGTGAGGTAGCGGTTAGTGGAATGCCTAATGAGGCTCTCGCCTCTTTTTGCTAAATCCTTGGAATTAACACCTGAACCGGAAGTGATCACACTTAAAATTTTATTGTTATTTTATTCTAAGAGAGAATCGTTCATTTCTATATTTTTCGTCAAAAAATAAAAGTGGTGTTAGTTTTTCTACACTCACTTGTCTTTGATTAATTCTTGCTGAACCTTTTAAAAACTCACTAAGAAAGATGGAAAAGAATAAAATCAATCAATTCGAAAACATCAATCAAACTGAGATTGATACAAATGATTTTGGAACATTAGCCATCGATTTAGGCAGTTCAACAACAGTAGTTGTTTTTCAAAAAGAGCATGGTCAACCTCCTGAACTTTTAGATCTTCCTCCAATTAGTCGAGCTCCTGGAGAGGTCCCAAGCTTAATTTGGGAATCATCAGAAAAAGAAGGATGCTATTTGATTGGACAACAAATTATAGATTTAAACCTAATTAATGAAAAAGGAAATAACTTAAGTCAAGACTTTAAAAGATGGATAGGAACTTATGAAATTGAACCAATTTATGATTCGAAAATCTCCCCAGAAAAAGCAGGAGAGATTTTAATTCACAATATTTGGGAGAAAGTCTCTGCGAAGGTAAAAATCAAAAGACTGGTATTAACAGCGCCTGTAGATACATATCGAGAATATAGAACTTGGTTAGTCAATGTATGCAATTCTTTAGATGTAAAAGAAATTGCATTAGTTGATGAACCTACAGCTGCTGCAATGGGCGCTGGATTGGAGCCTGGGTCAACATTGCTTGTTTTAGATTTTGGAGGAAGCACAATCGATATGTCAATTGTTGCTTTAGAGGGAGGAGAAGGACAGGCTTCACCAATTGCGCAACTTGTTAGATTTGATGGAAATAATTTAGAGGGAAAAAGTACACAAGTTCTTCGAACAGCAAAAGTTCTAAGTAAAGCAGGACTTCGGTTAGGCGGAAAAGATATAGACAGATGGATATCTCATCATTTGTTACCAAAAGAAAAGTCAACCAATTCAATCTTGAGAAAGGCAGAGGAACTCAAATGTGAATTAAGCAATATAAATATAAAAGAGACATTAGTTATCACTAAACAAGTACAAAACAATCAGAATGAAGAAAAGTTTTTAAAACTATCAAAAAAAGGACTTGAAGAATTACTTATAGAAAAAGGGCTTTTGAAAAGTATAGAAAAGCTTTTTAATCAAACAATTAATATCGCAAAACGAAATTCTTTTGAATTAAAAGATCTTGATGGTGTTGTCTTAGTCGGAGGAGGGTCTCGAATTCCTTTGATTAAAAATTATTTAATGAATATCTGCAATTCCATACCTTTTTTGACTCCTCCCCCTATTGAAGCAATTGCATTGGGAGCATTAAATCTCACTCCAGGTGTTCAAATAAAAGATGTTCTTAACAAAGGAATAAGTTTAAGATGCTGGAATAAAAAAAATGAAAAGCACATATGGCATCCTCTTTTTCTAGCGGGTCAAACGTGGCCAACAAATAAACCTTTAGAAATAATTTTAGCCGCAAGTATAAATAATCAATTAAGCATAGATTTAATAATTGGAGAACCTCAGGAAGAGGGATCAAATGAAATTATTTATATTAATGGATTACCCACTTTAACAGCAATAGAATCAAAAGATAAAATCAAGAGAATAAACGATACTATTATTTCAATTCCTCTAGATCCTCCTGGTGAAATTGGTCAAGATTGTATTAAATTAATTTTTAATATTAATAATAATTGTCAACTTGAGGTTGAAGGTTTCGATTTACGAAGTGATAAAGAAATAACCAGTCAAAATCTTGGGCAAATCAGATAACTATCTAATATTTTTAATATTAATCACTTATATTTTTTACATAAGAATATATCTTCTTCACCATCAACTTCTCTCAATCTAAGATCAATAGTTTCATCTTTACTAGTTGGAAATACGCGTCCACAAAAGTCTGTTTGAATTGGAACTTCTCTATGACCCCTATCTACCATTACAAGAAGCGAAACTCTTTTTGCCCTTCCCCATTAATGCAGGGCTTCCAATGCAGCTTTGATCGTTCTAACTGTAAACATAACGTCATCAATTAAAACAACTTCTCTATTATCAAAAGAGGTAGGAAAATCAGTTAATTAATCAATGCGAGTAACAACCCTCGCAAGATCATCTCTATCAAAATAGGATCCAAGCAACCATTTTCTACAGGCTGGCCAGAAAATTCCTCTAAATAATTTGCTAATAATTTAGATAAATAAACTCCCCTAGTTGGTATTCCAAAAAGCAATAAAGCACTTATTTTTGGAAGCTTTTCCAAAATTTGAGAAGCCAATTTTTTATGGTTCTATCAAGTTCTTTTTTTGAGAGGATTTCTATCTCTTTTTTTACGGCCTCATCTGGCATATTTTAAAGTCCAAAAATTTAATTTTTTCTTAGGAATAGCTGAAATACTTTTTTAATCTAATAGGGAAAAGCTAACCAAACATCAAAGTATTAGCCTGTTTCCCTATTAGGAAGTAATTTAATACCAAAGAGAAACATTATTAGGAGCCAATTTCTTTGAATGTCAAGCAGTAAAGCCGCTGTTTCAATAAACAAAGGTAAAGTAGCGCCAGTCGTATTGGCGATACTGGATGGGTGGGGGCACTCTGAAGAAACTCTTCACAATTCTATTAAACAAGCATCTACTCCTGTAATGGATGCTCTATGGCATGCATATCCCCATACTCTTATTGAAGCGAGCGGAGCAGATGTTGGACTACCAGATAATCAAATGGGAAACTCTGAAGTTGGTCATCTAACTATTGGGGCAGGGAGGATAATTCAGCAAGAATTGGTTCGAATATCTAATACAGTGAAAGAAAATAAATTAAATGAAAATCCTGCTCTGAATAAATTTTCTAAAACTTTAAAAAAGAGAGGCGGAACTCTACATATCATGGGACTTTGCTCCGATGGAGGGGTCCATAGCCATATCAATCATTTGTGCGGTTTAATTCAATGGGCTGCCGAAAAAGACTTAACAAATGTCTCATTACACCTTTTTACTGATGGAAGAGACACTTCAGCAAAGAGCGCTTCAAAATATATAAAGAAAGTTAAAAATACAATCAATTCCACTGGCGTAGGAGAGATTTCATCAGTTTGCGGAAGATATTGGGCTATGGATCGAGATAATCGATGGGAAAGGACTTTGAAAGCTTATGAATTACTTACAGATCCAAGCTTTATAATTAGCGATCTTTCCGCAGAAGATAGCTTAAATAAAAGCTATGAAGAAGGCATAACTGATGAATTTGTTGAACCGGTTAGGCTTTCCTCCTCCTTCTTAAAGGATGGAGATGGAGTAGTTTTCTTTAACTTTCGCCCCGACAGAGCAAGGCAATTAGTAAAGGCTCTTAAGTTAAAAGATTTTGATGGCTTTGAAAGAAAAAACAAAATAGATATTGATGTTCTGACTTTTACACAATACGAATCAGGTCTTCCAGTGTCAGTTGCTTTTCCACCTGAGCCACTGAATGATTTATTAGGTCAAGTTGTCTCTAGTCATGGACTAAATCAATATCGGACAGCTGAAACCGAGAAATATCCACACGTAACATATTTTTTAAATGGAGGTATTGAAAAGCCATTAAAAGGAGAGGTAAGACACCTTGTACCATCTCCAAGAGTTGCAACTTATGATCTACAGCCCGAAATGTCAGCAGACGAGCTAACTGAAAGTTGCATCAAAGCAATTGAATCTGGGATTTACTCATTAGTTGTAATTAATTTTGCTAATCCCGATATGGTTGGACATTCAGGAATAATGCAAGCAGCTATAAAAGCCAATGAAAAAGTTGATACCTGCGTTGGGAAATTATTAAATTCAATAGGTAAGTTAGGAGGATCACTTCTAATAACAGCTGATCACGGTAATTCTGAAATGATGGTAGGTCCAGATGGTCAACCATGGACCGCTCATACAACAAATCCTGTGCCAGTTATACTTGTAGAGGGAGAAAAACGTAAATTAAAAGGATATGGCAATGACATAAAACTTAGAGAGTGCGGAGGTGGATTATCTGATTTAGCTCCAACTCTTCTACACCTATTAAATTTACCAAAACCAAAAGCAATGACTGGCTCAACACTTATTGAACCAATTAACTTACCTAAGAAGCCAAATCTTATTCCTCAACCCGCATAATAAATAAAAAAATGATCATTCCACTTTTATCCTGGGCATGGGCAATTTCAGGGGTTTTTCTAATTCTATTAGTTCTTCTTCATAGCCCAAAAGGTGATGGGATGGGTGGCTTAGCATCTAGCGGAAGCTCTATGTTCACAAGTGCCAGTAGTGCAGAATCCACTTTAAACAGAGCGACCTGGGCATGTCTTATATTGTTTTTAACCCTTGCCATTATTCTTAGTGCAGGATGGTTGAAATAAGTTTTCAAACTTATTTTTAAGTCTAGCTTTATTTAATAGAGAGAAAAATAAGCAATTATCAATCAAAGTCAATATATATAGTTAGCTAAATTCCTACAGGATGTTTTCATGTAGAAAGTTCTTAAAAGATTATTCTTAACTTTGTTATGAGAGAAAAATCACCTCACTAGTAACCAGAAGGAAAGATAAAATGTTAAAAACATTATAAACTGGCAATAAAAAAGGACTGAGCATAAACCCAGTCCATAATGTTGATTAAAGTAATATTTGATCCCGAATTAAATCAGTAGTCAAAGTCTCCACCCATTCCACCACCTGCTGGGGAAGCATCTTTCTTCTCAGGCAAATCAGCGACTATGCATTCAGTAGTAAGAACCATTCCGGCTATTGAAGCAGCATTTTGCAAACCTGAGCGAGTTACTTTAGCTGGATCAACAATTCCAGCAGAAAGCATATCTACATATTCACCAGTTGCGGCGTTGTAACCATCATTAACTGGTTTAGATTTAACGTTCTCGGCCACAACTGCTCCATTAGCTCCAGCATTTTCTGCTATACGCATTAATGGAGAAGTAAGAGCAGCCTCAACAATATTGGCACCTATTAATTCCTCTCCATTAAGATTGGAGGAGGACCAATCACCCAATGCGGGAGCTAAATGAGCGAGCGTAGTTCCACCCCCAGGGACAATTCCTTCTTCAACTGCAGCTTTAGTTGCGTTAATTGCATCCTCTAATCGCAGTTTCTTGTCTTTCATCTCAGTCTCAGTTGCTGCTCCAACCTTAACTACAGCTACGCCACCCGATAGCTTGGCTAGTCTTTCTTGGAGCTTTTCTTTGTCATAGGTTGAGTCGGTCTCATCCATCTGCTTCTTAATTTGTTCACATCTCGCATTTACAGCCACTTCATTACCTTCAGCAACAATTGTGGATGTGTCCTTGTTAATTGTGACTCGCCTAGAAGTGCCAAGCATATCAAGAGTGGCATTTTCAAGTTTTAATCCAGCATCCTCAGTTATGAGTTGGCCATTTGTAAGAACAGCCATATCTTCAAGCATCGCTTTTCTGCGATCTCCAAAACCAGGCGCTTTAACAGCTGCAACGTTTAAAACTCCTCTAAGCCTATTAACAACCAATGTAGCCAAGGCTTCTTTTTCAATATCTTCAGCAATTATGAGAAGAGGCTTACCAGTTTTAGCTACTTGCTCTAAAACAGGAACAAGATCTTGAACTAAACCAATTTTTTTGTCAGTAAGTAATATGTATGGCTCATCCAACACTGCTTCCATTCTCTCAGTATCGGTTGCAAAGTAAGGAGAGATGTATCCTTTATCAAAACGCATTCCTTCAGTGACCTCTAACTCAGTGGTCATTGACTTGCCTTCTTCTAAAGAAATAACACCTTCTTTACCAACTTTATCCATTGCATCGGCAATCATTTTGCCAACTTCTTCATCGTTGCCTGCAGCAATGGTGCCACATTGAGCTATTGCATTACTGTCACTAATTGGTTTGGAGTGATCTTTTATTTTTTCAACCAAAAATTCAGTTGCCTTATCAATTCCTTTTTTTAAAGTGATTGCATTTGCTCCTGCAGCGACATTTTTTAAACCAGCTTTGACCATTGCATGAGCAAGAACAGTCGCAGTGGTTGTGCCATCTCCTGCAGCATCATTGGTTTTTGAAGCAGCTTGACGAATAAGAGCAACTCCAGTGTTTTCAATGTGATCTTCGAGTTCTATTTCTTTAGCGATTGTTACACCATCATTAATTATTTGAGGTGCGCCAAACTTTTTCTCGAGAACAACATTACGACCTTTAGGTCCTAATGTGACTGCGACTGATTCAGCCAAAATGTCAATACCTCGCTCGAGTGCACGGCGGGCTTGCTCGTTGTAAATGATGCGCTTAGCCATAAGAGGCGATTTCCTTTAATTTCGAAAAGTTTTTTTGGTTTGGACTACAGCAAAAGCTGAGTTTTAATTGACGACAGCAAGAATGTCTTTCTCAGAGAGAAGTACATATTCATCGCTGCCAAGCTTGATATCAGTACCTGCGTACTTACTGTAGAGAACCTTGTCTCCAACACTTACTTCAGGAGATTGACGTGAACCATCCTCGTTACGTTTTCCAGGACCAACCTGAGCAACTTCTCCGACTTGAGGTTTCTCTTTAGCAGTGTCAGGAAGCAATATGCCTCCCGCGGTCTTCTCTTCTGATTCCGAAACTTTTACAAATACACGATCTCCAAGTGGCTTAACAGTGGAGACGCTGAGAGATACAGCTGCCATAAATTAGTGCAGTAGCAAAAAAAACAAAAAGCGCTTAGCGCTCACTCGATAAAGAGTATTACTCATTACCAACGGTATTAATTTATGCATCTAAGTACGCTCTAGACCACATATATTCTGTGCGGTTGACCGAACACTAAAAAAAAATGCCTGTGGAGTGGTAGTCTAAGCCGCTGATAAGGGTATGCAAATCAGAGCATGCTCACAAAGTTTCTAGTTATCTTATGGCCGCTTCTGCTACCTCTACTGTTGGAACTAAGGGTATTGTTCGCCAAGTAATTGGTCCTGTTTTAGATGTTGAATTCCCAGCGGGCAAACTTCCTTCAATCCTTAATGCACTAAGGATCGAAAGTAAAAATCCTGCCGGGCAAGATGTTGCACTGACTGCAGAAGTTCAACAATTACTAGGTGATCATCGGGTTAGAGCCGTTGCTATGAGCGGAACTGATGGATTAGTTAGAGGTATGGAAGCCGTAGATACTGGTGCGCCCATTTCTGTACCTGTTGGTGAAGCCACCCTTGGAAGAATTTTCAACGTCCTTGGAGAACCGGTAGATGAACAGGGCGACCTTAAGAACGTAACAACATCACCAATTCACCGTTCAGCTCCAAGTCTTACAGACTTAGAAACCAAACCAAAAGTATTTGAGACTGGTATCAAAGTTATTGATTTACTTGCCCCATATCGTCAAGGTGGAAAAGTAGGGTTATTTGGAGGAGCGGGGGTAGGGAAAACAGTTCTAATCCAAGAGCTCATTAACAATATTGCTAAAGAACACGGAGGAGTATCAGTCTTTGGTGGAGTTGGAGAAAGAACAAGAGAAGGTAACGATCTGTATGAAGAATTTAAAGAATCTGGAGTTATCAATTCAGAAGATCTAACTAAATCAAAAGTAGCCTTGTGCTTTGGTCAAATGAATGAGCCACCAGGCGCAAGGATGAGAGTCGGCCTATCAGCATTGACGATGGCTGAGCATTTCCGTGATGTAAACAAGCAAGATGTTCTATTATTCATTGATAATATATTCAGATTTGTTCAGGCTGGATCAGAAGTATCTGCATTGCTAGGTCGTATGCCATCAGCCGTTGGATATCAACCAACATTAGGAACTGATGTAGGAGAGCTTCAGGAAAGGATTACTTCAACTCTTGAGGGATCTATTACCTCAATTCAGGCTGTTTATGTACCTGCTGATGACTTAACAGATCCTGCACCTGCCACTACTTTTGCTCATTTAGATGCAACCACTGTTCTAGCGAGAGCTCTAGCAGCTAAAGGAATTTATCCGGCTGTTGATCCACTTGACTCAACTAGCACCATGTTGCAGCCATCTGTTGTTGGTGATGAGCATTACCGCACTGCCAGAGCAGTTCAGTCAACACTTCAAAGATACAAAGAATTGCAGGATATCATTGCTATTTTAGGTTTAGACGAACTATCAGAAGAAGATAGAAAGACCGTAGATCGTGCACGCAAAATCGAGAAATTCCTATCTCAGCCATTCTTTGTTGCTGAAATATTCACAGGTATGTCGGGTAAATATGTGAAATTAGAGGATACAATCAAAGGCTTCAACATGATTCTTGCAGGAGAACTAGACCATCTACCTGAGCAAGCTTTCTATCTTGTTGGAAGCATTGAGGAGGTAAAGGCTAAAGCAGAAAAAATAGAATCTGAAGCTAAAGCTTAAAAATCTTTTTTCCTACTCAATCACCTTCAGTCAACGTTTTTCTAAAATCCCCAAGAAATGTCTTTAACTCTACGAGTTCTTGCTCCTGATCAGAGCGTATTTGACGATACTGCTGATGAAATAATACTTCCAAGCACTACGGGGCTATTGGGAGTATTACCTGGTCACATTTCAATGGTTACTGCTATTGATTTTGGTGTATTAAGGGTTTTTAAAAACGGTAATTGGGATTCAATAGCACTAAGCGGGGGTTTCGCAGAAGTGGAATCCAATGAAGTTACAGTTTTAGTAAACAAAGCTGAGATGGGAAAAAATATTGACTCTGCTAAAGCTGAAGCTGAATTAGAACAAGCTAAAAATCAACTAAGTCAAACTCAGGATAAAGCAACTTCCCCTGAAAAAATCAAAGCTCAAGAAGCATTAAACAAAGCTAAAGCTTGGTTTAATGCTTCAAAATCTGACTAAAATTTCTAAAAGTTTAAAAAAAACCTTGAACAAAATTTTGTTCAAGGTTTTTTTTATGCCGTACCGCAAAAAGTTACATCAGGGAATTTAACTTTGGCTTGTTCTAAGGTCTTTCCTTTACCTTCCTCTTGCCAATAATTAATAACCTCTGTCGCTTTATTTAGTACTTCCACTCTTTCATTATCAGTAATCCAACTTTTTTCTTCTAATTGAGACTTTAATGTTTCCCATGCATCCTCTCTTGGCCAAAAGAAATAGGCTGTAAGTGGGCTAGGTCCTCCTCCAACAATTTGATCAACGGCTAAAGCTACGTTGTCTGGCAACCAAAGAATTTTCAGTAAAAATCTTCCCTCATCTGCCTTTGGTGTATGTCCAGAAGGTACTCCATCTGCATCTATGGTTGCAGTTGCTAATGCTGCAGCACCTCCAAGTGCGCTTGGTCGACCTGATTTTGTCTCTTCAGAGCTAACTTTCCCTTGATTTTCAGATTGTGTGCTTGCCTCAGTACTTGTTACATCTTCTTGAACAGTACCAGCCTCTTCAGAAACCATCATTTCTAAGTTTTCAACTAGCTAACAAAATACTAACTTAACAGGGACTAGGACCTATTTGAATTACTAGATTAGGAATTCAAAAGGTTTTCTACTATTCGATAATGATGGGGTTATGAAAGTAGAAAAATATTTGGGTTGATTTATTTATCATGAACAATTTAATTAAATAGATTTTCTTAGAAATTTTCTAAAATAAATTCAATCAATTTTCCAAATCAATCACATTCTTAGTCGCATTTCGACTCAATACTTCTAAAGAATCTTTTGTTACTAAAACATCATCTTCAATGCGAATCCCAATACCCTTCCACCTTTCATCTATCTCAGGCTGACCCTCTGGTACTGCTAAACGGTCACTAATGTAGATACCAGGTTCGACTGTTAAAACCATTCCAGGTTCAAGCTTCAGATAATAATCACCAAGTCGATACGCCCCTACATCGTGAACATCTAGACCTAACCAATGCCCGGTTCGATGCATATACAAATGAGAGTAAGCTTCTTGTTCAATTATCGAATCCACTTCACCAACTAGCAGACCAATATCAACTAAACCCTCAACAAGATGCTTCAAGGCAGTCATATGAACATTCTCAGCGTTATTACCTGGGCGAACACATTGAATTGCGGCTTCTTGAGCTATTAGAGTAATTTCATATAAAGCTTTTTGTTCTCCAGAAAATTTGCCATTAGCAGGAAAAGTTCTTGTAATGTCGCCATTGTAATAGTCTTCTAAAGAGCAACCGGCATCTATCAAAATAAGATCTCCATCTCTTATGAATGAATTATTTGCCGTGTAATGAAGTACACATGCATTGTCTCCTGAAGCAACTATTGAGCCATAAGCTGGTCCCCTTGTCCCTTTTTCAAGAAAGTATTTTTCTATTTGAGCTTGTAAATCTCTCTCATTCATCCCTGGGCGAGCAAATTCTCTAACTATTTCATGGCCCTCTGCAGAAATTTCTGATGCAATACGCATACGTTCTATCTCAAAATCATCCTTACGAAGTCTTAAATCATGAAGTATTGGGCAAGGTGCAATCATGGACAAAGGAGCGAAGCCACTTCTAGGAAGTTTTTGTAAATGCTCAGACCAAGTTTTCAAAACCAAAGGCTCCAAATGTGGATGTTTCCCAACTCGAAAAGCAATCCCTTCGGCTCCTTTTAAATAATGAGGCAAAAGGTTTGGCAATTCATTCAAAGGATGAGATATATCAACATCGAAATTATCTAAAACTCCTTTTGTTCCCCATCTAAAGCCTGTCCAAACTTCTGCACCAGACTCTTTGGGTAAGACAAATAGTACATATTGTTCTCCCTTGGGTTTATGAGGTAAAAACAAAGCTACTGCATTTGGCTCGTCAAAACCAGTTAAGTACCAAAAATCACTGTTTTGACGAAATGGGTAATCACAATCTGCGTGATGAGTGACTAATTCTGACGCTGGGATGACAGCTGCATGAGAACCTAAATGTGACAAAAATATGTCTCTTCGTCGACGAAAAATACTTGGATCAGCCACAAAAATACTCCTATTTACTCTTAAGGATGGCAATAGAACTAACTTAGTGGAAAAATAAAAGCAAAAGATCCAAACTCTTTAAAAAATCTCTAGGGAATGGCCCAAGACATTCTGCTCTTAACTGCTCTTGTTGCGGTTGTTTTAATTGGTTCCGCAATGTGCTCAGGGATAGAGGCAGCGCTATTGGCTGTTAATCCATTACACGTGCATGAGCTAGCAAGAAGAAATCCAAAAGTATTAGGAGCTAGAAGATTAGAAAAATTACGTCACAGACTTGGAAGGACTTTAACTGTCGTAACAATTGCTAATAACAGCTTCAATATTTTTGGAAGCCTCATGGTTGGTAGCTACGCAAGTTTCATATTCCAAAATCGAATCGGATATCTAATGCCAATTTTTTCGATTGGCCTAACCATTCTTGTTTTGCTTCTTGGAGAAATTGTACCCAAAGCTCTTGGTACAAGACTTGCACTCCAAATCAGTTTAACTAGCGCTCCTATCCTGGATTTCTTAAGTATATTAATGAGACCATTGCTAATATTTCTTGAACGTCTATTGCCAATTATTACTGCAAAGAGTGAGCTAACAACAGACGAAGAAGAAATCAGACAGATGGCTAAACTTGGGTCTCAAATTGGTCAAATTGAAGCAGACGAAGCTGCAATGATATCAAAGGTTTTCCAGCTAAATGATCTTACGGCTAAAGATCTTATGACCCCAAGAGTTGCTGCACCTACACTCCCAGGACGAGTTTCTCTTCAATCTGTCAAATCAAACTTATTAGAGAATAATTCAACATGGTGGGTAATATTAGGTGAAGAAGTAGATAAGGTCGTTGGTGTTGCTAACCGTGAAAAGCTATTAACCTCTTTACTTCGAGGAGATTCCCATGTGACGCCCTACGAGCTAAGCGAAAATGTAGAGTTTGTACCCGAAATGATTAGAGTAGACAGATTACTTCTTGGATTTAATGACGACAAAAAAGGAGTCAGAGTTGTGGTAGATGAATTTGGAGGATTTGTTGGATTAGTAGGAGCAGAAGCAGTCTTAGCAGTATTAGCTGGGTGGTGGGGGAAATCTAAAGCATGATTAATAAAAGAGATATTCCCAAAAAATGCACCTTTTTACTTAGTCACTGGAAGAAAAATCTAAATCTTACTAATTATGAGAGAACTAAATTTGCAAGCACTTTAAATCAACTAGATTTCCAAATAAAAAAATTAGAAAAAAAAGAACTACAGATATCAGTATATGGTCGTGTTGGAGTTGGGAAATCAAGTTTATTAAATGCATTAATTGAAAAGCAAATATTTCCAACTGACATACTAAACGGGAATACAAAAGCAACTAAATCTTACACATGGGACAAAAGATTTAAAAGCTTAAATAAGGTTAAACTAACAGACTCTCCAGGTATAGATGAAGTAAATAATAGTAATAAAGAAGAAATAAATTTTAATTATGTATTAGATACAGATTTAATTCTTTTTGTAATTGATAGTGACATAAATCGAATCGAGTTGGATTCCATTGAAGAGCTATTAAAGCATAACAAACCTATACTAATAGTTTTAAATCGATGTGATCAATGGAACATGAAGGAGACAAAACTAATTCTCTCTAGTATTCATAGAAAACTATCTTTTTGCAAACAAAAAATTAAAATTGCTCTGGTTTCATCATCTCCAAGGGAAGCAAAAATAAAACCAGATGGAACTGTTAGAAGTAAAGAAATAACGCCTAAAGTTGATATTCTAAAAAACGAGCTTAAAGATATTATTGATGAAAATGGTGAGTTACTTCTTTGTATAAATAGTCTAAGAATTGCAGACCAATTCTACAAATTACTTAAGGAGAGTCGACTACTCAGGAAGAAAGAAGAAGCACAGAGTTTAATCGGCAAATATGCAACTTTAAAAGCCTCAGGAGTAGCAATTAATCCCTTTTTAATGATTGATCTTTTTACTGGTCTTGCTTTTGATAGTGCACTTGTTATCCAATTAAGTAAATTATATGGACTAAAAGTAGGTGGTCCCTCTGCCAGGCAATTAGTTAAGAAGCTTAGTTTTCAGAATTCATTACTAGGGGGTGCACAAATAGGAATACAAATTACTTTAAATATTCTCAAGCAAATACTTTTTCTTGCTGCACCTATTACTGGAGGACTAAGTCTAGCACCTACTGCTCCAATAGCCATTGCTCAAGCAGCTCTTGCGATTCATGCAACAAAGCTCATAGGTCGTCAAGCAGCTTATAAATTTCTTAATGGGACCAATAAAAAAGATGGGCGACCTCGATTAATGTTGAACTATCTTCTCAAAAAAAATTCAGACTTAAGAATAATGCTTGGTGACTTTAAATTTCTTACATCAAGTTCTGCAAAAAATAAAAATTATTTATTGCCATGAAAGTCAAAATTAACTCAATAGCCTTATTTGGTACCAGCGCTGATCCACCCACTTTAGGTCACGAGGCCTTGTTGAGTGAATTAACAAAAATCTTCCCAAAAGTTATAACTTGGGCAAGTGATAACCCTGATAAAAAACATCAAATTCCACTTCTAAAAAGAACTCAGCTTTTGAGAATTCTGGTAAAAAAAATCTCACATCCAAAATTAGAACTAGTTCAAGAATTGAGTAGCCCTAGAACGATTCATACTCTAAAAAAAGCTTTCCAACTATGGCCTGAAGCGAATTTTAGTTTTGTCATTGGTAGTGACTTAACAGTTCAAGTTCCAAAGTGGCTTAAGGCTAAGTCTATTCTAAATAAAGCAACAATAGCTATCGCAATGAGAGATGGATGGCCAATTAATGATCAACAATTAGAGGAAATCAAAAAACTTGGCGGTCAAATTGATCTGTTGCCTTTCCATATACCTGAATCATCAAGTTCAAAATTTAGAGAGAGACCCCAAGAAGGTCTTGTTCCTCAAGAGCTTGTCCCATTTCTACTTGAAGAGAATCTATACGGTCTGTCAAAAATCAGATAATGAAATTAGCATTAGCCCAACTTAATCCAGTCATTGGAGATCTCGATGGTAATGCCGAGAAAATATTTGAAGTGTGTAAAGAGATCAAAAACAAGGAAATAGATCTAGTCATAACACCAGAGCTGTCTTTGATCGGCTACCCTCCAAAAGACTTATTATTTAATCCAAGACTTTTTGAAGAACAAAAAGATATTCTAAAAAAATTAAGCAAAAGATTAAGTAATCTTAGTCAAAACTTATCTGTATTAATTGGTATCGCAGAGCCAACTCCAGATATAGAAATTCCTAAAATGTATAATTCAGTTGTTATTTTAGAAAAAGGAAGTTGGAGAATCGTAGCGAGGAAGCAACTCCTACCCACTTATGATGTTTTTGATGAAAAACGTTATTTTCGTTCTGCGGAGAATAGTAGTATTTTAAATTTTAATTACCAAGAAAAACTTTGGAAGATCGGAATAACTATTTGTGAAGATATATGGGTTGAGCAAAACCTACAAAATGAAAAGATCCTAGGGAAAGATCCTATAAAATCCCTAGAAAAAGAAAAATTAGACTTGCTTATCAATCTTTCAGCTTCTCCATTTATTGAATCTAAAAGTTTATTACGCCAACAAATAGCAGCCAAAGCAGCTATACGTCTTTCATGCCCGGTGGTCTATGTCAATCAAGTAGGAGGAAATGATGAATTAATCTTTGACGGTTCTAGTTTTGCTCTTAATAAAAAAGGTAAGTTACAACAAGAACTTCCTGCATTTAAAGAGTCAGTTGGTCTTTGTGATATATCTTCCCTAAAGCAACAACTTTCGATATCAAGTAAATATCCAACATCACAAGAAATCCTTTTCAGAGCTTTAGTTCTTGGAGTTAAAGATTATGCAAGAAAATGTAATTTCAACAGTGCCATTATTGGTTTAAGTGGGGGTATCGACTCAGCTCTAGTAGCAACTATTGCAGTAGCAGCTTTAGGCATCTCAAAAGTTCATGCGATTTTAATGCCATCTCCTTGGAGTTCAGAAGGATCCGTAAAAGATGCAACGACATTAGCCAATCGACTTGGAATCTTTCATCAAAAGATTCCGATCTCAGGTGTAATGAGTAGTTTTAACGATGTTTTATCCAATTCAACATGGGGCATACCAACCGGAGTCACAGCTGAAAATCTACAGTCTCGTATTCGAGGAACAATATTGATGGCTCTAGCAAATCAAAAAAAACATCTGCTTCTATCTACAGGAAACAAATCAGAACTAGCCGTCGGATATTGCACTCTTTACGGAGACATGAATGGAGGCTTGTCTGCAATTGGAGATCTTTATAAGACAAGTGTATTTGATCTATGTAATTGGATAGATAGTAAATCGTCATCAAGTTGTAGAAATGATTTCTTTCTCCCTGAAACAGGAGAAATTATAGGTTCTAAAATAAGAAACAAACCTCCTAGCGCTGAATTACGACCAGAACAATTAGATAGCGACTCTTTACCGGATTATTTTATCCTTGATCCAATACTAAAAGGATTAATTGAACAGCACTTACCAACTGAAGTTTTAATAGAGGAAGGATTTGATAAAAAAATTGTCCATAAAGTAGCCAACTTATTAAAGAACGCCGAATTCAAACGTTATCAAGCGCCTCCTTTATTGAAAATTAGTAATCAAGCTTTTGGGACTGGCTGGAAAAAGCCAATAGCCTCAAAATAAATCCCTAAATTTACTTCTATTGGTCATTCAATTCCTTTAAGCAACCAATTGGTCTTTGCAAAGACTTAATATTAATTCCGTGACGTAAAGCTGTTATAAGTCCTGCAGCCTCTATATAATTTTCAGCATACAAAATATTATTTTTTTTGCCACTTAAGCCATCTAGTCTCATCTTTGTAGAGCTAACATTTAATACTCCTTGATTAGAAACTATTATCAAAGGAATAAATCTTTCGATACAAGATAAAACTGCTTCGCCACCTAATGCGCCCTGTGGCACTACAACGGCCCCTAAATCCCTATTCCTTAATAAAGCTTTCACCTGTAAAAAAGCATTTTCTTTGGTCTTCATGGCTGACTTACAGATCAGATCAGGTGCACGGCTAAGACCTACTAAAACACTTTGCAAAAATGTATATCCTATTTCCTCTCCCGAAGTTCGAGGATCTAAATCAAAATCAATTGGCAAGGGAGCTAACCCCGGTGCATGTGCACATGGAATCAATAAATGTTTTACAAGAAAATGACTTATTACAGCTTCGACCCCCGCTATAACATCTACACCATTCCCTTGTCGATAAAGTTTAGTATCTAATCCATCACTATCATCAGGAAAGCGCGTTACTACAGCTATTGCGGTTGCACCACCTGTCTTAAGTTTTTCAGCAGCTCTTAAAAGAACATCTGGTTCTTCGATATTCCCCCAACTCGAGCCACTTAAACCTTTTTTTAGATTAATTTTCATGGCTCTTTCAGTGGTAATTACAGGGCCAATATTTAACCCCAAACTTGCGACACAGCCATCAGCAACTTGTAAATGTCTTTTCTTTATATCAGGCTCTAAGCCAGCATCTAATAGCAAACCTACTTTTTGTTGTCTTACTGGTTTAAGAAACACTTCTCCAGCAGCAAAAAGATTTAAGCTATACCCTTCTACATATTGGATACAAGAATCTGGCCAATATAAAGATCCGCCATTCATAACATTGGGATGAGTTATTAAACATTCACTAGCAGAAGCCAATAATCTTGCGGCAGGGATTGCATCCCCTGCATATCCACCGACACTGCATCCTATGCCAGTAGGAATAATCAATAATGTTGGCAAAGGATTAGTAATAGTCATAAAGAAATCAATTCAATTTAATTCAATTCAGAAATGATACTTTTCCCCTGATCTTGATTAATGATCAAAACAACTTCGACCGATATTACCTGGATCTTTTTTTCAGGATGAGTAGTAACTGAAGTAATAGCCCACCTTAGTGGTTCACCATACTCACTTAGCTTAGATAAAATAAAATTTTTCAGGTCAAATAAGCTTAATTCAGAAGGCCAGTCAAGGTCTAATTCTATAAATTCAAGGTTCAATTTATTAAATACTTATACTTTGAGAACTCGCAAAGTATAAGATAAAAAATACATTACGCTGCAGCGCCACCCACAACTTCTAAAATTTCTTGCGTAATTGCTGCTTGCCTAGCCTTATTATAGTCAATAGTCAGGTTTTTAGCCAATTCCTTAGCATTATCACTAGCGTTATTCATTGCAGTCATTCTACTCGCTAACTCTGAAGCAGCAGACTCCTGTAATGCACGTAGTAATTGATTCTGTAAATAAAGAGGTAAAAGAGCGTTCAAAAGTTGATCAGGACTTTGTTCAAAAACAATATCCGATGGTAGTTTTGGCTCTTCATTCGAAGGAGCAGCATCTTTCTCGATAATTAATTGGCTATCTTTTGTAGTTAATCTAAAGATTTCATCTTCTGAATCTGCTATTCCTTGAGGATCTAAAGGTAAAAGAGTTTGTATGGTTGGATTACAACTAACCAAGCTTACAAACTTAGTAAAAATGACTTCTACTCGATCAGTACTTTCAGAGAGAAATTCGGCTAATACTTCACTCGTAATAGAGCCAGCATCCTCAGAAGTAGGAACTTGTTCTAATTCTTTAAAAGTAGCTCTTATGTTATAAAGACTAGATCTATTCTCGAAATAACCTATTGCTTTCTTACCAATTAACACTAGGTCAGGACTATATCCTTGACCTTTTAATTCGGCATAGCGTTTCTCTGTTCGTTTAATAATATTTGCATTATAACCTCCACATAATCCTCTATCACCAGTAACCGCTAAGAGAGTAATTGTCTTAACTTCACGCTTATTTAGGAGAGGAGAATCAGCAGCTTCAAACTGCATTCTTGATTGTATATTTTCTAAAACCCTTGCTAATCGATCAGCAAAAGGTCTGCTCCGTAGGACCTGATCCTGTGCTCTTCGAACTTTCGCAGCAGCAACTAGTCTCATTGCTTCTGTGATTTTTCTGGTGTTTTTGACAGATACAATTCTGTCTCTTATGTCCTTGAGGTTAGCCATAGGTAATTGTCTCTCTTAAGTAGCCTTTGTATTTAAGCCGCAAGCATGGAGGATTTAACCTCGTTTATAGCGTCTTTAAGCATTGATTCAGATGCTTCGCTTAAGACTTTTTCGGAGAGAACATTCTTAATGAAATCAGCCTTATTTGTTTTTAAATAATCTCGTAATTCACGAGCGAATTTTGTGACTGCCTCTTCAGGCACCTCATCAATCAATCCTTTAACACCTGCATAAACAATAGCTACTTGTTCAGCTAAATTCAGAGGATCAAATTGAGGTTGCTTAAGAAGTTCTCTTAGCCTTTTCCCTCTTCCTAATTGCTTTTGAGTAGCCTCATCAAGATCTGAAGCAAATTGAGAGAATGCCGCAAGCTCATCGAACTGAGCTAGTTCAAGTTTTAACGTACCGGCAATTTTCTTTATAGCTTTTGTTTGAGCAGCACCTCCTACTCGGCTAACTGATATACCAACATTAATTGCAGGTCTTAAACCAGAGTTGAATAAATCAGAACTCAAGAAAATCTGACCATCAGTAATTGAAATTACGTTGGTTGGTATGTAAGCAGAAACGTCACCAGCTTGGGTTTCAATAATAGGCAAGGAAGTCATTGATCCCGCACCCATCGCATCAGAAAGTTTTGCAGCCCTCTCTAGCAAACGGCTATGGCAATAAAAGACATCTCCAGGGTATGCTTCACGACCGGGTGGACGACGTAAAAGTAATGACATTTGCCTGTAAGCCTGAGCTTGCTTGGTTAAGTCGTCATAAATAACTAGAGTCGCCTTCCCTTGATACATAAAGTGCTCAGCAATTGCTGCACCGGTATAAGGGGCTAAATATTGCAAAGCTGCAGCTTCAGATGCTCCTGCATTAACAATAATCGTGTAATCCAAAGCTCCTTTTTCTTTAAGAACTTCAACTACATTTGCCACTGATGCTTGTTTTTGACCAACTGCTACATAAACACAAACAACATCTTGTCCTTTTTGATTGATGATTGTATCGATAGCTATTGCTGTTTTCCCTGTTTGACGGTCTCCAATAATCAACTCTCTCTGACCTCTTCCAATAGGAATCATCGCATCGATAGATGTAATCCCTGTTTGCATAGGCTCATGTACTGACTTCCTCTTAATGATTCCAGGAGCTATTGACTCAATTAATCTTGAGTCCGTTGTAGCCATCTCTCCTTTTCCATCAATTTGCTGTCCAAGAGGATTAACAACTCTTCCAAGCATTGCCTCACCAACTGGCACTGAAGCAATCTTTCCAGTTGCTTTAACTGTGCTTCCCTCTTGCACGCCTAAAGCTTCACCCATCAACACTACACCAACATTGTCATCTTCAAGGTTTAAAGCAATTCCTTCTGTCCCATCTTCGAATTCAACTAATTCACCGGCCATAACCTTTTCAAGGCCATAAACTCTTGCGATACCATCACCAATTTGTAAAACAGTACCTACATTGCTCACAGATACTGATTTATCGTAATCAGCAATCTGCTGTTTAAGGATTGAACTGATCTCGTCGGGACGTATAGAAACCATGGGATTAACTTAAGTTGGGAAAGATGAAAGGGAGGAAGAATGGAAGAAAGTCAGTAGAGAAAGAAATTAGCTGACTTTGGCCAAAGCAAGGCCAAGTCGCCTGACTTGGCCTGCGATGCTGGCATCAATGACCTTTGATCCAACATTTACAACAAAGCCACCTAGCAATTCGGAGTCGACTTTTAGATCGATTTCCAAATTATCTGTACCAGCTATTGATTGTACTTTCTTGAGTAGCTCAGATTGTTGATCTTCATTTAAAGCTGAAGCTGAAGTAATTGTCGCTAAAGCAATATTTCTTTGTTCTCGATAGATTTCCAATAATCTTTCAAGAACAGAATTCAACAATCCAATTCTCTGTCGATCTGCTAAAAGTTTGAGAAGGTTTAAGAAAGAGGGAGTGACCTGACTTGAGAAAAGCTTTTCTAAAGCTGCTTTCTTCTGATTAACCTCTAAAACTGGCGATGACATCGCATCACTAAATTCAGGGCAAGTATCCCAAAGTTCTAAAATAGATTTAGCTTGAGTTACTACTTCATCGATCTCGTTTCGGCTCTCAGCTACTTGAAGGAACGCTTCAGCATATGGAGTAGTAATAGTATTAAGTAGTGGCATTAGTTGTCTCCAATATTTTTAATTGACTGTTTAAGAAATTTATCTTGAGTATTTGAATCTAACTTTTTAGGAAGCATTTCTAATGCTTTTTTAATAGCAAGTTCTGCTGCCTCTTTTCTTAATTGAGATGTCACTCTTGCAGCTTCAGCATTTAAGTCAGACGCAGCACCTTGTTTAATTCTTGCCATTTCCTCAACAGTTCTTTTTTCACTCTCTAAACGAATTGCTTCAGCTCTCGCTTTGCAATCATTTCTGATTTTGTCTGCTTTTTGCTTAGCTGAGGCAAGTTCGTCTTTTGCTTGAGAAAGAGAATCTTGAGCTTTAGCTAAACGCTCTTCTGCTTCTTTCAAGTCAGAGAGAATTGTAGTTCTTCGTCTTTCAAGGATCTTTCCTAAAAAGCCTGGTAAGAACTTATAGAGACCAAAAACAACAACAGCTAAGTTGATGATGTTAGTTTCAAAAATATTTAAATTCAGGCCAAAGCCTTCGGAAGCGAAAATTAAAGAAGTCATTTTTTTGCCAAGAGTCTTTCAATAATCAAATCACCAAGATTGTCAGCCTCGCTTTTAAGTTGATTAAGAGCTTCATCTCTTTGTGAATCAATCTCACGTCTAGCTTTTTCTCTTGATGCATTTGCCTCTGAAGTAGCAAGAGCAAGAGCTTCTTTATAAAGATTCTCAGAATCCTGCTCTGCCTCAAGAATCACTTTCTGTGATTCTAGACGAGCTTCCTTGAGCTGATCTTTGAGTTCAGTCTCTAGTCTTTCAACCTCAACAATTTTTTTCTTTGCTTCTGCTCGACTTGTATTTACATAATCCTCTCTTTCTTCAACTACCTTTCCAACAGGTTTAAAGAAAAGAGCATTAAGTATGAAAGTAAGCAACACAACTTGAACCGCCATGAGCGGAAGAGTTGCATCGAAATCAAACAGACCTCCCTCAGAGGCACCAAACAAAAAGAAAGTTGGCATTAGCTAGGGGTGCAAGAAATTAAGCGAGCCGGATAACGGCAATTGAAATTTGCTAAAGAATTTTCAAATTTTGGGGCTGAAAGTTAATCAAATTGATTAATTTACTCAATCAGCCCTTTTTTGAAATATCAACCAGCAAAAGGGTTAGCGAAGAGAAGAACCAATGCAACCACAAGACCATAAATGGTTAGTGATTCCATGAAAGCGAAAGAAAGAAGCAAAGTACCTCTGATTTTTCCCTCAGCTTCTGGTTGACGGGCAATACCCTCTACTGCTCCTTGTGCAGCACTACCCTGACCGATACCAGGGCCTATTGCGCCAAGGCCTACAGCTAATCCAGCTGCAACAACTGATGCGGCGGTGGTAATGGAATCCATAATTCTGCTAAAGATGTGTAGCGCTTTAAACGCTTATAGAGTTGTGACCGGGAGTTTATACCTGCGAGGGGTGCATCTCATAGTTCTTGAGATGATACTGAAAGAATTTCAGGCCTCAAAGCAGGAAATTTGCCATTGAAAAGTTAATTCAGTAGCAAAAAATCATGATTAATGATGCTCTTCGACTGCTTCCCCGATGTAATAGGCAGCAAGAGTTGCAAAAATCAGAGCTTGAATAGCACTAGTAAACAAGCCTAGAAACATAACAGGAACTGGAAGAACAAGAGGTACAAGAAAAACAAGTACCGCTACAACAAGTTCATCCGCCAAAATGTTTCCAAATAAACGGAATGAAAGAGAGAGAGGCTTTGTAAAGTCTTCAACAATTTTGAATGGGAGCATTATTGGCGTTGGGTGAACGTAATACTCGAAGTAACGCAAACCTTTATTGCTCAACCCCGCATAAAAATATGAGAGAGATACCAGTAGTGCTAAAGCAACAGTCGTATTTATGTCAGCTGTAGGCGCCCCAAGTTCGCCACTTGGTAGTTCAATCAGCTTCCAGGGAACTAATGCTCCGCCCCAGTTGCTCACGAATATGAACAGAAAGAGGGTTCCGATGAAAGGCATCCAATCTCTATAAACCTTTTCACCAATTTGTGTTCTTGCGAGATCACGTATGTAATCCCATAGAAATTCCAAAAGATTTTGGACACCTCTTGGATCACGTTCCATTTTTTTTGTTCCAATGACAACTAAGGCAAGCAAAGCGCCTATAAGAAGCCATGAAGTCATAAAAACTTGGCCGTGAATTCTAAAATTTCCAATTTGCCAGTAGAGATGTTGACCCACCTCTAATTCAGCCAAAGGAAAAACAAATGGTAAAAAACCCATTTATCTGGAAGTTAGGTTGCGTAGAAAATAAAAGCCAAACAAACAAAACTTAAAAATTTAATTTCTAAAAGCACCTATGGCATTATTAGAAACTGAATAATTAACGCTGGTTTATAAAGCACAAATCCTAATAAAGCCGGAATCAATTCAAGTTGAGGAAATCTAGAAGATACCAAAACCAAAAGAACCGGAACTAACAACTGGACTTTACCGACTATTTTTGATGAAGTACCGAGTCTTCCAACTCCGCGAGCAAGCAAGCGAAAATAAAAAATTCCTGATAAAGCACCAATAAAAAGGCTCGCACTAGCTTGGATTCCCCAAAAGAAACCTGCTATGCCAACAGAAAAAATAGTCAATAGAAATGTCAGACGAAATACTCGAAATTGAAGTTCAAGATATTCGTCTGATTTGACTCCGGACGATGAGTCCGATGAATCAATATCCAGAAGAGGATCATGACTTGAGCAATTATCAACCCTCTCAGATGCCACGAAAATTCCTCCTATTGGAGTTTCTTAGTGATCGCGAGAAGTTGTTTTGCAAACAAGACACCTAAGCTCTCTGCAAAGGCCCGGGGAATCTATCACGAGACTTGCATCAAAACAAAAAAATTTTCAACAATAAATTGAAAAGTTGGTTAATTTAATAACTAGATAAAAAATTTAAGCACAGTTTTAGTAATCAAAACTAAATCAATACATAATCTATTCAAAAAGAGAATTCTGATGATATGAAGTTAAATAATTATTAATTGATTTGTATTTTCATTTTGTCTCTAAAAACTAATAATTAAATTTTAACCTATAAAAATCATCATTATTTTGCTGAAATTCCATAAAAAAACAAATTAATTACATTCAAAGACTTGGCAAGATGGCAATTAAACGGCTCAATGGTTTATAAGCAAAAGATCCTTTGAGTAATATCTCTAATAGCAAAATTAATTCAAATACAAGAAGGAAACATTCTCACGAATCAAAAGATTATTTAGGTAATTTAATAAAGAACAAGATACTGCCTTTGCCTTGGTCTTTTTGGCCAAAGGAGGGACGTTTGATCATGGGATTGATCGCCTTTTGGAGCATATCAGGGATCTTTATTCTTGGATCAGCTAGTTGGTGGGTAGCAATCAGAGAAATGGGTGAAGGTGCTTATTACATAAAAAGACAACTGATTTGGCTGATCGCTAGTTGGAGCATTTTCTACCTAGCGATAAATATTAATCTAAAAAATTGGCTGAGGCTATCAGGACCGTGCCTACTTATAAGCATGGTCTTGATAGCATCAACAAGCTTTTTCGGTAGCACTGTTAATGGCTCTACTCGATGGCTAGTTATTGGTCCAATCCAAATTCAACCATCGGAATTAATCAAACCTTTCATCATTCTCCAAAGCGCAAAGCTTTTTGGTCAATGGGAGAGAATAAATTCAGAAAAAAAAATTTTTTGGTTAACTATTTTTGCATCTATTATTCTATTAATTATAAAGCAGCCAAATCTGAGCACCGCTGCATTAATAGGGATATTACTTTGGATGATTGCATTAGCTTCAGGTATTAACTTCCGCTATCTTTTTAACACAGCTATATCTGGCTTTTTTATTGGTTCAATAAGCATTTTTTTTAATTCCTATCAACAAAGTCGAGTAATGTCATTTATAAACCCATGGAAAGATCCACAAGGAAGTGGCTATCAATTAATTCAGAGTCTTTATGCTATTGGTTCAGGTGGTCTATTTGGAGAAGGTTATGGTCTTTCAATGCAAAAATTACAATACTTACCCTACAGAAGTACTGATTTTATATTTGCTGTTTTTGCTGAAGAATTTGGATTCTTTGGATCTATTTTACTTTTATCATTTCTCCTTGTAGTTGCATATTTAACCCTGAAAATATCTCTCAATTGTAGAAATAATTATTCTAAACTAATCGCTATTGGATCAGGTACTATTCTTGTTGGCCAATCAATTATGCACATAGCAGTTTCATCAGGAGCGATGCCTACGACTGGTCTACCCTTCCCTTTGATTAGTTATGGGGGCAACTCGTTGATTTCAAGCTTACTAATAGCTGCTTTATTGGTCAGATCCTCTATTGAATCTTCAGATTTATTATTTAAAAATCCCTCAAATAGACTTTTAAATAGATAATCTAGTGGTGGTACATAGAGCGGCAGATCTCTTTTTGAACATTTCATCATTAAGTTCAATTTTCTCTGATTTAACTCGTCATGGCGAGCTGTTAATTAATAATGGGCTCAATAATCCAACCCCCCTAACAATTCTGATAGTTTTCACTGGGGGACTTTTGACTAGTTTGGGCCCATGTTCATTGTCACTTTTACCAATAACAGTTGCATATTTAGCTGGATTTAAAAACAACCAAAACCCTTTACAAAAAACCATTAGTTTCTGTAGCGGTATAGTTTTTTCACTAGTGGTATTAGGAAGTCTAAGCGGGTTTTTAGGAAAAATTTATGGTCAATTACCAGGTTTCTTTTCTATATTTATAAGTTTTCTAGCAATAATTATGGGCCTTAATCTGCTTGGAATTTTCAAATTCTCACTTCCATCTGGTCCTGACCCTGAGATATGGACAAATAAAGTTCCTCCTGCATTCGCTCCTCTTTCAGCAGGCTTTGCTTTTGGATTAGCCTCCTCTCCTTGTACTACTCCTGTTCTTGCAGTTCTTTTGGCCTGGGTTGCAAAACAAGGAAATCCTCTTAGTGGCACAATTTTTCTTGGAAGTTTTGCGATTGGACAAATTGTTCCATTATTTTTAGCAGGTACTTTTGCAGCAAGTATTCCAAAATTATTATCATTAAGACCTATTGGGAAATGGGTTCCACCTATTAGTGGAGTGATTTTGTTAACCATAGGTCTTATTAGCCTTCTTTCTATTTGGATATAAAATAGATGAAAAAAATTAGCCAAGTTTTAAACTGGCTTTCAAGCTTAAAAATTGCGATATTACTGTTATTATTAATAGCTATTTCATGTGCAGCTGGGACCTTAATTCCCCAACAAGAACCAGATCAATTTTATTATGATAATTTCAATCAAAATCCTTTTCTTGGAATAATTAATGGAAATATATTAATACTTTTTGAATTCAATCATGTCTATACAAGTTTTTGGTTTTTATTCCTACTGAGTTGGCTTGGTTTAGCTCTTGCAGTTTGTAGTTTAAGAAGACAATTACCTATACTAAAATCAGCATTAATGTGGATAGATTATAAATCACCTCGTCAAATAGCAAAACTTTCTATTGCTCAAACAATAGTGACTAATAATTACGCAAAAAGCCTAGAAAAATTAACAATTAATTTAAAGAAAAAAGGTTGGAACGTGAGAGAAACAGATGGAAGGGTAGCTGCTCGACAAGGAGTAATAGGTAGATTAGGACCTATATTAATTCATCTAGGTATGATCCTATTAATGATTGGGGCAACATACGGATCATTAAATGGTAAAAGCATAGAGAAATTTTTAGCTCCTGGCAGATCAATAGATTTATTAAACAATAATGAAGAGAAAGGATTAACTATTGAATTGCAAAAGTTTCAAATTGAAAGAGACCCCCAAGGAAGAGCTGAACAGTATAAGTCGACAGTAAATGTTATTGAGCCAAATGGAAATAATCAATCTAAACAAATTAGTGTTAATTATCCCTTAAGGTATAAAGGGTTAACATTATATCAAGCCGACTGGTCATTGGCAGCAATGACTATTCAAATTGAAAATAGTCCAAAATTACAAATTCCAATAAAATCTATTCCTGAGCTTGGTGAACAAGTATGGGGAACAGTTATACCTACAAAAAAAGATGGTAGCGACCCAATTTTATTAACCGTAGAGAGTGAACTTGGACCAGTAAGGATTTATGATATTGATGGTACATTACTTACAACCTTAAGTACAAATCAGAAGATAAAAGTCAAAGGCAGTTTAATAAAGATAATAAGTATAATCCCAAGTAGTGGGTTACTTTTAAAGTATGACCCTGGAGTACCTCTTGTATATACCAGTTTTGCAATAATACTTATTGGAGGTTCACTTAGTATTATTTCTACTAAAAAAATCTGGGTATTATATTCAAAGGAAAAATCTATGATTTATATAGGTGGATTAAGCAACAGAAATCTATCTGGCCTTTCAAAAGAAATGCCTAAATTTGTTAGTTTCCTAGAGAATTAGCTCTAGATTATTTCTTTTACCATGACAGACTCTAATGACTGTATGAACATTACCTCTAGGATTAAAATCAGCCTCTAATTGTATCCACCTAGGGGCACAAACTTCAACAAAATCATCAATTATTTTATTCGTAACTTCTTCATGAGATATTTTCTTTTCACGAAAGCTGTTTAAGTAAAGTTTAATTGCCTTTAATTCTAAAACCTTAGTCTTTGGTTGATATTTAATTCTCAAAGTTGCAAAATCAGGATAGCCCGAGAAAGGACATTTACATGTAAATTCAGGGAAATCTATTGAAATTTCATAATCTCTATCAATATTTGGATTTGGGAAACAAATTAAGCTCCCAGCTTCTATTTCCCTCTCCCCATACATAATTTCCTGTTTGATGTCTTTTTCTCGTCTAATCACATTTTAATAGCATTTAAAACTCACACTACATAAAAGCTTGATTAAAAATTCAAACTTTAAATAAATTCGTCTAATCAAAAAGTGGCGAAATGATGCCAAAAAGTTGATTTGTATCATTGAGTACAAAACTAATCATCGCTATCCCCCCTAATAGAGAGAACACAAGGTTTTGTATGGACATCAGCCTTTCTGAAAAACGACATGGAACTCAAATAGAACCAAAGAGTGTTCATGGAATCCTTTGGCTTCAAACTCATTTTGAATCCAACCATTGGGAATCAATATGTAATGGTCTAGCAATAATTCCTGCCAAGGATGCAGAAATGCTAGGTGAAGATGCAAGAAAGGCTGGTCTAAATATAAATTTCATCAATTCTCTTAGTAAAATAGACAATTTCTGATAAAACTATTTAATATTCTTGGAGTTTCTTAAAACTATATGAAAAAAATAGAGGCAATAATCCGACCTTTTAAATTGGAGGATGTAAAAATTGCATTGGTAAATGCAGGGATAGTTGGTATGACAGTAAGCGAGGTAAGAGGCTTTGGTCGACAAAAAGGACAAGTTGAAAGATATAGAGGTTCAGAATTCACAGTTGAGTTTCTACAAAAACTCAAAATTGAAGTGGTAGTTCCTGATGAAAAAGCTGAAATTGTTTTAAAAGCTATTGCTGATGCTGCCAAGACAGGAGAGATCGGAGATGGAAAGATTTTCGTTAGTCCAATTGATTCCGTTGTTCGAATCAGAACGGGAGATAGAAACGAAACAGCTCTTTAAAGGCAAAATTTAAACGCATAAAACATTTAAAATTTTTCGATTTCAATTTTTCCTTCAACTTCTTCACTCATCCAAAGAAGATATTCTTGATTACCAGCAGGACCCTTTAAAGGCGATTTGATTAATCCTTTTGTATACCATCCATACCTTTTAGATTCGTTTACTACGCCCTCTATAGCCTCAAAATGCAATGAATGATCACGAACTACTCCCCCTTTCCCTACTTTATCTTTGCCAACCTCAAATTGAGGTTTCACTAATACAAGCAACTCAGATCGGTTAGGTTGAAGAAGAGATTTAATACTAGGCAAAACAATTTTAAGAGATATAAAAGATAGGTCTGCAACTGCGAAGTCTGGTATTGGGCCTCCATCATTAAATAATTTTTCAGGAGTTAAATGCCTAATATTGGTTCGTTCCCAAAGAACCACTCTTGGATCATTTCTGATTCTCCATGCAGTCTGGCCATAACCAACATCAACTCCATAAACCTTTGCGGCCCCTAACTGCAAAAGACAATCTGTAAAACCACCAGTTGATATCCCAGCATCTAAACAAACCCTATTCTTTATATTTATGGGAAATTGATTAAACGCTTCAGCTAACTTTTCACCACCTCGAGAAACATATCTCAAAGGCTGCGTAACTTCTATCTCAAGATCTTTTAAAACTTCTTGGCCTGGCTTATCCAAGATTTGACCATTGATCGTTTTAACTTTGCCAGCCCTAATAAGCTTCTGGGCCTCTTGACGAGATTTAACTAGTCCTTTAGTCAGCAAGTGAACATCTAATCGCGATTTTTTAGTCATTTGTTTACAAAAACAAACAGGAAACGGAACAAAAACCGCAGAACTCGTACTTATCCTCTTTTTCAATAGAGAATCTAGTCAACTAACCAAAGGTTTTGTCTAAAAAGCTCAGGCATCCAACCAATGAAAATGAGCTATCTAGCCATGGTCATTTTCATCTAACCTCAAAAAAACAAACTGGAGAAGTCCTTGAACTTCTGCCTCCAGGCAGTTTTGCAATATTTGCAAATCAACCAAATGATTTGCCCCCCTTTCAAGTAATTGATTGCAAAGGAGGAAGATGCAGAGTAAGACAGCAGGCGTGGGGAAGATATGTTCATTGGGAAGTTGAACACAATAGACTCAAGTCAGCTTGACCTTAAAGACTTAAATTAAACTAACCTTTAACTTTGTAGCACTTTGATTGAGCGTTACACAAACCCAGAAATGGGAAATATTTGGTCTGATCAAGCCAAATACCAAACATGGCTTGATGTTGAAATTGCAGCATGTGAGGCTAATTGCAAATTGGGGAAAATCCCTAATACGGAAATGGAAACCATTAGATCACAGGCAAGTTTCAAACCAGAGCGCATTCTCGAAATAGAAGCGGAAGTTCGCCATGATGTAATTGCTTTTCTAACGAATGTAAATGAATATGTTGGTGATGCTGGCCGTTACATTCACGTCGGGATGACAAGTAGTGATGTCCTTGATACTGGTCTTGCACTTCAATTAAAGTCATCAGTCAAGCTTTTAAGAAAAGAGCTTTTGTTACTTGAAGAATCTATTAGAGATTTAGCAAGGCAGCATAAGAAAACAGTAATGATTGGACGTTCGCATGCGATTCATGGAGAACCTATTACCTTTGGTTTCAAGTTGGCGGGATGGCTGGCTGAGACTCTCAGAAATAAAGATAGGCTAAAGAGTCTTGAAAAAGACATCTCGGTTGGTCAAATAAGTGGGGCTATGGGTACTTATGCCAATACTGATCCAGAAATAGAAAGAATAACTTGCGAACTTTTGGGGCTTGAGTGTGATACTGCTAGCACTCAAGTTATCTCAAGAGACAGGCACGCCAATTATGTACAGATTCTTGCTTTGATTGGATCTTCACTAGATCGTTTTTCTACAGAAATTAGAAACCTTCAAAGAACGGATGTTCTGGAAGTAGAGGAAAACTTTGCTAAAGGCCAAAAAGGAAGCTCTGCAATGCCTCATAAAAGAAATCCCATACGAAGTGAAAGGGTAAGTGGTCTTTCCAGAGTTTTAAGAAGTTATGTAGTTGCAGCTCTTGAAAATGTAGCTCTATGGCATGAAAGAGATATCAGCCATAGTTCCAATGAAAGATTAATGCTTCCAGACACATCTATTACTCTTCATTTTATGATCACAGAAATGACCGCAATAATTAAAGGTCTTGGGGTTTATCCGAATAATATGCTGAAAAATTTGAACATTTATGGAGGCGTAGTTTTTAGTCAAAGAGTTCTTTTAGCTTTAGTGGAAAGTGGAATGAGTCGGGAAGATTCTTATCGACTAGTACAAAAGAATGCTCATTCAGCCTGGAATCAAAACGAAGGCAATTTCAAAAAAAACCTTGAGAATGATCCAGAAGTAATGAATAGTCTCTCACCAGAAAAGCTTTCTGACTGTTTCTCAACCGAACTACATCAGTCCAATTTGCAAGTGATTTGGGAAAGACTTGGAATATAACTTTAAAAGCTTAATCAATTAATATCAGTGAATACACTCTCAAAAGGCAATAGAACTAGATTCAACTAAAATTTATAGTTATAAGCTTCTATTCCCTAGGAAACTTAAAAAATTCTCAAACTAAGATCAATGTCCAATATGAAACGACTTGAGAAAGATAGCCTAGGTTCGATCGATGTTCCAAAGGATGCGTTATGGGGAGCTCAGACTCAAAGATCAATATTAAATTTCGCTATTGGAGATGAGGTCATACCACTAGAAATTATTCATGCAATTGCCCAAATCAAAGCCTCTGCTGCTCAAGTAAACAATCAGCTAGGTCTAATAAATACAGAAACCACTCAATTTATTACCGAAGCAAGTTTAGAAATTATTGAAGGGAGACATAATGATCAATTCCCTGTAAAAGTTTGGCAAACAGGCAGTGGTACTCAAACAAATATGAACGTCAATGAGGTGATTTGTAATATAGCTTCAAGACGTTTAAATAATCCGTTAGGTAGTCATAATCCAATACATCCCAATGATCATGTCAATTGCTCTCAATCAACAAACGATGTTTTCCCAGCCGCAATCCAAATAGCCACAATAGTCACCTTAAAAGACACATTAATACCTGAATTAAGAAAGCTCATTGATTTACTCCATCAAAAGAGTAGAAAATGGAAGGAAATTATAAAGATTGGACGTACTCATCTTCAAGATGCAGTACCTCTAACTCTTGGACAAGAAGTCTCTGCTTGGGCTACTCAATTAGAAACTGCATTAGGACGTATTGAAATCAACCTCGAGGAACTTTATCCACTTCCACTTGGTGGAACTGCTATTGGGACTGGCCTTAATACTCCTAAGAATTTCGATAAATTAATAGCTCTTGATATTGCTAAAAAAACAAACTTACCTTTTAAAACTGCAGCTAATAAATTTGCCATCATGGCTAGTCATGATGGTCTTGTAAATATAATGTCTCAACTAAAATTATTAGCCATAACTTTTCTCAAAATAGTTAATGATCTTCGACTTTTATCTTGTGGACCTAGGGCTGGATTATCAGAATTACAACTACCAGCTAATGAACCTGGCAGCTCAATAATGCCAGGGAAGATTAATCCTACTCAATGCGAAGCGATGGCAATGGTGTGTACGCAAATAATTGGTATGGACACCTCTGTATCAATTGCAGGTAGTGGAGGACATCTACAAATGAATGTTTATAAACCACTTATTGGCTATAACATTTTAAAAAGTATCAAGCTTATTCAAAATGCATGTAAGAGTTGCAGAGAAAATATGATTGAAGGTATTCAACCCAATAAAGAGAAAATCAAAGAATATCTAGACAATTCTTTGATGTTAGTAACTGCATTAGCGCCATCAATCGGATACGAAAAAGCTAGTAAAATTGCACAATTAGCCTATGAAAAAAATCTCAGCCTAAAACAAGCATCTAGTCAATTAAATTATATTGATCAAGAGGAATTTGATAATCTCACTAATCCGAAATCTATGATTGGAGATGATTAAAAAATAAGGGTTTTTCAATCTCAATTATGTCTTTCAGTTGCTGGATTAATAATTTCATGATTTGTTTCTTTTGCTTGATTAATATCTTCAGCTTCGCACACTGGAAATCTATCCATTAGTTTCATCGCTGCCTTGGCATTATTTTGTAGTTGCCTACTTACAGACTCGCAATAGGGAATTTGTGAAAGTAAATCATTTGTTCTTCTTAAAATCCTTACGACATCTCCCTCATCCAAGGAAGTATTTGAAATTAAATCCGTCCAAGAACTTCCTCGAGCCCAAGCTTCTACTAAACCCATTAATTCTGAACTCCACAAGATTGGGACTTCTATCCCAAACCGTTCTTGAACTCTAAACAATTCTCTTCGAATATTTGATAAATCATTAAACGCTTCATCTGCAACTGCACTTGGAATAAATCCAGACCATAAATCAGGACGATTTACTTCAGTCACAATTGACTGAATAACACCAGCTAATTCTACTGGTGTTATTTCATCAAGATGTCCACTCATCAAAACCAATCCTAGCCATAACTCATTTTCACCTCTTAAAGATCCAATACCTCTACCGATTTCAGTTGGATTTAAATCTTCCAAGCATCCAAAGTGGTTTAGTACTTTAATTAGTGATAAGAAAGTTTCCCAGTGCCGATTAGACCTGTCGTAGAGCATCTCCTCACGTTCATGTATTTCAATACCTAATGCGTCCATTTTTCGTCTATGCTTCTTTAATTTTTTCTTATCTCCCCATCGATGAGCTGGCTGAATCAATAATTGATCATCCAGAGACTTAACTAATTTAGCTTGAGATAAAACTTCAGTAGCCAGATCATATTGAGCCGTTCTCATATCATTTTTCTGCGCTAAATTTGAAATCATTGAAGCTGTTTCATTGCTTAGTAAATCCCCATGATGTATTTCTCCTAATCTACTAATTTCAGGAGTTATAAGATGTGATACGTCTAAGCAAGTCAATTCACCATAAAGACTAACAACTTCCTTACAAGCAATAAGTATCCAAATGTTTTCATCTGTTAAGCATAACAATTGGGATTGTCTATCTCCTTTTTGTCTTTTATCAACAATAACTGCAGGTGTAACTTTTCCTCGCAACTGTGATGTCTTCAGACTTATGAGGGTTCCATTATTTGCAAATTCTAAGGCTAAGATCAATTCATTAGATAATGTTTCTGCAGATTGTTTTTGGAGAATTTTTAAAAGTCTTCTTTCTTCCTTTAGATGACTTTTTATTTTCTCATATCTTTCAAAATCTGCCCATGGAACATCTTCTGAAAAGGTTTTATACTCTTTAAACTCCTCTTTTAATCTGGATAACTCTTCTTCTTCTTCAACTAAATCCAGACTTGCCAAATATTTACTAAAGCTTCTTTCTATCAATTCTTTTGATTTGTCTAAATCATATCGCTGTAATAAATTCAGAACCATGCCATAGCTCGGGGTAAATTGACTAATAAGTGGGTCAGCTGGACTAGTTGCTAATTGACCAGCCTCTCGAACCCCTTCAAATCGAGTTTGTACAGTAACCACATAGCCTCTAGAATCAAGACCTCTTCTTCCAGCCCTACCAGCCATTTGTAAAAATTCACTCCCCATTAATTGACGATGTCCATTATCTGATCTCTTCGACAAAGTAGATATAATTGTGCTTCTCGCCGGCATATTGATTCCTGCAGCTAAGGTTTCAGTTGCAAAAACTACCTTTATCAATCCTTCTTGAAATAATTCCTCAATGAACTCCTTCCAAGCAGGAAGAACTCCTGCATGATGAGAGGCTATTCCATTAAATAAAGCTTTGATATGTAAATCATCTCTCAAACCTTCTGAATTTAAAACTGTATATTTTTGAAATCGATCTTGAATTGAGTTTCTTTCTTCTGCGCTCACCAAACAATTGCTAGCTATTGTTTTCACAGCCTTGTCACAACCACGACGACTAAATATGAAATAAATAGCGGGTAACATATTTCTTTCTGCCAATTTCGATATCACAAAGCCCAGTGAAGGAGAGTCAGGTTGAGTAGGTTTGGATAAGCGTCCTCTCTTCTTATGTGATTTTGTTGGACGCCAAATCTTACAGTTTGGATGTAATCCAGTTCCTTTATCATTGAGTAATGGATGAAGTCCTTTAGCACTACAAAAATTGAATTCCAAGGGAACCGGTCTTAAATCACTAGAAATTAAATCTGTAGGTCCATGAACTTTCTCAATCCAATCAGTTAATTGTCCTGCATTTGCAACAGTTGCCGAGAGAGCAACGAACTGAACGGATTTAGGACAATGAATAATTGATTCCTCCCACACCGTCCCTCTATGAGCATCATTCATATAATGACATTCATCAAGAACAACAGTTTCTATCTCAAGTAGAGGGTCATCATTTCTATCTGCTGCTGCATAAAGCATATTCCTAAAAATCTCAGTAGTCATAACAAGAATCGAAGCCTCTCTATTCAGGCTTAAATCACCTGTTAAAAGACCCACATTGCTTGAACCAAATTGATTCCTAAAGTCTCTTAGTTTTTGGTTAGATAAAGCTTTTAAGGGCGTTGTATAAAACACCTTATTTCCATGAGAAATCGCTCTATAAATTGCATACTCTCCTATTAAGGTTTTTCCTGAGCCTGTAGGGGCACTAACAACTACAGAATGACCTTGATTGAGTGAGTCAATTGCTTTAAGTTGAAACTCATCCAATGCAAAAGGAAAGATTTCCTTTGGATTTAAATTGTTTTGAAGGATTTCGTTCTCAGACGTATCTCTTTCTGATGAAGTCATTACTAAATCTTAGGGGAATATTCTATGAGCACATGATTTTTGACTTGGATACATAATAAACTCAAGAAATCAAAGAAAAAATGTTAAGCCACCTCCCAAATCTTTAAATACAAAAAACAAAATAACAATATGCCTAAAATCCCTAACTCTAGAATTCGTAAACTCAGGACTTGGGTCCCAGGGAAAAGATCATCAGAATTGATTGGTGTAGATGAAAATCAAAATCAAATCACATTAATTGACCTAGCTAGTAATGACTATCTAAACCTGGCAAGACATCCATTATTAATTGAGGCAGCCAAACAAATCGTAGAAACTGATGGAGTTGGCTCTGGAGGATCAAGATTTATTACTGGCAGTAGAAATATTCATCAAAAACTTGAAACGAAGCTTGCTCAATGGCTTGATCGTGAGATTGTCCTGCTTTACCCGAGTGGTTTCCAGGCAAATCTGGCTGCTGTTTTAGCACTTGCTGATCGTCACACTCCTGTGATTTGTGATCGTTTGATACATCATTCCCTGCTCGTTGGAGTCAAAGCGAGTGGAGCAAAGCTCATTAGATTCAAGCACAACAATTTATATGAATTAGAAAGACTTTTAAAAAAATCTAGACACAGCAGTCCTCAAAAAAAACCTTTAGTAATTACTGAAAGCCTTTTTAGTATGGAAGGTACAACAGCCCCCATAAACGAAATTTCAAAGCTATGCATTAAGTATGATTCAAAGTTATTGGTAGACGAAGCTCATGCTTTTGGCGTTATGGGTCCGGGAGGAAGAGGTGAATCATTTGGGCTCAAAGAACCAATATCAATTATCAGTGGGACATTCGGTAAAGCATTTGGAAGTGGGGGAGCATTTCTAGCAACAGACAAGATAACAGGAGAAAATTTAATTCAAAACTGTGGTGCATTTCGCTATACAACTGCTTTGGCTCCTCCACTCTGTGCAAGTGCATTAGCCGCGTTAAATCTAATTAAAAGTAACCCTAGCTGGGGTAGTAAATTGAAAGAGAAATCAATAGCCTTAAGAGATAGATTGTCTCAAATTGGGTGGCAACGACCTGTTGGGGGAGGTCCAATAGTCTCCATAATTCTAGGTTCAGACGAATTAGCCATGGATTATCAGAAGAGACTTGAGGCACAAGGCCTTCTTACTGTTGCGATCCGTCCACCAACCGTCCCTGAAGGCAAATCGAGAATTAGGTTAGTTATCAGGCGAAATACTCCAGTTCAGGCCATCGAAAGACTTATCGAAGTTCTTAAGAATAAATGAAAGAAATTATTGCTATGCATGGGTGGGCTGGTGATAGTCATCAATGGGCAGATTGGGAAATGATTTTTAAAAGTTGTGATTGGGAATGGCAAACTGCTGAACGCGGATATAAAGATATAAGTCCTCATACACCGAAATGGAATAACAACTCAAATCAAGTCGAACTTAAAAGAGTTGCTATATGTCACTCTCTTGGTTCACATTTGATAGATAAACAAGTTTTAGAATCAGCGACTCACGTTGTATTAATCAATAGTTTTAGTCGTTTTATTCCTATTGGTAAAGAGAATCGCCCTGTAAAACTAGCGCTTAACAAAATGATAAATTCCATTAACACACCCAACGAAGCAACTATGTTAAGAAAATTCCATATAAAAGCTCATAAACCTAATGACATAAGTATTGAATCAGTCGAATCAAATCTCCTTCACATATCAGATTCAGGAAGGATGAGATTAAAAAATGATTTAGAACTTCTTATTAATTCTGATTCTCTCCCAATAGGCATAAATAGTTATGCGAAAGTACTTATTGTTAACAGTGAAAAAGACTATATATTGGCTGATCAAACGAAAGCAAAGCTAGCTGAAGATTTAATAAATTACTTAGAAGCCCCACCCAAAACAATCCATCTGCAAGAGGAGGGGCATTTCATCACTAAAATCAAAAATATCAAAAAAATAAAACACTGGCTAGAATTTGATCATGCAAAAAATATGGTCTAGCCAAGTTAAAAAAAACTTTAACAAAGCTGCATTAAGCTATAACGAATTCTCATCTATTCAAAAAAGTACTGCTTTAAAACTTGCAAAGATATGTTCTCATCATTCAATTAAATATGGACTATGGGTTGACCTTGGCTCTGGCACTGGACTACTCGCTAAATCATTAGAAGATCTACATCCGAACCAATATGTAATTAGATTGGATAACTCTAAAAACATGCTTGATCAACATTCGGGAAAGAGTGTTAAACAAATTTGGGATTTAAATGATGGGTTACCTAAGTGGTCTACAAAACCAAATTTATTAGCTTCAAGTTTTGTTTTACATTGGCTTGATAATCCACAAAAGAAACTTAAGGAATGGTTGAATTCTCTAAGCGTAGATGGATGGATTGCTTTAGCAATCCCAATCAAAGGAAGTTTTCCAGAATGGTATGAAGCTGCAGAAAAAGCAAATTTAACATGTACGGCTCTTGATTTACCATCATACGACTCAGTAACTAGAGTCATTCCGAAACAAAGTATTTTATATAATAAAATTGAAGTTATTAAACAAACAGCGAAGAAGGCAACTTCTTTATTAAAACCGATGATCAAGGTTGGAGCACAAAGTAGTCAAAAGGAACAATTAAGTGTTTCAGATTGGCGACATCTATTATCTTTTTGGCCAATTTCCAACAAGGATAATCAAGTAAGCCTTAGTTGGTCCATTCAGTTTTTGTTAATAAAGCGATGAGTACTTTCTCAAAAAGGATTATTATTTGCGGCACAGATACAGATGTAGGTAAAACGATAGTTAGTAGTTTTTTCGTCCAGGGTCTTAAAGGTATCTACTGGAAACCCATTCAAAGTGGAACAGAGGAAGGTACAGATACCAAAACTGTTTCCAATCTTTTAAATCTTGAACCTAACCGCTATCTTTCTGAAAGATATAAATTCAAGGCTCCTGTCTCTCCACATTGGGCTGCCGAACAAGAGTCTGTTTTTATTGAACCAAGCAATTTAAAATTACCTGACTTAGATGAATTAATAATCATCGAGACTGCAGGTGGTTTAATGGTTCCTTTAAATCGAGATTGGCTACAAATAGACCAATTAAAGGTTTGGGGAGCCCCAATAATTCTTGTAGCCAGGACCGGTCTTGGCACTCTCAATCACACCTTATTAAGTCTAGAAGCCTTGAAACATAGAAATTTAGATGTATTAGGAATAGTATTAAACGGCCCTCCACACAAAGACAATCCGAAGACTTTAGAGCAATTTGGAGATACTAAAATTCTTGCAAGTCTTCCTACTTTTGAAGAAGTCAACGCAAAAGTACTTTCACAAGAATGGAATAAACAGCAATTAGATCAAAAGCTTAAAAAATACATTCGAAATTAAAATTTTATTTTTTTCTTAATCAAAAATATTATTTTGACTTCAATCAAGTTAAATGAAACAAGAGAGAAAACTAAATTTGATGAATGAGAAAGAAAATTCAAATCAAACTATTCAGAATCCTCATATATGGCCACCATTCACACAACTTACATCCTCTAAGCCTCAATTATTGGTTGAAAAAGCAAAAGGTGCCCTTTTACTGCCCAAAGGCAGAGCTCCAATAATCGATGCCATAAGTAGCTGGTGGGTCACTCTTCATGGTCATGCAAATGAATATATTGCCAAGGCTATCGCAACTCAAGCAGAGCAATTAGAACAAATTATCTTTGCAGATTTCACTCATCCTCAAGCTGAGCTATTAGCCAATCGACTAAGCAAATTAACAGGTCTAGAAAAGTTATTCTTTTCAGATAATGGCTCTACTGCAGTAGAAGTAGCTTTAAAAATGGCTCGACAATGGTGGAAAAACAAAGGTGATCATAGATCTCAAATCATTGCATTCGAAGGTGCCTACCATGGAGATACATTCGGAGCCATGGCAGTAGGCGAAAGAAATATATTTAGCGAGCCTTTTGATCAAATGCTATTTCCTGTTAGCAGAGTCCCTTGGCCTGAAACATGGTGGGGTGATGAAGATTTTGAGAAACGAGAAAAGGAGGTTTTAGAAACTCTCGATCACCTCCTAAAGAAACCAACTATTGCAGTAATTATTGAGCCATTAGTGCAAGGGGCTGGAGGGATGCGAATGGTTCGTTCAGAATTTTTGGTGGAAGTCGAAAAAAGAATTCGCCAGGCGAATTCTTTACTGATTACAGATGAAGTCTTAACTGGCTTTGGAAGGTGTGGAGAACTATTCGCTTTTCAAAGAGCAGGATTAAAGCCAGACCTTATATCACTCTCAAAAGGATTAACCGGTGGGTTTCTTCCGATGGGAGTTACTATGTCCAGTAAAAGGATTTCCGAAGGTTTCCTTGGTGAAGATCCCAAGCAAACTTTCTGGCACGGTCATAGTTTCACAGCTAACCCCTTAGGCTGTGCAGCTGCCAATGCCAGCTTAGATCTTTTAGAAAACTTCCCTCAAAAATATTTAGATTTTGAGTCACGTCATTTACCTCATCTACAAAAAATAGTTAAAGATCCAAGAATTGAATGTCCAAGAATTACAGGAACCATTGCTGCTTTTAATATTAAAGTGAAAGGTAAAAAGGGGTATTTAAGTTCCGTTGGAAAAATCATTAAAGCAAGTGCATTGAAGGTTGGTGTTTTCATTAGGCCATTAGGAGATGTAGTTTATCTAATGCCACCACTATGTATCACAGATGAAGAACTAGAAAAATGCTATTTTGGAATCCAAGAGGGCTTAAATTCTCTATCCTAGAATTTTTCTTACCAAGATTCTGAAAATTTAGCTATATAATTATTTCTGAAATTAAGCTTACATCAACCAACTTGGAGTAAAATTCAAGTTACCACCTCTTAAAAAAGCAATAAACACTCCTAAAGCCAGACTCAAGAAAATAGAGGTGATTAAAAGAAGAAGTGAAAATAGTTCTCCTCCTGATAATGGTCGCCTTACTCCTATCGTTTTAGAAAATTGTACAGATTTTATATTTGTTAAGTAAGGTTCTTTGTTTTGACTTAAAAGATTATTCTCTTTTTCTATAAATAAGTCATAGTTTGCCCTTAGGACAGGATCACTCAATAAATCATACGCCTCACAAACATTTTGAAATTGCCTTGTCGCTTCATCACTTGGCAAAGATGTCGTATCCGGATGAAGTCGCTTACTTAATTGATGGAAAGCTTTTCTGAGCTCTGCGTTATTGGCAGAGGGAGAAACACCAAGCAGTTCGTAACAATTAGAAGAAGGAGTCAACTAAAGAAAATATGATCTAATAATAAATAGATTTTATCTAAATATCTCAGAACTGACTTTTACAAAAAACAATTCCAAATGTCTACTAATAAAAACAACAAAAAAGCAAATCATCTCATGATATGGAATGAGCTTAAATGGGTGCCAAGTGAAAAACAATTAGCTCAATTTATCCATTTGCAAGAGTTACTTAAAGAGTGGAATAAGAAGAGCAACCTTACTCGTTTAGTTGATGGAGATGATTTTTGGACTGCACAAGTATGTGACAGCTTGTTGCCACTTCATGAAGAACTTAAATATCCAGAACTTTCTCATAAATATATTGATATTGGTTCTGGCTGTGGATTCCCTGGCATTGCCATAGCTATAGCAATGCAAAATTCAAATATTACTCTTTTAGATTCTTCAAGTAAAAAAACGACTTTTCTGAAAGAAGTTTCTAAAGAAATTGGATTAAATTCTCGTATCACAGTAGTAACTGAAAGAGCTGAGACAGCAGGAAAGGATCCAATTCTTCGAAGTAATTTTGACTATGCCATTGCGAGAGCAGTTGCTTCTGCAAATGTAGTAGCTGAATATCTGGTGCCTTTTTTAAATTCGACAGGTCAAGCGCTCATATATAAAGGGGGCTGGAGTGACGCAGAGCAACAAATACTAAAAAAAGCTTTAACTAAACTAAATGCAGAGATCAAACGAATACATAAATTCGTACTCCCTAACAATCGTGGTATTAGACATATTATTAGAATTAGTTCTATTAATAAATGTCCTAATCAATATCCAAGATCAATTGGCAAACCCAAAAAACAGCCTTTAGGTTACTAAATTCCCCATAATCTATCTCTTCTTTCTCCCCCCAATCTGTCTTTCAATTTTCTAAGTACAAAAGGTATTTCAGATCTCCACGGGCTATTAATCAAAACTTTTTTCAAGTCATCCTCGCTCACTTCACAATCCAAACAATCTGCATTTGAGCCTGGGAACCAATGCCCTCCTCTACCTAAAAGACCATAACGATCTTTAGCAAAGTTTTCCATATCCCAAGCCTCTAATAAATTATTTAGCCATAGCAAAATAGGTATATTAATCTCTCCTGGAGTTTTGTCCCAACTAGGCAACCCTATCTTCCAAGTATTCAACCATAACTCTCCAAGCGATTTATATGAGGCATTCAATAGTCGCTTATCTATAGTATTAACTAAACCATGCATTATATCCATTTTTGAGATTGCACTTAAATGAATATCTAGATCTTCGGGCTTTGATGCTCCAACACTTAATGTATGAATTCTTTTATCCCTCAAGCAAAACAGATCATTAAATTCTATTGGATGCAAAGGACTACATAAATCTAAGAGTTTCAATGACGGAGTATGTAAATGACCTCCTTTATCAGTAGGGCTTATAATGAAAACCCCCATATCATTAGCATTCGCTGCTTGTAAAGCTTTTTCGTTTTCTTGCCGTATAAAATACCAATGCAAATTAACATAATCAAAAAGTCCTGTTTCAATTGTTTTAATGATCAGGTCAACGTTGGCATGAGTTGAGAAGCCAACATGACCAACAAGACCATCTTTTTGCCATTGACGAACAATCTGTAGACATCCGTTAGGACGAATAGTCATATCTAGATGCTCAGGAAGATTGATACCATGAATAGCTAATAAATCAATTTTCTTAGAACCTAATCTACTCATACTTAATTCAAGTTCTTGCTCAAATATCGAAGGGTCATTATTTGGTGGGATTTTTGTTTGCAATATTCTTTTTGGATCATCGATTTGGCCGAAGGCCCAACCTATCTGGCGCTCTGATGTTCCATAATGACGAGCAGTTTCGATATGATGCATACCTTTTTTAGACGCATGCTTAATAGTTTTTCGCAAGATGTCTTGTTGTTGATTCTCAATCTCTTTAGGATCTAAATCCTTCCAGCTTTGTTGAAAGCGCATCCCGCCTAGAGATAAGACTGGCATCTGAATCTCGGTTCGACCAAATCTTCTTCTAGGTATGGAATCGTTTTTACTATCTTTAATTGTTGACACTTCTATATTTAAAAATCAAGTAACCGGTGGTAAACCTAAATTTCGAAAATGATGCTTTTCCAATATTTTTTTCAATTTAATTAATTCTTCAAAAGAAACCCAATCTATGCAATCAACAGGACAGGTATCTATAGCTTCTTGTATTAATTCATCACTATCTCCATCTTGCCTAAAAGCTCTTGCCCTCCCTTGTTCAGGCTCCATTGCAAAAGTGTTAGTAGCGACAGAACTGCAGTATGTACAGCCAATGCATTTTCTCTCATCAACCCAAACGGCTTTTTCCCTTAACTTCCCTCCAAGGACTGGATCTCTACCACTAAGCTCGAAATCTTCATTATTAGCGGCCTCGTATGCAACATTTGGATCATAAATATCATTTGAGGACTGATATTCAATAGACCTAGTTTCAAAAGCAGCTCTAGGATCAAAAGTCAATTTTCAAAAACACTCTTAGGAATCCCAACGAGTAACTACTAATTCTATTGATCCATCTAAATTTTGCTTTTGCTCAGACACTTGAAAACCTTCTTGAGCAGTTGAATCAAGAACAGTGTTTAGAGCATAACGTTGAGTGACTTGAGCTAAAAATCTCTCAATTGGTATTGATTGTTTCCATAGATCAAGGTCAGTTACAAGTTCATATGATTTTGAACCTTCATTCCAACGAAATCCAATGTCTGCTCCCTTACTCATCTCAACAGTCATTTGAGCTTTTACAGTTTGACCTCTATAACCTCTAACTAGATTTTCACCTTCATTGGGAACATACCCTAAATCAATTAGAGCCTGTTTAAGGAACTCTTTCTTACGAAGTTGAGTTTTAACTGTGCTGAAATGTGACATCAGTGGATTTCTGCAGGAATAGTCTGTTTTTGAACTTTTTCGCGAAGAAAGGTATCAGAGGTTGCCTCTCTCCTTTCAACGGTGCCTAAGGCATCCTCAAGCTTCTCAGTTAAATCAATACATGCATCACCAACAAGACCTTCAACGGTTTCTTCAACCCGTCCATCTTGTCGTATTTTAAAGCGCAATGTGCGTTGTGGCATGAAATTGAAGCCCTAAGTCAAGCATGATATAGAAAAAAACTCTAGAAACGCGAATTATTAATTACAACGAATTGTTTTTGTACCAAAAATTAAACCAATTGACCATCATCAATTAACGATTTTAATTTTTTTTGTACCTCTGAATTATCCAATTGCTCCAAAGCTGTCCTTGCTTCATACCTAACAGAAGGTTCTCTATCATTTAATAAAACAGAAATAAAAGTCTCCACTATTTGCATTTGGATTTCCGCACTCAAAAGTCCATAAAGACGTCCTAGGGACCAAATACAGTTACTTCGAACTATTGGTTCACAATCTACTTGTAAACTTTCCAGTAATTGATTCGCGGCTGGAGGAGAGCTCTCTACTGAATTTAGTCCAACCTCTGCTAAAGAGCTGGATGCCCATAATCTCACGGCGGCAACATCTTGTTTTAATGCATTAATCAGAGGTTCTAGAACTTGGGCGTCAGGGTAATTTCCGAGACTCCATGCAGTAGCTTTTCGCACATAAGCATTACTATCAAACCTCAATAAATGCAGTAGAAGATCTATTGCATTTGGACAAGGATTTCTACCTAAAGCATAAACAGCACTCATCCTGACGACAGGAGAAGGTTCCTCAAGTAAAGGCAATAAGAATGGAAGAGCTCTAGGGTCTCTATGTTCGCAAAAGACTCTTAAGCCCTGAAGTATCTGTTCATTGCCGGATTGAAGCCATTTCAAAGCAAGATCACATTCTTTTGATGAATTCCCTTGATCTTCATCAATTTTATCTAATTCAATTTCATCTAAAGGGTCTCCAGCTAACTGAGCAGCTAATTCTCTTGCTAAAAGATCAGGGTCTATGGCCAAATTAGCCAACCCTTTTTCAGTTAATTTTTGATTTTCATCATTCATAGCTCTGAGAGAAGAAGAGCAAACTAATTAATTGGTGCTGGTGCGAGCATATCCCCGGGGAGCCATATCCGAGCGCTGACTGCGAACAAAGCAACCGCAAAAAGAGCAACAATTAGAATAGGGAAAAGAGTTGTTCGTAAAAAACCCAAAATTACAAACTAATTAGTATTCTATTCTGCTCTAAATTTTGACCATTTGGCTATCATGGGTCAACTTTTTGAGTTATTAGTTTTGTTTTCTTCATTAAAAACGAACAACTCGCAGCAATGGAAAGCGCAATCCATGCGCTTCTTTCTTGATGTAATAAGAAAGCCCCAATACTAACTAATCCACCATAGAGAATTCCTGAACCTAAAACGAAGCGAGATCCAAGCACTGAAAAATTGTCAACTGGATCAATATTCAGACTTTTCCTTATTTTTTTCCAACCAGGACCTGGGGGTTTTACCTGCATGACAAATTTGTTGAGTGTCTCCTCAGACTCTGGCTCAGTAAAAAATAAAGTAAGCAACCAAATCACCGCTGTAAATGAAGTGGTAAATAAGAGTCTTTTTCCGAAATCTTCAATTATAAAAAAAGGAGAAACTGAAGTGATTAAGCCTATAAAAAAACCACTCAGCATTGCTGAAAGTTCAGCCAAAGCATTTACTCTCCACCAAAACCATCTAAGGACAAGAACCGCACCTGGGCCTGTACCTATAGCAATAACAAGCCTAAACATTGAAGCAATACTGTTACTAAATAAAGCAGTGACGACTCCAATTAGAAGCAACAAAATACTTGCAAGCTGACCCATAAGAATCATTTCTCTGGGGCCAGCCGATGGCCTGAAAAATCTTTTATATAGATCATTAGCAAGATAACTAGCCCCCCAATTAATTGAAGTACTTACGGTACTCATGAATGCAGCGACCAATGACACCACGACTAATCCAAGTCCAACAGGTGGCAAGTATGTAACAGCGAGGTTTGGATAACTTAATTCCCAGTCACTCTGATAAGGCAAGAGAACCAAACCAGCCAATCCAACTAAAATCCAAAGCCAACTGCGAATAAGATAATTAACAATTAAAAAAACTATTCCTGCCAAAGTTGCTTGTTTTTCATCCTTAGTAGCCAATAAACGTTGAATAAATTCCCCACCACCATCACTACGTCTAAAACTCCACCACTGCAAAGAAATATAAGCGAAAAAAGTAGTAATACTAATTCCTGAACTATCTAACCAATTGAAACCATCCCTATTTAATGTCCATGGAAATAAAGAAAGCAGCTCTGGTCGATCTAATGCCTCTAATTTGATTAATAAATCCCTCATGCCACCTGAAGCATCTAGTGCCACATAGCAAACAGCAAACGCGCCAAGAAGAGCTAAAACTAGTTGTACAAAATCATTAACCACTACTGCCCATAGCCCACCTAACACAGTGTAAATAAGTACAAATGAAGCAACTAAAATCATTAAAAATATAGTGTCAGTAAAGAGTCCAAATACAATATGTCCATCCACTACACCTAATGATTCAGAAACTTTACGCATTGCTAAGAAAGCATAACCAATCCCAATACAATTAATTGGAACAGACAGCAAAAAAGCTTTTATACCTCTTAAATAAGCTGCTGGTTTACCCCCATAACGTAATTCAGTGAAGGCTGCATCAGTCAAAACTCCACTACGCCTCCAAAGTGGAGCGAATATAACGGTCATAGCCACATGCGCAAGTCCAAAACTCCACCATTCCCAGTTTCCAGCCAAGCCTCTAGTCCCAATAATGCCAGCAACGTAAAGAGGCGTATCAATCGAAAACGTTGTTGCAGCCATGGACATACCTGAAAGCAAACCATTCAGACGACGACCAGCAACAAAATAGTCTGCTTCATTATGATTTTTTAGAGATATATAAACTCCTAATACCAAGGAAAATATTAAATATAGAAATAAAATAAACCAATCAATAAATGTCATAAGAGCTCAAAAGTCATATATGTTTCTTTCTTAATTGATTTTTATTTTATCGATTGTTTGCCTTCTTAATTGTCCACATGCTGCATCTTTATCTCTACCTCTACTTGCACGAATACTTACAGCAACTCCCTTATTTTCTAATAATTCTCTGAAGCCTTTAACTCTTGATTGACTTGGTCGTTTAAAGTTCTCTTCAGCAATTGGGTTATAGGCTATTAAATTAACATGGCTTTGAAAACCTCTCATCAGATCTGCTAACTGTTCTGCATGTATATCTTTGTCATTCAACCCTCCAAGAAGTATATACTCAAAACTTACTCTTCTACCAGTGAGTTCTATATATCTTCTACAGTCTTTGAGTAATGAATCGATTGGATAAGATCTCGCTGAGGGAATAATTAATTCACGCAACTTCTGATTAGGCGCATGGAGACTTACAGCAAGGGTAAATTTAACTCTTCCTAAACGCTCTTGAGCTAATTTTGCTAAACTTGGGAGGGTATCAGGGATTCCAACAGTGCTAACAGTTATCTTCCTTTGACCAATACCAATTTCATTCGTAAGACATTCAATCGAGTCTAAAACGTTACGAATATTTAGAAGTGGCTCGCCCATGCCCATAAACACGACATGAGTGGGCCTCCTATTCATTGTTTCTCGAACACTAATAACTTGATCAACTATCTCATTCACACTAAGAGATCTATTAAGCCCGTCCTTCCCAGTGGCACAAAATTTGCAACCCATAGGACAGCCAATTTGGCTTGAAACACAAACAGTAAGTCTTTTCTCTGTTGGTATTCCTACTGTTTCTATAATCTCGCCATCAAAAGTCCCCATCAATAATTTTAATGTCTCATCGTCAGCTACAACTCTATTTATTTCATCCAGTCTTCCAATCTTAATTCCTTTACTCTCTAATGCATCTCGCCATTTTTTGGGAAGAACAGTTATTGAATCTAAACTTTTTGCCCCTCTTTGATAAATCCATTCATGAATTTGCCTGCCACGAAAAGCTTTTTCACCTTCCTGACGAGCAAATTCTTCAAGATCCTCCGAACTTAAGCCAAGTAAAGATGAATTACCTGAGAATTTAGGAAGTTTTGTCACCAATTCATTAAGCCATGACCCAATTTAAATTCAAAAAGAACTAATGCAATAAAACCAATCATTGCCCATCTACCGTTCACTCGTTCAGTATGAGTATGAAAGCCATAGCGAGGTAATTTACGCTTAGGAACTACAGGTGGATCAATCATCGATGGACTATTAGTGGAAGAACTAAATATTAGAAAGTTTAAAAGAGTATTGTAGAAAAATTCATTTATTCATCTGAAAGTAAGCCTTCTTCTTGTAAACCCTCTAACGCAGCGGGGTCTGGCATGTGGTCCTCAGGCGATTCATCATCACCTGCTGGGCGCGCAAATGCTGCGAAATTACTCGTTGTAGGGTCGATTCCATGTCTACTTCTAGTTGCCTCTAAATCCTCTTCACTTGGGTCATCCAAAACAGAAGTATTCTTAGCAACTGGGGAAGAAGGCATGTCAACAGTATAATCAGGCCGTAGGTTTTGTATCCTTCTATAACCAGCCGGATCTTCTGCCAGAATATCTGGATGAGGACCTGCTTCGGCATTTAACTCTTCAACGAAACCACTAAAACCTGTCCCAGCTGGTATCAGGCGTCCTATAATTACATTTTCCTTAAGTCCACGAAGCCAATCAGACTTACCTTCAATAGCCGCTTCGGTAAGAACTCTAGTTGTTTCTTGGAATGAGGCTGCTGATATGAAACTATCAGTGTTAAGGGATGCTTTTGTAATACCAAGTAAAACAGGAGTAAATTCCGAGGGAGCACCTCCAGTGATGGATATAGCCTGATTTGTATCTTCAACTTGCCTGAGTTCTATCAGCTCTCCTGGTAAAAATGTTGTATCTCCAGCATCTTCTATTCGCACTTTACTAGTCATCTGCCTAACTATTACTTCTATGTGTTTATCGTCTATGGCTACCCCCTGAGATTTATAAACATTTTGGACTTCACTTACCATTCTATGTTGAAGCTTAGCTATGGCCTCCTGCGCAGCATCCAATAGAGGTTTTTTATCACGCAAGTCTATAAAGAAACAGTCCAATAGCTCATGTGGGTTTACTGGACCATCAGTCAAGAATTCGCCAGCTACAACTTGTTGACTATTTCTAACCATTACATTACGACCTAACAAAATTGGATATTCAGAAATCGCATCATTGTCCTCGATAATAGATACAACTACTGATTCATCGTCATCTCCTTTCTTTATATCTACTGTTCCAGACTTTTTACATAAAATAGCTGAGTCCCTAGGCCTGCGAGCTTCGAGTAACTCTTCGATCCTTGGTAAACCCTGAACAATATCTCCTGTTTTTTGTCTTTCAAAAACTAACAAAGCCAAGCCATCGCCTCTTTGCACCAGATCCCCATCTCGAACATGAAGGACTGAATCTGGTGAGACCATATAAGGTCTACCAAGGCGCAACTTAACTTTATTTCCATCTATATTCTCTATCTCACCACAAGCACCAATTGATTGACCTTTTGAAACCAAGTCTCCATCTACTACTCTTTGTCCAACTTTTAAAAGGGTAGTTCCTTTAGAATCAATTGTTATTGTATCTTCATCTCTTTCAACTATGAGTCGACGAACTGGGTCTCCTTCAATAGCATCAGGGAGTTGAGCAATACCTTCCTGTTTACACAAGATCTGCGTTGTAGCCACAACGTCTCCAGCTCCAACAATTTGAGCATTTTCTATCTGTAATTCAGTATGTGTTGAGCCATGACTAGAATCAGAGGTGGTATCTCTTCTTACTAAAATACTTTCAAGAATAACTAATTTCAATCTATCAATACCCTTTAACTTTAAGTCTTGTATAACTTCTACGTCTACTGTCATCTGTGGCGTTGTATCAAATGTCTCAAGCATTAGCTGGGTTTTAAGCAACTCAATACCTTCAACAGATTTGATAAGTTCGCCATCCTTAAAGGCAAGTCTTTGAGAGGCTTTTATTCCTAATGATGGACCTTTGGGTTGTTTAACATGCTCTAATTCAGGTAATTGTGCCTGATCAGGAATAGTGAATTCCTCTACAGGTCTTAATAAGAGACCTTTACCTTCTGGGGTCTCAACTGATTGAACCATTACCATAGAATCAGTCTTAATCCCTTTTGCGATGGTTTCTCCAGGATTAACTATCTGCCCATCGCCTTCAAACCTATCAAGCACTTTACTTTCTTTACATAGCTTAAAAGTACCGCTTCTAACTATGATTTCTCTAAGAATATCATTTTTTTGTGTAACGGTAACTATTCCAGCAGTTTGACTAAAAATATCTTTGACAACTTCTGTCCCTGCCTCTATCCATTGGCGATCTTTAATCATTAACAATGAAATATCCTTGTTGATTTCATGAGTTTCTTGAGGGATCCATAATAGAGTTCCACCCTTACTTACCTCATAACCATTCTTTGCAGAACGAGCTTTCTTAATTGTCAACCCAGGTGCATATTTAACAAGTCCACCGGTTTCAGTCTTAAAACGATCGTCTGCTAACTCAGCAATTACCTCGTTATTCCCAATTTTACTACCAGGAATAGTATTCAATCTATAACGTGTATTATCTTTCGCTTCAAGATGCCATATTTCGCCTGAGTGAGTCGACTCTTCAAGTAATTTAAAATCATTTAAAGTCATCGAAGTTGTTACTATTTGAACTTCTCTAGAGTCACCAATAGAATCTCTAAGCCTTACTTCACCTCCAAATTCACTTGCCTGGCTCGCTTCAGCTAAGACTTGTCCCTCCTTTACAGAAACATTACCAGCCACTACTGGCTTAGCATTGGGAGGTAAATTATATACGTCTCCTGCTAGCACCCAAAGTCGGCCAAGTCGTTGTGCTTTAAGAGTTATATTACCTTGTCTATCTGTGACCTCTCGGGGTTGGATAATTGTTTCATACCTAACTTGTCCAGCCAAGTCACAAATAACATCTTTTGTAGCCTTTTCAACACTTTTTTGTACTGTTCCACTAGCAATCTGAGCGACAGTCACATCTATATCAATATTTTGACCATTATCTACAAAAAGTAGAGAACCAATAGGTATATCAATTTTTTGAGGCTTACCACCACTTAGAGGAACGACACTTAGGTTAAAATCAACTTCTGCTTGCTGGGCTTCAACACCATGTGGTGTTCTATAGCCTCTTACTCGTGCCTTTGAACCAAATTCAACTTTTCCTGAAATAGTGGAACGAACAACGCCAGTCTCTGCTGTTGAAACACCGCCAGTATGGAAAGTCCTCATAGTTAATTGGGTACCTGGCTCCCCAATAGATTGAGCGGCAACGATACCTACTGCTTCACCTAAATCAACGAGTTGATTATGCGCCAGCGCCCAACCATAACATTTACGACAAACTGATCTGGTCGCCTCACATGTAAGAGGAGATCTAACTCTGACACCTTGAATTTTTGATTGTTCAAATTTCTTAGATAACTGAGGGTCAATTGGAGTATCTCTCTCAGCTAAAACTTCCTGGTCTGCGTTTTCTACCTGCTCAGCTGTCAAGCGTCCAACAAGCCTATTACCAAACTTTCCATCCTCTGCACTTATTAAAATTGATCTTGTAGTACCACAATCCTCTTCTCTAACAATTACATCTTGAGCGACATCAACCAAACGTCTAGTTAAATATCCAGAGTCAGCAGTTCTTAAAGCAGTATCAACAAGACCTTTACGTGCTCCATAAGAAGAAATGACATATTCAGTTACCGTTAGTCCCTCTCTAAAATTAGTTCGTATTGGCAAGTCAATAATCTCCCCTTGAGGATTAGCCATTAATCCTCTCATCCCAACAAGCTGACGTACCTGAGACATATTTCCTCTGGCTCCTGAATTCGCCATCATCCATACTGAATTCAATGGATCGTTTTGATTAAAATTCTTTTTGACAGCGTCAACTAATCTTTCATTAGTTTCTGTCCAAGTATCTATAACTTTTGTATGCCTCTCGACCTCAGTAATTTCTCCTAATCTATAGCATTCCTCTGTAGCGGTTATTAGTTCTTCTGCCTGACCAAGCAAATCTTGTTTAGCTTCTGGAACCTTTAAATCATCAACAGAAATTGACACGGCTGCCTGGGTTGCATATCTGAAACCAAGATCTTTCAAGTTATCAGCCATAGCTGCAGTTGCAGCGGTTCCATGATGCTTGAATGCCCATGCAACTAAATTTTTCAAAACTTTCTTGTCAACTACTTTATTTCTAAAGGGTGGAGGTGTTTTAGAAAGTCTTTGAACAGCTTTCATCTCTGCTGCTTTCTTTGCTTTAGAGCCTCTTTTTACTTTTGATTTAGTAGAGGATTTACGAGTTTTAGGAGAGGAAGAAGTCATGTAAAAACTATTTAAGAAAAAAAGGAATTTGTTCTAAGAGTTACGAGGTTGCTGCTACAGCATCGATAATTGTATGGTTCATTACGACCCGGCCAACCGTAGTCAAGATGTAACGGCTAATTAAACTTCCATCTTCATCTAATCGATCACGTCGATAAGTCCATTCCTCAATACGAGTACCATCTTTCAAAGTCTCCGACTTACGCGGTTTCTGAAGCTCTTCATCATCCTCAATTTCACCAGAAAATCGAACCCAAACCCAATCATGTAAATCAATTCTTTTATTTTCAAGAGCTTGCAAAACATCTTCAAGTGATGCATAGGTATGAGAATGATTCCCAAACTTTGGCTTATTTGCTTGAGGCTGAATTGCGGTTAGGTAGTAAGACCCTAAAACCATATCTTGAGATGGAGTAACTATTGGATCCCCAGTTGCAGGCGAAAGAATATTGTTACTCGCTAGCATTAACATCCTTGCCTCTGTTTGCGCCTCAATTGCTAAAGGAACATGAACAGCCATTTGATCTCCATCAAAATCAGCGTTAAAAGCAGGACATACCAATGGATGTAGCTGTATAGCTCGTCCAGCAACTAATTTAGGCTCAAAAGCTTGAATGCCTAGTCGGTGCAAAGTAGGAGCACGGTTAAGCAGGATAGGATGACCATCTATAACTTCCTGTAAAACCTGCATTACTTCATCGTCTGCTTTCTGTATCAATTTCTTAGCTGCTTTGATGTTATTGACAATATTCTGGCGAATCAATCTATGAATTACAAAAGGCTGAAAAAGCTCTATTGCCATTTCCTTTGGCAATCCACATTGATGCATTTTCAACTTGGGGCCAACTACTATTACCGAACGTCCTGAGTAATCAACTCTTTTTCCAAGTAAGTTCTGCCTGAATCTCCCTTGCTTGCCTTCGATAATATCACTTAATGATTTCAAGGGGCGATTATTTGCGCCAACAACAGTTCTTCCTCTTCTACCATTATCAATAAGCGCATCTACAGCCTCTTGCAGCATCCTTTTTTCATTTCTAACTATTATCTCTGGGGCTAATATTTCCTGAAGACGAGCAAGACGGTTGTTTCTATTGATTACTCTTCTATATAAGTCATTTAAATCTGAGGTAGCGAATCTACCCCCATCTAATTGGACCATAGGCCTCAAATCAGGTGGTATAACAGGTATCGCATCTAAAACCATCCATTCTGGACTTGCACTTGTAGCAATAAAATTATCTATTACTCTAAGTCTTTTGATAAGCTTAGCCCTTTTTTGACCTTTGCTTGTTGCAATCTCTTCTCGTAATTGCTCAGCAACTTCTTTTAAATTTAAATCCTCCAGTAATTGTTTTAAGGCCTCTGCACCTATTCCAACAATGGGTTCATTCTCGATAGTTGAATCCTCAGCATAAATCTCGTCTTCAATCTCAAGCCATTCATCTTCTGTTAATAACTGCTTATATTTTAGATCTTTACTATCTCCAATATCTAAAACAACATAACAATTAAAGTAAACAATTTGCTCGACATCTCTTAGAGGCATGTCTAACAAAATAGCGACATAGCTAGGAATACCTTTTAAATACCAAACATGGGATACTGGCGCTGCTAATTTAATAAACCCCATCCTATGTCTTCTTACTCGACTTTCTGTTACTTCAACACCGCACCTTTCGCAAACAATTCCACGATGCCTAACTCTCTTATATTTCCCACAATGACATTCCCAATCCTTTGATGGACCAAAGATCTTTTCACAAAACAACCCGTCCATCTCAGGCTTAAGTGTTCGATAATTTATTGTTTCTGGCTTGGTTACTTCCCCTACGACCTGACCATTGGGCAAAGTTCTTTGCCCCCATTCCATTACTCTTTCTGGCGAGGCTAGTTTTATTTTGACATAATCAAAATGATTTTCTGTACGTAGATTGCTATTAGTCATTAGAGATTAGTGTGTGTAGATGATTTGTTTCGGTTGAGTCGATTACTCCTCGTATTCTTTACCTAATGATTCATAGGTAGGTCTACTTGGGGTGCTTCTACGCGGATTGACATCTTGCATTAGATCAACTTCTTTCCCATCATCTGTATAAACTCCAATATCTAATCCCAATGACTGAAGTTCTCTCATTAAAACTTTGAAAGATTCTGGAGTACCAGGCCTTGGGATTGGCTTGCCTTTTACAATCGAATTAAGAGCTTCATTACGACCTTGCATGTCATCAGACTTTACAGTTAAAAGTTCTTGCAAAGTGTATGCTGCTCCATAAGCCTCAAGTGCCCATACCTCCATTTCCCCCAGTCTCTGTCCACCTTGTTGAGCCTTCCCACCTAGAGGTTGTTGAGTAACTAAGGAGTATGGACCTGTAGATCGCGCATGGATTTTATCGTCTACTAAATGAACAAGTTTTAGGAAGTGAGCGTAGCCAACAGCAACTGGTTGATCAAAAGGTTCACCGGTTCGACCATCCTTTAGGAGTAACTTCCCAGGATCCTCAGGATTGTATACCCATGATTTACCTGGTTGCTTTGCGGCCTCTTTTAAATAAGCTTGAACGGTCTGATTAGACATTTCTGGTCCATACATCTCATCAAATGGAACAATTTTGACTCGACAATCCAAGTTTGAGGCAGCCCAGCCCATAAGGAGCTCAAAGACTTGCCCTACGTTCATTCTACTTGGAACCCCAAGTGGGTTAAGGCATATATCTACAGGTGTACCATCAGGAAGATAAGGCATATCCTCTCTTGGCAGTATTCTGCTTATAATCCCTTTGTTGCCATGCCTACCTGCCATTTTGTCGCCAACTTGGATTTTTCTGCGCTGCGCTACATAGACTCTTACAACCATATTTGCTCCAGGAGGTAGCTCATCTCCTTGTTCTCTTGTATAGATTCTGACGTCAACTACTCTTCCTCTCTCCGTAGAGGGAACTCGAAGAGAGTTATCTCTTACATCTCTAGCTTTTTCTCCAAAAATAGCTCTTAAAAGTTTTTCCTCAGGCGGTTGATCTGATTCTCCTTTGGGGGTTACTTTACCAACAAGAATATCTCCACTCTCAACGAAAGCTCCTATTCGAATAATTCCCATTTCATCCAAATTCCCAAGATTTTCTTCAGATACATTTGGGATCTCTCTTGTTATTTCTTCAGGACCTAGTTTGGTTTGACGAGCTTCTATTTCATATTTTTCTATATGTACAGAAGTATATAGATCATCTTTAACTAACCTTTCGCTAACAAGAATTGCATCTTCATAGTTGTAACCTTCCCATGGCATATATGCAATTAAAACATTTTGGCCAAGAGCTATTTCACCTCCCTCACATGCGGAACCATCCGCTAAGACTTGCCCAACTATTACTGGGTCACCATTAAAAACTATAGGTCTATGATTTAAACAAGTATCTTGATTAGATCTCTGATATTTTTGCAAATAATGAGTATGATCATTGCCTTCCTCATCAGTAACGACAATTGCATTAGCGTCTACATAAGTAACTGTTCCATTTACTTTTGAGATCGGAACCATACCAGAGTCTCTAGCAACCTGAGTCTCTAAACCAGTCCCTACTAAAGGTCTTTCTGGACGCAAAAGAGGAACTGCTTGTCTTTGCATATTGGAACCCATCAAAGCTCGGTTAGCATCATCGTGTTCCAAAAATGGAATTAAGGATGCCGCTACCGAAATAACCTGAACAGGTGATAGTTGGACATAATCAACTTGCTCAGGAGAAACCGTTTCAAAATCTTGTCGATACCTAACTGGAACAAGTTCTGCTAATATTTTTCCTTCTTCGTCTGTAGCTACATCACCTGGCGCAACCCTACATTCATCCTCTAAATCTGCAGAAAGGTAAATAGGATCACCTGATTTGATTATTCGCCCATTTTCCACCTTCCAAAATGGTGTCTCAATAAAACCGTATTCATTTACTCGTGCGTGAGTTGCTAAAGAATTAATCAGACCTGCATTTGGTCCTTCAGGGGTTTCAATTGGACAAAGTCTTCCATAATGAGATGGATGAATATCCCTAACTGCAAAACCAGCTCTTTCACGAGTTAAACCTCCTGGCCCCAAAGCAGAGATACGTCTTTTATGAGTTAATTCAGCTAATGGATTTGTTTGATCCATAAATTGACTTAATTGACTTGAACCAAAAAATTCTTTTATTGCTGCAACTAAAGGTTTTGGATTCACCAATTGAGCAGGAGTAAGTGAATCTGTTTCCCCAACGGTCATCCTCTCTTTAATTATCCTTTCAAGTCTATTTAAACCAACTCGAACTTGATTCTGTAAAAGTTCGCCTACAGACCTAACTCTTCTATTGCCTAAATGATCAATATCATCCAAAGTTGCTCCACCAACATCTAATTCTAAATTAATTAGATAATCTAAAGTAGAAAGAACATCTTCGTTTGTAAGTGTTCTTATGTTGTCAGGAATAGTTAAGCGTAATTTCTTATTTATTTTATACCTACCAACTCTTCCTAAGTCATATCGTTTTGGATCAAAAAATCTTGTTTGGAGTAACTGTTGACCTCCACTAACTGAAGGAGGTTCGCCTGGTCTTAATTTCTTATAAAGCTCTAACAAGGCTTGATCTTCTGAGCTTATACCTTCTTCATTTGCTGCATCAATTGACTTTTTGTAAAACTCAGGATGTCGTAATTTATCTATTACATCATTATCTGATAAACCCATTGCCCTCATTAAGACATGAGCGTTAATTTTTCGTGTTTTATCTACACGTACATGCAACAAATCATTTTTATCAGTTTCAAACTTTAACCATGCTCCGCGATTAGGAATAACACTTGCATTGTAAGTTCTTCTTCCATTTTTATCTTGCTCATCTTTGAAATAAACCCCTGGACTTCGAACAATTTGATTGACTATTACTCTCTCAGCACCATTAATTATGAAAGTTCCACGTTCAGTCATTAAAGGTAGTTCACCTATAAAAACTTCCTGTTCTTTAATCTCGCCGGTTTCTTTATTAACTAAACGACAAGTGACATACATTTGAGAGGCAAATGTTGCATCTCTTCTTTTTGCTTCTTCTACATCATGCCTCGGCCGTTTTAGCTTATATTCTGCTCCTATAAAATGTAATTCAAGCTTACCTGTATAATCAGTAATTGGAGAAAAATTGTCCAGTTCTTCTATCAAGCCTTTATCCAAAAACCACTTAAAACTTGATCTTTGCACCTCAACTAGATCAGGCAGATATGTAGCTGCTTTGGCTACCTGAATCGCGCTTCTGCTCATTCGAGAACCTGCGTTTATATTTAGAGGACGGGGTTAATGTCTTGTCCTTTAGGTCGAAAAATGATCTTTACTAAGAAAAAAACAAAAAACAATCTACTAAAAGACTGAGATTTGAAATTGATTTTACTTAATCAACGAACAAACTGACTAAAAGGTAGAACCTTAAAGGTTTAAGCGCAGATACCACGCATAGACAAGACAATAAATAACTCTACACTTAAATCAGAGAATTAACTAGAGGAAATAATGATATTTAAGGCAACGCAAACAATTCCCTTGCGTTTTGAGTGGTATTTTCAGCAATTTCAAAAAAGCTTTCACCTCTAATCTCTGAGATTTTATCTACCACATGTTTTACAAAAGAAGGTTCATTCCTTTTTCCTCTATGAGGAACAGGTGACAAGAAAGGACTATCGGTTTCTACTAGAAATCTACTTTGCGGAACTTCTTTAGCGCATTCATGAATATCAAAAGCGTTTTTGAAAGTTACATTTCCGCTGAAGCTTATGTAAAAGCCAAGATCAAGGAACTCTCTCATCTCTTTAACATTCCCGCTCCAGCAATGCATAACACCTTTGGGACAACAGCCATCTGAAGAAAGCTTGGAAAAAACTTCTAACATTTCTTTTGCGGCATCTCTACAATGAACAATGACTGGCAAATTCAATTCAAAAGCCAAGTTTAATTGCGGCATTAAAATTGAAAGCTGCTCACTCAAGTTCTCTGCCTTAAAAAGATCAAGACCTAATTCTCCTATTGCAACAACTCTACTGTCATCAAGAGCTGCCTTTTTAAGTACACTTATAGTTTCAGGCTCCCAATGATTTACATCCAATGGATGTACTCCTACTGAATATCTCATCTCCTCAAATTGATCAGCCATTGATTTAATAGCAGGGATTTCAGAGGGTTCTACGCAAGCATGTAATAAAGCTTTAACTCCAACCGATCTCCACCTTTCAGCGACCTTTTCTCTATCTTCATTAAAGTTAGAAAAAACGATATGACAGTGACTATCAATTATTGAACTTTTGGAGTTGCTCAAGATAAAAATAAAATGTTCTTTAAATATTAAATCTTAAATTATTTATTCTCAAACAACTTCTTTCAAAACTTTCTTAAGTGCAAGGCTAAGTCGAGATTTCTGATTAGCTCCTGTATTTTTATGCAAAACACCTTTTTTAACTGCTTTATCAATTTTACTAAAGGCTAAATTGAATGTTTTTTGAAGATCTGCTTTAGATTCATCGCCGGGCTCTTTTTCAAATATTCCACAAGCAACAAAGCATCGCTTCATTAAAGTGCGAACTGTAGATTTGTAATTTTTGTTTTCAAGGCGGTTGCGTTCCGCAATTTGAATTCGCTTTTTAGCTGAGTTGGTATTTGCCACGGAGGCTTAGTAATTTAGTCTTATATTAATCCACACTACCTCAAGACCATGAAGAAGATCTACATAAATCAAAATTAAGGCATAAGATAATCAAATTGAACCAATAGCCAAAAGTTCATGAAGCAAATAATTAATAAAGATGAGGTTCAAGAAACCCCTTCAAAAAAACTGACCATTAAAACGGTTAAAAATATTGATCATGCACACTTTGAACTCAAGGCAATTACCAATAGAACATCTGGGACAGTTCAAGATAAAGCAATAAAGGTGGTTGACGATATCCTTAAAAACGTTAAAGAAAGGGGGGATGAGGCTCTTAAAGAATACACATCTCGATTTGATGGATTTCTATTGGAAGAATTTCAAGTTCCATCAGATTTAATAATTAAAGCTTGGAATGAGACGCCACTGGACTTACAAGATTCACTTTTATTGGCAAAAAAAAGAATTGAAAAATTTCATAGTCTTCAGGTACCAAAAAATATCAGCTATACTGGCCCCCATGGTGAATCATTAGGACGAAGATGGAGTCCTGTTGAAAAAGCGGGAATATATGTTCCTGGTGGAAGAGCCGCCTATCCAAGCACCGTATTAATGAATGCAATTCCTGCTTATGTTGCAGGAGTAAATCAAACCATAATGGTCTCTCCGGCCAACTCTAAAGGGGAATTAAACCAAACCGTTTTAGCTGCAGCACATATTACAGGTATCAAAAAAGTTTTTCGTATTGGAGGAGCACAAGCAATTGGCGCACTTGCTAGTGGAACTGAATCCATTCCAAAAGTAGATGTAATTACTGGTCCAGGAAATATTTATGTAACTTTGGCAAAGAAAAAAGTTTATGGAAAGGTAGGAATTGATTCTTTAGCTGGTCCAAGTGAGATCCTCATAATCGCTGATAAATCAGCAAAATTGGAACATGTCGCATCAGATATGTTAGCGCAATCTGAACATGATCCTTTAGCTTCGGCAATACTAATAACTACTAATAAAAAATTAGCCGAAAAATTACCCGCTGAAATTGAACGTCAATTAATTAATCATCCAAGATTGGAAATCTGCCAAGAATCAATTTCCAATTGGGGTTTAATAGTCCTTTGTGATGATTTAGAAACTTGCACAAAATTAAGTGATACTTTTGCCCCAGAACATCTTGAATTACTTGTAGAGGATCCAAAAGAATTATCAAAAAGAATCAAGAATGCAGGGGCAATATTCATGGGGCCATGGAGCCCAGAGGCTATTGGAGATTATCTTGGGGGGCCGAATCACACTCTTCCCACATCAGGGACGGCAAGATTTGCTGGTGCACTTGGAGTTGAAACTTTTATGAAAAATACTTCACTTATAAATTTTTCAAAACAAGCCTTCAATGAGAATAAAAATGCTGTAGTGAATTTAGCCAATAGCGAAGGGTTGCACAGTCACGCAGAATCAATACGAATTAGAGATCTAAATCTTTTTAAGTGATTCAACCCCCACTATGTCATTTTCTACTTTCCCAACTAATACTTCATGTGTCAGGTTTACAAAAAGTCCATTTTCAAGGACACCTGGAATATTATTAATTTGACTCTCTAATAGATCAGGTTGCTCAATACCATTCCTAAAAGTTAAATCAAGTATTAAGTTTCCTTGATCAGTAACTACAGGGCCAGCTTTTTTTTGAGCCATTCTTAGATTTCCTTCTCCCTCAAGATTTTTTAATGTTTGTTGTACTTGCTTCCAAGAAGAAGGAAGAACCTCTACTGGTAATTTGAAATCAAGGTTCAATTTTTCAACAAGTTTTGTTGAGTCAACCACAACTATAAATTTTTTAGCTAAAGCAGCAACAAGTTTTTCCTGTACATGACAAGCTCCTCCTCCTTTAATTAGTTGAAATTTGGGATCAACTTCATCTGCCCCATCAATAGCAAGGTCAATTTCAGTAACTGAAGAAAGAGATTTTAGTGGTATTCCTAATTCAGAAGCAAGAACTTCACCCTGAAAAGATGTAGTTACTCCAACAACATCTTTAATTTCTCCTGATCTTATTTTCACAGCAAGTGCTTCAATCATTAAAGCTGCTGTAGAACCAGAACCAAGACCAAGAATCATCCCGTTTTGAATTTGATCAACAGCAGCTTTAGCAACTGCTTGTTTCATCTGATTTTGGAGATCCATTTAGTCGTACCTTTTCGAAAGACAGTAGCAAGATTTTTAGCTAATTCCGGGTAAAGCGGCGGGCTTAATAGAAAGATTAATCTCTTTATTATTTCTAACGACTTCCAATTCAAATGGCTTACCTATTTGAGCATTTTCAACTTGCATGAGTAAAGATCTTGGATCATTAATTTCATGCCCCCCTGCATTAATAACAAGATCACCCCGTCTTAAACCTCCCTCTTCTGCAGGACTTTGAGGAACTACAGATTGAACAAGTGCTCCTGATCGTTCAGGCAAAAGAATCAATGCATTTGGATCTTGATTATGCTCTTTAGCTATTCGCTCATTCAATAAAACCAACTGAGCACCTAGATAAGGATGAATAACTTCCCCATTAGCAAGCAGTTGACTGGTAACTTTTGAAGCAAGATTGATTGGGATTGCGAATCCAAGTCCAGCACCTGGGCCTGATCTAACCAAAGTATTTATTCCAATAACTTCTCCATTTGAATTTATCAATGGTCCCCCAGAATTTCCTGGATTTATTGCTGCATCGGTTTGAATTAAATCCAATCTCTTATCAGAAAAACCAAGTGAATTAATGTCTCTATGAAGACTACTGACTATACCCAGTGTGACAGTGCTTTCAAGGCCATAAGGCGTTCCAAGAGCAATGGCCCAGTCCCCAACCTGAATATCTTCCGAATCTCCCAATTTTGCACTCTCTAAGCCAGGAAATTCATTGATTTTCACCAAAGCTAAATCAGTAACTTGATCTGTCCCAACAACCGTTCCATCCACTTGATTTCCATTTTGAAGAGTGATTATCACACGATCAACTCTTTCAACTACGTGGGCATTTGTGAGAACCAATCCAGAACTATCAATTATCACCCCAGAACCTTGCCCCCTCTCCTTCTTTGGGAAAGTTCCCAAGTCGCCTAAAAGATCTCTTAGTAAAGGGTCTAACAAATCAGATTCAAACTCATCTGTTTGTAATTCTCTTTCAATATCAATTCTCACTACGGATGGTGAAACCCTGCTAGCGACATTGGCAACAAAACTATGTGCTTCGTTTGGTTGAAAATCTTCTAAAGCAGATACAGATATTGATCCTAACAAAAAGCAGAAAAGAATTGAGAAAAGGGAAACTAGCCCCCTTAATCTTCTAATGATTTCTAACTTTTTAAGACTTACCATAATTAATATATGTCCTAAAAACAATAAAGTAGATCAATGCAAAATAAGAAGAACTTGATTTTAGAGGTAACCGAAACCTTTATCTAGTAATATTTGATTGCCTGACGGTACCTCTTTGAATAGGGGCGGGTCAAACTTAACCGCTCGGGCGTCCTGCCCGACTTCGACACTGCCTTTTGTCTAATCAAACAGTTACAGAATTGAAATTTCTTACAGCAAAGTCAGCAAATAATTATGGCTTTGATGTAACTGATTTTAAGATGTTCACTCATCTAAATCCTCTATCAATTCAAGTAAATATCCGAAATCAAAATCCTGACGAGAAAGTCACCATTGATGATTGTTCTATAATTAGTCAACATATTAATGAAGCTATTATAGGTTCTTCAATCCTCGATCGACCCTTCATTTTAGAAGTCAGCAGCGAAGGAATTAGTAATTTCTTAACTGAAGAAAAAGATTTTCAAATTTTTAAAGGTTTTCCAATTGAAGTTACTTATCAGGATTTAAAAAAAATTGAACAACAAACAAATGGTTTGCTTCTAAAAAGGACAGATAATGATCTACAAATAAATCAAAAGGGGAAAACTCACCGAATACCCGTCGAAGACGTTATTCAAGTCAGACTCACAACACCCTCTGGTTAAAATCTAGATATCAATTATCTAACCCAATCATTCTCATCTTTATATCCCATCATCGATGGCTCTAGTTCTACTCCCAGGCTTAAATAACTTAATTGAAGACATTAGTGAGGAAAAAAAACTTCCATCACAAGTTGTCGAAGCTGCTTTGAGAGAAGCACTTCTAAAAGGTTATGAGCGATATCGAAGAACTCTTTATTTAGGTATCAGCGAAGATCCTTTCGAAGAAGAATACTTCAGTAACTTTGATGTTGGTTTAGATCTAGAAGAGGAAGGTTATAGAGTTTTGGCGAGCAAAATAATAGTTGAAGAGGTTGAGAGTGATGATCATCAAATAGCAATAGCTGAGGTAATGCAAGTTGCTGATGATGCTCAAGTTGGAGATACCGTTGTTCTAGATGTAACTCCAGAGAAAGAAGATTTTGGAAGAATGGCTGCAGCAACAACCAAGCAAGTTTTAGCCCAAAAATTGAGAGATCAGCAAAGAAGAATGATTCAAGAGGAATTTGCTGACCTAGAAGACCCAGTGCTCACTGCCAGAGTCATTAGATTTGAACGGCAGTCAGTCATTATGGCAGTAAGCTCTGGTTTAGGCAGACCCGAAGTAGAAGCAGAGCTTCCAAGAAGAGATCAATTGCCAAATGATAATTATCGAGCGAACGCAACATTTAAAGTATTTCTTAAAGAAGTTAGTGAAATTCCTAGAAGAGGGCCTCAACTTTTTGTGAGCAGGTCAAATGCTGGACTTGTTGTCTATTTATTTGAAAATGAAGTTCCTGAAATTCAAGAAGGTTCAGTACGAATTGTTGCAGTTGCTCGTGAAGCAAATCCACCTTCAAGAGCAGTAGGTCCCAGAACAAAAGTAGCTGTTGATAGTATTGAAAGAGAGGTGGACCCTGTTGGGGCATGTATTGGCGCTAGAGGATCTAGAATTCAACAAGTAGTCAATGAACTTCGCGGAGAAAAAATAGATGTAATTCGTTGGTCTTCTGACCCTGTTCAATACATTTGTAATTCATTAAGTCCTGCAAGAGTTGAAGTGGTCAGGCTTGTGGATCCAGAGGGGCAGCATGCACATGTACTAGTCCCTCCAGATCAACTTAGCCTCGCAATAGGTAGAGAAGGCCAAAATGTAAGACTTGCTGCAAGGCTTACAGGATGGAAAATAGATATCAAAAATTCACAAGAATATGATCAAGCCACTGAAGATTCTGAGGTTGCAGAATTAATTTCTCAAAGGGAGGAAGAAGAATCATTACAGAGAGAAGCTGAGCAGAGATTAGAGGCTGAGCAGGCAGCCAGAGCAGAGGAAGATGCACGATTAAGAGAGCTATACCCACTACCAGAAGACGAAGAAGACTTTCAAGATGAGCAATCACCAGATATCGGTTGTGAAGAAACTGAATCAACTATCGATTCAAATGACACAGAAACTGAAACTGATGAAAGTGATATTGAAGAAACAATCGAAGAAGCTTCTACTAGCGAAGATAAAATAATTACACAAGAGGAAGGAACCCGGTGAGTCAAAGCCCCATTCTGCGTAAGTGTGTAGCTTGCAAAAAAGTTCTTGATCGCAAGTGTCTTTTAAAAGTTACTAGAGATTTTCAGAATGGCGTAGTTCTCTCAGGCGGGATGGGAAGATCAGCCTATCTCTGTCCAACTGAATCATGTTTTGAAGAGGCTTTGAAGCGTAAAAGATTACAAAAAGCTTTGAGATGTGATATTCACTCAAGCATTTTCAATATGCTCCAAAAACAACTTAATACCTGCATTGATTCAGATACTGAGGCATGATGTTCATTAAGAGAACTCAGTCAACTCAAAAACCAAATCTAAAGTTCAAGCACAACATTAATGACCAGCAGCGGCAAAATCAGAATTTATGAATTGTCCAAGGAATTAAGCCTTGACAATAAAGATGTGCTAGACGCAGCTCGGAAACTTGCCATAGCGGCAAAGAGCCACAGCAGCTCGATAAGCGGTCCTGAAGCAAATCAAATCAAAGATTTTCTAAAAAAAACCAGTAGTGTAAAAAAGACTAGTAAACCCAGCAAGAAATTAGATAAAGAAATTCTTTCAGTTAAAAAAAGTCCTACCAAAACTCAAAAGGATCAGAAGACTGAACTTAAGCAAAATACTCCCAATCAATCTGAGCTTTCAAAGGCTCAGTTAAATGTACCATTAAAGCCAAGTCAAACTTTGGTTAAAAACCAAGGGTCTTCTCAAGCCAATAACCAAAAAACTTTAAAAAATAAATTTCCTGCACAACAACAAATAACTGCTCCCTCTAAGCCAAATAAACCACTACCTCCTAAACCAAGGCAAGAATTAAAACCAACTATTACTAAGCCTTTAACTCCTACCAAGAAGGAAACTTCTGATGCCGAACTAAAAACAGATAGAAAATTAACAAATCAACCAACAAATTTTGAATCAGCTAAAAATCCAATAACCAAACCACAACAAACTTATAGTCAGCAACCTAAGAGACCATTAGCACCACCAAGTAGACCAAATATAAATATTCAAGATAAAAAACCAATACAAGTTAACAACCAAAAGCCAAAAACAAGGATTAATCAAGGTGGTATTTCTCATCAAAAAGGAGGTTCAGGGAATTTTCAAAGAATAAAAACTCAAAATAAGCAGAATTCGCCTTCCAGAACACCTCAGCCTCCATCAAAAAGAAATACTCTTGAACTTGTAGGTGCCCCGATACGAAGAGAAAAACCTATAAGTAAACCTCAGGCCAACGAAACAAGAAACAAACCATCAATTCCATCTAGACCTGGAACGCCAAAGCCGCCAGTCGCTGCAAATCGTCAAGGATTAACAAATCGATCCGGACCAAATAACAGAATGGGAGGGGCAAGTCGTCCTGGGTTGCAAAATCGACAAGGTTCTAATCGAGGCGGAGTAGCTAATCGACCTATTCAAAGTCAAAATCGTCCAGGGGCTAATAATCGATTGGGAGGCCCAGTACGTTCTGGATCTACCAATCGAGCTGGAGTTCAGAATAAAGCTGGAGTCCCTAATAGGTCAGGTGGTGGGCCTAACCGTTCTAATAATCGTCCAGGTGTTCCAACTGGCATGAGAAAACCAGTTGCACCTAGTGAATTGATGCAACTGCAAAAGCCACAAGCTAGACCAAGCGGTCCTCAAAGGAAATCTGATTCTTCAACTAGTCCACGACCAAAAAGAGAAAACTCAACTGGAGCAAGGCCACCAGTAAATAGACCAACACCAGCAGCGCCTAAGAAGCCAGCTCATAGGCCAGGTGGTACCACCGCAGCACCTAGAAGGACTGGCAGGCCTGATTGGGATGACAGTGCAAAGCTTGATGCTTTAAGAAACAAATCACCTCAAAAACAGCGTCAAAAAGTCCACATCATTGGAGAAAATGATGATGCCCTTACTGCAGAGACAAGTGGATTTGCAGGGGAACAACAAGCTGTCGTTCTATCAGCAAGCTTGGCTAGACCATCAAAGCCTAAAGCTGGCAAGAAAAACAATGGGAAACCTTTAACTGCGCTTAAAAAACGTAAGAAAGAAACTACTCGTCAAAGGCAACGAAGACGTGCGATGGAATTAAGAGCCGCTAGAGAAGCCAAGCTTGTTCGACCAGAAATGATTGTCGTCCCAGAAGACAATCTCACAGTTCAAGAGCTTGCTGACATGTTGAGTGTTGAAAGTTCCGAGATCATTAAATCATTATTTTTCAAAGGTATTACTGCCACTGTCACTCAATCACTCGATCTAGCGACAATCGAGACAGTTGCTGAAGAATTCGGCGTACCCGTTCTTCAAGATGATGTTGAAGAGGCTGCGAAGAAGACAGTTGAAATGATTGAGGAGGGAGATTTAAAACATTTAATGAGAAGACCTCCCGTCGTTACCGTGATGGGGCACGTAGACCATGGGAAAACATCTTTACTTGACGCCATTAGAAAAGCAAGGGTTGCAGCAGGTGAAGCCGGAGGTATTACTCAACACATTGGGGCTTATCAAATTGAGACTGAACATGATGGATCAACTAAGAAACTAACTTTTCTTGACACTCCTGGGCATGAAGCTTTCACAGCGATGAGAGCTCGAGGAACGAGGGTTACAGATGTAGCAATCTTAGTTGTAGCGGCAGATGACGGCGTCAGGCCTCAAACCCTTGAAGCAATTAGCCATGCAAGAGCAGCAGAAGTTCCCATTGTAGTAGCAATTAATAAAATAGATAAAGAAGGATCTTCTCCCGACCGCGTAAAACAAGAATTATCAGAGCAAGATTTATTGTCAGAAGAGTGGGGTGGAGACGTAGTAATGGTGCCCGTCAGCGCCATTAAAGGCGAAAACATAGATAAACTTTTAGAAATGGTTTTGCTCGTAACTGAAGTAGAAGATTTACAAGCTAACCCAGATAGATTGGCTAAAGGAACAGTTATTGAGGCTCACTTAGATAAAGCGAAAGGACCCGTCGCAACATTACTGGTTCAAAACGGTACCCTTAAGTCCGGAGATGTAGTCGCAGCAGGGCCAGTGCTTGGGAAAGTTAGGGCGATGGTAGATGAAAATGGATCAAGGATCAAAAAGGCAGGTCCATCTTGTCCAGTGGAGGCTCTTGGATTCAGCGAGGTACCAACAGCTGGGGATGAGTTCGAAGTTTACCCAGATGAAAAGTCCGCAAGGGCAGTGGTTGGAGAACGTGCCACAGATGCTCGAGCAGCAAGACTTGCTCAGCAAATGGCTTCCAGACGAGTATCACTTTCTTCGATGTCTGGCCAAGCAAGTGAGGGTGAACTTAAAGAATTAAATATCATCCTCAAGGCTGATGTACAAGGAAGCTTAGAAGCAATACTTGGTTCTCTAGAACAGCTTCCTAAAGACGAAGTACAAGTAAGAGTTTTGTTATCAGCTCCTGGTGAAATTACTGAGACTGATGTTGACTTAGCTGCGGCCTCTGGTGCAGTCATTGTTGGATTCAATACTTCAATGGCATCCGGTGCTAAACGCGCAGCTGATGCGAATAGTGTCGATGTAAGAGATTACGAGGTGATTTATAAGCTTTTAGAGGATATCCAGTTAGCCATGGAAGGTCTTCTAGAACCAGAAATGATAGAAGAAGCCTTAGGGGTCGCGGAGGTAAGAGCAATATTCTCAATAGGAAAGAGTGCCGTTGCTGGTTGCTATGTCACAAATGGAAAAATACAACGGAATTGCCGAGCCAGAGTCAAACGAGGAAAGCAAATCGTTTTTGAAGGCGATCTCGATTCACTAAAAAGGAACAAAGATGATGTCAAAGATGTATCAACAGGTTTCGAATGCGGAATAGGTTGTGATCGCTTCGCAAACTGGGAAGAAGGAGATCAAATAGAAGCCTTTAAGCTTGTGACTCAAAGAAGAAAATTGACTAATTAGTTTAGCTTATTAGTTAAACCCAATACCAGAATAAATATAATTAATAAAAGCTAGAAAACTAATTCACCTCATCTTTACTCCTATCTTTAAACAACAAAAAGCCGAGAATTACTAATGCTGAGGCTTGGATTGCAAGATCATTTATAGATACGGTATCTCCCGCAATAATATTGGTAACCATAATAAACAAACCTAGGGCCGCTGACCCAAAAAGTGCTATCCAAAAAGCTCTTCTTAAGCCGCGATAAGGATTTTTAGTCTCCTTCAACAATCGAGCTCTTAAATTAGGATCCAGATTGGATTCAGGCTTATTGGAGTTACTCAAAAATAAAATTAAAGATGATAAATTTATTCTAGTGCCGGTGTAGCTCAGGGGTAGAGCAACTGATTCGTAACCAGTAGGTCGGTGGTTCAATTCCACTCATCGGCATAAAGTTTTTTAATGGGTTTAGAGAGAATTTGCCTGAAAGAAGATGACTTAACTAAAGCACTTATTCAGATGTTTCTTCTTTTATTAAACTTTAATCACTGCTTGAAATGGCTAAGACCTTGCCTTAGAAAATAACTGTACTTAATGATTCGAAGAAAGCGCCTAGGTATTCTGTTCATAACGAATGTCAACACGATATGTTAGGGTCTTAGCGCTCTAAATGTATGTCATCGGTTTTTACCCTTACAAACAAAGGTTATGACTTCTACTGCTCCTAATGAGAATGTTAAGGATAGTTTAAAAGATCAAATTTCTTGCAAATTAGTCTCAGAAATAATTCGTGAACGCATTCAAGCCAATGGAGCTAGATTCCATGCAAATGATAATATTTCTGATTTCATTCAGCCTGGAGAGCTTGAAACCCTTGAAAGAGAAGTTGCAACCAGAGTCAGAGATTTGTTGAAAACTTTATTAATTGATATTGATAATGATCACAATACTCAAGAAACTGCAGAAAGAGTTTCTAGAATGTATCTAAATGAAGTATTCAAAGGCAGATATCACCCACAACCTAAAGTAACAAATTTCCCTAACGATAGAAATTTAGATGAGATTTATACACTTGGTCCAATAACTGTTCGATCAGCATGTTCTCATCACTTTGTTCCAATTCTAGGAGATTGCTGGATAGGAATAAAACCTGGAGAAAAAGTTATTGGAATCTCTAAGTTCGCAAGAGTAGCTGATTGGGTTTTCTCTAGGCCACATATTCAGGAAGAAGCTGTAATGATTCTTGCTGATGAAATAGAACGTTTATGCGAACCCAAAGGCTTAGCAATCCTTGTGAAGGCTCAACATTATTGTATGAAATGGCGAGGAGTAAAAGAACCTGAAACTAGCATGATCAACTCAATTGTTAGGGGTGATTTTCGACATGATGCAAGCTTGAAGCAGGAGTTCTTTGAACTTGTTAAACAGCAGTCAAACTTCGGCAAGAATTATTAAATCAACTGAAAAAAGATTGATTAGTACAACTTTTGAAAAAATCCTTATTAGAGAAATGAGGGATCTAAAAGTGATGGTCGATAAGAAAGCAAAAATGGCTTTTGGTCGCTCTTAACTGCAACAATCACATCTTCTCCAGTATGCCAAATCCATTGTTGTTGAGAAGATCCACCTTCGATATCGACGTTTGTTGCAACTGGAGAACCAAAACGATAACGTAATCCTGCTAGGACCTCAGTCATGTTTTCTTTGTCAATTTCATAAGCAAGTTGTTTTAATCCAGCCCCCTTTTCAATTCGTAGTCTAAGAGCCTCTACAGGTAAACCACTTATTTGAAAATCTTGCACTTCGAAAAGATTCTGATTAGTTTTTTCTTTAATAGAAATTAAAGAGACACCAAGATGAGTCTCTACGCTCGAAAGATCCATTCCCCATTTCAAGCCGTCAATACATGCATCAACTGGTTGAGAAAAAACTTGAATAAGAACACAAAAAACTATAATAAAAATATATTTAGAAGCCTTAGTGATAGTCAAGAATTCAACCCTTTTCAATCTTAATAATAGAACTCTAGATACAAAAGTCATTATTTCCACTCTTCATGACATAATCCTCGACAATTGAGATAATAACTTTGATATTGTCTACTCAATTGGCGTAATCGAAGTAAAAACAAATATTAGAATCAAAACTTGAAAGTAGTTTTCATCAAAGCTCCATTAACGTCCTCTTTACCATCTTTCTCGATAACAAAGATAGCTGGAGTAACAGTGACGCTATCATTCACTGTAAAATCATAAAAAGCTTCCCAAGCCAAAGGATCGTCATAACCACTGTCATCTCTATGTGTTTCGGCTGTTCCAATACCAAATCCAAACTTATTACCTTCTATAAATGCATCATTCCATATGAATCCAACAGACCATGTATTGCCATGCTCCACCTTATTCATTGAAGTATCAGGACTATCCTCATTATCAGGATTTTTCCATCCCATTCCCACACTTAAACTATAGTCATCTCCTAATTGATAGCTACCACTAATTCCAAAAGACGAGTAGTCGTTAACATCAGGAGAATTATCAGTCCTCCCGTTGTCAGCCTGTGTGTATGCAGCTGCAAGAGTAAATTTCTCATCAACCCATGCCAACTGAGTTGTTATGTGGTCTTTCCCTTCATCAGCTAAGAAACCAATCGAAGAATTTGAGGCGTCTTCTGAAACGAAAAGTGCAGAAGCAACTAACTTGTCATGAGACCAAGTAATTCCAGCGCCAGCACCCATCTTTTTAGAATAAGTATCATTCGCACCTGCCTGATTCAAGACAAACAAAACCCCATCACCTGGATAAGTACTAGGCCACACTCCAAGCAAATCATCTTGGCGGAGCTTGGGACCAAAAGTAACTTGCATATTATCTCCAACAGGGAACTGATAATAAGCCTTATGAAGTTCTAACGAATCATTACTACTGAAAGCAGTATCTAATCTTGCCTCACCCATCATCCCGAAGGGCTCCATCATTGCAAAATCACCAATGCGAACAGCAGTTTTAAGCATGTCTTGACCAGTGAAACTGGTCATAAACATTAACTTTGTATCATAATGAAAAACTGTTCCATCCTTGTCTTCAGAGGTAGGCATTCCACCCATTCCACCCATTCCACCCATTCCAGAATCGCTCACGCCATCTACTCCCCCCAAAACAAAAGTCGTTTTACCCATAAACATAGTTGAGGGGTATGAATCTTCCTTATTAATGTGACCACTATGGTGATCATGATGACCTTTGTGGTTGCCGGATCCCGCTTCAACAGAAATTGGTGCTATTAGACCTAATGCGGCAGGGAATACAAGTAATTGCGAAAAGAGCCTCATGTACCCAAAAATACTAGCTAAACTAGTAAACCTATAATTTCGTACAACAATAAGCTCAAAACTTTAAGGATACTACAAAAATGTGCTTTTCACTACAAAAGCATCTATCTTACGCTACATGTAATTTATATTAGTGGGTATTTTTTGAGCAGAAAACTAAAAATTTCTTGTCTTTACCTCATTAAAGGAAAAGAAAAATCCAAGCTTGTTGATTATTAATTTGCTTTATATTTCTAGAGTTTTTAAATTATTAATGACAAAATTCTATATTTAATTAATCTGAAGCTAGTGAAAATAGACAGATCTAGCAAGATGAGACATCTAAGATCATTATTTACAGCCATAATTATTTCAATATCATTTTCAGTGATGGGATGCTCTGGTAATTCCCAAACAAACAGAACTCCTGCACTTTTTGAAACGAAAGAGGAAGCCAAAAAAGCAGCAAAGGATTTCAATTGCACAGGAGCTCACAAGATGGGAGATAAATGGATGCCTTGTCAAAGTCATTCAGATCATGAAGAGGCAGAAAAACAGGATTCTCATAATGGCCATCATCATCACCACCACTGAAATTTTTAGATAATGACAAATTCAAATAATGTCGATCAGAAAAATCTCGAAGGTACTTCGCATTGCGGAAGTAAACCCAAAAAAATTGCCTTTGGGATAGCACCACTCGGATTTATATCCGTTGGAATTGTTCCAATGGGGATTGTTACCATTGGAATTGTTCCCATGGGTGTAGTTTCTATAGGCGTAGTAGCTATGGGAGTCGTAAATGCCTCAATAGTAGGAATGGGTATATTTTCTGCAGGGATAACAACTATGGGTCTAAAAGTATGGAGTCCGGAAAATAATGCTATTCAGGAATCAATAAATCGTTCACATTCTCCTTCTTCAAAAAATTTATATGCTTATCCATCTAAATCTCAGGCAGAAATCGAAGCCAAAAAACTCGGTTGCGCTGGTGTCCATAAAATGGGGAAATTATGGATGCCCTGCGCCACTCACTTCAATCCAGACTAATATTTATGTTATAAATAATTTATAGTTTTTGTATTAACTACTTAGGAATAAATCTAGAAAAAATCCAAACTTATTTAAGTTTTCAATACAACTTTAAACTTTAGGTTTCATTACCATTGAAAAACTGATCTGATTTTCTATAGGAATATATATCTTCGACTAGTATTGATCCTTTTTCGCAAATTTGTTGCTGTGAGGGGAAATTCTTAACTGAGCAACAACACTGGCCTCTATCTGAATTATTTATCCAATTAATTATCCCTGTTCGAATTGGTTGAGGACATATTTCTCCATCTTTAAGGTGATTAATTTCATCGCTTGTTAAAGGGTCGCCATGTTCAAAGAAAAGAGATTCTTTAAGTCTGAAAGAACATATATCATCCCATTGATCAAAACAGTTTATGTGATTTATAAAATCATTCCATGCTTCTTTTATTGATTTGTATCCCTTCCTTTTCAACTCTTTTTTAAAAACAGCCTTGATAAATTCATTAAAATTATGTAGTTCCTGAGATGTAAAAGTTGGAGTTTTGTGAGTTTGAAGAGCTGGTAATTCAATTTTCTTCTCTATTGATTCAAGTCTTTGTTCAATCGCTTGGAATCGAGACTCTAGCGATTCAACAGGAAGGTTTTCTATTTGATTAATAAAGCAATCAGAGACAAAACCAACCAATGACTTTCCTGAAATTCTGGCAGTCTCCTTAATCTTCTCTAAGAGTTTTGGGTCAATACTTACATTGAGTTGAGTTCTCTTCATGAGTTAATCAATGAAAGGGTGGAAAATATCCATTTAATTTATTTTATTAAATTCAAAACCATATCGTTATCATTTTCAGATTTCTTGATCTTTAAAGACCTATCTATCTTTTTTCATATCTCCATAAAGTTCTTCGTAGATAAAATAAGAGTAAAAATAAATTTATCTATTTCTTGGTAGCAATATCAATGAAATCACACATAGAACACTAATCAAAGGTCCAGGAGGCAAATTCAAAATCATAGCCAGCGAAAAACCTATAAGCGATAAAATCAATCCAAATATGGAGGCTCGAGCCATCGCAATCCATAGAGATCTTGCTTTCTGTAACCCCAACAAAGTTGGAGTTGAAAGTAAAGCAATCACGAGAATGACTCCAACTGCAGACATTGAGCTAACAATGACAAGTGCTGTAGTAAAACCTAGAGCCAAATTTAAAAAAGATACATTCACTCCACTTGAAGCAGCTCCTTCTGGATCTAGACCAATATGAACAAGCTTGTCGTAACCAAAAAGCATCAAGCAAATAAATACAGAGAAAGCGATAAAAGTTCTTAGTAGATCGCTCAAGTTTGCAGTTAATAAATCTCCAAATAAAACAGCTTCCAAATCAATCCTGATCCCCAGTAGAGGTATAAGTAAAACACCGAGTCCCATCGAACCAGCAAGAATTGTATTCATAACGGCTTCATAATTTTGATTTTTTTTATTTGTCAAGCTTTCTGCTGCAATAGCTCCTACCAAGCCACTAATAACTCCACCAATAGAAGGATCCAAACCAAGCGCCATAGCCAAAGCAAGACCTGGTAGAACACAATGCGAAATTAAGTTAACTTGAAGAAGCCTTTTATGAGTGATCAATACAGTTCCCATAGCAGGGCAAAGTATTCCTGAAAAAGAAGTGATCAAAAGAGGAATTATCCACCAATTTGTATTGAAAAAAGACATTAAGCCAATGATTCAGTATGGTCAGTAATGAAGATCAAGTTAAGATCTTGCTAATGAATAAAAGCAAGCCCGAAATCACTAAACGTCAACAACAACTGCTCAATGAACTCAAGAAATGTAATGATGAATTGAGTGGGCAAGAGCTGCATAGACAACTTCATAATGGTGAAAAGATAATGGGGCTGACGACGGTCTATCGAAACCTGCAAGCACTTGTAAAGCAAGGTTTGATTCGTTCGAGACATCTTCCCAACGGTGAGGTTCTTTATGCGCCAGTTGAAAGAGATATTCATCATTTAACTTGCGTAAGCTGTGGAGAAACCACGCAACTGAAGGGATGTCCTGTCAAAACTCTGAACATGCCTGAAAAAACCTCTAAAAAATTTGAGCTGTTGTTTCATACTCTTGAATACTTTGGCCTCTGCCAAAATTGTTCTCAAGAATTGAATACTGGATGAGATTGAATAAACATCAATCAAAACTATAGTTTCCACCTAAGATAGTTTATTGAACTGAGTTTTTCCTGAACTTGCTGAGGGCTGCCAGAAGCCAAAATAATTTTATCTAAAGCAACAACCTTGTCATAAGCATTTAAAGATGTTCCCCAGTCGTGGCTACTGACAAAAACAGTCAATCCCGAATCGGCTAGCTGACGAATGATTAATAGGAAATCTTCTTTTGCAGGAGGATCAAAGGCGGAACAAGGTTCATCAAGAAGAAAAATTTTAGCTGGATTCATTAAAGTTTTGGCAAGTAATGCCCTTTGTTGCTGTCCACCAGATAAAGCATCAAGTCTCCTTTTTGCTAAATGAGATATTCCAACACGTTGGAGAGCAGCCTCTAACTCACAACAAGTTGATTTCGAATGATTTACTCGACCTAATGAAACTAATCCTTCAACAGTAATAGGAAAATTCCAATTCAATTTTCCTCGTTGAGGCATTAAAGCTACTTGAGATCGATTATTGATTAATGGTTCTCCCCCAACAGTGATTTCTCCTTTATCTGGTTTACTGTTCCCTTGAAGCAAACTTAATAAGGTGGACTTCCCAGCACCATTAGGACCAACAAGAGCAGTCAATGTACCTGGCTCAAGTTTAAGAGAAACCTTACTTAAAGCAGGTTTGATTTTATTGGAATAGGAATATGTCACATTTTCAGCAATCAAATTAGACATCAATTAGAGGATTTGCTGACAAGAAACATAATATACTTGCCAATCTCGAATGAAAATGATTATCGTTTTTATGATACGCTAATTTTTTGATTAAATGTCGAAATTGTTCAATCAACCAATCAAAAGTAAATCAATAATCAATAAAACAATTATCAAGAGCTCTTTTCTTGCTGGAGCATTTTTATTTTCAGGAATTTATCAGAGCGCACAGGCAAATTCAAAATCAATTGTTGCTGTAGAGCCATTAGTTTGCGATGTCGTTTCAGCTATTGCACCACCCTCATCGCCCGTAACCTGCTTAATTGACAGAAAACAAGATGTTCATGATGTCAAGATCACTCCAAGGCAGGCTCAAACACTAAAAAGTGCGAATCAAGTATTTACGCTTGGTTCAGAGATGACCCCTGCAATTAAAAAATGGTTAGATAATCCCTTGACTGTTGTCGTTGGTGTAAGTGCAATAGAAATAGACGATCATCATGACGACCACGATGATCATTCAGCTGCTAAACATGACGATCATGATGACCACGATGATCATTCAGCTGCTAAACATGACGATCATGATGACCACGATGATCATGGTGATAGCCATGGGGAAGGAGCTTTTGAATGGGCTGGTGTTTTTGATCTTTCAGCAGGAACATACAAATGGTCTTTTGCCAAAGTCGATGGAGACTATGCTGATCCTGCAATGAAAATGGTTATTCTCAATTCTGGTGATATTGAAGCATCAGAAGAGCTTGCTAAAGAATTATTAGGATCCAAGGATTCAGAAACCAAACGCAATAATGACAAACTTGTTGCGCAGGAAAAAGCATATTTTCTTTCATTCAATGAGAAGAAAGACATCACAACATTTACTGTAGAAATCAAAAAAGCTGGTAAATATGCATTCTTTACTGAGCATATGCCTTTTGAGTTTGAAGCCGACGAACATTTCTTTAAGGATGTTTCAGGCGACGATGTTGAACCTATAGCTCAAGTCCCAGATGAAGGCGATCATCATCATCACCATGACCATGGTGAGCTAGATCCTCATATCTGGCATGACCCTCATAACATCATCAAGATGGGAAATGTCATTTCTAAAAATATCAATAAGAAAATTTCCTTCTTTGACAGAGAAACAAAAAAAGTTTTAAAAGAAAGAACTCAAGCCGTTAATTCTATTTTGGAAGATCTCGACTTATGGACTCAAAAACAAGTTGCTACAATTCCTACTGATCGAAGGACAATCGTTTCTAAGCACAAAGCGATGGAATATTACGGAGATGCATTTGGCTTGAAGACTTTGAGTCTATTAGATTTCCTTGGTGATTCTTCCAGCCTTAGACCAGAGACTATTTCTACGGTAATAGCTGAGCTCAAAGAAGAAAACGTGAACGTCTTATTCGCTGAGCAAAAGCCTCCTTCCAAGCTATTAAAAAACTTGAGCAGACAAACTTCCACCCCTATCGCAAGAAATCAAATCTTTGTCGATAATCTAATGCTAGAAGGGAATACTGTTTCAGTAGCAGTACACAACACATGTACAATTGTTGATTCTCTTGGTGGAGAATGTGATGAAAAAGAGGGTGAGAAACTCGAGAATGAATGGAATTCCTTAACTAATCCTTAATTTTTAAGGTTGAGAGAATGTCTAGTTTTATTAAAGGTAGACATTCTTTCAACTCAATGTTTCAAACAAAAGGATATAAAGCTTACAAACAACATTGGGAAGACCAGGCAGGTTTCATGGATAAGCCACCATGGAATAAAGACAAGGTCTTAAAACTTACTATCTCAACTGATTTCGTAGAAAATCTAAAAGAACTTCAATTTTCAAATCATTCGCTAAGAAAAGAGAAGGGAAAACATACATTAAGAGTAAAGGTTCCATACAACTATAGTGATCTTGATGACTTTGAAATAAAATCACTTGACTTATTGGGTATCAAAGAGAATTGGTTAACTGATATTTCTCTTGATAATTCTCATTGTTCACATTATTAAGTAAAAAAAATGAGCAACAAGCAAAAAGTACCGGTTACAATACTGACTGGTTTTCTAGGATCTGGAAAAACAACTCTACTTAATCGAATCCTGAGTGAAGAGCATGGTAAAAAAATAGCTGTTATTGAAAATGAATATGGTGAAGTTGGCATTGATCAAGGATTAGTAATCAATGCTGACGAAGAGGTCTTCGAGATGTCGAATGGTTGCATCTGCTGCACCGTTCGGGGTGATCTTATTCGTGTACTTGGAAACCTCATGAAGAGGCGAGACAAATTTGACTATGTATTAGTTGAAACTACTGGCCTTGCTGATCCTGGTCCTGTTGCTCAGACTTTCTTTATGGACGATGAAATCCGTGAGGAGTTTGCACTTGATGGCATAGTCACACTTGTTGATGCAGCCCATATAGAGCAACAACTTGGTCGAAGTGATGAGAGTTCAGAGCAAGTTGCCTTTGCTGACGTCCTTATCCTAAATAAAACTGATCTAGTTTCAGATGAATCACTCGACAACTTAGAGTCACGGCTACGCGATATGAATCGCATGGCTCGTTTGATACGCAGTAAGCAAGCAGACGTCTCAATTGATACTGTGCTAAATCTAAGTGCTTTTGATCTAGATCAAGTACTTCAGCGTCGTCCAACTTTTCTGGAACCAGAATATCCATTTGAGTGGACAGGTGTGTTTGCACTTGAAGAAGGTCGCTATGAACTTACTCTCGAAGAAGGGCCAGACCCTACTATGTCTCTTGTCCTGTTGTTAAACCAAGGCAAGGATGAGACATCACTCAACTCAGGGGCTGAATCATGCGTAAGACTATATGCCGAACAAGAACAACCTTTGGAACCAGGCGACATAGTCCCCGTTGGGAAGCATGTGAGCCTTCAACTTCAATCCAAAGGGACTAAGTCTTTCTTCATAGATGTTGATAAGGCAAAGGATATAGGTCTATTTACTCAACATACAGCCGAAGAATTTAATATGAAGTTAAAGAAAGTAAATACTCCTTCTAAGGACGAGATAAATAATGATCAGAGCATCTCTACAATTTCTCCAATAGCTGAACGAGTTTGGGTAGCAGAGCACGAACATGATGACGAAGTAGGTTCCATTGCTATCGAGCGAACAGGGGATGTAGATCCAGAGAAACTCAATAGGTGGTTAAGCCGGCTCCTATCAGAAAAAGGAGTGGATATATTTCGTACGAAGGGATTCATTAGTTACGCGGGCGAGTCTAAGAGAATAGTTTTTCAAGGAGTACATATGCTCTTCACCGCCCAACCTGATAAAGAGTGGGGCAATGAGCCTCGCCGTAACCAACTAGTCTTTATCGGTAGAAATCTTGACGAAGCAGAAATGAGTAGAGAGTTTGACAAATGTCTGGTATAGAAGCATTTAGTCCAAAAGGAATGCTTCATGAAGGTTGGTCTGCTCAAGTTGACGACTATGCGATTGTCTGCGGCTGGGCATTACAAGGTAAAACTTTTTTAGTAGGTGATGTTGCTGGAGGTCTTTACGCGTTTGAGGGGAAATCTGGAAAGCTTATTTGGCAATCAAAAGACATACATAAAGGTGGCTTACTAGCAATGTCTATTCATCCAGATGGAAATACTTTTGCAACTGCTGGCCAGGATGGACATGTTTGTATATGGGAAAGCAAAGAGGGTAAGTCAACTAAAAATTTGGAACTAGGGAAAGGATGGGTTGAACACATCAAGTGGTCCCCAGACGGAAAATTTTTAGCAGTAGTTTTTACTAAATACGTCTATGTTTTTGATGAAAATGGTCAAGAACATTGGCGATCAGAGGAGCATCCCAGCACTGTCAGCGCGATTTCCTGGTCTAATTCCAATGAACTAGCCACAGCATGCTATGGCCAAGTAACTTTTTTTGATGTAGTAAGCGACAAGATCAATCAAAAGTTGGAGTGGCGAGGCTCACTGGTATCTATGGTGCTTAGTCCAGATGGAGACATCGTGGCATGCGGCAGTCAGGATAATTCTGTTCATTTCTGGCGTCGTTCCACTGATCAAGATTCAGAGATGACAGGCTACCCAGGCAAACCAAGCCATCTAGCTTTTGATCAAACCGGCACAGTCCTTGCTACCGGGGGTAGTGATCGAGTGACGGTTTGGAGTTTTCAAGGCGATGGCCCTGAGGGCACTGTGCCAGGAGAGTTAATGCTTCATACGGAACCCATTTCATGCCTTGCTTTCTCACATAGCGGGATGCTTTTAGCTTCTGGCGCGCGCGATGGTTCAGTTTTTTCTTGGTTTCTCCAAAAAGATGGTCAGGGTGATCCAGTTGGTGGTGCATTTGCAGGTGACCTTGTCAGCCAAATCGCTTGGCATCCTGATGACACTGCCTTGGCTGCAATAAATGCAAATGGCGGAATTACGGTTTGGGAGTTTAAGGCTCGGACAAAAACAACACCTCAAGGAGTCAGATAAGGTCAAAATTTCTTATTCCAATAGAGACTCGAGAGCTGCTCGATTGCTATTGCTTAGAAAATTAAAAATTCAACAAGAGGAGTTTTTACTGATGTATAAATATTCCACATAACTTATATATGGTTATAGCCCACCAGAGGACTAAATGAAAAAAACAATTCTTTGGCTTCAAGAATTACTCATTTCAATGGGGAATGCTCTATTTCATCCTTATAAAGATAACTCACCTCCAAGTTTTGAGGCACAGCCTTTCAGAGATGACCCGTATAAGAACCGAGGAATTGCATAGGTTAAGGTCAAAATTGTTTTAAATTTCAAAGAGGGGGTCAGCTGGGCCTCCTTTTTATTATCTATTTACGAGAAGAAAAAGTAATGACCGAACAATGAGGAATTAGAGAATATGCTTTAATAGTCCCATGAATACACCGATTAAGAAGAAGTTAAGCACTGGCAATTCTAGCGTTAACTTAAAAAAAACTGACAACAAACAACCTACTTGGCATTTTGAAGTAGAAGGTAGCGGTCAAAGGAAGAGATATTTAAGATCTCTTAAAGACAAGGCTATAGCTTAATTTATAGACTTTTAATTAAAAAAACTTCATCGAAATTAAACATAAGCGCCAGCTAATCACGAGAGAGCAAAAGTCCATTTCAGATTTTGATTGAAATGGTACTTTCAAACGATTTAAAGTATCCAGAGATCAAAAAAACTTAAAAAAATTCTATGAATTTAATAGCTAGTTATAGAAATAAAGGTTTCGAATCTGTTGCTGATGGTGTGATGTCGTTTTTCGATCGTCGCACGGACTTGCATCGCAATGGAATCGCCTTCAGTAATGGGGCAAATAACGATTCAGACCCTGCAAAAATTTCTACTGATATCAGCCTTGTAGCAATAGATCGAACTGATCCAGAATCATTTGCTTTGTCTGCAGTAATAATAAGAGGAGTTAATGCTGGTCTTCAAAAATACCTTGCAGAACGCCCACTTTTTAGCGAATGCGCTCCTGAACAATCTCTCTTTGTTAATCCCATTTTCAATCTACAACGTTATGCACCTGGTGAGGGATTTAAGAAATGGCACTGTGATTGGACTATTAACCAAGAAGCGACCGAACCAGTTCACAGAGTCTTAGCTTGGATTCTGTATTGCAATGATGTCGATTCAGGAGGAACAGAATTTCACTGGCAGGAATATCATGAGACAGCGGAACGAGGAAAACTAATTATTTTTCCCGCTGGTCTTACACATATTCATAGAGGTCGAGTTAATAAGACTCATCCAAAAACGATCGCGACCGGATGGATCAATGCCGGTTCAATAGATTCATATATTTCTAGACTCGCAAGATAGTTAATTACTAATTTCATTCATTTAATAAGACCTCTACTTAGGAATATTCAATCTGATTGCCACTAATTCTTTAATGAATCACGAGTTCAGATCTAGATTGATAATAATTTTTGAAGAAACTTCAACAGATTGGGAATGTATTGTGTATCATCAAACGACGTTCAGCTCAATTTGAGTCGCAGTTAGATTCAAGCCATGGAACGGGGACTTGAACATTGAAAATCATTCCAATGGCTGAGCTAACTTACAGAGGACTTAAGTACACTCAAAACAAATCCGCTAAAGGGTCACAAGAAGTGCACTTGCAATATTGTGGTCATGAAATCATGAGTAAAAGAATCCATGAAGCAATGAAAGCAGAGATGGGTTAATAAATAAAGTCCAAAAAACTTAATTTCTAATCGTATTAGAATTTTTAATTATATATTATTAATTTATAATTTTTTAAAAATTAATAACCAAATAGATTTAATTATTTGAATCAACATATACAGATTTAATTATTTGATTCCTTTATTTATATACTCTTTACTTTCCAACATGCAATACGAGCCAGGAACAATTGATTGTCATATTTTCTTAGAATGCAAAGAGCAAATAGAGAAAATGCTACTCAGATTAAACAAAGTAGAAAATACTGAACATATTTGTGATCAACTACAGTCTATTTACAAACAAATAGAAGGTATGCACGAGTTGAAAAAAGTCAAACGAAAAAAATACTATCTAATAAAGAATTGATTAAATAAATTCATAAGATATACAAATTGTTCATAGATTTTTGATTTTGTATCAATTAAGTCTTAACTTATTGAACTAAATTCCTATAACTATTTTATCAGAAAACCCGTTCCAAAGTTTTCTGTAGGGAGGTCACCACTACTGGGAAGGGTTTTGACCTCCCTCCCCAATCTTAAGAAAAAAACAAGCTTATCTAATGAATGTACTAATTAAATCCTAGGTTCAAAGTTCCCCAAAGATCAAATGCGCCAAATAAAAAAGCTATAAAAACCAAGTCCCATGCTTTCTGCTTAATAGCCCATGGGGCAAAAAAGACCTCACCAATCCCATGAAGAGCTGCTCCTACTCCTAGATGATCTAAAACCAAAAGGCCATGTGATAATAAAAATAATCCGCTAGCGAAGTATCTCAAAAATATATCGTAAGTTATGAGTTTAATTTTTTTTTATGTTCGAAAAAGTTATCGCTGTTGCGGGGATAGATTTAAAGGTTTTAATCATTTCATCAACGAAAAGTTTTTTATTTTTAATAATTGATTTAGCCATGACTTAATAATATTTACTTGATTCAACTTATTAATATTTGCCATAATCTTGTGTATCATTAATTGCATTGTGAGCTAACTAGAACAAATCATATTTGATGCCTTTTAGTAAAATCAAATACTCTTATTGCCCAAAAGATAATTAATTCTCTAAAAGTGAATTAATTAATACATTTAGATATATTTATTCCAGTAATGTTTGAACAAATAAATTTTTTAATGAAACTCAATTTTGTACCGGTTAATATTTTTCGAGAGACTCCTGAAGTAACTTTTTTAGATGCAAGTGTTGAAGGTTCAAATGGTAGTGATGTTGTTATTCATAGAGGAGGAGCAACTTCACCTCCTGATTTAAATGGCTTTGAGCAATATTATGTACACCATCATCAAACAGATAATAATCTTGTACTTGAGGGAGATAGAACCTTCACACTATTAAATCCTCTTTGGGATGAACCCCATCACATAATTTATCTCCATAGATTCATGGGTGCACTTCAAATACCTATCGGCACATTTCATAGATCAATATCTGGAAAAGATGGAAGTATTGTTATCAATCAGGCAATTAGAGATAAACAATTTGAATCAAATACAGAATTTAATCCTATAAGTATTGAAAACAGAATTGATCTACAACAAGCAAAATCTAAAGAGCCTATTATCTGGTTATGGAAAGATGGAGAAATCAAAAGAATAAAAGATTCTCTATTTTTAAAAGTAGCTTAATTTAAGTAGGTTTTATTAAAACCAAATTAATTTCATATATATAGTATCTAAGCAATACTTAACTTAGATACTATTTCAAGTAATAAAATAACTAATACACCTGACATTGCAATTCTGCCATTGACTATCTCAGTTTTGCTTAATCTTTCGAAGGACATCCAATAGAAGCACTTGATCAACTTATAACAAACTAAATAAATAGAGCAAGTATCAAAAAATGCTTTTTAATATTAATTAAATAAATTAGTATTATCTTTAAAAATCAAAGTCTACGGCCAAAAAAATCTTGTATCTGTTAAGACAGAATGAAAATAGTATGATAAATAGCTATATAAAAAAGATTCAGTAATAAATGAGTCCACTCTTCAAATGTCTTGGCTGTGGACAAAATATCGAAAGGTCAACAAAGACTTTTTGGAAAAAAAAAGGTCATATTCTTTGCTCTACTTGCCAAGACAAAATAGAGCAAGAAACTGCTTTTACTCAAACAAAATAGACTTAAACACTAAGGAATTTCTCTACCACAGCTTTACTTAATTCACTAGTTGGTCCATTTGCAACTATGCCTCCGCGTTGCATTGCATAATAACGATCTGCTTGCCTCACAAAATGCAGATGTTGCTCTACCAATAAAACCCCAACACCAGTCTCACTAATGATCCTTTTAACTGCAGACTCAATATCTTGAACGATATTCGGTTGTATTCCTTCAGTTGGTTCATCAAGTAAAAGCAACTTTGGTCTCCCAAGTAATGCTCGAGCAATTGCAAGTTGTTGCTGCTGCCCTCCGCTTAAATCTCCTCCTTTACGAGCTAGAAATTGTTTTAAAACAGGAAAAAGTTCATATACCAATTCATCAATCTTTTTATGCTTTGCTAAGCCTCCAGGCAAAGCTTCCAATCCAAGTTGAAGATTTTCTTCTACGGTTAGATAAGGTATTATTTCTCGTCCTTGAGGAACATATGCGATTCCAGAACGAGCCCTTTGATGTGGCGGCTTTCTATTTACCAAATCTCCATTAAAAATAATCTCTCCACACCGTGGCGTTAATAAACCTATTAAAGATTTAAGCAATGTTGTTTTACCTACTCCATTTCGACCAATAAGACAAATCATCTCACCTTGATTGATATTCATATCAACATCTCGAAGAATATGACTCTCGCCATAGTAAGTATTCAAGCCTTTTATCTGAAGCATAGTCATTCTTCTTCCTCCTCAGATTTTCCTAGATAAACCTCTATCACTAAAGGATCTTTTTGTATGTCGCTCATAGATCCCTCTTTCAAGACATGCCCTTGATGTAAAACACTAACAGGACAATCAAGTCTACGAATAAATTCCATATCATGATCAATGACTAAGACAGTATGATCACCAGCTAAAGATTTAAGAAGATCAGCAGTTAAATCTGTTTCTTCATCAGTCAAGCCAGCTACAGGTTCATCAACAAGTAAAAGATCAGGATCTTGTCCAACTAGCATAGCTATCTCAAGCCATTGTTTTTGACCATGAGAAAGCGCTCCAGCCCTGATATTGGCTTTTGATTGAAGGTTGACAATACTCATCAAATGTTGAATTTGATCTAAATGTTTAACCTTTAAACTATTAATTAATAATGAAAAAGGAGTTTTAGGCCTGCTAACCGATAGAGCTAAATTTTCTTGTACAGATAAATTCTCAAATATCCTAGGACTTTGAAATTTCCTTCCAATCCCTTTACGCGCTATACGAAACTCTTTTTGACCAAGCAAAGATTTTTCTTTAAAAATTACATCCCCACTTGTCGGTAGGACTTTCCCAGTAATTACATCTAAAAATGTGGTTTTACCTGCACCATTGGGACCAATAACTGCTCTAAGATCGCCTTGATTCAAAACCAGATCAAGATCTCTGAGGGCAAGAAATCCTTCAAAACTAACTGAAATTTGTTTTAGCTCTAGCAATGGAGAAGTCATGACTTCACCTCACCTTGTTCATTGACTTCAAGACTTGGATATGTCTCTAGTTTTTTATTTATGCCGATTAAAAAAAGTAATTTCTTGGGACCGTCTTTTCGAATCCACCCTAGTACACCCTCTGGAAGAGCTGTTACAACAAGAATAAATAATCCACCTTGAATAAACATCCAGCTTGCTGGTAATGCTTCACTTACTAAACTTTTTGCATAATTAATTAAAACAGCTCCAAGGATTGCTCCTAGCAAAGTTCCTCTACCACCAACGGCAACCCAAATAACCATTTCTATAGAGAAAGGAACAGTCATAAACTGAGGTGAAACGATTCCGGATTGGACTGTATACAAGGCCCCCGAAATACCAGCTAATCCTCCTGCTATTGAAAAGATTATTGTCTTAAAAATTACTGGATTATAGCCCGTAAAACGAACTCGAGCTTCATCATCTCGAATTCCAATAAGAACATTTCCAAATCTATCTCGAACAATCCACCGAGCAAAAAACCATGCAAGTATGACTAAAACAGCTGATATCCAAAAAAACCATCTTTGCATTATTTCTGAACCAACCATTTGTCCAAAAAGTTGGGTCACGTCAGTTTTTAAACCATTTGTTCCATTAATCAATTTCTGTTGTCCATTAAAGAAATTGAAAAAAACTAAAAGAGCCGCTTGTGTAAGAATTGAAAAATAAACGCCTTTAATTCTATTTCTAAAAACTAAATAACCAAGAAGTCCAGCAATTATTGCCGGTAACAACCAAATGGAAATAAGAGTAAAAATTGAACTTTTAAAAGGCTCCCAAAAAAATGGAAGTTTTTCGACTCCATATAAACCAAAAAACTCGGGAATACCATTTGGGAATTCTCCTGCACTATTCAATTGGAGGAACATCGCCGCACAATATCCACCGAGAGCAAAGAAAATTCCTTGACCTAAACTCAACATCCCTGTGAATCCCCAAATCAAATCAACTCCAAGAGCCACAATTGCAAGAGATAAATATCTTCCTAAGAGATTTAATCTAAAAACAGGAAGTAAGGAGGGTGCTGCAATAATGAAGGCAATAATTAATACCCAAATAGTTAAGTTAATCCAACTTTTTTTTGTAGAAAAAATACTCATAAATCAAGACTCCACCATTCTTCCTTTTTGAGGAAACATCCCAGTTGGTCTGAATTGCAGGAATATGACTATTAGAGCAAATATCATTACTCTAGCCATGCTTGTTGTCGCAAAAAAATCTATTGTTGAATAAAGAGGGGATGGCATCTCTGGCCAAATCGTAAGTAGTCTTCCTGCTCCTATTAAATCGGTCATTATTCCAATAGAAAAAGAAGCAAGTATTGTTCCTAATAAATTGCCTACTCCACCAAGAACGACAACCATAAAACATCCCACAATATAATTTCCACCAACATTTGGGCCCACTGAGCCAAGGAGTGAAACCGCAACTCCTGCGACACCAGCCAAACCAGATCCAATTCCAAAAGTAATAATATCTACTGTTTCTGTTGATATACCTAGACAGTCACTCATAGATCTATTTTGAGTTACTGCTCGAATTCTCATTCCCCAAGCTGTTTTATCAAGAAAGAAAATCACTACTAAAACAGATATTAAGGTAATAAGGATTATTAAAAGACGAGTTTTAGGAAAAGTAATTCCAACAAAATCAATTCCACCTCTCATCCAAGAAGGAGCTGTAACATCAACATTTCTTGCGCTAGCGCGACTAAGTTTACTTACTAAAGACGATAAAATCCCTCCTGTTGCGACACCTAATAATGCTGAGAATCCCCAAGTAGATGCCCTTATTAATTTACCTTTAGCACCCTGAAGTAAGTCATCCGAAATAAATAATGGTGCAAACAAGCCAAAGAAAAGCGTAATTACCAGTCCACTTCCATAGGCTAGGGGAACACTTCTAACAAATTGTTGAAGTATGAGGCTAACTCCCCATGTCGCTAACAGAGTCTCGAGCGGACTTCCATAGAGTCGTCTAATAACTGTTCTCTCTAAAAGAATGCCAACTGTTCCACTAACTAAAAAAGCAATCCCAATAGCAACAATGACATATGAATCATAAAAAGGTTTTAAAAAAGAAACTTGTTTGAAAATTAATTGGGTTATGTATGTTGAATATGCTCCAAGCATCATCAATTCACCATGAGCAAGATTGATAACACCCATTAATCCAAAGACAATTGCAAGTCCCAGTGCTGCTACAAGCAAAACTGAGCCAATAGCAACGCCATTAAAAAGGCTTTCAAAAATAAGTTGCACTAGCTTGGTTGATATTTTTAATGAACTAAGGAGCCCGAAGGCTCCTTAATAGATTCTATCTATAACTCAAAAACAAATCATAATCTGTATTTTTCACCTTTCTTAGGATCAGTCCAATCACAAGCGAACCCTTTAGAACTTGGATGTTTTTGGTTCCATGCTTGTGGTTCAACTACTCCAGTTTCTTCGAGAATTGTAAATCCACCTTCAGAGTTAATTTCACCGATTCTCACTGTTTGAGATAGATGATGATTAGGCATAACTTCTACAGGCCCTTGTGGAGCATCGAATGTCTGACCAACCAAAGCTTCTCTAACAGCATTGTCATCAAATGTGCCGGCATCTTCAACTGCCTGCTTCCATAGATAAACCATGTTATAAGCAGATTCTTGAGGATCAGCCACAACACGATCGTTACCCCATCTCTTCTTAAAGCTCTTGGCAAATTTCTTAGAAGCTGGTGTATCAATAGACATCATGTAGTTCCAAGCACCATAATGGCCCTCAAGGAACTCAGGCCCAATAGTACTAATCTCTTCCTCCGCAATGGAGTAGTTCATTACATAGTAACCATTAGAAGGAGTAATTCCTGCGTCCTGGATTTGCTTGAAGAAAGCAACGTTTTGGTCACCATTCAAAGTGTTAATAATTATTCCGCCATCAGGAAGAGCAACTTTTATCTTGGAGATAATAGGTGCTACCTCTGTGTTCCCCAAAGGAAGGTAATCTTCGCCAACAACTTTACCGCCAAGTTGCTTAACTTGAGCTTTAGTAATTGTATTAGAAGTTCTTGGGAAAACATAATCAGAACCAACTAAGAAGAAATCTCCTCCAGCAGCGGGTGAGCGCTTGTACATGAAATCTGTAGCAGGCTCGGATTGCTGATTAGGAGTCGCTCCGGTATAGAAAATGTTATTGGAGCACTCTTGTGCTTCATATTGAATTGGATAGTAAAGGAATGCATCTTTAGATTCATAAACAGGAAGCATTGCCTTACGACTTGCAGATGTCCAGCCACCAAAAACAACTGGTACTCCATCCTGGTCAATTAACTTCTTAGACTTCTCAGCAAAGGTAGGCCAGTCTGAGGCACCATCTTCAACGATGTACTCAATTTTATAGCTTTTACCGTCGACTGTTACACCACCAGCTGCATTGATCTCTTCAATAGCCATTTTCTCTGTATCAACAAGAGTTGATTCGGAGATTGCCATGGTCCCTGATAGAGAATGGAGAATTCCAACCGTTACGGTGTCATCAAAGTTGCCTGAGGAATCTGATCCACCACAAGCAGTTACAGTTACAGCCAACGAGGCCGTAGCTAAACCTGCAAAAATACGCTTTGAAAGCTTCATGAATTACTAACTAAATTAGTTGATTGCCCACCTTGGGAGGGTCAACGGAAGGTATTCAACTGAACACCCATTTTTTTGTAGCCAATGTAACCTTTTTTACTATTTCAGTGAACGAAAATATTGTTTGGTATCGCCCAATACACTTTTTCAAGATTTTTGTATTTGATTACACAAAAAAGATTCGATGATATTAAGTCCTTCCCCTGTCTTGGTATTTGTAAAGCACCATGGAAGATCTCCCCTCATCAACATGGTGTCTCTCTCCATCACTTCCAAACTTGCACCTACCATTTCAGCAAGATCAATCTTATTAATTACTAATAAATCTGAGCGTGTTATCCCAGGCCCTCCTTTCCTTGGAATCTTATCTCCAGCTGCAACGTCAATTATATAAATACACAAATCTACTAACTCTGGACTAAAACTTGCAGCAAGATTATCACCACCACTTTCAACAAATACTAAATCTAGAGTTGCAAATCTCTGTTCTAGCTCTTCAACAGCAATGCGATTTATAGAACAATCTTCTCTTATCGCTGTATGTGGACATCCTCCAGTCTCAACTCCTTTGATACGTTCTGGTACTAAAGCCTTTGAATTAGTCAAAAATTTTGCATCTTCTTGTGTATAGATATCATTAGTTACCACGGCTATCTCTAGTTGATCTTTAAGATTTTCACATAGTCTCTGAATAATAGCTGTTTTGCCAGATCCTACTGGACCAGCTATTCCAACCCTTAATTTACTTTCCATTAGCTCCTGAATAATCTTGAATAAAGTTCTATATGCGACTGTTGAGCCATAATAGCGCCGACATCGCCAACCCAAATTTCTTTGGGATTCTGTTCCAATAAGTAACTTGCTTGAGACTTAATAAGTTTTAGAGATTTCTTTTGAAGCTGTTGAGCTTTTGTTGGCCCTAATGACAAAAGTCTTAACGCTGCACTTAATTGATTAGCCACCCAACTATATAAAAACCCCTCCACTAAATCAATTTGAGGTATATCCCAGCAGACTCCAGCCCAAGCCCAAGCTATCGGCCATATAAATTTCTTTTCATTATTAGGAAGAGGATGATCAAGATCAATGAGCAGCTGTAAAAGAGATTCGCCCATTTGTATTTGTTGAGATCTAAGCTCTTGAGAATCTCTTAGCGAAGTAAGCCAAGAATTCCACTCTTCAATAAGTAACTTATATTGCTCATCTTTCTTATCCCTCCAATCAACTAAATCTTTCATGATGTGAGCAATTGAGCTTGCCTCAATTGTTATTTGACCTCGAGAAAGTTCGCTTTCAAGCCAACTGAAAAGACTGATTTCGTCATGTACTTTTTTATTTTGAACAAGCCACTCCAATCCCTCTGAATAACTAAAAGCCCCAACTGGTAATGATGGGCTTATTAATTGTAAAAATTCAAGTTTCATAAATAGAGTTAATTCAACCTCTACTCATAAGCTCCAATCTCGGGAGAAAAAGCTCTTTTGAAAGTTTCTATTTCAAAACCTTGTCTCTCTAACATCTTTTTCATAACTACATCATTGAGTAAATATAACTCTTTATCATGCAACTCAATCTCAACATGTCTATTCCCTAAATGATAAGCAGCTTTTAACAATTTCAATCTATTTTCTGAGCTAATTCTTATTACATCTTCATGAGCAGCCTCAATACTTACAAAAACTTTTGAATTTTCACTTTTCAGTACCTCTCCAGGCATCAACCTACCTCCTCCTCTAGGCAAATTTAAAATAACATCTATCCCATCTAAAGTTGATCGCTTTCCCCGAAGCTGAGTCCTCTCTTTTGCAGACAAGGGAAGTAAAAGACAATGTTTTATCCCCAGAGCACTAATTCTCTCAGTGAGATAGATTGATTTGTGTAACAAGCTTCAATTCTTTGTAGATATAGATTTTAAAGATTATATCTACAGATAAGACAATTATTATTTTCTCAATACTAAATGAGCAAAATCGATAAAACTATTCAATGACATCTCAATGGCATGGAACTTGTGATCTAAGGCTTTTCAAGAAGTCAAGTCCTAATGAGATCGATAGTCTCAAAACAATTCATCAAGCAAAATGTACTGCTCCATTGAAATTAATGAAAGTATTCAATGATAAAAAAGATGGAAGATGTGAAATACCAATTCTCCATAGTGCTGGAGGCATTGTTGGCGGTGATCAACTGATAATAAATGTAAACGCTGAAAAAGAAAGCAGGGCTATATGTTCATCAGTAGCAGCTCAAAAAGTTTATGGAAGTAGAGGCAGGTCAAAACTAAATCCTCAGGGGAGCTGGGCAAATCAAAAATGTTTTTTTCAAATTGAAAAAAACTCTGACTTTGAGTGGATCCCGCAAGAATTAATTGTCTATAAGGGAGGTCTTTTCGAACAAAATATGACTGTTAATCTTGATCCTTCATCAAGCTTTTTATGCGTTGATTTGGTTCGTTTGGGAAGGACTGCTGCAGGAGAAGGACTTGGTAGTGGAATATGGAGATCATCTTTGGAAATTTTTAGGGAGAATACTCAAGGTAAACATTATGAATTTAGTGATCGCTTAGAACTATCTGGAGAAGCTTTAAAATCTATTCATGGATTAGAACAGAAACCCGTATTCGGATCCTTAACTTGGATAAAACCCGAAGAAATCAAGCAAAAAGAATTGTCTAATTTATTAGTAAAATGCCGACAACAAAGAGCTGGACTTGAGGGATTTATGACTTGTAGTCTTCTTGAAAATGGAATATCTGCAAGATACACAGGCTCATCAACACAATCAGCTCGATTTTGGTTTTATAGAATTTGGAGTCTTACAAGAATTTTAAGAAAATTAAGCATGCCTGAATACATGAGGATTTGGCCAATGCAAGAAAACCCATCAACAGATACAAAATGTCCATCATGAACTTTTAAGCATTTTTTTGCTAGTAAAATGTGTTTCTAACTATTAAAAAATGTACTTAAGCCCTCAAGAAAAAGACAAATTACTTGTAGTCACAGCTGCTCTTTTGGCAGAGAGAAGATTAAATAGAGGTTTGAAATTAAATCATCCCGAAGCAGTTGCTTGGCTTAGCTTTCAAGTACTTGAAGGAGCTAGAGATGGAAAGAGTGTCTCAACCTTAATGAACGAGGGAACCACTTGGTTAACAAAAGAACAAGTTATGGAAGGTGTACCCGAACTAATTCATGAAGTTCAAATAGAAGCTGTTTTCCCAGATGGAACAAAGCTGGTAACACTTCACAATCCAATTAGTTAACTACAGTTATGTCTTATTTAATTCCTGGAGAAGTTATTCCCGAAGATGGTTTTATTGAACTCAACAAAGGAAGAGAAATCACAACTCTCAAAGTCGCTAACACTTCTGATCGACCAATACAAATTGGCTCTCATTATCATTTCTATGAGTCAAATAAAGGTCTAGAATTTGATCGTCAAAAATCTCTCGGCAAAAGATTAGACATCCCAGCTGGTACTGCTATCAGATTTGAGCCAGGTGACAAAAGAGACGTTAATCTTGTTCCTTATGCAGGAGATCGTAATATTTTTGGGTTTAACGCACTTATAAACGATTCACTTCACTAATAAAATGCCTTTCAAAATTTCTCGCCAAGCATATGCAGAGACCTATGGTCCGACGAAAGGGGATCGTATTAGACTTGCAGATACAGACTTAATACTCGAAGTCGAACAGGATCATACTCACTATGGAGACGAAGTTAAATTTGGTGGAGGTAAAGTTATTCGTGATGGGATGGGACAATCACAACAAAATAGAGACAATGGAGTGGTAGATACAGTTATCACAAATGCACTGATTTTGGATTGGTGGGGAATTGTTAAAGCAGATATTGGCATTAAAGACGGAAAAATTTCAGGTATCGGAAAAGCTGGCAATCCTGATACTCAAGAAGGGGTCAACATTATTGTAGGAGCCAGTACAGAAGCAATTGCAGGTGAAGGAAACATTATTACTGCAGGAGCTATTGATAGTCATATTCATTTTATCTGTCCACAACAAATTGAAACTGCTTTAGCTAGTGGGGTAACCACAATGCTCGGAGGAGGAACAGGCCCAGCGACAGGTACTAATGCAACAACATGTACGCCAGGAGCATTTCACATCTCAAGAATGCTGCAATCAGCAGAGGGATTTCCTGTTAATCTGGGATTCTTTGGGAAAGGCAATGCAACTAACAAAGCAGCATTAGAAGAGCAAGTAAGAGCAGGTGCTTGTGGATTAAAACTTCATGAAGACTGGGGAACCACACCAGCCTGTATTGATTCTTGCCTAAGTGTTGCAGATAAACTAGACGTACAAGTTTGTATTCATACAGATACCCTAAACGAAGCTGGTTTTGTTGAAGATACAATTAGAGCAATAAAAGGAAGAACAATTCATACTTTTCATACTGAAGGAGCTGGGGGTGGTCATGCTCCTGACATTATAAAAATTTGTGGGGAATCTAATGTGATCCCCAGCAGTACAAATCCCACCAGACCTTTCACTCTAAATACTCTTGAAGAACATTTAGACATGTTGATGGTTTGTCATCACTTGGATCCCAAGATTCCTGAGGATGTTGCCTTTGCCGAGTCAAGAATACGTCGTGAAACAATTGCTGCTGAGGACATACTCCACGATTTAGGAGCCTTTTCTATTATTGCTAGTGACTCCCAGGCTATGGGAAGAGTTGGAGAAGTTATTAGTCGAACTTTTCAAACTGCTCATAAAATGAAAGTCCAAAGAGGAGCCTTGCCAGAGGATAGTAAAAGGAATGATAATCATCGCCTGAAAAGATACATCTCAAAGGTAACTATTAATCCAGCTATAGCTCATGGAATCAGTAGTCATGTTGGGTCAATTGAAGTTGGGAAACTGGCAGACTTAGTACTTTGGAAACCAGGTTTTTTTGGAATCAAACCTGACTTAGTAATCAAAGGTGGATCTATCGCATGGGCTCAAATGGGAGATGCAAATGCCTCAATTCCTACTCCACAACCAGTACATGGTCGCCCGATGTTTGCTTCTTTTGGGAAGGCGATGAATCCTACATGCCTTACTTTCTTAAGTCAGATAGCAATAGAAGATGGCATACCAGAACAACTCAAATTGGAACGTTCTTATGCTGCAGTTAAAGATACAAGAAAGATCTCTAAACAATCAATGAAACTCAATGATACAAGGCCGAAAATAGAAGTCGACCCTCAAACATATGAAGTTTTTGCTAACGGAGTGCTTTTAACTTGTGAACCAGCTGAATCTCTACCACTCGCACAAAGATATCTATTACTTTGAAGAATTAAATCTTAAAGGACCTACGCTGCAACTGGATCTTCTGCCATAGAAGTAGATACTCTGAATCGTTGCTCTAAATTTGGGCCATAAGACTCTATACCCCAAATTTCTAGCTGAGACCCTTCAGGTGCCATGGATGAAAAAACTTCTTGAGGGAAAATAGCTCTTTCTAAAAAAAATCTATCAGGTCCTATACATTTCAATATGACCATGCTTTTGGTGATGTTTTTGTAAGAGAAATCGACCATTAAAGTACAATTATTTGTTGAAATTAAAACAAATAAACAAAAAAATATTTGTACCTTTTTATACAAAAGGCAAATATAAAATTTAAAAAAATATAAAAGAGTTTAAAGCGAACAGCTTCTTAAAGGGGGCTTAGTTAAAAAACAAAAAAACATCCATGATCTCTACTGCAACAAGAATTCGAATTAAAAATATACTTAATCGAATAGAAAATAATCAATCAGTTACTTTAGAAGAGAGGATTTTTCTTCATAAACTATCCAGCATCTCTGTTGTAGTATCAAAATGGGTTACTTCTTCTTTAGGCCCTGAAGCCAGCTCAATAGATAATGATTAAGATTAAATCCAAGTAACTTAATTCTTTAATCGAATCTAGTATTAGACAACTCAGGGTTAAATTACTTAATAGATAATTATTTTTGGTCCTACCGAAATTAATTAATAAATTATTCAACAATAATAATCCATATAGTTGTTTTATAAATCAACGAAAAGCTATAAATGTATTAGCCAATACTTAATGATCTCTAATAATGTATTATTAAATACTTCTAATTAATTAGTTAATTTAGAAAATAAATTGTTCATAATTTGTGTGAGGACACAATGAAGCTTTTTCAGCGCTTGCTGGTAGCTCCTGCTGCATTGGGCCTAATGGCTCCAGTTGCAGTTAATGCAGATACTGCATTTTCATCAACCACAACTCTTTCTGGTGGTGCATTCTTTACTGTTGGTTCCGTTTCGGATGGTGGAACATCTGACACAGAAGAAGAGCTTTATATGCAGTATGCATATGGACTTGATGTAACTTCTAGCTTCACTGGTGAAGACATGCTTTATATGGGCATGGAAACTGGTAATGCTAGTGGTCCACTCTCAAGTATGGATAGCGCAACCAGTGGAACCGGTGCTATTACATTGCACTCTCTATTTTACGCTTTCCCTGTTGGCGATCTAGAAGTAACTGCTGGTCCTTTGCTTGATCAGGATGACGTTGTTTCGGCAACAACTTCTGCTTACTCAGATGCTTTCAGACTAGGCAGCATGCCTTACTCTTTAGCTGGTAACGAAACTGGTCCTGGAATTGCTGTTGCTTATTCTGGAGACAACGGTTTTGTTGCTTCTGCTAGCTTCGTTTCTACAGGTGGTACTGATTCAACAGTAGGAATCGGTGCCGATGATGGTGATGATGTTGCAACTTTCACACTTGGCTATAACGGCGACGGATTTGGTGGCGGTCTTGTACTAGCTACTAACGACGGTGATGCTGGGACAGCTGGATATGACACACTTGGTGGTGGTATCTACTACACTCCTGAGTCATTCGATGCAACAATCAGTATCGCTTATGACACAATTGATCCTGAAACTGGTGCTGATGCTAGTGACTTGTTCGTTGGCATTGACTACGAAGTTGGTCCAGGAACATTAAGTGCTGCTTACAATTCAACTGATGTTGATGGCAATAGTGCTTTAGATTCAACAGGATTTGAAGTTTCTTACACTTACGCATTAAACGACAGCGTTACAATCACTCCTGGATTCTTCACTGTAGAAGATACAAGTACTGGTGATGACGACTCTGGTGTTGTTGTTGAAACTGCATTTAGCTTCTAATTCATTAGCAAACTAAATTCCCCAGTTAAAAAAAAAAGCTCTTGTCCAATGGACAAGAGCTTTTTTTTTAACTGGGGAATTTAATAAATAAAACAAATTAATTTGATAGTGTGAAAACAAAAAAATAAATTTTTTATTCAATAAATTTATTTTTTTGTTTCTGAAATACTTGAGATGTAATTAATGCTTCATAAGGATCAAGTTTTCCTAATCTAACTACATCTTCATAAGGATCAGGATTACATTTTTCATTTCTTTTAGTTTTTTTCATTTAATTTCGAAAGGTATAAAATTGATCAAAATTTTCACTTCATGCATCTATATCAGCCTTCAAACCCCTATAAAGACTACCTTTAAACCATCTCAATTGATGAGTAATACGATGTCCGTTAGGATACAAGTAATTAAGATGATCAATGTTCTCACTTGTAATGATATTCTCATTTTTATTAATAACATCTTGAATAGTATTATTTTGATTGAATCCCATAAAAAAAATATAACTAAACTATTAAATACATCAAATTCCTCAACTGATGTCCGTGATGAACAAAATGATGACTCCAAAAATAAATAATTAAAAAAGATTAACTACGGAAAATTTGTTAGAAATGAATTTTTTTAATTCAAGTTAATTTTAAAATACAGAAAAAAATGCAGTCCAATGAACTGCATTTTCAAAAAATCAATTTTATTTAGAAATTAAAAATATTTAAAAGGGAAAAATATTTTATCAGGGCCTGCAAGCATAACTGAAGCGGCAATAAGAGCAGTAACTACTTGTACACCAATAAATTGTTTTTGAAGGTACTGATAAGATCCTGATTCAGAAAGCTCAACTGATGGTTCATTCTCAGGTAATCCATAATAATAAATCTGAGAGATCTGAAAAAAGATCACTAATCCAGCAATTGCAGCTAAAGGATTAAATCCACCAAATGTGATTGTTGAAAAAGGGATTGTTGAGTAAAGCATTAAAAAAGCATCGCTCTTAACTGCTAATCATTACAGCATCAATTTGAGAAAATGCTTTAATCGCTAATAGACTGAAATCAAAAGTTAATTATAATCCTCAAAATTAAACAAAATAGATCCTGACACTTTAGAAAGTGCACTAATGAAAAAATATCCATATCTAGATTAATTGTTTTTTGGTCTAGCTTTTGTAACCCTGATCGCTCTCCCCATCCATTCAACATCTTGAAGATCATCGATTGCTTTTTGTTCTTGAGCGTCATCGCCCATATCAACGAATGCGAAACCTCTTTTCCTTCCAGTTTCTCTTTCTAGTGGCAGCTTGCAGTTAGTAACTTCACCATAACTACTAAACACACCAACAATATCTTCAACCTCAGCATCAAACGAGAGATTCCCGATGTAAATAGTCATTGGATAACGGACCTATGAAGTAATAATGAATGGTCCGAAAAGGGGAAAACCTCAATGATTTGACTAATAATCAAAACTTGAAGAAAGCTATTTGGATAATTCAAGAAATATTCTAGATCTTTTTCCTCAAAAAAGGTCAAAACAAAAATTTGCTTTATCGTCCTGTAAAATTATCTAAATAGCATTTTTTTATCTTTTTGACTCAAGTAACTGTTGGAGAAAACGAAGGCATTGAATCAGCACTTCGTCGTTTTAAACGTCAGGTTTCCAAAGCTGGCATCTTTGGGGAGCTAAAGCGCCTGCGTCATCATGAAACTCCTGTTGAAAAATATAAGCGTAAATTGCAACAAAGACGCAGAAGCAGAAGAAGATAAACAAAATCAATAACGTGATTTCAAAACTAATTTTCAAGATTCTTAGTTAGCTGGATCAAATGGATAGAGAAAACTGTTGGGTTTGGTTTAAAGGTTCATTTAAAGAAGGAGGATATTGGAAGTCAGGTTTTACTTACAAAAAAGATGAGAATCCTGGTGTTCTTATTCAGAATCCTGGATATGTACAATGTCGAGTACCTGATTGGAGAATAAGCACCACAGAGCCTTTAGATAAATACAAAGGGCCAATAATACCAGAAAACTCTGTTTGGAAAATTTTATAAAGTTAAAAAGCTTTGGAGAATATTTGATGAATAATTTTTTTGAGTTTTTTTTAGCACATCTCTAATTAGCATTAACAAGAGGAGTTAAATACTTAACCACAGCTGGAGTGATTAATAAAACCGCAATCAATCTAAACGCGTGAATTGCTGCTACTGCAGCTCCGACTCCAAGCTCTGCTCCAACCAGGCTCATACCAAGAGTTCCTCCTGGCGCAGATCCTAACAGGGCTATTAATGGATCAATTCCAAATAAACGTGCTACTAGGAACCCAACGGCTAGGCCAGTAAGAATCAAAGTAATAGTAATTAAGATCGCTGGCTTCCAAAGAGTTTGCAACTCTGCAAGCGTGTCCTTATTAATACCAGTACCTATGACTGTCCCTACACCTATTCCAAGCAAAGTTTTGGTACCCATAGGCCATTGGGCAGGTTCAAATTGACCACTTATGCTTAAGCATCCTGCTGCCAAAATCGAGCCAAGAAGAGGAGCTGCAGGAATACCACTTAGAAGCATCAAACTTCCTAGAGCAGCTCCACTGAGAATGTATATGATCAAATTCATTGTAGGATTCATAATCCAAGCATTAAATCAATAGACTTAGTCTGATCTATTTTTTGTGTTTTAAACCAATTGGTCAATATCAATTCTAAAAGCCTCTAAAAAACTTTCTTTCAATTAATTTTTTAAATAACTGCTTGCAAAAAGCATGAAAAAAGAGTTTTTAACTAGGTTTTGACTAGATTTGGAATGGAATTGTATTTTTTTACTTTTACTATTAATCTAATTTTCAATCAAAAAGGTCAACAAATTGTTAGTGTTTATCTCTAAATGATTATTTTTGTTATCAATAGATGCTCTGATGAAAGCAAATTTGACTTCTGAATTAAAACTTCTTGGACCTAAATCAGAGGTTAAGATCTTATATGTAAGACTGCCTTGTAATCCTATATTTCCAATTGGACCAATTTATTTGGCTGATCATGTTCATAAATGCTTTCCAAAGATTCAACAATTAATTGTAGATTTAGCTTCATTACCCATTTTAGATGTCGAAAGAGTACTAACAAATACTATCAAAAGTTTTAAACCTTCTCTTTTAGTTTTTTCATGGAGAGATATACAAATTTATGCTCCTGTAGATGGTAGAGGAGGTAATCCATTACAAAATTCATTTGAAGTTTTTTATGCTCGCAATCCTCTCAAAAAAATCCGAGGTGCTTTAGGTGGTTTTCGATTATTAAAAAGTCATTATGGAGAAATATGGAGAAACCAAAGATTAATCAAAAAGGGATTAAAAAGTGCAAAGAAATACAATTCAAATGCAAGAGTAATATTAGGTGGAGGTGCTGTTAGTGTTTTTTATAATCAACTAAAAAAATCACTACCTAAAGGTACTATTATATCACTAGGGGAAGGCGAACTATTAATAGAAAAATTATTAAGAGATGAATCCATTATGGATGAAAGATGTTTTGTAGTAGGTGAGACTCCAAGAGAAAAACTGATTCACGAGAAACCAAATAATATAATTAAAACTGCATGTGATTATGGCTATATACAATCTATCTGGCCTGAATTTAAATGGTATTTAGAAGGTGGCGACTTTTATATTGGAGTGCAAACCAAAAGAGGTTGCCCACATAACTGTTGTTATTGTATTTACACTGTTATAGAAGGTAAAAAAGTAAGAATTAATCCAGTAAGTGAGGTGGTTAAAGAAATTAAACAACTTTACGAGCTTGGTGTTCGTGGCTTTTGGTTTACAGATGCTCAATTCATCCCCTCTAGAGGACATATTCAAAATGCCAAAGATATTCTTCAAACTATTTACGATGAAGGGTTACATGATATTCATTGGGCAGCATACATACGAGCTGACAACTTAGATGAAGAATTAGCTGAGTTAATGGTTCGAACAGGTATGAGTTATTTCGAAATTGGAATAACTTCTGGATCCCAAGAACTCGTTAGAAAAATGAGAATGGGATACAACTTAAAAACAGTCCTGAAAAATTGCGAACTTCTAGCAAAAGCAGGTTTTAAAGCACAGGTTTCAGTAAATTACTCATTCAATGTTATAGATGAGCGTCCAGAGACAATAAGACAAACAGTTGCCTATCATAGAGAACTAGAGAAGATTTTTGGAGCGGATATTGTTGAGCCTTCTATATTCTTTATAGGTCTTCAACCTCACACGTTATTAGAAGAGTATGGACTGAAAAAAGGTTTATTAGAACCTGGATATAACCCTATGAGTTTAATGCCTTGGACTGCAAGAAAACTTCTCTGGAATCCAGAGCCTATGGGGAAGGAGTTTGGCAGGGTTTGCTTAGAAGCCTTTGATACAAACCCAAATGATTTCGGTAGGACAGTAATGGACTTATTAGAAAGAGATTATGGAGTTTCATCTTTAAACGAAGCATTAACTGTTGAGGCTAAAAATCGTCCAGTTCTTGCAAAAAGTCTTCGTTGAAAAAATATTATAACTAATAAAACTGTTATACCAATAACACTCCCAATGGGGTTCACCATATCTTTACTTGGTCCTAACATAAAATAAGGGGTATCAATAGAAAAAATAACCATCCCTGAATCTAATAGATACCAAATACTAACTAAGCCACCATGCAAACCAATACAACCCAATAACGAACCTCTATCAATAGTTCGTCTTAAAGTTAAAACTAATCCAAAAAGAAACAAACCCGTAAAGAAAGGAATTAAAGCTACTAAACCAATATCAGATCTGTAATGGGCAAGACTAAAAATTGTAGATTGCAGAATCATTCCTCTTCTCAAACCAAATAAAAGAACCATTTCCTCCATTAACCATCCACGAAAAACTATCTCTTCAGCAAAAACAATGCCAACTATCAATAATATTGCGTTTAATAATTCAGTGAATTTTATATTTTCAACTCTATCAATCCAACCACATATGAAGAAAAATAGAAGCAGTATAAATATAAGAAAAACTGAAAATATAAATCCACTAAAAAATGTTTTTAATGCTATAAATTTATTTTTATAATCTAATCCAATTGATACCCATAGATTATTAGTTTTCCATCTTATAGTTCCCCAACTAGGTAGAACACTTAAAAACATTATGAATGTTATTATGGTACCTATAATACTTAAATTGTTAGAAGTAAGGTCTGGATTAAATAAGTAAGAAAAATGACTAATAAGCCATCCAGCAGGATATATAAATAAAAAAAGTGTTAACGTAGGTATCCATTGCATCTTTTGATGCAACCAGCTATTCCACAAACTTTTAATTGATGATTTCAGCTTTCTAATTCAATGGTACTAGTCAGGCCTTTTGCCTTTAAAGATTCAGAGTAAAATTCAGCAGGTTCTAAGTCACAAGTGATAACAAGTCCAACCCCATTATTATGTGTTTCTAACATAATATTCAAAGCATCCTGTTCGCTTAATTGAGGGACTACCTGCCTTAAACTGTCTACAACATAATCCATCGTATTCACTGGATCATTATGAAGTAAAACCTTATATTTGGGAGATAATTTCCTAACTCGCTGAACTTCCCGATCAATAACCGCAGTGTCGCCATCAGTTGTACTTGCAGAATCAACCATAATTAAACTGCCAGGATAGATAGCACTTTTCAACAAGAAACTTACCATGAGATTCCTCAATTAAGTTTTAAGATCCTTTGCATAGCTTTTTCAACATTTTCTCTGCTGTTAAAGGCAGACAATCTAAAATATCCTTCCCCCGCGGCTCCAAACCCACTGCCTGGTGTGCCAACGACATTTGTTTTTTCAAGCAAGAAATCAAAGAAATCCCATGAGCTCATTTTGTTCGGTGTTTTTATCCATGCATAAGGGGCATTGATCGCACCAAAAACTTCAAACCCTGCAGTAGTCAGATCTGATTTGATTATTTGAGCATTATCCATATAAAAACTTACTAATTTTTTTATTTGTTTTTGCCCTTCTTTAGTGTAAACAGCTTCCGCCCCTCTCTGAACAACATAACTTACACCATTGAATTTAGTACTTTGTCTACGATTCCATAAGGACCACAAATCAACTTCTTCACTTCCTGCTTTACCTTTCAAAGACTTTGGAATAACTGTAAAAGCACACCTTGTTCCTGTGAAGCCTGCATTTTTCGAGAAAGAGCGAAACTCAATTGCACAATCTTTAGATCCCTCAATTTCAAAAATCGAATGGGGAATCGAATCATCTTTAATGAAAGCCTCATAAGCTGCATCAAAAAGAATCAAAGAATTATTTTCTTTTGCATATTTAACCCAAGAAACTAATTGTTCTCTAGTTGCTACGGCACCAGTGGGATTATTAGGGAAACAAAGATAAATTAAATCAAATTTTTCTTTTGGAATTGCTGCTTCAAATCCATTTCCTGAATTAATTGGAATATAACTTAAACCTTTATATTCTCCTGCAGAGTTGGCTTCTCCTGTCCTACCTGTCATCACATTCGTGTCAACATACACAGGATAAACAGGGTCAGTGACTGCTATTCTATTTTCCTTACCAAGAATATCTAAAATATTACTGCTATCACATTTTGAGCCATCTGAAATAAAGATTTCTTCTGCTGAAATCTCACAACCACGAGATAAATAATCATGTATAGAGATGCTCTCGCGAAGCCATTCATATCCCTGCTCCGGGCCATAGCCCCTAAAGCCCTCGTCTGTTCCCATTTCCTCAATAGCCGCTTTCATGGCTTCACGACAAGCTAAAGGCAGGGGTTCGGTAACATCACCAATTCCTAGGCGGATCAAATCAGCATTTGGATTCTTAGAGACAAATTCTTTAATTCTTCTAGAAATTTCTGGAAAAAGATAGCCTGCTTTTAATTTCAGGTAATCAGCATTAACTTGAACCACTTGAAAATCGCCAAGATTCAATTTAAGGATAATCCCTTAAACACCCTCAAATCTTTAAACATATATGATTCCAAGTTTAGGAACAAATTTTTAATAGGAGCTATATCTCAAACCAAAAAACCAAAAAATGATCCTGTGTTAATATGAATGAAGAACTAAGTAAAGGGTTAAGCCCCTAATGTTCTTAATTAACGTCAGTTTTTCTTAAAGGGACACCTAGATTAAACGTTGGCAACCCCAGCGATTTCAACCGGATCATATTTATTCCCATTCCGAACAGTATTCAAAAATCTCTTTAAGTTTGTTTAGGCGTTAAAAGTTTCAAACAGTTCTATTTGCAGTTTTTCTGCTAATCAATTTTTAGAAGCTTAAAAAGCTCAACATTGTATATGCCCCAGCAAATTGTCATTGCTGAGCATTTGCGAATTGCCGCTCTGCTCACTGATGAGAGAATAGATGAATTAATCGTAGCTCAAGGCAGCTACCAAATAGGAGATATTTTCTTAGGAACGATTGAAAATGTTCTTCCAGGGATAGATGCTGCTTTTGTCAATATTGGAGAAAGTGAAAAAAATGGTTTTATTCATGTCAATGATTTAGGTCCACTTAGATTAAAGAAAGCAACTGCAGGAATAACAGAATTACTTGAACCAAGACAAAAAGTTTTGGTTCAAGTAATGAAAGAGCCTACTGGATCAAAAGGACCTAGATTAACTGGAAATATAGCTCTTCCTGGTAGATATCTAGTACTTCAACCGTATGGACAAGGTGTAAATATTTCTAGAAGAATAAGCACAGAAAGTGAAAGGAATCGACTTAGAGCATTAGGCGTACTAGTTAAGCCACCCAGTACTGGACTTTTAATAAGAACAGAAGCAGAAGATATTTCTGAAGAATTTTTAATTGATGATCTTGAAAATCTTCTTAAGCAATGGGAACTTATTCAACAAGCATCTGAAAATTGTACCCCGCCAATTCTTTTAAATAGAGATGAAGACTTTATTCATAGAATTCTGAGAGATCATAATAATCAAAATGTTAATCAAATTGTTGTAGATAATACTGAAGCAATTAGTCGAGTTAAAAACTTCCTCGGCAAGGATTCCAAGGAATTAGCAATAGAATTACATAGCGATTCGCAAAATATATTAGAAAAATATAGAGTCATTTCTTCAATCAATGATGCATTGAAGCCCAGAGTGGATCTGCCTTCAGGTGGATATATAATAATTGAACCAACAGAAGCATTGACAGTTATTGACGTTAACTCAGGTTCATTTACAAGATCTGCAAATTCGAGAGAGACAGTTTTATGGACTAATTGTGAAGCAGCGATCGAGATAGCGAGGCAATTAAAATTGAGGAATATTGGCGGAGTTATTATTATTGATTTTATAGATATGGATACAAAAAGGGATCAACTTCAATTATTAGAACATTTTACATCTGCCATTAATGGAGACTCAGCGCGGCCACAAATAGCTTCACTTACAGAACTTGGACTTGTAGAGCTAACGCGAAAAAGACAAGGTCAAAATATATATGAATTATTTGGAAAACCTTCTCATAATTCCCAATTACAAGATCATCTTCCAAGCATTACTATTCAAGATATAAACCCAACAAACCCATCTGAAGCTGGTGTAATCAAATCAACTTTAATATTAGGAGAAGATATACAATCTTTACAAGAAAATAATAGCAAAAAGAAGCGTCTAAATAAAGCAAAAGATATAGAAGAAAACTCAATCAATGAAGAATATAAATCATCTTTAGACAACTCAAAATCTATCTCCACAGATAAAAACCTAGAAGATATTCCTAAAGAGATTATAAACAAAAGGAAAGAAAGCATAGTAATTAATATAAATATGGATGAGAATGAAGAGTTGGTTTATAGCACAATGGGCTTGAATCCTATTTTACTTTTAGACGAACCTTTACCATCTGAAAACTATAGAGTTAATATAATAAGGCCTGGAAGAGAGGTAGTAAGAGAAGAAACAACTAAAATACTCGAGGGTAGTCAAGAAAAAATATCTGAGGATACAAATACTAAGCATAAAAATAATCAAAAGGATATTGTTCGTCTTAAGAACAAAAATACTAGTGAACAAAACCTAGCTATTTCTGAAGAAATAGGCAATATTGAAGAAGAAGATATCAATATTGCTCTAGACAAAGAAACAAATAAAGTAATAAATTCTGATAACAATTCAATAAATGAAAAGAACGAATTAAGTTTCACCGAATCACAAGAAGTTAATGAGGATCCAAGACGAAAAAGAAGAAGATCTTCTGCCTCTTCTTAAACGTGGAAGCTAAGAAATCTTTGATTGCAGGAGTTGATGAAGTAGGAAAAGGTTGTTTATTTGGTCCTGTTTTTGCTGGAGCTGTAATTTTAGGTCAAGCGAACGAAACAAAACTCTTAAGTCAAGGTTTGAAAGACAGTAAAAAATTAAACCACCGACAAAGACATAACTTAGTTCCTCTGATCAAAAAAAACTCAATAGCTTGGGCGATAGGACAGTCTTCAGCAAGAGAAATTGACAGGGTCGGAATCCGAGAGGCCACTGAAAAAGCAATGATAAGAGCATTAGAAAAATTTTCATCTCCACCTGACTTAATTCTTGTAGACGGAATATTACCCTTACGCTTGTGGCCAGGGAAACAAAAGACACAAGTGAGAGGTGAAAGTCATTTTGCCTCAATTGCTGCTGCAAGTGTTTTAGCAAAAGAAGCCAGAGATGAATTAATTAAAAGACTAGCTAGCAAATACAGTATTTTTGAACTAGAAAAAAATAAGGGTTATGGAACTGAAATTCATAGAACAAACTTAATCAAAGAAGGTGCAACAAAACTCCACCGGAAAAGTTTTCTCTCGAGATTGAAAATCAATTGATAATTATTTTGTAACTAATTTTCATTACACCAACTATTAAAATCAGCAATTAGCTGTTTCTCAACCCTTGACTTAATTCCTAACAAAATTCCATTTAATATTGATTGCCCAGTTGATTCGAGCATTTTAGGAGGAATTAATCTCAATATCTGAGGCTGACTGACCGTTACGCCCAAAAGTGCTTCGCCTTCAAGACCTGATGGTTTTGCCTCCAAAATTGCATCTAAAGTTAAATCAAAATCATCAACTAATCCCAAGCCATCCAAATGACTTTCGGTGACATACATTCTGATTTTTCTCTCAGTATTTTCCACCCCTATTGATACGACTGGATTTATTTGAAGTTGAAAAACCTTAAAACTTGTGACTTCATACTTAAAGCTTCCTGGGCCCAAAGGAGTCAATTTCTTAGGATCAAGCATTGCTCCTACAACTCTTTCCTGTTGTAGGAGATAATCAGGTAGTTGCTCCTGATTATCTTGAACAATTAGATCAATTTTTTGTCGTGCTTTAAAGGCAAGAGACATTATCAAAAACTTGCTCAGTTTGATCTTATCGGCATTTACCCCTTTTTTTTTATCTAATGTCAACCAGAGTGGCCTACCTAGGACCTAAAGGAACATACGCTGAGAAGGCAGCAAAAGCCCTTGCAGCCTTAGAAAAACTTGACTCGCCAGAGTTCTCGCCATGCAAAGGTTTAAGGTCTGTGGTAGATAATCTTGCAAACAATCTTAGTGAAGCAGCCGTAGTACCGATTGAAAATTCAGTAGAGGGTGGAGTTACAACAACGTTAGATTCTCTATGGAGAAATAAAAATCTATTTATTCACAGAGCACTAGTACTGCCTATAAAACACTCATTAATGAGCAGCGGCACATTATCAACAATTTCCGAGGTCCTTTCTCATCCTCAGGCTATAGCTCAATGCAGCCAATGGTTAAACGATAACATTCCAAATGCAGTTCATTTACCAACTAATTCAACCGCAGAAGCGATAAGGATGGTAAAAGGCAGCTCATTTAGAGCAGCGATAGGGTCCAAAGATGCGAGTGAAGAGCTGAATATTCTGGCTTATCCTATTAATGATATTGAAGGCAATTGTACTAGATTCGTTCTTCTTAGCAAGAACAACATCAAAAAAGATGGCAATAAAGCAAGTATGGCTTTTTCTCTTAAGTCAAATAGTCCAGGTGCATTACTAAAAGCATTGAATTGCATCGCAAATCTTGGCCTGAATATGAGTAGAATTGAATCTCGTCCTTCTAAAAGAGAACTTGGGGAATATGTCTTTTTCATAGATCTAGATTTAAATAATAATAATCAAAAAGACTTTGAAAAAATTACTGAAGAGTTATCTCCGCTTTGCAATCAAATAATTAATTTTGGATGTTATTTTGGATCAGAAATTGAGTAATTCATCCTCTTGATTTGAATACTCCAAATTTCATCAAGCCACTAGAAAAAGACCATCTCATCATAAGTATGGTTGGGATTTCTCTAAATGCCTTCAGGAGTGATCTAAGACCTAATTTCAAAATAGATGACGGTCTTCTAAACCCTTCATATATAGATTCATTCCAAGATTGAATTGTGTATTGTGTCCAATTGGAAGACTCTACAGAACTTCCACAATAAGGACTGTTTAATAAGTTATTTTTAAATCCCTCAATACTTGAAAATTCAGGATGGGTCCATTGAATTAGTAATTGATTCATAATGAACTTTTCCAATAAATTAAAGGGTTGCTTTTTTGAATCTCTTTTATTCCAATCTGCAACTGCCAAAAAACCCCCAGGCCTTAGGACTCTAAGCATCTCATCTGCAAACGTTTGTTTATCTAAGATATGAGGCCCAGCTTCAACGCTCCAAACACCGTCAAAGCTGCCCTTTTCAAAATTCAAGTCAAGTGCATTCATTACCTCAAAACGACAGAAAGCCTTATTAACTGTTAACTCGTTCGCTCTTTTAATTTGTTCTTGACTTATGGAAATACCAATAACATCGAATCCGTAATAATCAGACAAGATTCTTGAACTACCGCCTATTCCGCACCCAACGTCTAGCACTCTTGAGCCTTTCGGTAATTTATTCAAACCGCTCCAACGAACTAATTCGTGAACAAAATCAACCTTGGCTTTCCTAAAGTCTTTTTTGATTCTTGGTTTTTCGTAAAAACCAAGATGGATATGTTCTCCCCAAAGATTTTCTAATAAACGGTCATTAGTCCATGAATCATATGAAGATGCAACGCTATTAATAGACTCATATTTACGACTTTTCCTGAGCCATAGAGTAGTTAAAGTGAATAAAAAGAATGCACTAAATATAAAAATTAATATCCAATGCATAATTAATTGTTAGTTTGATCAGCATTTGAGAAAGTATCTTTTAAAGCAGTTCTGGCAGCTAGTTGTCTTCTTGTGTGATCAAGAAGTTCATATTCTCTTTCCAGGCGGTGGAAAGTATTAGTTAGCTCTAATAAATTTTGCTGTTCACTTGCTACTGGACCTCCGAGATGAGCCGCTATCCAAAAAGATAATTCTCTGGGAATATCGGGCAAAGAATCAGGGAGTGCCTTATCAGATTCAGTTAGTTTAGAGGTAAGTGAAACTACATCCTTAAGAGCAATGGAAACAGAGTCCTTTAGTTCCAATAGTTTTGTTTGATCTGAAATTTGTTCATCGTCAACCCAACTGACTAGCGCGTTAATAAAAGGATTTTCACTAATAATTTCTAAGATTCGAAATCTTTGCTGGCCAATAGTAACAATATTACTTCTACCATCTTGTGAAGTTTGATGCTTAATGATCTCAGCACAACAACCAACATCTGCCATCTTTTTTGCAATTGGATCCCATCTAACAACTCCAAATCGGCTATCGGATTTCAAAACAGATTGAAGCATTACCCGATAACGAGTCTCAAAAATATGAAGTGGCAAGTACTCCTGAGGGAAAAGCACAACCTCAGGCAATGGGAAAAGTGGTAACTCCCTAACTGAAAGTTCGCTCAAATGAGTATTCCTAATTAAACCTATCCTAGATAATCAATCTCTGGTTTGAGAGAAAAAGATCTAGAGCTTAACTTCTATATCAACTCCGCTAGGAAGGTCCAACTTCATTAGAGCATCTATAGTTTTTGCGGAAGGGCTGTAAATATCGATAATTCGTCTATGTGTTCTTGTTTCAAAATGCTCTCTTGAATCTTTATCAACATGAGGCGAACGAAGAACACAATAAATTTTTCTCTTTGTAGGAAGAGGAATAGGTCCTATTGCTGAAGCAGCAGTTGTGTCTGCAGTCTCAATTATTTTATCGCAAGATAAATCAAGCATTCTTCTATCAAAAGCCTTCAGGCGTATGCGTATTTTTTGCTGTGCAATTGCAGTTGACATGATGGGGTTACAAGAAGCTAATTAGGTTTTCGAGGTTCTTTTAAGGATGAACTAATTAGTTCATTTGTTTATTTAATTTAGAGGATGACCCGAGTAAATTACAAGTCATCCTCAAAAACTAATTACTCAATTATTTTTGAGACCACTCCGGCTCCAATGGTACGACCACCTTCGCGAATTGCAAATCTCATTCCTTGCTCAATAGCAACTGGAGCAATTAATTCTCCAGTCATTTTTATTCTGTCACCAGGCATAACCATTTCAACGTTACTGCCATCGTCAGATGTAAAAGCTGTAATTTGACCTGTTACATCAGTAGTACGAATGTAAAATTGAGGACGATATCCAGCAAAGAAAGGGGTATGACGACCACCCTCTTCTTTTTTCAATACATAAACCTCACCTTCAAATTTAGTGTGAGGAGTAATAGATCCTTTTTTAACAAGAACCATTCCTCTCTCAATATCTTCCTTCTGAATACCTCGTAATAGAAGTCCAACGTTGTCTCCAGCCATACCTTCATCAAGAAGTTTTCTAAACATCTCAACACCGGTAACAGTTGTAATTCTTGTATCTCTAATTCCTACAATTTCAACCTCCTCTCCTACTGTTACTTTTCCTCTTTCAATTCGTCCAGTAGCAACTGTTCCACGACCAGTAATTGAGAAAACGTCTTCAATGGCCATTAAGAAAGGCTTATCAATTTCACGCTCTGGTTCTGGAATTGAAGAATCAACAGCAGTCATCAATTCATCTATTTTTGTCTCCCAATCTGCTTCTCCTTCAATAGCTTTTAATCCTGAAACTTGAACAACAGGGATGTCATCGCCAGGGAAGTCATAACTTGTGAGAAGTTCACGTATCTCCATTTCTACTAGTTCTATCATTTCTTCATCATCAACCATGTCACATTTGTTTAGCGCAACAACCAATGCAGGTACACCAACCTGCTTGGCCAAAAGAATATGTTCTTTTGTTTGTGCCATTGCTCCATCTGTAGCAGCCACAACAAGAATTGCCCCATCCATTTGAGCAGCACCTGTGATCATGTTTTTTACATAATCAGCGTGACCTGGACAATCAACATGAGCGTAATGCCTACCATCGGTTTCATATTCAACGTGAGCAGTGTTGATTGTGATACCGCGTTCACGCTCTTCTGGAGCCCCATCAATTTCAGCGTAATCTTGCGCTTCGGCTTGACCTTTTTTGGCTAAAACCTTTGTGATTGCAGCAGTAAGAGTTGTTTTGCCATGGTCAACGTGGCCAATAGTACCTATGTTGACGTGAGGTTTGTTCCTCTCAAACTTCTCGCGAGCCATTTTTTTTAAAGAATCGGGGGGTGGTTAGTAAATTTTAGAGATCAGGAATTGCCCTGATTCTTGGAGATAATTGCTTCAGCAACATTACGAGGAACTTCCTCGTAGGTGCTGAACTCCATTGAGAAAATACCCCGACCTTGAGTCATTGATCGGAGTTGAGTGGCATAGCCAAACATTTCGGCTAATGGCACTTTTGCCTGGACTTTGGATTGTCCATCATCGATGGATTGACCTTCAACCTGACCTCTTCGAGAGGACAGATCTCCAATTATAGAGCCTAGGAAGTCCTCAGGAACTTCTACCTCAACTTTCATCATAGGTTCTAGAAGGACAGGATTGCACTTCTTGATTCCATCTTTGAAAGCCATTGACCCGGCAATCTTGAAAGCCATCTCTGATGAGTCAACATCATGATAAGAGCCATCAACCAATGTAACTTTTACATCAATCAAAGGATAGCCAGCAATCACACCAGACTCACAGGTTTCTTTCATTCCTGATTCAGCAGGTTTAATATATTCTTTTGGAACAGATCCACCGACAATTTTATTGACGAACTCAAAACCAGTTCCTGGTTCACCTGGCTCAACTTCAATAACAACATGACCATACTGCCCTTTACCTCCTGTTTGTCTCGCAAACTTTCCTTCACCTGAGGAGCTAGCTCTAATAGTTTCTCTATAAGAAACTTGAGGTGCCCCAATATTTGCCTCTACCTTAAATTCTCTCAACATACGATCAACCAATATCTCTAGGTGAAGTTCACCCATACCTGCAATTACAGTTTGATTTGTCTCTTGATCAGTACTGACTCTGAATGTTGGATCTTCCTCAGACAAAGATGTTAGCGCTTTCCCTAACTTTTCCATATCACTCTTAGTCTTGGGTTCTACCGCAACTGAAATAACTGGCTCAGGGATATAAAGGGTTTCGAGAACAATTGCCTCTTCAGAAGCGCATAAAGTATCTCCGGTTGTTGTGTTTTTCAGACCAAGCACAGCCCCAAGATCTCCAGCTCTTAATTCATCAACTTCCTCGCGATCATCCGCTTTCAAAATTATTAATCTGGATATTCTCTCTTTTGCATCCTTAGTTGAGTTGAGAACATAACTTCCTTTTTCAAGGACACCAGAATACATACGAACAAAAGTCAATTTGCCATATGGATCAGCCATTACCTTGAATGCAAGGGCGCTAAATGGGGCACTATCATCGGAAGGTCTAACAGCTTCTTTTCCATTCGGAAGCAAACCTTGAATAGGAGGAACATCAACAGGAGCAGGAAGATAATTAACTACTGCATCTAGTAATAACTGAACCCCTTTATTTTTAAAAGCTGAACCACATAACATGGGAACCAAGCCATGCTTAAGAACACCTTCCCTAATTCCAGTTTTGAGTTGTTCAATTGTTAACTCACCATTTTCTAGAAACGCATCAAGCAATTCTTCCTCAGTTTCTGCTATTGACTCCATTAATTTTGATCGCCAGTCAGAGACTAAATCAACCATGTCTGATGGAACATCAGTCTGCTCAATATCTTTTCCAAGATCATCTTTATAAATATATGCTTTATTTTCTACGAGATCAATAATGCCCTTCAAATCATTTTCAGCTCCAATAGGTAACTGAATTGGAACTGCATTAGCTTTTAATCTATCTTTGATTTGACCGTGGACCTTAAGGAAATCTGCTCCAGTTCTATCCATTTTATTGACAAATACCATCCTGGGCACTGAATACCTATCCGCTTGACGCCAAACTGTTTCAGATTGAGGCTGTACTCCACCAACTGCGCAAAAGACAGCAATTACACCATCGAGAACTCTCATCGAGCGTTCAACCTCAATGGTGAAGTCAACGTGTCCAGGGGTATCAATGATGTTTATACGATGATCGTCCCATGTAGTCGAAATCGCCGCAGCGGTAATGGTGATTCCTCTCTCTCTCTCTTGGGCCATCCAATCAGTGACTGCGGCACCATCATGGACCTCTCCCATTTTATGAACAACACCTGAATAGAAAAGAATTCTTTCAGTGCAAGTGGTTTTACCAGCATCAATATGTGCAGCAATCCCGATATTTCTAACTCGTTCTAAAGGAAAGGCGCGTGCCACAGAAAATACTCCGACTAAAGGGCTTTAAAATGCGCATGGACTCTACAACTAAGCATGCTAAAAAAGAAATATTTTTGAGAATTTAAATAGAAAAATTTGACCTAAATCAATAGCGATAATGAGCAAAAGCTTTATTTGCTTCTGCCATCTTATGGGTCTCTTCCCTCTTCCTCACTGCATTTCCAGCCTCATTGGCTGCATCCATAAGCTCCCCAGCAAGTTTTTGAGCCATGCTTCTACCATTTCTTGATCTTGAGAAATTTACCAACCATCTGAGTGCCATTGCAGTCCCTCTTTCTTGACGGACCTCCATTGGAACCTGATATGTAGCCCCACCAACTCTTCTCGCTCTAACTTCAACAAGAGGTGTGACATTTTTCACTGCTGTTTCAAATAATTCAATCGGGTCTGAACCAGTTCGTTCATTAATCAAACCAAAAGCATCAGAAAGAATTTTTTGAGCTGTTGATTTCTTACCGTGCTTCATCAATCGATGAACCATCATACTTGCCAAACGATTATTGAACTGTGGATCAGGGAGAACAGGTCTTTTTTCTGCTGCGTTTCTTCTTGACATGAAATTGAGATTTGTATAAGGGGAAAATTCAATAAATCAAACTTAGTTTTTATTCCTTAGGAGATTTAGCTCCATATTTTGATCTTGACTGTCTACGGTCTTTAACCCCAGCGGTATCAAGAGTTCCTCTGACTATGTGATATCTAACTCCTGGTAGATCCTTAACTCTTCCGCCTCTAAGCAAAACTACGGAGTGCTCTTGAAGATTGTGACCGATACCGCCGATATAAGCAGTAACTTCAAAGCCTGAAGTTAATCTGACACGAGCTACTTTTCTTAGAGCAGAGTTAGGTTTTTTGGGAGTCGAGGTGTAAACCCTGGTACAGACTCCTCTCCTTTCTGGGCAACCTCGCAAAGCAGGAGATTTTGTCTTTGTTTTGAGAGTCTTTCTCTCTGTTCTTATCAACTGTTGAATGGTTGGCATTAATTTTATATTTGGTCTAAGTTCGACCAGATTCAACAATTCCCAAGATTACTTGGTCAAGCTCCCAAATTAGTATTTTTTTTCAATTAATATTTTATTTTTATTTAGGTTTAAGCATAAGAAACAAATATTTTAAAGAAAGTATTGAATAAAAAACTTGATGGTCGACAAAAATGTTTAAGATGTAACTCTAGGAACTATCAAATCAATCTAATCATCTATTTCAAAGCTTACCGATAGCACTTTTGAAAGAAAAGAAAAATAGTAAGTTAAAAAACATGAATCAAAGACTCTCAAGATCAAATTGGCCTTACTGCGATAGCACCTATCCAGATGCCTTTTCTGGAGAAAAAGATTCTTGTGGAGTTGGCTTCATCGCTAGCGTCGAAGGCAAACAAAATCATTGGGTCTTGTCTCAAGCATTAAATGGTCTCAGCTGCATGGAGCACAGAGGAGGATGCGGGGGAGATAGCGATTCAGGTGATGGTGCTGGGATTTTATGTGAAATTCCATGGTCATATTTAAAGCAAGTTTGGCAAATCGCCAAAGAATGCGAACCCCAATCATCAGGGATAGGCATGATTTTTATGCCTAAAGAAATAAAGAATAGAGAAATAGCAAAGAATATATGTGAACAAGAAGCTGAATATTTAGGCTTAACTTCTAAAGGATGGAGAGATGTTCCAGTTGATGATGAAGTTTTAGGAAAACTTGCAAAAGAAAATGAACCCTTTATTACACAATGGATAGTTAATATTAAGGATAAAGAGATTAATCTTGAGGCTTTACTTTTTAGATTAAGACAAAGGATTTCAAATCGAGCAAATATAGAATTAAAAGAAGATAAATTAGGGCTCTATATATGCTCTTTAAGTAGCAAAACAATTGTATATAAAGGGATGGTCAGATCTGAAATATTGGCTCCTTTTTATACAGATCTAAAGGACGATAGATTTGAAGTTTCATACGCGGTTTACCATAGAAGATTTAGTACGAATACTTTGCCAAAATGGCCATTAGCTCAACCTATGAGACTTTTAGGTCATAATGGAGAAATCAATACATTATTAGGAAATATAAATTGGGCAAAAGCAACAGAAACAGAGATAAGTACAGCATGGGATGATAGTGAAAGTGATCTAAAACCCATAGTCAATAATTTATTTAGCGATTCAGCCAATCTTGATTTAACCCTTGAATTATTAGTTCGAAGTGGTCGGCCAATAACTGATAGCTTATTAACACTTATACCTGAGGCTTTCAGAGACCAGCCTGAATTAATAAATAAACCTGAAATAACAGCTTTTTATGAATATGCAGCAGGAACTCAGGAGCCATGGGATGGACCAGCATTAATAGTTTTTACTGATGGAATAAGTATAGGCGCAACATTAGACAGAAATGGACTGAGACCAGCTCGTTATTGCATCACTAAAAATGGATATGTTGTAATGGGATCTGAAACAGGTGTTGTTGAATTAGATGAGAATCAAATAAAAGAAAAAGGTCGACTTGGTCCCGGGCAAATGCTGGCAGTAGATTTAGAAAAAAAGAGGATTTTACGAAACTGGGATGTCAAAGAAGAATCAGCGAATAGATATCCATACTTAGATTGGTTAAAAGCAAATCGTATAAATCTCAACAACCAAAATTGGGAAGTAAATAATAAATTTGATAAGCAAGAGTTACTGCAGCAACAAATTGCATTTGGATTTAGTTCTGAAGATTTTGATTACATAATTAATAGCATGGCAGCAAATGCTAAAGAACCAACTTATTGCATGGGAGATGATATTCCTCTAGCTATACTTTCCAAGAAATCACATATTCTTTATGACTATTTCAAACAAAGGTTTGCACAAGTCACCAATCCTCCAATTGACCCTCTTAGAGAAAAACTTGTTACTAGCTTAGAAATGTATCTAGGTGTTAGGAAAGCACCATTATCTCCAAAAGCAGAATCTGCAAGACTAGTTCATATTAAATCACCAATTATTAATGAGAAGGAATTAACCTCGATAACAAAATCTGGTTTTAATTGCAAGAAAATATCCACATTAATTACTGTCAATCATGATGAAGCAAACTTAGATAAAGGTATTCAAAATCTATGCCGAGAAGCAGAAAATAGTGTAATTAATGGTGGAGAAATACTAATTCTTTCAGATAGAAATATTAATCGAGAAAAATCATACATTCCTCCTCTTCTTGCTGTTGGTGCAGTTCATCATCACTTACTTAGAAAGGGACTAAGGCTAAAAACTTCGATAATTATAGATACAGCTCAATGTTGGAGTACTCACCACATAGCCTGTCTTATTGGATTTGGAGCTAGTGCAATTTGTCCATGGTTAACATGGGAAACCACACGCCATTGGTGGCAACTACCTAAAACTCAAAAACTTATTTCTGATGGCAAGTTGTCTAATTTATCCATAGAGATTGCTCAAGATAATGTTAAGCAAGCAATGGAAGATGGATTAAGAAAAATACTTTCAAAAATAGGAATCTCTGTTTTAGCAAGTTATCACGGAGCACAAATTTTTGAAGCCATAGGTATCGGTGCAGATTTAATTGATTTAGCTTTCAAGGGAACGACAAGTCGTATAGCTGGACTAACTCTAAGCGAATTATCAATCGAGACAATTTCATTTCATAAAAAAGCTTTTCCAGAACTAGAACAAAAAAAACTCGATTTTAATGGTTTTGTTCAATATCGAAATAGTGGGGAATTTCATTTAAATAATCCAGAAATGTCGAAAATTCTTCATGCTGCAGTCAAAGCTGGACCTGGATATGACCACTTCAAAACTTATCAACAACTTCTAGAAAGTCGTCCAGCTACAACCCTCAGAGATCTACTTACTTTTAAAAAAGCTCCACAGCCTTTACCTCTTGATCAAATAGAGAGTGTTGAGAGTATTTGTCAAAGATTCTGTACCGGTGGAATGAGTCTTGGTGCCCTATCAAGAGAAGCACATGAAGTTCTTGCAATAGCAATGAATAGAATTGGAGGCAAAAGCAATAGTGGTGAAGGAGGGGAAGATCCTGCGAGATTCAATGTCCTTAAAGATGTAGATGAAAATAATCAGTCAAAAACCTTACCCAATCTCAAAGGACTTTTAAACGGAGATACAGCTTGTTCTGCAATCAAACAAATTGCGTCTGGCAGATTTGGGGTAACCCCTGAATATTTAACTAGCGGAAAGCAATTAGAAATCAAAGTAGCTCAAGGTGCAAAGCCAGGAGAAGGTGGACAATTGCCAGGAGCAAAAGTTGATGAATACATAGCCAAGCTTCGTAATAGCAAGCCAGGAGTAGCTCTTATTTCTCCTCCTCCACATCATGATATTTACTCCATAGAAGACCTTGCTCAACTTATTCACGACCTACATCAAATAAATCCAACTGCAAAAGTCAGTGTAAAATTAGTTGCTGAAATAGGCATTGGCACAATTGCAGGTGGAGTGGCCAAAGCCAATGCTGATGTAATCCAAATTTCAGGACATGATGGTGGGACGGGCGCCTCGCCACTGAGTTCAATTAAACATGCTGGTTTGCCATGGGAACTTGGATTAACTGAAGTTCATCGATCTTTATTAGAAAATGGTTTGCGCAAAAGGGTTTTATTAAGAGCAGATGGAGGTTTAAAGACAGGATGGGATGTCCTGATTGCGGCTTTACTTGGAGCAGAAGAATATGGTTTTGGCACAATCGCAATGATTGCAGAAGGTTGTATCATGGCGAGGATTTGCCATACAAATAAATGTCCAGTCGGGGTGGCAACTCAACAAGAAGGCTTAAGAAAAAGATTCCCAGGGTTACCAGAACATGTGGTTAACTTCTTTATTTTCGTAGCTGAGGAAGTCAGACAATTGATGAGTCAAGTTGGTGTAGCAAAGCTTGAAGATCTTATTGGAAGAACAGATTTATTAATCCCAAGGAAGCTAGACCTAACAAAAACAAAAGAGGTCGACCTATCTAGCTTACTCAAACCAATAGACAACTCAACAGATCGTTCATGGTTGAGCCACGAAATGGAAGCTCATAGCAATGGAGAAGTTCTTGAGAACTCTCTTCTCAAAGATGAAGAAATTTCCGAAGCGATTAAAACTCATGAGAGCATTACTAAAGAAATCTCAATTGTTAATACAGATAGAAGTGTTTGTGCACGCATCTCTGGAGTAATAGCTAAAAAATATGGAAACAAAGGTTTTAAAGGAAATTTAAATTTGATATTTAAAGGTTCCGCAGGGCAAAGTTTTGGTGCATTTATTTTAAAAGGAATGAATATTTCTTTGATAGGAGAAGCAAATGATTATGTAGGCAAAGGCATTAACGGAGGTTCCATTACGATTGTTCCCGAAATCATCAATGAAACATCTAACGCTCAGGTAATACTTGGAAATACATGTTTATATGGAGCAACCGGTGGAAAATTATTTGCCCTTGGGATAGCAGGGGAACGTTTTGGTGTTCGCAATAGTGGAGCTCATGCTGTTATTGAAGGAGCGGGAGACCATTGTTGCGAATATATGACTGGAGGAGTAGTTGTTGTGCTCGGAAAAACTGGAAGAAATATTGGAGCAGGAATGACTGGAGGCATAGCATTTATTCTTGACAAAAAAAATGAACTTGACTTAAGAACTAATAAAGAAATTGTTGAGGTACATGATCTGACTTCAACTAACCAAGAGCAATTCTTAAAGGATCTAATTATTGAATATCATCAGAAAACTAATAGTCCAAAGGCAAACAATATTCTCTCAGATTGGTCTTCATGGAAGAAGTTATTTAAAATATTAGTTCCTCCAAGCGAAAAAAATAAATTAGGTATTCAGGGAGTGCTTGAGAAAGCGACAATATAGAAAGACAAGAATGCCTATATTTATTAAGAAAGAGAATTTCAAAGATAAAACCCTAGAATTATCTAATAATGAAAGGAAAAAATTCTTATTAATGCACAAAGAATGGGTCAAAGAAATTCATAAATCAGGTCATTACATTCATAGCGGATATTTAATAAATGAAAAAAAGATGCCAGGCGGAGGAGGTTTATTAATTCTTGAAGCGAAGGATTATTTAACAGCAAAAAAGATCATAGAGAATGATCCCATGATTAAAAATGATTTAGTAAACTGGGATCTTAAAGAATGGATATCAATTGATGGAAGTCAACCAAAGTTTTCCAATCATCTTGGGTGAGACATCATTAATTTTTTAACTTCTCCAGCGTGATAACTACTTCTAGTTAATGGTGAACTGATGACCTGTAAAAATCCTAATTTATTTTCTCCCTCAACACGGTAACTATCAAATTGAGAAGGAGATACAAATCTATTAACAGGTAAATGTTTTGGTCCTGGTGATAAATATTGACCAATAGTTACTATGTCGACTTTATTTAGATGCAGATCATAAAGAACGCTCAAAATCTCTTCATCCGTTTCTCCTAATCCAGCCATTAAGCCTGATTTTGTATATACTCTTGGCCAACCTTCACGAACTCTTTTTAATAATTCCAAAGACCTTTCATATTTTCCTTGAGGCCTTACTCTTTGATAAAGCCTTGGAACTGTCTCAATATTGTGATTTAGCACGTTTGGAGCAGCATCCAAAATAACTTTCAAAGCATCCCAATTACCACAAAGATCTGGAATTAATACTTCAATAGAAGTGAAAGGAGACTTGCTTTGAACAGCCTTAATACATTTCAAAAATTGGCTAGCGCCACCATCTTCTAAGTCATCACGATTCACGGAAGTTATTACGACATGAGTTAATCCCATCCGGTAAACAGCTTCACCTAAACGATCAGGTTCTGATGGATCTAAAAGCCTTTTCGAATTATCAAAAGAGATATCGCAATAAGGGCATTTCCTAGTGCAAGCAGGGCCCATGATTAAAAAAGTAGCAGTACCACCTGCAAAACATTCTCCAATATTTGGACAACTTGCTTCCTGACAAACTGTATTGAGTTTTAAATCAACTAATAGATCAGCGACATTGCCAATCCTCTCTTGCTGAGGTGCCTTAACACGTAACCAGTCTGGTTTAAGCAAAGCTCTTTTAATAACAACCTAACTTTAGAAAGATTTTCCAGATTGACTTGATTTTTTAACTTCTTTCTCAACTTGATAACTAAAAATAAGCTTAAAACTAAGTATTCGATTTTCTGGTTTAAAAGAATAAAAAAAAATCAATTAGGGGAAATAGCCTCTTGGTGTTAAAAATTTTTTGTTTTTAATAACACTCTGACTATTACCAATGACCAAAATAGTAAGCATATCGACCTGATTAAATGGCAAAGTTTCAAGAGTATGTATTTCAAGACTTTCATCTGGCCTACCAAGCTCTCGAGCAATAGCAACAGGTGTGCATGGTTTGCGAAATTCGAGTAATAAATCAACAGTCTTTTTCAACTGCCAATCACGTTTGATTGATTTAGGATTAAAAATTGCAATAACAAAGTCACCAATAGCTGCATTTTTTATTCTCCTCTCAATTTGATCCCATGGAGTCAAAAGATCACTTAAAGATATAGAACAAAAATCATTCATAAAGGGAGCTCCTAATTTTGCAGCTGCCAATTGAAAAGAGCTAATCCCTGGATGAACTTGAAATAAAGGCCTTGAATCAATTTTTTCATTTAGCCAAAGCTCGAGAGCTAACCCTGCCATTCCATAAATTCCACTGTCGCCAGATGAAATAAGAGCAACCCTTGCACCCTCTTTTGCAAGCTCAAGAGCACATTCACATCGATCTTTTTCAAAGGTTAATTTTGAATCAATACGAACCTGATCAGGGCGACGAATTGATTCCAAATAATCTAAGTAAGGGGTATAACCGATCCAAGCAACGCACCTTGTTAAAGCTCGACGTGAGTCAGAAGTAAGCATTTCCAATTCGCCAGGTCCACTGCCAATTAAATGCAATTCACCTTTATGAGGAGCAAAAGGAATTGATACCTCCACCAATGCAATTGTTACGGCCCCACACTCATCTTCGTTGGAATAATAGATTTGTTTTTCTTGTAATAACCTTCCGCCATGCGCTCCTAACAAAATTGCTGCCGCTTCAGCTACTGAGGCCGTTTCCATTTCATTCAAAACTACATTTGAAGGATTTGGCACGTTGACTTTTGAAAGTTCAAGAGCACTAAAGAAGTAAATAGGCCATTCATTTTTTTTTGACAAATTCAATAATCCTATTTCATCATTTTTTTTATCGATAGTTGCTAAACAAGAGATTGAAAGAAGTGATAAGCCATTTTGATTCAAAGACTCATTAATTGCTCTTTGAATGACCTTTTCATTTGTATTTCTCTCACAGCCAATTCCAATGATTATTGTCGGTGGATGCCATGAACATATATCCCTATTTTCTTGACCTATATATAAGTCGATATTTTTGAAAGATATTGGGGGATTTTTCTCTAAAAAAGAGAAATTAGTACAACCCTTTAATTTCTGCCATAATTTTGATCCTTTGGCTTGAAAAACAATATTTTTTTGTTCTTTAGACTGACTAATCATTAACTTTCGCCAATCGACATTCTCTCCTCCTCTTTTCCAACCCCATCCTTCACCAAAACAATCCAAAGGGATTCTTCTTTCTATAAATGAATCTGAGGTGCAAATCACTTCTGCTTCTAAAGCAGCTCCCAACTCACTAGCAAATCGATCTCCTCCTTGCTTATGGCCTCCTAAAAGAGTAATAACATTTTTAGCTTTTGAATCCATTACCAGTATTGCTGGATCATTTTCTTTGGATTTAATAAAAGGAGATATAAGCCTGACTACAGCGCCGATTGAACCTAAAAAAATTAATTTATTATTCTTCTGCCATTGTTCTTTTAAAAAATCAACTGGGGAGGATTCAACTAAACCTTCAATTTTTTTTTCTACAGAAAGAGTTGAACCATTCGATATAAAAATTTGATCTACATGTTGGCTTGCTTGTAATCTCTCAAGCAAAGGCAAAGTGCTTAAAGAGAATCCAAATGCAATCCTCTTTGGAGTTTTTACTAATTTTTTTTCCAGAACGAGAGATAAAATAAATTTTTTATTTACATAAGGTAGCCTCTTAAAGAAAGCTTTAGTAAAAATCAAAAATCAAAAACCATTAAATAGTCTTTAATAAATTTATTGAAATGGATAAACAGCTCTTAACAAGAAATCCAATGGTATTTTTACCTAGCTATTAGCATTTAATTAAACTTTTGAAAGCCAAAAAGCTTGCTATGATTACTCTTTTGCTAATTAATGTCTACACGAAGTAAAGCCCCTAGACCTAAATAACTTTTTTTCCTGCATTCCACTACAGGCAAAGATTTACTAATTAAGAAAAACCATGGATTCAATGACCACTTGAGAATAAAAGTGTAGAACATTTGTTACATGCTTCCGTAGTAACTGACTGTCTACTTTATGCTTATGACATAACCCTTATAAAGGTTTTCAAGTAACTTCAAAGGTAGGTCTTGAATTCCTAAAATCTTTCACCAAGCAATCCCACCTTATAGGTAGAATTACTTATTGAAGATTTCACTCTAATCTTTCCAAGATTAGACACCCCAAACCTCGATCACATTCCTGAAGGAATCACTCGATGACCATTAGCCCACCAGAAAGAGAACAAAAAAAAGAACCAGTTCTCGATAAACCTATCGAAACTGATGCAATCCCTGTAGATTTTTCCAAGCTTGATAAGCCTGGTTTTTGGTCAAAATCCCTTGCTAAAGGGCCAAAGACTACTACATGGATATGGAATCTTCATGCTGACGCGCATGATTTTGATACCCATGTTGGAGATCTCCAAGAAACCAGTAGAAAAGTATTTTCTGCTCATTTTGGTCATCTAGCAGTCATCTTTATTTGGATGAGTGCAGCTTTTTTCCATGGAGCTCGCTTTTCTAATTATTCTGGCTGGCTCTCTGACCCAACTCATGTCAAACCAGGAGCACAAGTGGTTTGGCCTATAGTTGGTCAAGAGATGCTTAACGCGGATTTAGGCGGTAATTATCACGGCATTCAGATCACATCAGGAATTTTTCAGATGTGGAGAGGCTGGGGTATTACCAATGAAACCGAGCTTATGGCTTTAGCCATTGGGGCATTGCTAATGGCAGCCATAATGTTGCATGGTGGCATATACCATTATCACAAAGCTGCTCCCAAGCTTGATTGGTTCAGAAATCTTGAATCAATGCTCAACCACCATATAGCCGGTCTGGTTGGATTGGGTTCTATTGCATGGGCAGGACATTGTATTCATATCGGAGCACCTACTGCAGCCCTGATGGATGCAATTGATGCTGGAAAGCCTTTAGTTATTGATGGTATTCCAATAGCTTCAATTGCAGATATGCCTTTGCCACATGAGCTTTGCAATCCAGCTATTGCTAGTCAGATTTTCCCTGGTCTCGCAGGGAGAACAGTGGAAAATTTCTTTACGACCAATTGGTGGGCATTTAGTGATTTTCTTACTTTTAAAGGTGGTCTAAATCCTGTTACAGGAAGTTTGTGGATGACAGATATTTCACATCATCATTTAGCTTTTGGAGTTCTAGCTGTATTTGGTGGTCATCTATATAGAACAATGTTTGGAATAGGACATAGCCTCAAAGAAATACTTGATAATCACGCAGGAGATCCAATTCTTTTCCCCGCTCCAAATGGACATAAGGGAATTTATGAGTTTTTAGCTAATAGTTGGCATGCTCAACTTGGTCTAAACCTTGCAATGATTGGATCCCTGAGCATCATTATTTCTCATCACATGTATGCGATGCCTCCATATCCTTACTTGTCGATTGATTATCCAACTGTTCTAGGTCTATTTACTCATCACATGTGGATAGGAGGATTATTCATTGTTGGCGCGGCAGCTCACGCTGGTATTGCCATGATTAGAGATTATGACCCAGCTGTTCATATTGATAACGTTCTAGACAGAATTTTGAAAGCAAGGGATGCATTGATTAGTCATCTAAACTGGGCATGCATGTTCTTGGGTTTCCATAGTTTCGGTCTTTATATTCATAACGATGTAATGAGAGCCTTAGGAAGGCCTCAAGATATGTTTAGCGATACATCTATACAGTTACAGCCTGTCTTTGCTCAATGGATACAAAATATTCATCATTCAGCAGCTGGTTCAACTACCCTTGCTGGCGCAAACGTAAATCTTCAAAGTGGATTAGTTAGTGAGGTTTTCAATGGTTCTGTAAGTCAAGTTGGAGGAAAAATTGGAATCGCGCCTATACCCCTAGGAACAGCTGATTTCATGATTCACCATATACATGCTTTTACTATCCATGTCACTCTGCTAATTCTTCTAAAAGGAGTTTTATTTGCAAGAAGCTCCAGACTAATACCAGATAAAGCAAATCTTGGATTTAGATTCCCTTGTGATGGTCCTGGAAGAGGAGGTACTTGCCAAGTATCTTCTTGGGATCATGTTTTCCTTGGCTTGTTCTGGATGTATAACGGCCTATCAGTAGTTATTTTCCACTTCTCATGGAAAATGCAAAGTGATGTATGGGGTTTAACAGGAGGAAACTTTGCTCAAAGTTCCATAACTATTAATGGATGGCTTAGAGATTTCCTATGGGCTCAATCATCTCAGGTTCTAACAAGTTATGGTCAACCTATTAGTATGTACGGTTTGATGTTCTTAGGAGCTCATTTCGTTTGGGCGTTTAGTCTTATGTTCTTGTTCAGTGGTCGAGGTTACTGGCAAGAGTTATTTGAGTCAATTATTTGGGCTCATAATAAACTTAAGTTAGCTCCAACTATCCAACCAAGAGCTTTATCTATTACTCAAGGTCGTGCAGTAGGAGCAGCTCATTTCCTTCTTGGAGGAATTGCTACAACTTGGGCCTTCTTCCACGCTCGCTTAATCGGTCTAGGCTGACCCTCTCTGATTTTTTATAAAATGGCAACTAAATTTCCATCTTTTAGTCAGGGTCTTGCTCAAGACCCTACAACCAGAAGAATCTGGTACGGCATAGCTACGGCTCATGATTTTGAAAGTCATGACGGAATGACAGAAGAGCAGTTATATCAAAAACTCTTCTCTACTCACTTTGGTCATCTAGCCATAATTGGTCTTTGGGTGGCTGGAAATCTCTTTCACATTGCTTGGCAAGGAAACTTTGAGCAATGGGTGCTTGATCCACTCCACACTCGTCCAATTGCTCATGCAATCTGGGATCCTCATTTTGGCCAAGGACTTACTGATGCACTGACTCAGGCAGGAGCTACTTCACCGGTTAATGTTGCTTACTCTGGTTTGTATCACTGGTGGTACACAATTGGGATGAGAACTAATGAACAATTGTTCCAAGGTGCGATCTTTATAAACATTCTTGTTTGCTGGTTATTGTTTGCAGGATGGCTGCATCTTCAGCCTAAATACAGACCATCATTAGCATGGTTCAAAAATGCAGAATCTCAATTAAACCATCACTTAGCAGTTCTTTTTGGATTCAGCAGCATTGCTTGGACCGGCCACTTAATTCATGTGGCAATACCTGAGTCAAGGGGTATCCATGTTGGCTGGGACAACTGGCTAACTGTTATGCCTCATCCAGAAGGTTTAACACCATTCTTCTCCGGAAATTGGGGGGCTTATGCTCAAAATCCTGATTCTCTTGATGCAGTTTTTGGAACTTCACAAGGAGCTGGAACAGCAATATTTACATTCTTAGGTGGTCTTCATCCCCAAAGTGAATCACTTTGGCTAACTGATATCGCTCACCATCATTTAGCAATAGGAGTTGTATTCATAATTGCCGGTCATATGTATAGAACCAACTTTGGTATTGGTCATAGTCTTAAAGAAATTATTGAAGCTCATAATACAAGTCACCCAAAAGATCCACATAGAGGTTATTTCGGGATAAAGCACAACGGTCTTTTTGAGACAGTAAATAATTCACTGCATTTTCAGCTTGGTCTTGCACTTGCTTCTCTAGGGGTGGCTTGCAGCTTAGTTGCTCAGCATATGGGTGCATTACCTTCATATGCATTTATCGCAAGGGATTACACTACTCAATCGGCCCTCTATACACATCATCAATACATAGCAATGTTCTTGATGGTTGGAGCTTTCTCCCACGGAGCTATTTTCTTTGTCAGAGATTATGATCCAGAGCTTAATAAGGACAATGTGCTAGCAAGAATTTTAAGTACGAAGGAAGCTTTAATTAGTCACCTAAGTTGGGTAACAATGCTTTTAGGTTTTCATACACTTGGAATTTATGTTCACAATGATGTTGTTGTAGCTTTTGGAACACCAGAAAAACAAATTCTGATTGAGCCTGTTTTTGCGCAATTCGCACAGGCTGCTAGTGGAAAAATGATGTATGGATTTAATGCTTTGCTAGCAAATGCATCAAGTTCTGCATCCATAGCTGCGAGTTCCATGCCAGGTAATCACTACTGGATGGACATGATCAATAGACCAGATGCACTTACCAATTTCTTACCAATTGGACCTGCAGATTTCTTAGTTCATCATGCGATCGCATTAGGACTCCATACAACTGCTTTGATTCTTATAAAAGGTGCTCTTGACGCTAGAGGGACAAAACTAATTCCAGATAAAAAAGACTTAGGTTTTGCTTTCCCATGTGATGGTCCAGGACGTGGAGGTACTTGTGATAGTTCTTCTTGGGACGCTACTTATTTAGCAATGTTCTGGGCTTTAAATACTATTGCTTGGATTACTTTCTATTGGCACTGGAAACATTTGGCAATTTGGATGGGCAATACGGCTCAATTCAATGAATCTGGTACCTATTTGATGGGTTGGTTTAGAGATTACCTATGGCTGAATAGCTCTCAGTTAATTAACGGATATAACCCATTTGGTGTCAACGCTTTATCTCCATGGGCTTGGATGTTCTTATTTGGTCATCTAATTTGGGCAACTGGGTTTATGTTCCTCATCTCTTGGAGAGGATATTGGCAAGAACTTATTGAAACACTTGTTTGGGCTCACCAAAGAACTCCAATAGCTAATTTAGTTGGATGGAGAGATAAGCCTGTTGCATTATCAATTGTTCAAGCTCGATTAGTTGGTTTAACACATTTTACCGTTGGAAACTTTGTAACCTTCGGAGCGTTTGTTATTGCCTCTACTTCAGGTAAGTTCGGGTAACTCTGTTATTAAAAGCTTCAAGAAGAAACACTGTTCTTAATTAAGAGCAGTGTTTTTTATTGATAACTAATATTTATTAGATTATCTATTAATAGTTTTGAACAAAATAATTCAATTTAATATAAAGAATTAGGCAAAGAACCAAAAAAACAATAGGAATTTATCTCTTTTAAAGGCTTGAAAAGAGATAAATTAATTGAATTAAATAATTTAGAGAATTAAAAAGCCCCTTATTTAAGGGGCTTTTTAATTAAAGTTCTGATAGAAAGATTTTAAGCTCCAAGTAAATGATATTCCTTAATCAATGGGAGAACAGTATCTAGATGAAGAGTACCAATTAGCAACCAAGCAAAAACCACACCTCCTGTGCCTCCTAACCAAAAACCATTTGTAAAATCACTCCATCCTGCTCTAGTAAATAGATCAGAAGGAGGCTTAGCAACTGTTGCATCAGGCGGTTGGACATTTGGTGCCTTACCATTAGCGTTGTAAAGAATAAAAAGAGCAGTCAATATTTGAATAGCTCCCACACCGCCAAGCAAACCTGCCGTTAAAGCAAAATCGGTATTCCTAAGAGGCCCTGTCATAGAAAAAGGACCAAAAAGTAAATAACCAAAAATTGCACCTGTTTCTAGACCTCTAAAGTTTGGTGATAGGCCTTCTCGATAGACAGGGAGATTATTGATAACCATCTTTGTAAACCAACCACTATTAACTGGAGTTTGAAGATTGCCAACAGTCGGGTCTGAAACTGTTTTCACAGCCCACTTTTGCATAAGTGTTTCTTGAGATTTAGTCATGAGCTAAAAGAATGGTAGAAAATTAAATTTTTGAGATTACTCAGTAGCGGTTATGTACCTACCAATCAAAACAATAAAAACAGCTGGGCCCATTATTCCAACTAATGGAATCAGAATAGCGGGAAGCAAACTTGAAGCTAGTTCACTAGTCATTACTTATTTCAATAAATCCACTTTTATTTTATAGAATTATGATCTAATCAAACCAAATACAACCCATTGATGACATAAAAGTTCAATCCGTATATCTTCTTTAAAGATGCATAACTAAACAGATTTTCTCATCATGAATCAAGTTTTAGCTGGTGGTTTAGCTCTAATTATTGCTTTAATCCTTTGGAGTTCAAAAAAACAATACAAGGAATCAGGTGTTTTCACATCTCAAAAGGATTTCTTTTCAAATGATCAGGTAACATCATCCGCATTGGTAATCGATAAGAATTTACAAAATCAAAAATCAAAAAAACTGAATAATAACAACTTCAAGCCTGTTTCACAGCCAACTACGCTTAATTCAATAGAAACAAAAAAACAATTAATTAAATTAATCTCAAGCAACCCAGATGATCGTCTATTAGCTATTCAAATTGCTAGTCAATGGGACAACAATAAAGCATTACCTTTTTTAAGAAGAGGATTGAAGGATTCTGACAATAGAGTTGTTATTGCTTCTGCTGCTGGCATTTCATCTTACAAAGGAAAAACTATTTCTTTACATAAAAATTCTCAAGCTTCTCGCCCCCCTCGAAATGTATCTCTTATGCGATAGATGGGTCTATTTTGACTTTCATGATAAGTGCGGATTTGCAACTCTCCAAGCAATCCAAACCCAAAAAGTTGAACTCCAGTCACTGCAAGAAGCAAAGCAAAAATAAGTAAAGGTCTATTACCTATATCTTCTCCTAAAAGTTTGATAGTTAAAAGGTAAAAGCTTGTTATGAAGCTCCCAATAATTGCAAGAATTCCACCAAAACCAAAAACATACATAGGTCTAGTTAAAAATCTATTCATAAACCAAACAGTCAACAAGTCCATCAAGACTCTAAAAGTTCTATCTATTCCATACTTACTAGTTCCAAATTGACGGGCTCTATGATTTACTTTCACTTCTGTAATCCTTGCCCCTTCAATATTTGCAAGAACAGGCAAGAATCTATGCAATTCTCCATATAATCTCATATCTGTAAGTACTTCTTTCCTATAAGCCTTTAAAGAACATCCATAATCATTAAGTCGCACACCAGTAACCTTCCCAATCAATCGGTTAGCAATTTTTGATGGAAGCTTTCTACTTATCGCAGCATCTTGCCTTCGATATCTCCATCCACTTACAAGATCAAATCCATCCCTAATCTTATTAACTAATAACGGAATATCTGCAGGATCATTTTGCAAGTCACCATCAAGTGTGACAACTATCTCTCCTGAAGAAATATCAAATCCAGCCGCCATCGCTGCGGTCTGTCCATAGTTTTTACGTAGAAGAACTCCTACTAATTCTGGTATCTCAAAGCTTAGTTTTCTAATTACCTCTGCGCTGTTATCTGATGAACCATCATTTACTAAAACTAATTCAAAAGTTTCCTCCATAGGCTGTAAAACTTCTAATAACTGATTCACTAAAAAAGGAAGACTTTCTTCTTCGTTATAGATAGGAACAACTATTGATAGTGCAACATTAGAATTCATTCAAAACTCCTAATAAGGGTCAATTAATCTTCTTTAGAGTTTTTCACTCTGATAACAAGAGATCACTCTTCCAGCAGATCTAAATTTTGATCTGTAAAAAGAAGAAATTTTTCCAAGGTTGGGTTGAAATAAATTATCAATCTCTATTCCATTATGCCCATAAATTATCCCAGAACTATGAATATAAAAACCATTTTCAATATGCAACCCAACGTGGGTACATTTTTCAGATGATCCAAAGAAAAGTAAATCACCAGGTTTTAATTCTTTGCCTAAAGCTTCAATATCCAATGAAATATTTTTACAGAATTTTTCCTGCTGATAAGCATCTCTTGGTATCCAAATACCTGCACTTGCAAAAGCAGATTGAACCAAACCAGAGCAATCAAAATTTGGACCTATAGTTCCACCCCACAAATATTCATTACTGATTTTTTTCGTAGCCTTAGCCCAAGATAATATCTCAGGAATCCTAGAAATAATTTTCTCTTCAGTTAAAAAAGCTGATTCCCATGATTCTATTTTTGAAGCTTGATTAATTAATTCAGGAAATCTAAACCAACAAATATAGTCATCTTCCAAAAGGCGCACTTTAACTCTAGTGATAATTTCCTTACTTTTAAAATTAGATTTTAAATAATCAATCAATTCAAAACTCCTACCAATACTTGCTTGCGTAACTAATTCATCACTATTTTTACTTTTAAACCCATCAATATTTATTCGCAATTTCCATAAACTTCCCAAAACAAATGAAGCGTTAGTTAGTAAAACCTCTAAGGTCATATTGAATTCTTCTCGAGCGCTATGGCGTTCTACCGACAAGATCCAGAGATGGCATATTGCCTGAAAGGTCTCCTCGATAGGTTTGAAAAAGAAGGTCGTCCAAACCTTCAAGAAAATATTGCAATAACATGCATACGTTATGACAAAAAAAGTCCATCAAAATCTAGTGGGTATGGGACAGGATGGAATTCAAATAGAAATTTTTATCCTGCAAGCGTAGTAAAAATAGTTTATGCATTAGCAACTCAGGCATGGCTAGAACAAGACTTAATTGTCGACTCAGAAGAACTTAGAAGAGCATTATATGAAATGATCGCGAACTCCAATAATGACGCCACAAGTTATATTTTAGATCTTTTAACAGGTACAACAAGTGGTCCATCTCTGAATGAGTCAAATTATCAAGCATGGAAAATGCAAAGACAATTAATTAACCACTGGCTAAATGATCTTAGATGGCCTGAAATAAAAAATTGGAACTGCAGTCAAAAGACTTGGAATGAAGGACCTTTTGGAAGGGAAAAAGATTTTTATGGAAAAAAAAATGAGAATCGAAACAGTATGACAACCGATGGTAGTGCCAGAATCTTTGAATCATTAATGACTCTTGAAATGCTCCCAAAGTTAGAAAGCGAGAATTTAATCAAGGTTTTTCAACGCTCACTCGATCCAGTTGCTCGCAAGCAAGATTTAGAGAATCAAGTAGATGGCTTTTTAGGAGCAGGCCTTCCTTTGGCTTCTAAACTTTGGAGCAAAGCAGGTCTAATGAGTGAAGTTCGCCATGATGTCGCATGGTGGGAATCACCCAATAAAAATCCTATGCTTGCAGTCGTTTTTACAACTGGCAAAGAATTAGTCAAAGATCAATTTTTACTTCCTGCGATTAGCAGTGAGTTAAACAAATTAGCTATTTAGCAATAAGTAAAATTCCAGCGAATAAAATAGATCCCAAAAGAAATCCAACAGCCAAAAGCACCGCTATTATTGGTGTATTTAAGTAAACAGATATAGTTGCGAGTTGATTACCCTTTGCTTCAGACACATTAAAACTCATAAAAACCAATTTGATTAAAGCATCTACCTCTGCCAAAAAACAAAAAAAGTTTAACTGATAAAACAATTTTTAAAAAACAAAGAATTTTTATTGATATCAAAAAAATAGTTCAAATAAAATTTGATTTTGGTTTCTTATTTTGTAAAATTCCATTATCTTTATTACTTTTACTTTCTTTTATAGAGGTATCTTGTTTATCTATTTTTTTATTTATTATTTTTTCATCTGTTTCATTTAAATCATAGTCTAATGAATTGATTTTATTTGATTTACCTAAGTCTTTTGGCTCAAGATCTTTTTGAATTAATGAGTTTGTAGAGTCCATATCTTTTAAATTATTTATTTTAGGAGCTTTATTTTCATCAACATTTACAATATAATTAATTCCAAAATTATTAAATATATTAAAATTAAATCTATCTTTTGCAAAAGATACTGAGGTAAATACAAGTATTGAACTGAGAATAAGAATCAAAAATATATTCGATAATAAACTATTTATTGGAGACCAAAATAGTGTTACTTTCGCAGCTTCATTTGTTTGTTTAAACGTATCAGCAGAGGGGCTTAAATCTAAAAATATATCTTGATTAATCCAACCTTTATTAGCTTTCCTATAGGGAGACTCACTTTTAGTGAACTCAAAAACCTCTTGGATTCTTTCTTTAAGCACAGCTTAGTTTTATCTAAAACTACAAGAACGAAAACATAGCAGAAAGTCAGAATAAAAAATCTCTTTCACATAGATATTTGTGAAATTGAATTACCCAGCAATAAATACCATTGCAGAAACAAGAATAGCCGAAGCCAAAATCCCTAAAGAAGCTATTGCCACTATCTTCCCAGTATTTAAGGAGACTGACACGGTCAAGAATTCAGTTCTTGAGTCTCGCTTCTGTTTTGAATCAATTTGAGTTCGAGAATTAACTTTCTTGCTGGCTCTAGATTTACTATCTAATTGAGCTTTCTTAGCTACAGCTGCTTTCTTCTCTGCAGCTGCTTTCTTATCTGCAGCGGCTTTCTTCTCTGCTAAGGCTTTCTTCTCTGCTAAGGCTTTCTTCTCTGCTAAAGCTTTCTT
>QCPD01000002.1 GCA_003209755.1 Prochlorococcus sp. AG-436-C14
CCATGATGGCTTTCGTTCTACTAACAGGTATCTACCTAACAACCGGTCAACTTATCCCAGGTGTTATTTAATGAAAAATCAAACCACTGAAACCCCAAGGATCGAAGAAGGCAAAGTAATTGCTGAACGACTCAATGGCTACGCAGCATTTGTTGGATGCTGGGCACTAATCGGTGCATATCTAACAACAGGCCAAATCATTCCAGGTGTTTTTTAATGACTACCCAAAACACTCCTAACATCAGCAGAAATATTGATCCTGATAAGTTAACTGCAGAAAGACTTAACGGCTATGCAGCAATGTTTGGATGCATCGCTCTAATTGGTGCTTATGCAACAACAGGTCAAATTATTCCAGGATTTGTTTAATGGAAAACAATTTCTGGAAGACGGCTGAAATAATGAATGGTCGTCTTGCGATGATGGGCCTTCTTGCAGCTGTAGTTAATTACGGATTCACTGGCTGGATTATTCCAGGTTTCGTTTAACCTCTATTCTTTTACTAAAATGGCTTTAAGTTATTGGCTTCGTGCAGAAGTCGACGATCTTCTTAATGAAGATACTTTCTTCGATATTGTAGATTATTCATGTCTCTTAGAAGATACTGATTGGGGCTAATTATTAAATTTTTGACAATGCAAACAAAAATATTTCGTTGTCAACTTTGCAAAAAAAAATCAACTGAATCTTGGTGGAGTAGAAAGGGATTAATTATGTGTAAGCAATGCTTCGACTATCTCCAGAAAACGAAGATATGATTAATTGTTTTTTCTCTTTAAACTTTTCAAAACGTTACTGATACATTTTTCATTTTAGTTCTCAATTTATAACTTAAATCTATAACAAACTTTTGATCTTGTTAGACCTAATCAAGCAATAATATGTAGGTTGGTTTTTATTATTAGCCCTTTGATATGAACCAACTTACTAAACAGGATAGAAAAGTTTATTGGATTAGATACCTTTCACCTTTAATCGCATTTTTATTTTGCCCTATCACGATACTATTCCTTTGGTCTATTTGGTCTGGGCCAGTAGTACAATCTGATTATGAACTTAATGAGGTAATAGAACCCTAGATTATCTTTGTTTAACTACGTTGATGTTTTTTTTCATTATTCGAAAACTAATTATATTTTAAACATCAATTAAGAATAATTGAGGATTTTTGACATCCATTGTCAAAAGTTTAATAGCATTTTCTAATTCTTCTTCTGAGAGAAATCCCAATACCTCTGCAGGTTCAAGACCTAATGAGCTGAAGTCGGGTTCTATCCCATATGGTTCTATTTTTTCAATACTTCCAACAATATCTTCTAGTTCTTCTAATTCAGTCATAAAATTTTGTAAGTAGTAAATTTCTTTCTATAAAAAATTAATTAAACCTCAAGTTTAAATCCCTTATCTAGTAGTTGTTGATATGTGAGTCTTGCTTGAAATGCAAGGATCTCTATCGGCTCTTTATCGTCTCTTTGCATAATGAAATAGTGATTGTTATCACCTTTTCTCGCAAAAATGACAATTTCAGAACCTCTTACTAACCTCCAACATTCTTGAGATTTATGCTCTGATAATGGTCCCAAATCCCATGGAGCCTTTTCAGGATACTTCTCTCTTTTTACCCTTGGCATGTATTAAAAGTCAATATATTCAGCCTACACTTATGCTCTTCAACGTCAAGAATTAGTTTTTTAATCAGGAAAAGGCAGCCAAAGAATATCCCTCGTCAAATAATCTTTGATAAGTAAATCTAGCTTCATATTCCTTATATGCCTTCCTTTTTCCATCATTTTTTTGTATGTATACATAATTATCGTTAATACGACTCCTTGTAAATGTATAAACTATGTCTGCCTTTGATAGTATCCATTGAATTGATTTGTTTTTACGTTGATCGATATTTAAATCCCATGGGATATTCTCAGGATATTTCTCTGTTATTGTCATTTGATTGGGAGTGTTTATTTAAATTATTGCATTAAAGCCTTGTCGACATGAGAATAAATACTGAGTTTGTTTCTGTTATATCTATTTGATTATGCATTATTAAATTTCTGCATATCTGTGTTTAGCTAATTAACAAAATATCTAAGTATCTAATTAAAATTATTCTCTTGATTAAATTTATGTGATTATTTTAATTTACCTGTAATTTGATCAGGATTTGAACTTAATCCTCTCTCAGGCATATATTTCTAGTCTTGGCGATTTATTTGATTACCATTGCTTTCTTTTTATGGCAATTCTCATTTTTGACATAATCGCTAATTTTATTTCCTTGATTCCTTAAGAAAAGAAGTTAATGAGGCGACTTGGCCGAACATTTTCCTATTGATATAAATATGAGGTTACTTGGACTTGATAAAGATTGTTTTTCAAGCTGGTGGGCTAAGTTACCAGAAGGATCAACTATGGTTGTCCAACCAAAAATAGATGGTTGCGCTGTAGGACTTAGATATAAATATGGTCAATTAGTAGATGCCTATTCTCGTGAGGATAATGAAATTATTGAAAATATTAGGAATATCAATGCTATTCCTTTGAGTATTGATGACTCCTTAAAAGTTGAGGTTGAGTTGGAGGGCGTTTTATATTCTCCTACTTCTAATTCCAAGATCTCAATAGAACAATTGTTATCAAACTCAATCTCAAAAATTGATAGTAATACCTCTCTTTTATTTTTTGCATTCCAAATTTTTAGCTCTAACAGTGATGAGTTGTCAGATTTAACTCAACTTCAAAAATGGGGATTTGAAGTCCCTATCACTCTAAGAACTGATGACCCTAGTCAGGTCAAAAGATGGCATTCTCAATGGATCAAGAATGAATTGTTTTCAAATCTTCCTACCAATGGAATCGTCGCTAAATGCAATTCATCCTTGACTAAGAATATTTTAGGTGTAAGTCCTTCTTCTCCAAATTGGGCTTTGGCTTTAACTAGATAACTGTTTGAATATGTATTCTCATCATCAATTTGTGCAGTTTATGTTTTTTTGTTAGTAGTTTCATTCACTTACGCTTACTGATATTGCCAACAGAGGAGAATGAAAATATTCTTTATTTAATTATTCTCTTATTAATAATGCCCTTTACCGATAAGCAAATGTTTGAAGCTATAGAGACAAATGGTGACGTGAAAGATTGCTTTGAAAAAATTACCGTGGCATGCAGGGAATTAAAAAGCAAGACAGGCTGCCCTAATGATGATGTTGACCGTTTTCTTGAATTTACAATAGGAAAGTGGTCTGACTAATATTAAATGCCCTATTTATTTGTTTTCAGCAATAACTGCATTTCCCAATAGGCTTAATCTATATATTTTAATTTTGATCTCTATTGTTAAAACAACACTTTTTTAGAAAATGGTTTGTATAGTAATTCACTCATCTGTTTGAATAGCTCATAATGATATGTTTATTTGATTAAGATAATGAATGTTTTTTATTCAAAAATCTATTTAGGACTTCTTGCCTTAGGTTTTACTACACTATCTATTCAATTATTCCCTATCTCCAAGCAAGCATCAAGCTGGAATCGATGCATAAGAAAAACATCGGAGACATTGAGTCAAGTTAAAGCTGTTAAGAAAATGAATGATGAGAGTAAAGAAGTTTTATCAGTCATGATATGTAATGGTGCTGTATTTGAACCCAAAATTAAGGCGAATATCCAATAAATTGTCGTCATTTATTTCTAGAAGATTTGATTTCACACCATTTTTAAGAAATTACGTTCTATAGTTTTTAGTCTGATTTAAGAATAATAATAAATCTCTAGGAAAGGTTCAAAGTAATTGTTTGTTGTTGATACTAGGAATTTAATAGAGTTCCAAATAATCCAGTAAATGCTAAAGGATGAATATAGAAACAATACAAATCACAGGATCTTTGGACAGATTCATTTTTTGTTGTAATAAGTAATTTTATTCTCATTCATGCCTAACAAATATTCAAAAGTATAGCTTTATATCCTTAACGATTTGATTGAATGAAGTTTCCAATTTGCCCATAGCTGTCTATAAGGTCGTATAGATTTTTCCTTATTTTATAAAATTATCTTGCTATTGCTGGCGATTGAGGGTTTTCTAATAGATAAATGATCGACCAAATCATTTATTTTATTACTTGCCAAAAAGAATTTTTCCTATAAATCAATGCCTTCAACCTTGAACAATATTCCATAAAACCTTGAATTCCTGAGTTTAATCTAGGGGCTTTGTTCCCATAACTTTTAGCTTTAATGTCTTGGACTAATGTAAATATTGTTAGTTTGTTAATTATAAGTTAGTATTATAAGTACAACCATTTATTTATCATGCTCACTGGTAAGGATTTATTAGCCAAGGTCAAAGACTTGGGAGATGTCTCAAAATCTGATCTTGTTAAAGCTTGTGGATATGTTTCCACTAAGAAAGGAGGCGGAGAGCGTCTTAACTACACTGCTTTTTACGAAGCACTTCTGGAGGCTAAAGGTGTAAACCTAGCAGCAGAAAGTGCTGGTGGTATTGGTAAAGGTGGAAGAAAGCTAAGTTATGTAGCTACCGTTCAAGGAAATGGAAACCTATTGATAGGAAAGGCCTATACAGCTCTTTTAGATCTCAAGCCTGGCGATAATTTTGAGATTAAGATGGGCCGTAAAGGTTTCCGTTTGGTTCCAGAAGGCGAAGGTTAATCCCAAAAAAACTGAATTAAAAAATTTAGATTTAGCCGAGAAGCATATCTGCCTCTCGGCTTTTTTTTTAATAAATTTTCCTAGTTAAATTTGTCTGATTATTCGTCTATATTTTATTTACCGAGTAAGATATTTCTTCTCTTTTTCACAGCGTTTTCAATTTTTCCTATAAAGTATTCTTCTTTTTTACAGACATTTGTTTTTGAGTTTTGTTGAATTTTTGTTTTTCCCCCTCAAATAGCAATTACATATACCTTTCTGAATTAACGTTTTTTTCTATTTTCATGATTCTTTCTCTTGTGAATTTTATATCTTATCCTTTTTGTTTTTGTTTGATTCTGGTCTTGACAAGATTTTGGATCTATAATTTATAATCGCTCACATTTTAGATTAATCCTCTTCTAGCAAAAAGTTTTTGTGCCCAATACAGCTTTTATATGGCCAGGTATACACTCTTTTTTATCTTGGCCTTAATTAATTATATTCAATTTCGACATCTAATTTCGTTATCCTTATGACCTACACGAGTCTTAAATTCTTGTTTGATCCGCCTTATGACGTAATTGTTACTAATACTTCGGACTTAATGATTTAAGTGGTCGATATATTTTTATTGAGCTTGTATTGCCATTATCTATTTTTGTAGCACTAATTCTTACTCTGTATGTGGATTAACTTGGATACCTTTTTAAAGTATTAAGAGTGATATGGGGCACAGTTTCGAGGTTATTAAAAAGGATTTTCTCGAAAAAGTTCACTTTTAATTAATTTTTAAGAGTAAATTACTCTTTGATTAGCCTCCTTCGACATTTTTCTAATAACTAAACATCATTTTATTTTTTTGTTTTAGCTTGGATTCCGTAATATATTGACAAACCAATCAAAAGAATAACCAGTAATGAAGTGCTATTTCCTAGGATTTCTATAAGCATCTTTAGCTAGATCTTTAAAATCTTATTTTACCTATTTACTCTCTTACAACGTCTTGGATCTATTCTCTCATCAACTGCTGTTACAAATGGAATAAATAACTGACTTTTTTATTAAAATTTCACTTCTACATCTTGAAATTTCATAGCAAACTCAGGGTAGAATTTTTGGTAATTAAAGAAGCTTCTTAAAGAATTAAAATTGATCAATACTATTACTGCCTCTAGGTTGATATTTATAATTTTGATTGAGAAATGACTCGTTTATTAGATTTTGATTTTATCAAATGCTTTAAGTTTAAAAATTTACCAATTATAAATTTATGAAATCAGCTAATAAAACAAATTTAATAAAATTGAGTATTTTCGCTAACTGGTTGCCATACCTTCCCTTTTACCGTCAGTGATAATCTTCGACCCCATAAAAGGAATGGGAATAAAAAATTAGTTCTCTTGTTAGAGGTGAAAATAATTCGAATTACTTCTAAGAGGGAGTCGCTTGGCTCTTTAATCTCTGAGCAAATCCAATTTATTGCATCAGCTCCATGCATTATAGTTTCGTTATTAAGGAGGATTGCCCCTTTGTTCAAATCATAGCCTTGATTATAGAGTTGAGATAATAAAGCTAGATTATTTCTACCATCTAAAATTTCTAATTCAGGAAGATTGCTTTTTAATTCAAGTAATTGGGCAAAATGTTTGCAAAATGGACACTCTCCATCAAATATAAATAAACTTTTGTGTGACATGATTATTTAATGTTGAATATATTTTACAAACAATTTGTCTGTAAACGTGACTGCCTAAGCAGAAAAAAAATTTAGAATAAAAAATCTGGAATGATTAAGTTATTCAATCAGATAATACTTGCTTACTTCTCTGCTTCGAAAAATGCCATTTTTATCTTAATATATATTTGAAAATTATGAATATGCTAAATCTTTTGCTGATTAGTTTTTTATCAGTATCTAAAATATTGATTTTATTAACTTATACTTTTAGTTAATAACTTATTTATATTATATTTAAAGATAGATTTTAAGTCTTAATTTTTGAAAACATTGCTTTTTACATTCTCTTCTTGTATCTGAGGTCGTAATAATGACATAGGAAGTGCTGTTACTACTGCGAATGAAAGAAGAAGAATCAAATCTGTCGTGAAGTGACTTATACCTAGTTCTGAGTGTGCAAGAGCAAAGTTTAGAAATGACATTTTCATTTTTTTAACACTAATACCAATTATAATTTATTTTGTATATAAATTTATTTTATGTAGTAAAAATTATTGCTAAAATACAATAGGTTTTTACTAATATTAGAGAATTATATTACCATTCATTCATATTTAACCTTTTAATCAGTTGTTGGTGGTAAAGCCCACTTGAATTGAGATTTCTATATTATTTGAAATGTATATTTCATTGGAACGATTTGTTTCTAGGGAATATTATGTTGAAAAACCTTGCCTATGTTCGTTATTCAAATGCGTCAATCATCCTTGATTGGCCTATCTGTTTGGGTGCACTCATCTTTTTATTCTTTGCGGGATCTTGATATTTCAGAATCAGATTTGGGAGGAAGAAGACTATTTAACAAGCAAAATGGCACAAATGGAAAGCTTCGGCCATTAAGGCAAATAAAAGTGATTTAATTGGAATTTACCCAACATCAAAAAAATAACAAATTATATTTTTTCTCTATATCTCTAGAATTGACCTGAATTTTTGTTTATGGATGGTTTTTGGGTTTAACATAATTCTTGCTTGTGGAGTAGAAAACAGATAAAAAGAGAGAATACTTGATTTAGCTCTTTAATTCAGATATGAATGAAATCAAATGCCCTGAATGTGGAAGTACGATCAGCATCGATGAAGATAATTACTCAAATATTATTAAGCAAGTAAGAGATCAGGAGTTTGAGAATGAAATGAGAAAAAGGATTGAACTGCTTGAAAAAGATAAACAGAAATCAGTAGATCTTGCTATTCAGAATATTCAATTACAAATGCAAGAGGCTGCATTTGTAAATGAAAAAAAAATGCAAGGGCTACAGTCTCAATTAATTGCTGCTCAGGCTGAAAAAACTATGGAGATGAATGAGATTAAGCATACATTCGAAAAAGAGAGAGACTCACTCACTTATTTATTGGAAAAAACAAGAGAAAAGAATGAATATGAAAAAAAACTTGCAGTTTCAAACGCGGTTACTGAATTAAAAGAAGGGTATGAAATAATCAAAAATAATTTAGACAAAGTTGAATTACAAAAGGAATTATCTGAAAGATCTATAAAGATGAGATATGAAATTCAGTTGAAAGAACGCGATGATTTAATTGAGAGACTTCGTGATATGAAAATAAAGTTGTCCACAAAAATGGTTGGTGAGTCGCTTGAGCAACATTGCGAAAATGAGTTTAATCGCTTAAGGGCAACAGCTTTCCCCAATGCTTATTTTGAAAAAGATAATGATGCAACTTTTGGTAGCAAAGGTGATTATATATTTCGTGATAGTGATAGTGATGGAAATGAAATCGTTTCTATAATGTTTGAAATGAAAAACGAAAATGATAGTACTTCTAACAAGAAGAAAAATGAGGATTTTCTTAAAGAGTTAAATAAAGATCGCATAGAAAAAAATTGTGAATATGCTGTGTTAGTTTCTTTATTAGAATCTGACAATGACTTATTTAATTCTGGTATTGTTGACTTTTCATATAGGTATCCAAAAATGTATGTTGTTCGTCCTCAATGCTTTATTCCAATAATTTCTTTACTAAGAAATACTTCTATTAAGGCGCTTGAGTATAAATCAGAGTTAGCAGCTATTAAAGAGCAAAATATTGATATCACTAATTTTGAGAATAGCCTTGAGCTATTTAAGGATTCTTTTGGTAAGAATTATGCATTAGCTTCAAAACGTTTCGAAACTGCAATTATGGAGATTGATAAATCTATAAATCACTTGCAGAAAACCAAAGATTCCTTACTTGGTGCTGATAGAAATCTTAGGTTAGCTAATGACAAGGCTCAAGAAGTTTCGGTTAAAAGATTAACTAGAAATAATCCTACCATGAGAGAAAAATTTAACTCAATAAAACAAAACAAGGCTGCATAATTAATCGTTTATCTTTTACATGTATGATTTTAATTTAATATGAGTGGATGGCTTTATCTAATAAGAAATAGAGATTTATACAAGATTGGAATAACAAAGAATTTAGAAAATAGGATGCGACAACTCAAGCCAGATAATGTTGTTGGTAAATTGTATACTAGAGATTTTCTAAAATTAGAGAGAGAGTTACATAATCGGTACAAGAAGTTTAGAATCCCTCAAACGGAGTATTTTCGATTAGAAGATAATCATCTTAATGAGATAAAGCAAAGAATATTCAAACTTGAGTACCCACTTAGTATCTATTTACAGATTTTTATAAAATCTTTATTATTAATAATATTAATATTTTTTCTTTTGTTTTTATTATTATTTTTAAATATTAATGATAATAATATTATACTTCTTAAGTCCCTATTATGGATGGAGAGAATTACATTTGGATACTCCTTTATTTCTTTATTCGTTTATTCGGGTAAATATTTAAGCTTCTTGAATGAATTAAAATATAGATTTTCAAGGTTAATTGTATTTATAATATTTTCATACATCTTTAGGATAGCCTCTGTGTTTTTACAATAAAAAGTACTTAAATTTTGTGTTAAGAGCAATTCTTAGTGGGTGTTGTGTGATTATCTACCACATATCTTTGCTTGACTGCTCCTCTTGTTGTTGTTTTAGAAGACCAAGTCTTCTATCAAATTCAATTTCTTCTGCACTTTTTTGTTCTAATTTATTTTTTTTGTTGCATTTTTCTTTCACTTCAAGAATCTTTTGACTTAAGTCCTCTGAGAAATGATCCTTAATTTCTTCCCATGCTTCCTTTTCTTCTGCATTACCTACAGTTCCTTTGATTTGATCAATGATAATTTCCTTTACAAATGTCCTTAGTTCATTTTCAGTCATATTGTTAACTCGACTAGAAATATACATATCTTTAAGAGTGTCTAATTCAGTTTCGCTTAGATCTTTATAAGTGAGTTCTTCCATTTTTTTATTCTTAGATACTATTTATACACCTTTTTAGCTTCTATGACCTTTGACTTAGGATTGAATTTCTGTACATTCCTTTTTGCTTCTTTCTCATTATTGGCAATAACAAACTTTCGTTGCAAATACCTAGATCGTTAATCATAGAAAACATAAGTCTCTTCATTAATAAATATTTTTTTATTTTATGACAATTAATTTAAAAAAAACTATTGTTTGTTCTTATATGTTGAAAGCTTAACCAATGAAGATTTTATTTATTATTTTGATCTTTAAATTTATTAACTATGGCATCTATGAATATTGCTGTAAAGAATAGACTTAATGAGGGAATAAATAATGGATACCAGAGCTTTTGGAATAAATTGTATAAATTGGAGTTACCATTAACACTTAACGTAAAACTAATGCCTAGAAATATAGAGCCTATAATTAAGATATAGAGATTATAAATAAGTATGTTATCAAGGACTTTTTTCCATGAGCTTTCAGTTGTTTTATTCATTTATTTTTAATAAAGAATGATTATTTTTACTATAAAAAATCTTTTAATATGAATTATGATGTACCTCTGAATGCATAAAGATCGATTCCAATTGATTTAAGGTAAAAAGCTCCTCCAATAGCAAGTATGTTGAGGCAAAAAACAAAGGCCCATACTTTCCATGATTGATCTTTTGAGTTCATATATTTAGATATTAATTATTTATACATCACTTTATGAGATCTATAAATAAATTTTAGCTTTAACTACATTCTAAAAGTATCAACTCAAAGCATCAAGATCCCTTCTGTAATGTTTTGAGAAAATGACATTAATTTGAGTTGTTTCCCACTCTGTGTCTTCTAGCAGGTCCGAATAATAATTTATGTTTGATGGGAATTTTTTTTCTAAGGTCCAACCAGCCTCGCTTAAGAAATCTACGTAGTCTTTTGAAAATATGCTCTTATTAATTTTTGAAGGATCAATGGCTGTACCTATTTCGGTTGATAACTCTACTTTCGTATGTAGTGACATCTATTAAAGAAACTCTTTAGATGTTCTAATCACTTTTTATTTATGGTGTTAAGTGTTTTTTGTAGTGTTAACCCTCGCTTGAGGTTTCTCAATGATTAACTATTTGGTTCTTATTAAAACTTCTTTGAAGTGAATTCTAACTTTGTTTAATTGCTCTTGACTTCCAAGGAATATCAAAATCATACCTGGAGAGATAGATACCATACCTTTAGGATTACCTGATAATTTACCTGATAACTTAGTTGCTAATAGTAGTGCTTCACCTCGTTTCGAGGAGTCAAATGCTTTTTCTGTTTGACTTTTGAATATTTCAATTTTATTAATATTATCGGTGAGTTTAAATTCCTCTATTTCACAATCTGAGCCTGCAAGTAAATCTATAAAATCTACAGCTATGGGCCTTAATGCTGAAGCGGCCATAGTTCTTCCTGCCGCAACATATGGGCTAACTACCGCATCAGCTCCTGCTAGTTTTAATTTATTGGCTGCTTCCTCGGACGCTGCCCTGGCGATCAATCTGCAAGTATCATTTAGTGCTTTTGCACTAAGAACTACATATAAATTTGCTGCGTCACTTGGTAGCGTAACGACTAAGCTGCGACAATTCTTTACTCCTGCTAGTAATAATGATTGGTCCATTGTTGCATCTGCCAAAAGGATGTTGAAACCTTTTTCCTCAGCTTCAGCTTTTCTTGAAGAGTCTATCTCAATTATCAAGGTAGATATTTTTTCAGACTTTAATTGCTCAGCAATTTCTCTCCCTGTACGTCCAAATCCACATATAATTACATGATTTTTCATTCTTCTAATCAATCTCCTTAATCTTAGCTCCTCTAATTTTATGAAATACCCTTTTTCAGACAATTGTATAAACCTTTGAAGAGTTAATTGAACTACAAATAATCCCCCTCCGATGATTAAAAAGGTTATTATCCGCCCTGCAGCACTTAATACTTCAACTTCACCAAAACCTATTGTTGTAATTGTTATCAGTACCATCCATAAACAATCTCCCCAATCCCAACCTTCAGTGATCCTATATCCAAAGGCACCGAATAAAAATATAAAAACGAGTAATGATATTGGAGGTGCCCAAACTTTTAAATATCTTTTAAATTTATTTGATTTTATCAGAATCAATTTAATTCTTTAGGCTTAATTTTAATAGTATAGTATTAATTGAATAAAATATTTATTCGGTTTTAATTTTATAGGTATAAATCTGTTCTTTTATATATTCATGTGTTTTGCATTATTTATAGTATGATCTAACATCATTGTTATTAATTATCAAATATGCAGGCTCTTACATCTGATGACAAAAAGGAATTATGTAAGGAAGCATTTCAAGACATATCAGCAATTCTTGCAGCTTTACGAGATCATGGCTTATCCGATTTGGAAATATTTGAGTTTGGCAAGTCACTCATAGATCATTTTGATCCAATTAAAATGGAAAATTTAAAAAAAGAATCAGATTATCAAGATGCTTTGTTCAGAGAAGCTAATGATTTATAGATATACTATTATTATTTCTATTATTTAGAACTTGATATGCTTCTCGATTATATTTTTCTTTGTTGTTGATAAACTAAATTAGGTTTATAAAATTCTTCAATTTAGAAAACTTTCATTCATTATTCCTACTCAATTTGTTTCTTGTTATTTATTTTTTCAATATAGGCAATTATTTCTTTACTCTGATCTACTGTTAATGATGACAGAGGTGATGATGCAGGTATTTTTAGTAGTGTACATGTTGCAATTATCTCTGGCGAATCAACGCTTAGGGCTTTAGCGAGTTCCTTTACTCTTAATCTTGCAACATTAAAATTCATGTTTTTGATGTTCTTATAAAGATCTATGTGTTTATTTTTTTATTTTATTGCTATGTGTGGAAATATCACTCTTGAAATTAATTAAATGAATCATGATAATGATTTGAAGTTAACCCTCCGAAATGTTGTCTCATATGCGGTGCAGCGAATGGAATCTTCATCAGAGGCCAAAGTAAGAAGGTGCATATTTCAAGAATATAAAGAATGGTTAGGAACTTCTATTGATGATTGGGTTTTAGCATTGCCTAAAGATTGGGGTAAGTCTGATGCAAATTTTTATTAGAATTATTAAAGTTTAAGTTAAAATCCATATCTATTCTTGTCCCGTTAGTCTTAGTGGATTAATTAAAATACTTTTGAGCACAATCGTTATCTGCTTAGCTAATATCATTATTTTCAAAATAATTTCTTTGAGAGCATAATAGTTAATAATTATTTTTTAAAGCTTTTGAAATGACATTTCTGGATTACTTAAAGCACATGAACCACTATCATTTATTTACTTTAATGATATAAATAAGCTGTGATTAAAAAGTAAATCTTTCAGATAAATATATTATTAGGAGTTTCAACTTTTTATATTAAATAATAATTAAAGATACAATGTTTATAGTTATATAAATAATTTTAATTTATATCAGTTATTCTATGTTGTTAATTTATTAATATTTAAACTTATAGGTCTTTGCTAAACTAAAGTAATATTTCTATTATTTGAATTTGCTTTTCTTTTATGTCATTAGATCAATTAAGAAGATTTTTAAAGGAAATGCAGAATGATGCCTCTTTAAAAGATGAAGTCCTTTCTTCATCAACTGCAGACGACGTTGCTTTGATAGCCTTAAGGTTAGGTTATGAGTTTTCAGGAGATGAACTGCTACGATTTTCTGGAAAAAAAGTTGGTAGAGTTACAGTACAAAAGAACGATGTGCCAGGAGAATATAATTAAATAGTCTATTTTCTTTTTCTTAGCTCATTAACAATTCCATCCCACTTTTTACCGGCTTTTATATAAGTATCTCTTTTTCGTCTATAGATTAAATAATTAAAAAAGAAAATTGTTAATATAAATATAATTATTATAAAAAAAATAAAATACATTTTAATCGATTATAATATTTACATATTATATATATTTTTTATGACATGTAAAATAATGTTTTATCTCAGATTATTTGTCATTGACCATAAGTGATGATAATCATTTTTAATAATATCATTTTCCCATTTCTATTCATTATCAACTAAGATATAATGTAATTATTCTAAATTTATGGATATCACATTAATAGCTATAGCTATTTTCATATTGATTGCTATAGTGTTTCTTTCACTATTTTTGCTTAAGAGTATTAGTAAAAAATCTTTTATAGCTGAAGATGGTTCTGTTTTTGATACCCAATCTGATCTAGATTTATATATGAAACTGTATGAAAGGACAAAGCCATTATTTAGTCCTGATGATGAGAAAGATTCTGATCTGCAAATACTAGGATTTGAAAAAATATTCTTATCTAAACTAACAACAGAAGGTTTTTCAGATTTAAAAATGCTTCTCAAATATCGTAATCAAATTAAGTCACTATCAGATTTAATTAATACTTAGATTAAGTTTGATTTTTTATCGTATCGTGTACTAATATTTAAAATAACTATAAAGTCCCTATGACTAACGCTGAAAATACTGAAGAACAACTATCAGAAATGAGAGAGGATGCCTTTGTAAATATTAAAGAAGCCTGTATGAGACTTCAAGAAAGAACAAAGTGTAGTAACGACGTTGTCATAAAAATGTTAAACCAAGTTTCTCAATTTTATATTACGCAAGATGAAAAAAAAAATTTAGTTGAGTAAATCAAATTTTATGTTATCCAAAATTATATTTTCTAAATGGTTCAGGAATTATTAAACTTGTACTAGTGTCTTTAAACAAACTAATATCATCAACTGATCCGTGAACTTTGATTAATTTATTTATTATCCCAGTAAATGTAATATCTCCTCCTGTTGTACTTGCCAAGATTGTTTTTGGATTAAATAACTTTAATAATTTAGGTAATACAGTTTTACCTTTAATAAATTTACCTGCTATTGGTAATGAAAAATCTATTACCGGCGTTATTAATAAATCTATATTTCTGGGTTTTATTTTTTTATCAAGAAAACCATGCGGCTCAATATAAATTGAACCCATGCCAGAATCTATAATGTAGCCATTTTCAATATTAGGTACTGATGCGCCTGTTGTAGCTTGAATATTTAGATCGTTATTTTTATAGATTTCTCCAGGTTTGAGTGTGTGTATATTGGTAAAACCCAATTCACTTACAACTTTGCCTGCAGCTTTTGAAGCAATTACTGTGATATTTTTATCAACTTTTTTTAGTGTTGGAGGATGTGCATGATCAGGTTGTCCTTGAGTAAGTAATAAGAAATCAATATCTATCGGAACCTCTATTTCTTTGCTCAATGTCCCTTTTATTAACCAGTCTCCAGGAGGGAAGGTCAAATCGCCATTCAACCAAGGATCAATTAAAATTCTTGCTTGATCCAATTCAATTAGCCATCCATTCGCTCCGTAGTATGTTGCTTTTATTCTCATGGTTTTTCTTTTTAATATAACTATTTTGATTTAATATGGCGGATAATTAGAGTGTGTTGTTTTATTTTTACTATCAGTATATTACTAATATAAGTAATAATAAAATAAAAATAGATATTATTAGCAATGAAAATGTTTTAATATATTTTTGAAATTCATACAACCAATCATTTTCCATAGTATTGATACTTTTAATAATTATATACTTTAGATTGTTATCTTAGATAATTGTTATAGTTATATGTCGTATTTTTCATTTCTCGCTTCATAAAATATTTCACTAGTATTATATTATATCTCTAGATATCATGACAATTCGAGACTCGGAAGGAATAGCTCTAATTATTGGGGTCGGAGATATTGGAAAATCTATTTCTAAATATTTTGACCATATCTCCCAATTTGGAAGTTATTATCTGTGGTCGCAATCTAAGTAATAAAAATGGTATTTTTTTAGATTTAGAGAATGATCATTTATTTACTTCGTTTAAAAACCAAATTTCACTTTTAAATAAGCCACTTCGCATAGTTATTAATACAAGTGGCTTTCTTCACTCAAAACTTATAAAACCTGAAAAAAGACTTTCACATATAAATCGATCTAAAATTATTAAAAATTTTTCAATTAATGCTATTGCACCAATTCTTATTGCTAAAAGTATAGAAAAGTTTATTAGACCAGACCTTCCTTTCAACTTTGCTAGTTTAAGTGCCAGAGTTGGTAATATTGGTGATAATAGGCTTGGTGGTTGGTATTCCTATAGAGCATCTAAAGCTGCTCAAAATCAATTTTTAAAAACCCTTAGTATTGAATGGTGTAGAAAATATCCTTTTTCAATTGTATCTATTTTGCATCCAGGTTCGTGTGATACAAAATTATCAAAACCTTTCCAATCTGCAGTCCCTAAGGACAAACTTTTTACTCCTTCTCAATCTTCTGAACATTTGGTAAACATTATTTCTCGTCAAAAACCATCTGATTCAGGCAAGTTTATAGCCTGGAATAGCAGTATTATTACGTGGTGATTGTTAGATTTTAATTAATTACATTCTTATTATTTATACTTTATAATTTAGTTGGTCTTTTTTGTATTTTCACGTTGTATTATATTAATAGTATTTATTTTAGACTTTTGAAAAAGCATATAATAGCAATAGGTGGTGGTGGTTTTGGTAGAAATACTAATTCTTGTTTAATCGAAAAATATATACTTAATCTTTCATCTAAAACTAGTCCAAAGATATGCTTTTTACCAACCGCTACAGGGGATAATGATAACTATATAGTTCGTTTTTACTCAATTTTTACAAACTTAAATTGTATACCATCTCATATTGAATTTTTTAATAGAACTACTGACATAAAAAAACATATTATGGAACAAGATGTTGTATTTGTTGGCGGTGGAAATACAAAGAGCATGCTTGCTATTTGGAATGACTGGGGGATGAGTGATCTACTTAATAATGCTTACAATGAGGGAGTAATTATGAGCGGAGTAAGTGCAGGAGCAATTTGTTGGTTTACAAATGGAATTACAGACTCATGGGAAAATCAATTAAGGATCTTACCTTGTTTAGATTTTGTTAGCGGGACTTGTTGCCCTCATTATGATGAGGAACCTTCTCGTATTCCTTATGTAAAGAAAATACTACTTGAAGGTAAAGTAACTAATTGCATTTCTATTGAAGGTGGTTCCGCGATTCACTTTATTAATGGTAAGCCATTTAAAAATGTAAGTTTTAAAAATAATAAAAATACATATAATGTATTTCTGGATAATAATCAAATAGTTGAGAATCCTTTTGAAAAAATTCAATTATAGAATATTTAGTAATCATTTACATTTGTTTCTCTCTTTTTAAAATCTATTAATATTAAAACTAGTTCTAGATCTAGAATGTCTTTATTCTTATTATCATTTTCAGAAATGGGTCTGAATTTACCCATTTTAGTTATATTAGTTATCTTTGGTGGTTTCTTTCTTATTAGCTTTTTTATAACAAGTCCTAATATGGATACTAAAGGTTTATTAAGAGTTCTATATTCGAAACCCGTAAGAAGGGCTGATGGATCGGTTGAGTATCCAGAAAGTAGAAATAACTAAAATTTAACCATATTAGTATTTGTTATTTATTTTACTTCCTTTTTATTGTTGGCAATTAACGGAATTGAATAGATTTTAATTAGATTTTATTGTCCATTCAGGAACTATTTTTTGTGAAAGTTAGAAATTCCTATAGCCTCAAAGCACTATTGAAGAGTAACGTCGTATGTGAACCTTAATCAGCTATAAAATTGGAAAAGAGTTTGCTTACTAATTTCGAGAGAGTCAATAACGAAAATAACTTTAGGACTTTTCTTCCTTCTGGTTTAAATGGGAAAGCATTAGAAATATCACTGGATGATATCCCCTCAAGAAAAGAAGTTAGAGAAGTTATACCTAAGCACTGTTTTACCCGTCAGACGAATAAATCTCTTTTCTATCTCTCTAGGACAGTAGTAATTCAAGTCTTTGTTGTTTTGTTAGGTATATCTATTCCTGTTACTAAAGAGATGATCCCAGTTTGGATTTTATATGCAATACTCTCTGGTACAACATCAATGGGGCTTTGGGTTTTAGCTCATGAATGTGGTCATGGTGCATTTTCAGATAATCGTAAATTAGAAACATTTGTCGGATATTGTCTTCATTCTTTTTTATTAGTTCCATATTTTTCATGGCAAAGGTCACATGCCGTTCATCATGCTTATACCAATCACATAACCGATGGAGAGACTCATGTCCCTGTTGTGATCTCAGGAGATGGTGAATCTGAAAAAAAGGGCGGTGAAAATGAAATGGAGTCATCATTATTCTTGGGCAAGATTCTCTATGGTTTTAACCAACTATTTCTTCACTTGATTCTTGGATGGCCAGCTTATTTACTTCTCGGTAAAACAGGAGGACCACGCTATGGCACCAGCAATCATTTCTGGCCAACAACCCCCTTCTCAAAAAAACTTTGGCCATCAATATGGGCTAAAAAGGTATGGATATCAGACTGGGGAATTGTTTTTATGTTGCTTTTATTGACCATTTGGTCTTTAATTTATGGATTAAATTCTATGATTAGTCTCTATTTAGGACCACTAATAGTTGTTAACATTTGGTTAGTGATTTATACATGGCTTCATCACACAGATACTGATGTTCCTCATCTCGGTGCCAGTCAATTTTCCTATATGAGAGGAGCATTCTTATCTATCGACAGACCCTATGGAAGAATATTAGATTTTCTTCATCACTCAATAGGTTCTACACATACTATTCATCATATTGAACCTACAGTACCTCACTATCATGCAAAACTAGCTACAAGAATAATAAAAAATAAATTTCCTAAAGTATATCTTTATAATCCAACTCCAATTCACAAGTCTCTTTGGCACATAGCTACAAATTGTGTTGCTGTAAAGAAAGATTATGCTATTGATAGATATGTTTGGAAGCAACCCAACCACTTTCAATCTTAATTATCGATATACTCATTTTTAATATTACTTTTAAATTATAAAATATGATTATTTAACTTTTCTGAATAGATAAAATAGATCATTTATTTATTTTAATCATTTTATATATAAAATTAAAATGTCTAAAAAAGATTATGAAAGGTTTCTATACAAAATCAATCAATTAAATCAATTGGTTGAATTGATTAATAATTCGCCTGAAAAGTATAATTTAATTATTAGTTGTAGAACACACGATGATGTTGTAGAACTTGCTAAAAAATGGGGATATGAAATTGGAAAGAGATGGGGAGAATCATAGAACTTCTATTTAAATAAGGAGAGCTACTGTCCACCGCCATTACAGCTCCAAACTTTTGAGGGAATTCCTTGTGTATTCCTCCCGTCGATGCGAAATGTTTTCGTTATGCATTCATTTTGTGAGTCAGCCCATGCTGAAATCGGCTTCAAATCAGTTGATATTTCCTTAACTGATTTAGACACGGAAATAATCGAAATTGAAGTGAATACCAGAGATAATGTACTTATGCCTGCAAAAATTAAGTATTTGTTATTTTCAAATAATTCCTTTAGCATATCTGGAAATGATTAGTTAATATCAACTTACTTAAGATTTAGTGATTATTCTGATTAAGTTATCCTTTGAAAATATATGAGAATATATAAATTTTATTTTTTTTAACTTGAATGGTATGTATTTATTTTCTTCTTTATTTATTAATTTAGATTTTTTTTTCAAAAAGATCTAAGATTTTTTTGAATCTATCAGTGTTTTCAAAATTAGGACTTGCTGTAAGAAAAATCACTAAGACTATCATTAGTACCCCAATACTAGATACACCTAATAAAAGTTGTTGGAATGGGTCTAGGGATTCAAGCATTTCTATTTGGTTTAAACTTATTAGATAATATTTCAATCATAATTGAACAAAAGCCTTTAAAAGCAAAGGAAAAATTAATGTTTTAGTTCTTAGATAATTTTTACTTCTCTTTATTTTCTTTTGGCCATCTTGCCTTCAAATTTAGCGGGTTTTTGAAATTTAGTTCAATAGGCTTACCTTGAGCTAAAGAGATCAAAGCTTTAAATGACCACCCACCAAGAATTAATAGCACTGAGATTAAAAATATATAACTTATGTTAGTAAGCATAAATCTTAAATTAATTTAAAATCATTTTAAGTTATTGTTTGAATTTTTTTCATATATTTAAAGCAAATAATAAATTTTTTTTATATTTTATTAAATTCTTATTTTTTGAAATTTCTAATTTATTTGTTTTCTCTATTCCGCTTGGTTCTTTAAATAAAGGGATTATTGTAATAAATTCGTTTTTTATAGTTATAAATACTTACTAAACCCTGATTTTTAAGCTCTGATTGTGTTTGTTCCGCCATTTTATTATTATTTTTTTACTTTTATTGATTTTTAACCAATTTAGTATGAATATGAAAATGTTAATATTTTTTCGAATGATCAATAGTACCTATTTATATTCCTTTTTTATTTTACTTGCCATTTCTTCTCTCATTTATTTATTTTTTAATTTTAGATCGGGTAAAAACGAAGTAAGCAATAAAATCCTTTTAAAGAACTTATTAGAAAGTTTAGATATGGAAATTCCTGATGAATTGAAAGCTTTAGAAAATTCTTCTACTGATCCACAAAAACTCTCATAGTTACATTCATATATAACCAAATGTCCAAGTTTGACTTTGATGATACTGAAACTTCAGGAATTTGGTGGTCTACCAATGTTTCTATTAGAGATCTATGTTTAGAGCTTAGGGATGATACAAGTTGTGATGAAAGTGAAATAGTTGAACTACTGAGATCTATTGCAGAATCAATAGACGCGAATGGTTTGTAAGTTTAGATATATATTTATATCAAATTTAATACTTATCCCATTGTAGATCCAATTGTGAGCTTTTCCACTGTCTAGACCATGTGTTTCGTATCTTTTTCTTATTTTCAAGTTTTGCTTTAAGCCAATCTTTAAGAGAAGTAGGAACAATATTTAATTCCTTCTGAATATTTTTAAGTTTATTCATATCAGCACCATAACCTGTTCTTTCAATCCAATCTGCCATCACTCCTATATCATTTTCCAAAAGCTTTATTGCTATTCTCGGTATCATTAAATATTTAGTGTGAAGCCCTTCTGATGAAACTAATCTTTGGAGGGTCAGCGCCATTTCAAGCCCTGTTAGCTCTTCTCCGGCAATGTTTATAGACTGATTTTTATATTTATCTGGTTTCGATAGAACACCTCTTACCCATTGACCTATATCTTCTACTGCAATTGTTTGCCACTTGAAATTCTTGCCAACTATTCCAGGAAATAATTTCTTTGAAATAGTGTACCCTGGTATTTTATTTTCGAAATTCTCAAAGTAACTAACTGGTCTTAAGACTGTTGTGATTTTTTTAAGATCTAACTTATCTATATAATCTTCAATATCCCATTTACTCGTAAAATGTCCTGGAGCCGGCTCATTTCTTAGTGGATCTTTTGCTTTACTAATAGAGCTAAATATAAAATGATTTAGGTCTCCTTTTTCGTATGCAAATTTAACTTGATTTATCAAGTTAAAACCTTGTTCCATTTCATATGACCTGACAATACTTCCTCTTAATATTTTCCAACCTTTTGTGGGGGTTGTATTTCCAAAAATTATGTCTACCCCATCAAAAGCTCTATTTAGGCTTTCAGGATCAATTAAATCCCCTCTAACAAGTTCAACGTTCTTTAGTTTTCCAAGCTCAATAGCTTTTGAGCTTTTTACATTTCTTGTGAGGGCACGTATTTGATATTTATTTGTCTTGCTTAGTTCGTTAACTACTCCCGTACCTTGTCTGCTTGTAGCCATAGTAACCGCTATGACAGGCTTTCTATTGGAATCAAGGTTTGAAATACCTCCTTGTTCAAGCACGGTAGAAAACATATGAATCAAGAATTTAAATCATAAGTGAATAAATGTAAAGTTGTGGTGCTTTTTTTGTTGAAAGTGGTAAAGCTCTGGCTTTTATCGTTCAGCTAGCTGTTTTTTCTGTTTGAAATTCGTAAAGGAATGTTTTATTTGCTTTTATAGATTCCAAATATTGGCTATGTATTTATTAGTACTAAGTTTGATCATTATGGCAAATGAAGTTCTTGCAGAAATTGATCGACAAAACATCATCTTTGATGTTGTCGACGGCATTCCTCCATCAGGAGATGAATCCGATGAAATCAGATCATTTCGTACCAAAATAGAATCTGATAATTTTATGCTTGAATATTCAGCCGAAGAGTTAGGTTTTAATAATGTATTGTTTGAGTACCTTAGTCAGGGATAAGATTTAATAAATATAAAAATTTAATCTAGGCCTTGGAATAATTCTTTGTGTACTGCAAATGTATGGTATAAGCATGTTCCATTTTCTGGTGATAAGCGTTCTCCATCCTTATTCCATGCCAACGTACAGACTAGGTCTCCATCCCATTTCACGTTATGTTCGTTAATTTCCTTGGACCAGTCTCTGACACTATTAAAGTGTTCTGGCATATAGTTACCTATCTTTCTGCATATTTCACATAAGACTGATAATATTGGAGGCTTTGAATCTAATTGCAGATCTTTAGTAAGTGATGGTTGAGTAAATACACCAACATATCTAATGTGATCAATAATCTTTTGTTCATTATTATTTAACTTTGCTTTTATACAGGCTTCTTCAAATTCATCGACGGGTGTTATTGGACGTAAGTTAGAAATCACTTCTTAACTTTGTATTATCTATTATTATATTAGAAAATTTATTTTCATTTTTATTATATTATTCTTGAATGTCATAGGGTGTTAAATTATAATTTTTAAATTTTATCTTTGGTTTTTTTATCAATCATTCAATCTATAACTGAAACAGCAGATTGGTGACCTTTCATGAATTCGTAATTTACTGAGATCTCTTCATGATTCTCTTTCTAAATCCAGTCATAGCTTACTTTCCCTAGAGTTAAATGTTACAAAGTAAAATATCAATGGTCATATTCCCGGATGACTGGTATTTATATTGGGTCTTACTAAAGAACATGCTTCCTTTAACTTTCGCTGGACTACTAAGTACACCAGCTCCTACTGCACCAATCATAGGCATCGCGTTTATGGCCCTTTTTGGAATTATGGCTGTCGTAGTTGGCCCTAATTACGATGGGTTCAATGATCCAAATACATCTAAATAATTAGATTATCTAGACTGAATCAAGTGGGTTGATATGTTTTGCATGTTTACCCACTTTTTTTGTGTTTACAAAAAATAGGAATGTTATAGATAAGTTTTCTCAATTAATTATTCATTTAAATCATATGTGTACGATTTACAAATAGATATGTATAGAATTTTTCATAGATTTAAACAATAGTTTCTTATGTGTGTATCAAAATTTATATTTTATTGTTTTTAGTTCAAAACCAGTTACTAATTAATTAATTTATTCCTTTTTCTGCTATTTATAACTAGCTTTATTTATCTTTTATGGGCAATTTGTTATTTGCTGGCCTAACTAGTACCCCAGCCCCAACAGCAGTTCTAGTTGGAGTTGCATCAATTGCATTATTTGCGATAGTAGGTTTAATGGTTGGACCTGATTACGATGGTATGAACGCTCCAGAGGTGAAAAAGTAGATACTAAAATTTTTATTAACAAGATTGATAATAACTAAGAGAAATATAATTATTTTTCTTAGTTATTTTTTAAATTATAAACTAATTTGTTATAAGAATTCTTATCAACTGTATTTATATGTATTACATTATACTTATTTAGATAGTTTTTAATATTCTTATTAAATAAATACCATGATTTATTAAATTTTTTATTTATTTCTTTAATTTCTCTTCCTCTTTCAGATTGGTCTCTTTCTATTCTTCTTTTATAGCAGATTTCTTTCTCCTCATTACATACAATATTTATAGTCTTTTGATAGTTTAAATCTAGCCTATGAGCAAATATTCCTTCTAATATTATGAATTGGTTGTCTGCTATATAGTTAATGCTTATTTTTGATTTAGATGAATGTTTTCTCTTAAAGTCATATTTATAATATGAGATTATTCTGTCTTTGTTATGTATAGATCTAAGGGTCTTCTTTATTTCCTTTTTCATGATACTCAAAGGCCTGTCATAAATATCATATAGAAACGTTGATAATAAACGAAATAAAACATTATCTCTATAATAAGAATCTGTCTTTATTAATATTGAATTAAGCAATAATTTAGATAATTTATTACTTAAATAAGACTTTCCAGATCCAGATGGTCCAGTGATAACGATAGTATTCACTATTTAGCTTCCTATGTTTATATAGTTTAATTATAAATTTATTCTTAATAATAAGGTATTAGGCTAGTTTATTGTAATTAAGTTCTTCAGTAGTCCAGTTTCTATTATTAAATCTGTTTTCAATAAATCTCAGAACTAGTATTATTACAGGAATATGCATAAGTCCACCAAGTACTACTGTGATTTGGTTGTAAGGCATAATCTTTTAAATTAGTTTTATCAATATACTTTATTAATCATTTGATATGTTAATATGTATCTTTTAGTCATATAAATATTATTCAACTTAGGTATAAATTACTTTATTTCTGATAGTTCCTTTTCGAAAAACCAATTTATTTCACCATCCGTAAATTTAACGACCAGGCCAAATTGATTTCCATCCACCATTTTATATCCAACTAGTTCGACTACAGGATCCTTTCTTATTTTTTCTAGAATATTTTGTGGTAGTCGATCTTTTACTTCATTTATATCTATTCTTAAATATTGTCCCTTTTGAAGAGTTGTAGAATCTCTTATCATAATTAATTTTTATTTATGCATAAGATAATTGAGTTATCCAATTATTGACAGGGATAATTGATTTTCAATTCCACTATATTTAATGTATTCTTGGAATTCTGAGGAATTAAATGCCTTTTGAGCAGCAGCTTTAGATTCAAATTCAACTATTACCCCCAATTGGCCTCCATCCCATTCGTTTAAATCTGAATTTTGATTAACATCTTTAGCAATAATGGTTCCTCCCACTGATCTGAGCCATGGAACAACGGTTTTTACGTATTCAATGAATTGTGCTGTGCTTTCAATTTTGGCCTGCTTAAGCCAATAACCTTTAGTGCTCATCTCTTTCCCTTTATCTTTTCTTAATATTCTCTCATGGCCTTGACGAGTTTTACTTGAAAAAATAAATTCTTTAATGTTTATACTTTATAAGTATATTTACCATCCGTTATGAAATTTAGCTTTTATATTAATCCGTTTTAATTGTTGGTTGTTAACAGTTAATTAATAGGATTTATTGTTTCTAATTTTGCCTTTAGCTGCATCGCAAGGTGTTGCCGACCTACTGCTAGTACTTTTAAGGTGTCTTCATGCATCCTTAATTGTGCATCTGCAACTTGCATCCCTTTAACGAGTTCCTGGACTTCTTTGGGCAAGTTTTTAAGATCATATTTTTTATCCTCAAATGTTAGAACGGCTTCCCTTTCATTTGAATTGCTATTTGACATTCAATTAATATATAATTTATAAATAATATAGCATTGTTTACATACTTAAAAACTTTTTATAAGTTGTTTATCGCAAAACTCTTTATATCTTCCGTTACTTTTAATTAATTCGTTATGATTACCTTCTTCACGTATTTTGCCTTTCTCAATAACTGCTATTTTATCTGCTTTTTGTATAGTTGATAATCTGTGAGCGATTATCAAAACTGTTCTACTATGCATAGCTTGTTTAAGACCCTTTTGAACGGATTCTTCTGCTTCTGCGTCCAAGGCACTAGTAGCTTCATCTAGTAATAAAATTGTTGGATCTCCTAGTAATGCTCTTGCAATTGAGATTCTTTGCAATTGACCGCCAGAAAGATTAGTACCTCTTTCTTCTATAAATGTTTCATAGCCATCGGGGAATTGTTCAATAAAATCATGAGCATTTGCTATTTTTGCTGCTTTTACAATGTTTTCTCTAGTTGTGGGCCTTCCAAATCTAATCGCTTCAGCAATGGTCCCTGAAAATATAAATGTTTTTTGAGGAACTATACCTATTAATCTTCTTAGATATTTAGTATTTAATTTGTTTAAATTGTATTCATCAATAAATATTGATCCTTTATTAGGTTCAATGAATTTTAATATTAATGAAAAGATTGTACTTTTGCCTGCACCCGAGGGGCCAACTAAAGCAATAATTTTACCACTATCTATATCTAAACTTATATCATCTATTACTTCATTATCATTGCTATATGAAAAGGATACATTCTTAAATGTAATTTTCCCAATAATATTATTGGGTGTAAAGCCTCTATTAGATGTACATATTTCTTGTGAATTAGTTGTTATTTCATTCAATCTTCTAAGAGATGCTTGACCTTGTTTTAATTCGTTGTAATTTGTAGTTATATGGCTTATTGGATCAATTAACATTATTATTGCTGTAAAATAACTACCAAATTCCTCGTTAGACATACCTCCAGTTTGTATTCTAAATGTTCCAATTGCGAGGATACTTAAAATACCTATTATTTCTATTAATCCAATAATTGGATGTTGTAGAGCGACAAGTTTAAGCATTTTAAATTTAGCTTCTTTATGTAATTCAACTTGTTTATCAAAATCATTTTGCAACCACTCTTCTACTGCAAATGCTTTAACCATTGGTAGCCCTTGAATTGCCTCTGAAAGTAAAGCTGCTAATGAACTAATTTTGTGTTGACTTTTTTCAGATGCTTTTAATACTCTTCCTCCAAAATCACTAACTAATAATGAAATTAAGGGAGCCAATATTATTGTTGCAAGTGATAAATTCCAGTCAATAAAAACCATGTAACCAAATACTGCTAATAATTGAAATATCGAAGGTGTCGTATCTTGAATAGATTTATAAATTACTTCCCCAACTCGATCAACATCCTCTGTAAGTCTGTATGCAATATCTCCAGATGAGAGCTTTTCTATAAAAAGAATATTACTTTTTTGAAGTTTTTTAAATAGTTTTGTTCGGAGATCTTGGCTTAACGCTAATGCGGGTTTTGCCAGGAGACTATCTTGTAGATATTGTGCAGTTTTTTGAATTATAAAAATAATTAATGCTTGTAAAATTACGGTTAAAACTAGTTTTGTATTTCCTTGACCAATAGCAGGTATTAACTTTCCTGATAGCCATGCGAGGATTGGCCAGCAAATCACGTATATAAACATGCTTATTCCACCTAACAGCAAGATTGGCAAATGTCCCTTGAGTCTCCCTATCAGGTAAATGAAATTTATTTTGTTTTTTTGTTTCATTCCATCAAACTATCAATTGTTTAGTTTAAATGCACGAAAATGAAATTAGATCAATTTCTAAAATTTATTGGGATCGTTCAGACTGGTGGAGAAGCAAAATTGATTATTAAATCAGGAAAAATATCAGTTAATGGCACAGTTGAAAACAGAAGAGGTAGAAAATTAATTGAAGGTGATCAAATTATTTTTGCAAATGAAACATACATTGTTCCAAATTCTGATCCTCCAGGCCGTAAGTTGGCAAGGAGCGAAAAATGAGGAGCTAGCGTGCGTAAACCGGTAATCGCAGGTAATTGGAAAATGAACATGACTTGTACTGAGGCGATTGAGTACATGCGGGTTTTGATCCCGTTGTTGAAAGAGATACCAAAAAAAGATAGGGAAGTTGTTATTGCTCCCCCATTTACAGCCCTATACCCTCTCTCTGAGTTCATTAAGGATAAAAGCGAATATCTTTCTTTATCTAGCCAAAATGTTCATTGGGAGGATAGTGGAGCCTATACAGCTGAGGTTTCACCTCTCATGCTTAACGAGCTTTCGGTTAAATGTGCAATTGTTGGACATAGTGAACCACGAAAATATTTCAGTGAAAGTGATGAACAAATAAATAAGAGAGCCAAATCGGCTCAAGATCATCAATTGATTCCAATTGTTTGTGTTGGCGAAACTATTGAACAAAGAGAGCTTGGTGAAGCAGAAAGGGTTATTAGAAGGCAAGTTGATCAGGGTCTTGAAGGCATTGATGTAAAAAGGCTCATAGTCGCTTACGAACCGATTTGGGCAATAGGAACTGGTAAAACATGTGAAGCAAATGAGGCTAATAGGATTTGTGGACTGATTCGTAAATGGACTGGATACGAAGACGTCATTATTCAATACGGTGGATCAGTTAAATCAAATAATATTGATGAGATTATGTCTATGTCAGATATTGATGGTGTATTAGTTGGTGGAGCCTCTTTAGAACCTACAAATTTTGCGAGAATTGCTAACTACGAAAAAATATAATAATTATCTGCCAGAACATTGGGAAAGAGAAACCCATTTAATGGCAATAGTAAACATCACTGAAGATTCTTTTAGTGATGGTGGACTTTATATTGACTTAGCGTCTGCAATTAATCATGCATCATTATGTATTAAGCAAGGAGCACACATTTTAGATATTGGAGCACAGAGCACGCGACCTGGTGCGTCTGAGGTTGGAGCCGACTTTGAGATTAAAAGATTGGTTCCTTTAATAAAAGAATTGAAATTATTACATCCCGAGATTCCAATTTCTGTAGACACCTTTCATCATTCTGTCGCCGAGAAAGTAATCAATGTTGGCGCAGATTGGGTTAATGATGTTAGTGGTGGTCGTCATGATCCAGAAATGTTTAGTGTTATTGCTGATAAAGCTTGTCCTTATATTTTGACTCATAGTCGTGGAAATAGCATGACAATGGATTCTTTGGCTATATATTCAAACGTTGTTAAAGATGTAAAAAATGAATTATCAAATCAAATCGATTTAGCAGTATCTAAGGGTGTAAAAAAAGAACAAATTATTATTGATCCTGGAATTGGTTTTGCAAAGAATGTCGATCAAAACTTAACTTTGCTTAGAAATTTAGAAGAATTTGTTTCATTTAATTATCCAGTATTGATAGGAGCTTCTAGAAAAAGATTTATTGGTTCAGTTATTAATGAACCTGACCCTACTCGAAGAATCTATGGAACCTCTGCAGTTGCTTCTCGATGTGTAATTGCTGGAGTAGATATTTTAAGAGTTCATGATATTAAAGAAATTTCTCAGGTTATAATTATGACTAAGTCAATTATTTAATATATTATTAATCTTCTGTACTAACTCCTTCAATTCTATCTTCTACTTCCTGATAAAGTTCTTTTAATTGTTCAATATTTTCGTCAGATGTTTCCCAATATCCTCTACCATTAACTTCTAATAATGTACCAACTATTCTTCTGAAACTATGTGGATTCAAGTCCATCAACCTTTTACGCATCTCTGGATCATTTATAAAAGTTTCATTTGATTCTTCGTATACAAAATTATCAACTTGCCCACTAGTTGCACTCCACCCTAAAGTGTAATTAAGTCGATTAGATACCTCTCTTACCCCCTCATATCCAGACTTGAGCATTCCTTCATACCATTTTGGATTAAGTAATTTAGTTCTAGAATCTAATCTAATAGTTTCACTTAATGATCTAACCTGAGCATTGGCTGTAGTTGTATCTGCTATGTAACTACTTGGTGTTTTACCATCATCTCTAAGGTTTTTAATTAAATTCGTTGGATCAGAATCAAAATAATGACTTACATCTGTTAGTGATATTTCTGAAGAATCAAGATTTTGGAATGTAACATCAGCGGTTTTCATAACTGACTCAAATACATCTCTGTTTTGATTCATTTCACCAGGATTATCAGCATTGAAAGCATATGTTTTTCTTGAAAGGTACATTTCTTGTAACTCATTTTCTTCTTCCCATGTTGAATTCTCTACCGCTAAATTGACATTCGAGCTATAACTTCCACTTGCATTTGAAAAAACTCTGCTTGCTGACTCTCTAATACTTTTACCTTCCTTTTCTGCTTGCTCGAGGGCATGTTTCCTTACGAAATTTTGATCAAGTGGCTCATCTGCTTCTGCAGCCATTTTTACTGCTTGGTCGATTAAAGCCATTTGATTTATAAATAAATCTCTAAACACACCAGAACAGTTAACGACAACATCAATTCTTGGTCTTCCTAATTCTTCAAGAGAAAGGAGCTCTAATTTATTTACCCTTCCTACAGAGTCTGGCTTTGGTTTTACACCTACAAACCATAGGATTTGAGCTAATGATTCTCCATATGTTTTTATGTTGTCAGTACCCCAAAGTACGCAAGCAATAGTTTCAGGCCATGAACCTTGCTCCTCTTTTTGTCTTTCAATAAGCTTGTCAACTACTCCTTTGGCTGAAGCTACAGCGGCTACAGTTGGTATCGATTGGGGATCTAATGCATGAATATTTTTACCACTTGGTAATACACCAGGGTTTCTTATCGGATCTCCACCAGGACCAGGAATAACATAATCTCCATCTAAAGCTTTTAAGAGACTCTCCATTTCTTTATCTGCACATATTTGCTCTAAACAAAATCTCAAATAATCAAACAATTTTTCGAGTGAACTTGCATTCACATTCTCAAAACCTGCTTTCTTTGCAGATGCTTGCCATGGCGATGGGATTGAGAAACCAATTCCTCTTAAGAACTCAATAATTAGGGTCCATATATTCTTCTTCATATTTACTCTCCCATCTCTCCCTGTTAGTGACTTAACCATTGAGCCAACTGCTTCTCTTGAAGTTTCTGTAATTAACTTATTAAGTTCAACATCTTCTAATTTTCCCTTGTTATTTCCTTCATATACTTCGTCAATTGTTTTGCCTTTTGATTCAGCTAATAAACCTGGTAAAGATCTGATTCCATCATCCTCTCTTTCTATAGAAGCGATACTTACTAAAGTTGCAATAGCTTCTTCAGCAGTGGCTGGTTTTCCAATAGTGTGTAATCCGCAAGGTAATAAACGACTTTCTATTTCCATTAATTGTTTATAAACATTTCCTACTACCAAATCTCTTTCATCTATTTCCAGTTTGGAGGCATCTTCTTCCGGTAGTTTTACATCTTCATTAAGATTACATTTCTTTGATGTTTCAACTATTGCATTAACGATTTGAATTCCTCTTCCAGTTTCTCGTAATTGTTGATAAGAACCAACTAACTCCCCAAGTTCTTTTAAACCTTTGTATAGTCCTGCATTTTCAGCAGGAGGAGTTAAATAACTAATAGTTGATGCATAGCCTCTTCTTTTTGCAATTGTTGCTTCCGAAGGGTTATTTGCAGCATAGTAATAAAGATTAGGCAAACCTCCAATTAATGAATCTGGATAACAAGTTTCACTCATACCCATTTGTTTTCCAGGCATAAATTCAAGAGATCCATGAGTTCCAAAATGAAGAACTGCATCTGCCTTCCAAACTTTTTCTAAATAAGTGTAATAAGCTGCAAAACCATGATGAGGACTAGCACTTCTAGAATAAAGTAATCTCATAGGATCACCTTCATATCCAAAAGTTGGCTGTACTCCAACAAATACATTTCCAAATTCTTTTCCATATATAAGAAGATTTTGTCCGTCACTATTTAAATTTCCTGGTGGTTTACCCCAGTTCTCTTCCAGTCTCTCTGAATAAGGAGTTAATTGTTCATATTCTTTTACGCTCATCCGATGAGCTATTGATAATTCAGGAGAACCCTGTAAAGCTTCTGGATCATTTATTAATGACTCCATAAGCTCTTTAGGATTCTTAGGTAAATCTTTTATGTCATAACCTTTTTGCTTCATTTCTTCTAAAACTCTATGAATAGAGCCGAAGACGTCTAAGTAAGCTGCTGTCCCAACATTTCCTTTATCAGGTGGAAAACTAAATACAGTAATAGCTAATTTCTTCTGGTCACGTTTTTTTATTCTTAGTGACGACCATCTAATTGCTCTTTCAGCTATTGCGTCAACTCTGTCTTGGAGTGTATGAGCTTTGCCAGTTGCATCATCTCGACCAGATAAAACTATTGGCTCTATAGCGCCATCTAATTCAGGAATTGCAATTTGAAGTGCAACTTGAACTGGATGAAGACCTAGATCACTCCCTTCCCATTCTTGGGTCGTTTGGAAAACTAATGGGAGAGCAACCATGTAAGGTCGATTGAGTTTCTTTAAGGCTTCTACTGCTTTTGGATGATCTTGCCTTGCAGGGCCTCCTACAAGTGCAAACCCTGTAAGAGAAACAACTCCATCTACAATTGGTTTTTCAGGGTTGATTGGATCGTAATAAAATTCGTTTACTGGCTTTGAAAAATCTAATCCACCACAAAATATCGGTATGACAGTTGCTCCCCTATATTCCAGTTCTTGAATTATTGCGACGTAGTGAGCATCATCTCCAGTAACAATATGACTTCTTTGAAGTACAAGACCAATTACAGGACCTTCTTTAGTCTTATTTGAAAGGTCATCTCTTGATGCTGTCCAATTCAGATATTCTTTTTTATCTTCAAACATATTTGGCGCTAAAGGATGCCAAATTCCCAAATCTGGAAAAACTTCTGGCTCTTCTACTTGAATTTTCTCTTGCTCTATATTTAATTCTGGAAATACATATTTATCTCCAAGCATTAGTAGGAAGTTTTTCAGATTATCTGGAGTACCTCCTAACCAATATTGAAAACTAAGCATAAAACTACGAGCGTCTTGAGCCTTGTCTACAGGTAGATACTTAAGAATTGAGGGAAGAGTATTTAAAAGCTTTAACATTGAATCTTGAAAACCAGCACCTCCTGCTTCCTTCCTCTTCTTCATGAAATCGCCAATAATGCTTTTACTTTGACCTAACTGGGCCATAGAGAAAGTTCCCAATTTGTTCAACCGCATCACTTCTGGCATTGATGGAAATACCACTGCCGCCTTAAGATTTTCTTTATGAGGTTCGACTGCTTCAACAACTTTTTGCGCCAAATCTTCAATAAAAATCAATGAAGCTATAAATAAATCTGCGTTTTCTATGTCTTTTTTAAAGCATTCATAATTGGCTGTATCTCTGAGCTCTTCAATTAAATATCCATTAAGTTCAATTCCAATAGGACCATTTTGTGAATTTAAAGTAGTTGCAGCTTGTGTAAGAGCATTTTGATATTGAGGCTCAAGAACCACATAAACGGCCTTCATCACAGCTTTGTGCCCGTGATTCTCGACAGGTGAAACTCTGCGATTGGCTGAGCGAACCTGTGTAAACATCTTTTTCTTCTATCGGAATTCGACCAAGCCTAGTGTTCAGTGGCCCTTTAGTGTGTTATTTAGTTAATGCGTGTTACAAGGGATATCAAATATGATTGTAAAAAAAGAAATTCAATGAGTTCTGCTAATCAATCAATACCAGTTTTAGTAGCAGGGGCTTTAGGTCGAATGGGATCTGAGGTTATTAAAGCGATTAATTCATCTAAAGATTATCAACTTATTGGTGCAATTGATAATCAGAAGGAAAAAGAAGGTCAAGACATAGGCTCATTATTAGGCCTAGCACCTCTTGATGTATTTCTCTCAAGTGACTTTGAAGGTTCTTTGTGTGCAGCAAGTCAGAACGTCCCTAATGATGGATCAAGCAATAGTGCTGTTTTAGTAGACTTCACTCATCCTAAAGTTGCATATAAACACACTCGTACATCTATTGCTTACGGTGTTCATCCTGTCATTGGTACAACAGGAATAACAACAGATCAATTAGATGATCTTTCTAAATTTGCAGAAAAGGCTTCTCTTGGTTCAGCTATTATTCCAAACTTTTCAGTAGGTATGGTTTTATTGCAGCAAGCCGCGGCAAATGCTGCACGTTTTTATGAGTTTGCGGAATTAACTGAAATGCATCACAACAATAAAGCTGACGCACCAAGTGGAACCTGTATTAAAACAGCTGAATTGATAGAGGAGCAACGCTCAGTTTTTAATAAATCATTAGTTAACGAAGAGGAATCTATTGAAGGTTCTCGAGGTGGTTCTCGTCCTAGTGGCTTGAGACTTCATTCGGTAAGATTACCTGGACTTGTTGCACATCAACAAGTCATGTTTGGTTCCAATGGAGAGACTTATGAGTTGGCTCATAACACTATCGATCGTTCTGCATATATGCCTGGTGTCTTATTAGTTATCAAAAAAATCAGAACTTTTAATAAATTGATATATGGGCTAGAGAAAATTCTTTAGTTATTTAAACAAATGCTATTTCCGATTAAGCAAAATGAGATAACTAAATTGATCCCTTCTGTAGCAACAGGGAAGCAATTTAATGCAGCTTTAGGTAACCCTCAGAAGATTTTTCAACGGATTATGGTCTCTGCAATAGGAGGTGTAATTACGTTGCTCATCAGCCAGAGTCAAGTAACAAGTCAGTTTTACTCTCTTTGGTTGGTATTAGGTGTGGTTTTCCTTTTATATATTTTATGGGGACCAATACTTGAAGCTAGTAGAAAGAATTCTAATTTTAAAAGTTTCTCTTTCTCAGCATTAGTTGATGGTTATATTTCAGATGTTTACGTAGAAAATAGGGTAGAAAATAAACAGGAACAAGCAAATAAAGATGGAAGATTAGAGGTCGTAGAGAAAAAAAGAGAATGGGTCATTTTGGATATTGAAGATGAAGACGGTTTTATAGGGAATATAAGTTTTCCATTACAAAAAAAGTTTAATATTCTGACTAAAGGAATGAGAATTAACTGTGTAGTTTTTAGTAATAGAAGAGATTTTGATAGGATTCAGGCTATTAGCGATGCCTGGTGTCCAGAAATAAATTTATGGGTTGGTTCTTATCCATATCTTCTACGACCAGCATTTGAAGAGTTTGTTAATATGAGAGTTTAAATACTAAATAATTTTATATTAAATGATAGAATAGTCTCTATGAATATAGCAATTATTGGTTCTGGATTGACTGGTTCGTTAGCAGCAATATCTTTAGCAAATGCTGGCTGTAGAGTTGATCTATATGACAGATTTACTGACGAAGAACTTATAAATAGAGATCGAACATACGCCATAACACATTCCTCAAGAAAGATATTGCAAAAAATTGGTATATGGTCATATTTAGTATCTGATTTGGTTCCTTTTCAATATTTAAATGTAATTGATTATGAATTGAATAAAAAGTTCCAATTTCTAATTAATGATTTAAGTATTTCAGACAGAATGTATTCAGCCGTTGGTTGGATTGCTGAACATAAAAATGTCATGCTATTAATTTTAGACTTCATATCTGATATGGAAAATATTAATAAAATCCCTACATCTGTTATACCTAATACCAATAACTATGATCTTATAATTGCAGCAGATGGATCCAATTCAAATACTAGAAAGAAACTTAAAACTCCTTCTTTTAAATTTTACTATGACCAAATTTGTATAACCGCTAAGGTCTTATTAAGAGGTGTTAAATCCAATGAAGCATATGAAATTTTCAACTCCGAGGGACCATTTGCTGTTTTACCTCTGGGTGGTGATTTATTTCAGATAATTTGTAGTCAATCTATAGAAAAAGGTACTTATAATATGAGTTTGACAAAAGCTTCATTTTTAGATTATTTATCAACGATCCTTCCTTACGGTGTCGAGCCAGATACTTTAATTGGAGAACCTATATCTTTCCCAATAAATTTTCTTCTTAATTATTCATTTTTCTCAGGTAAATACATTTATTTAGGTGAAACAGCTCATAAGGTACATCCTGTAGGTGGACAAGGCCTAAATCTATGCTGGCGAGATGTTGATTGTTTAACAAGATTAATATCATTTCCTTTATTAAAGAATAATCATTCAATTATTCCATTTATATATTCATTATTGAGAATAGTTGATGTATTATCAATATCTGTATTAACGGACAGTTTAGTAAGATACTCTAGGAGTAATTTTAATATTTTTGTATTACCTAGGAAGGTGCTCTTTTTTATTTTAAGAAATTCACCTATTATTAGAAAATGTATTTTAAATCTAATGACTAATGGATTTTAGTTTATCTTATTTATAAATGATTAATACTAGTAATTCTATTAATCCACCTTCAGATGACTTGTGCAATTTTATTATTGATAAGCTTGGAATAAGTCAGAGTGCATTAGAATTAGGCTTGAAGAGAAGTTCCTTAGAGAATTCACCATTACCTATTGTTATGTGGAGTTATGGTTTGATTACTCTAACTCAACTAAAAGTAATACTTTTATGGTTAAAAGACAATTAATACTTTATGAGGCTTTCAATAAATAATTTTGAATCTAATTTTTTTCTGCCTTGTAATTCAGTTAGCTCGACTAGAAAAGCATAACCAATCAAATTACCTCCTACTTCTCTTATCAACTTACCTGCTGCCCCAGCTGTTCCTCCTGTAGCAAGCAGGTCATCAATAACAATTACCTTAAAATCTTTCTTGATTGAATTCTGTTGGATTTCCAACCTGTCTTCACCATACTCAAGCTTATAATTAACACCTATTACCTTCCCTGGTAATTTATTAGGTTTCCTAATAGGTATAAAAGCTATTTCATTTTTAAATGCTAGCGCTGATGCAGAAATAAATCCCCTCGATTCTATTCCAGCTATGTAATCTGGTTTTGTGGTAGATATTAGCTTTTGTAGAGGCATCATTAATTCATTCCATGTTTTGGGCTCTTTATATATTGGGTTTATGTCTTTAAAGACTATTCCTTCATTTGGAAAGTCTTTTATTTCATTTATATATTTTTTAAATTTTTCCATTCTATACAAATATTAGTGTGCGGTTTTATAAAACTAACAATAAAGCTAGCCAATCAACCAACACCTGTCATTATTTAATGTATGAAGAAAACCAATTTAGTTGCTACACAGAATAAATACCTCAATAAAGGGTCAAAATATCATGACACTGTTATAGACAAGTCTTTTGTTAATTGCGTAATCGCAAATGATGCCTCAAGGAAAATTGATTTTTTGATTTTAGTTATTGAAACTCTTCAAATCAATGCATCCGATTCATTATTATTGAAAGCCAAAGATATTGGCTTGTCTCATGATTTTTCTAGTAGAGTTCAATTTTGGAAAATGAGATGTACAAACCCTTTGAGAAATACATATACGTTTACATCACTATCTTTTGAGCAGATTGATTCCCTTGTTGAACTTATTTCTGCGATGTCAGAAAAACTCTATCCACTAATTAGGCAATTACTCTCCTCAAAAGAATCTAAGACATTAAATGATGAACGATGGTTGTTATTTACTTCACGTCTCAAGTCACTTATTCGTGAAAGGATGAATAATCAACGTAATTATATTGCTTCTATATTAAGTGAAGATAATAATGAATTTTTTAGAGAGTTATTAGTCATTCTTTCTCTATCCTGTGGAAAAGGAGGAGCTAATCGTTTGAAAGCTTCTTTGTATCAGAAATCATAGCTTTCTAAATGATTAAATTATCTTATAAAATTGATCAAGACTCTTCTTCCCTAGAAATTTCAGGTATACCAGATATTTCAAATGGAGACTCTGAAGATACCATTGGTATCTTATCGTCATGGACATTGAAAATTATTGGTTCACCTATATTAGAAGGAGAAAAGGAACATCTTGATAATTTGATGCAAGTAGTACTTCAATACTCAAGATCATATATTTCAGGAATTCGAAAACAATTTATATCTAATAAAAATATTGTGACAATAACTCCTATTGCTAATAATCATAAATTGTTACTCAATAGCAGCAAAAAGGGGGTTAAGCCTTTAGAAATTATTTTAGATGATTCTGAATTGTCAGATCTAACAAGATGTCTTGATCTTTTAAGATTTCATCCTAAATTTAATATAAGATGGGATATCAAACAAGAAAGACCCTTCAGTAGGAAATATATCATTAAAAATTTATCAAATTCTACGAAGAATTACAATTTATTTTATTCACTTATTTTATTTCTCTTTACAAGTATATTATTGATTTTTATACCTACAGATAATAGGTATGAATTAAGAGAAACTACTAATCATTCACAAGTTTTATCTGATTAAAATAAATAAATTTTTCATTTTTAATTATTATATATACAATATATTTCTACTATACTATTTATTATCTATCTACTAATAATATAAAATTCTATAGATATATAGAATTTTATAAACTTAATAAATATTTCGTATATTATAAAAATAAAATAAAATAAAATAAAATTTCTTTATGAAACTTTCAATAAATGATAGAGAAAAAATTGATATAGCTGATGATCAGATTTTTTATAAACAGCCTAGATATGTTCATCACTTAAGCGAGTCTTTCAGAATCCGACTTACTAACTTATATTCAGAATATCTTCTCAATCACCACGTAGTTCTTGATTTAATGAGTAGTTGGGTAAGCCATTTGCCAACAAATATTAGATATAAAAAAGTTATTGGTCATGGAATGAATGAAGCTGAGTTAGTTGCTAATAAAAGACTGGATAGGTACTGGGTCCAAAATTTTAATAAGACTCAAAATTTGCCTATTGAAGATTCGTCTATTGATGTAGGATTAATCGTTGCTGGATGGCAATATCTCCAATATCCTGAAAAAGTTTCATTAGAACTCTCAAGGGTTATCAAATCTGATTCGTTATTGATAATTTCATTCACTAATAGGGCTTTCTGGACTAAAGCTCCAAATATCTGGACTTATTCATCTGAAGAAAAAAGAATAGAATATGTAAATAGTGTTATCTCTACGAATGGCTGGAGGATTGAAAAAATATTCAACGAAAAAACAAAGGATAAAAAGCTTTTAGGGTTTTATTCAGCCGAAAGTGATCCTTTCTTTTCTGTTATTGCAAGAAACAATAAGTCTAATAACTGAACTAGTTTTTATTGATAGTTATATTTAGTATTAGTTGTCAATAGAATTTTTTTATGTCCTATTCTCTAATTAAATTTAGTTCTGAAGATTGTGGAACTTGTCACAGGATGAGCTTCTTTGATTCTAAAGTTGCAAATGAATTAGGAATTGAATTTATTAGCGTAAAACTACAAGATACTATGGTTTATAGAAAATATAGACCAATACTGTTAAAACAATATCCAACAAAAGAAGGTATGGGATGGCCCACTTATTTATTAGTTAATGAACCTGAGGGAGAATTTGAAATTATTGGTGAACTAAAAGGTGGAATTGCTAAGGGTGATTTTAGAGAAAGACTTGCAAAACTAATATCTAATTAATCTTCAAATTAATTCACCGGTTGCATCAAACCTCCACTTCCAGAGTCTGAATCATCATCATCGTTACTTGCATCTACTGTCAAAATTGTATAGATCCCTAAAGCTAAAAGACTTATCATTCCGCTAAAGAGACTTAACCCATATTGGTTAGTACTGATTTCTATTACTTCACCCAAGGTAAAAATACTCAAATTTTGGTGACTATAGCAATTTTTTACATTAAAAACATTTTGGTCATCCAATTGATTGATTGACCTGTGTTTTTTTAGCTTTGATTTATTGATCTATTAAGTATTTATTTCAGAATTCATTAGCATTAGCCATTCAGTTAGTTGTTCTAGAAGTTTATCGCCATCCAGAATACCGAGACCTCGAATAGTCACGGAAGAGTAACGATCCCCTTTTTTATAGATAAATCTTCCATAAAGATGGTTTGGTAAACCTTTTCTAAGTAACTTAAAAGCTGGTTCATCCATCGTTGTTTCAAGCTCAACATTAGGTTTGGACAATTTGATTCTCGAAAAGCCACACTTTTTAGCGTTTATTTTTAATTTCATTACTTCTATAAGTGATTCAACTGCCTTTGGTAATGTTCCATATCTGTCAACCATGTTGCTAGCAAATTGAACTAACGCTTCATTACTTTCACATTGTGTGACTAATCTATAAGCATTTATTTTTTCGTCTGGATCAGTTATCCAATCTCCAGGGATAAAAGCTGTAACAGGTAAATCAATTTGGGTATCTTCAACAGAAGGAATGTCCTGTCCTTGGATTTCGGCGATAGTTTCTTGTAATAATTCCATATACAAATCAAATCCTATTGTCTCCATTTGTCCGCTTTGCTCAATACCTAAAATATTTCCTACGCCTCTAATTTCCATATCTCTCATTGCTAACTGATAACCACTTCCCAAATCACTAAATTCTTTTATGGCCTTTAAGCGTTGCCTTGAAGTCTCATTTAATTTCTCATCACTTGGATAAAACAACCATGCATGTGCTTGAACCCCACTACGGCCAACCCTGCCTCTCAATTGGTAAAGTTGAGATAAACCAAATTTATGAGAATCTTCAATTAAAATAGTATTTACTCGAGGAATATCTAATCCACTTTCGACAATAGTTGTACAAAGTAAAATATCTGCATCTCCAGAATTAAATGATAGCATTGCATTTTCTAGTGCTCCTTCTTCCATTTGCCCGTGTGCTATCAATAATTTTACATTTGGAATCATTATTTTTAATTTTTCAGCTACGTCTTCTATCCCTTTTATTCGAGGAACAATATAAAATATTTGGCCTCCTCTATCGATTTCTTGGGAAATCGCACTTCTTATGATTTCATTATCAAGTGGTGCTAAATGTGTTTTAATTGGCCTACGCAATGGTGGTGGTGTTGTTATTAAACTCATTTCACGAACACCAGAAAGACTCATATAGAGTGTACGTGGTATCGGCGTTGCAGACAGTGTTAATACATCTACACTCTTTTTTAATTCCTTTATTTTTTCCTTTTGATTAACACCAAAACGTTGTTCCTCATCTATAACAAGAAGACCTAAGTCCTTATAAACTAATTTTTTATTTAAGAGCTGATGTGTACCAACAACAGCATCAATTTTCCCCTCTTTAAGTCCAGTTACAATTTGTTTTCGTTCGTTAATAGTTTTAAATCTATTAAGTAAAGATACCTTTATAGGGTAAGGGGCAAATCGATCAGAAATAGTTCTCCAATGTTGTTGAGATAATACTGTTGTTGGTGCTAATAATGCTATTTGTTTTCCTGACGTAATTGCTTTAAATATTGCTCGTATTGCGACCTCTGTTTTACCAAATCCAACATCACCGCAGACCAATCTATCCATAGGTTTTTCACTTTCCATATCAAATTTAACTTCAGTTGTGGCTTTTGCTTGATCAGGTGTTAGTGAGTATGGAAATGAGTCCTCTAATTCACTTTGCCAAGGACCATCAGTTGGAAACTTGAAACCTTTTTCTTTACTTCGTTCTGCATATAACTTAATTAAATCAATAGCAATTTTTTTAACTGATTTCTTAGCTTTTGCCTTTATTTTGTTCCAATTAGCACCGCCTAATTTACTTATTGTGGGAGTCTTAGAATTGGAATTCCTATATCTGCCTAGGCTACCAAGTTGATCTGCAGCAACGCTTAGTTTTCCATCCATATATTTTATTACAAGGTAATCTCTCGACTCACCATTAATATTTAACTTTTGAATATTCTGAAATAAGCCTATTCCATGATTTCTATGAACTACATAATCCCCAGGCTTCATCTTATTGGGATCTATCTTTTTGCTCTGGGCTTGTTTTCTTCTTCTTATATAGCCAGTGCTAGAAATAGATTGTTGTCCAAAAAATTCCTTATCTGTTATTAATGCGATTTTCCATGCTGGAAGATAAAAACCATCTATTTCGCCATCATTATGATTTTTAATAGCTACGGGTATGTTGTCTTCAAGAACATTTTTTATTCCATTCAGGTCATTATTATTAGGAATAAACTTTGAAATACATTCATGTTCTTCTAAAAGAGAAACTGCACGACTAGGTTGTGCTGAAATAATCCAGATAGAATATTTATCTCTTATATAATCTTTTAATGTTAAGCTGATCTTTCCATATTGATTAGGAAGCCATTGATGATGCCTGCTTGAAATATTATATACATTATCTTTGCCTTTTGTAGCATCAAAATCAGTTAGATCAAATCCTCTATAATAATTCAATCCTTCATAAATATCATTAATATTTTTATGCAAATTAGCTTTATATATATTTTTAATTAAATCTTTATTTTCTGAATTAGTAATAAATTCGATATAACTTTCTGTGGCAATTTTAAACCAAGCTTTACCATGAGATAGTCCTTGTAACCTTTCATCTACGACGATAAATGTTTTATCATCTAAATAATCTAACAAAGAAGATGGTTTGTCGAATGCAACACCTAAATATTTTTTAGCTGATATAAGTACATTTGAGTTTACTAACCCAGAGTACTCATTATCTGTAAATAAGCATGATATATCCTTATCATTAATTGATGTAAGCTTATTAATTATTAATGGATCTATGCCTGTAGGCGTGATACATACATTATCAATTTGCTCAAGAGATCTTTGTGATATTGGATCAAATTCTTTGATCTTGTCTATTTGATTACCAAACAACTCTAGCCTAATTGGTAATTCACTACTAACTGGATAAATATCAATAATATCTCCACGTCTGGTCCATGTTCCTTCTTGATCGATATTACTAGACTTACTATATCCACATTCACTCAATCTTAATGATAACTCACTTAGGTTTACTTCATCACCTACAGTTATTTTAATACACTTTGATTTAAGATATTCAAAGGGAGGAAGATGTGGCTGTAATGCCCTTTCTGTCGCAATTATTGCGATATACTCATCTTCATTTAACTCAAATATATCACTAAGTACTTGCAATTGTCCCCATATAATTTCTGTTGTTATCTGTACAGATTCGTATGGTGATACTTCACTCGTAGGATATAAACATGTCTTACTCCAACCGCAATCTTTTAATAGTGGCAACCACCTTGTCGCATCTTCTAATGTTGGGACAATTACTAGTAATTTTTTAGACTTTTTTCTAGCAAGTGAAGTCGTGATTAATGCTTTTGTTGTACGGGATGTACAAGTTAATATTAATCTTTCTTCTCTATTTGTTCGATCAGCCAACTCATTTGTTAACTGATGATCTTCTAAATAATTTGCTATTGACTCTAATGACACTATTCTTTATTACATAATATATTCTGATTACCATAACATTCTTTTCTCTCATTGAGAAGGTTTATTGATGTAGAGTTTGATTTTTAATTGATTTTAGCTTTGCAACAAAAGATATTAATTGTTTCTCATTAAGTTCCTTCCTCGATGAAACATTAAAATTCTTTTGTAAATATTCTCTTCCCTGTATATGATCCCATGACAAATCCCTAAGTATAATCTCTGACTCTTCCATTAAACTATTAATGTTTATATTAATTAAATTATTTTGATTGTGATTTTCAGTCTTTTTTAAAAGAGTTAGATAATTGACTATATCACTATAGTTGGTTATTTTGTTTCGATTGTTATATCCTAGTTTCTTTTCTAGAAAATTCTTTTCATCATCTCTAGACCATTTTAACCTTTTAATTTCATAATCTATTGCTGATAATTCGTTACTCCAATCAATTGGCTCATGATTAATAATAATATCATCATTTTTTTCACATTTAGGTAATTCAGCTTTCAATGGAGTTTTCAGTTTTTCTTCGTTAATTGACTTGATATTGGATTCATTATTTGTGACTGCATATATCCTTTTCTTTAGTCTTGATATTGCTTTATCCTCAGCAACTTCAACTGATGGCCCTTCAGCCAATGCACTTCCTAGATTTTTGTCATTAACCCAGCAATTTACTTGAACAACTGCTTTATTTTCGGATATATGGCAAAGTTTTGATTCGATTCTCATAACCCTTCTGAATTAACCCTAATTAGAATCATTAGAGTTAAAATATACCAAACAGGCAATGTAAATAGCTCTTTTTCCGTAATTTAATGGATTCAGCATCTCTCAGATCCTTAACTCCGTTACTTGATGGTATAGATAGATGGGTCGAGCTAGCCCCACTATTACCAATCATTGTCTCATTAGAGCTCGTATTGTCTGCTGATAATGCAGTAGCTCTTGCTTCCATAACTAAGAAACTCAATAATATTGATCTTCAAAAAAAAGCTCTGAATATAGGGATATTTATTGCATTAATTTTGAGAATACTTGTAATTCTTACTGCTCAATTCATATTAAATTTTTGGCCCGTCAAACTAATTGGTGGTATTTATTTGATTTCTCTATCATTATCAAAATTTCTCTCCATTACTAATTATTCTACAAATTACAATCAAGAAAACAATATAAACAAAAACGAAAGTTCGATAATTAATGTTATTCTTTTATTATCCGTAACTGATTTGGCTTTTTCTATAGATAGTATTACAGCAGCGGTTGCAATCAGTGATCAATTTCTTTTGGTTATTACTGGAGCAATTATCGGTGTTGTAGCATTAAGATTCACATCTGGATTATTCATTAAGTGGTTAGAAATCTATACAAATTTAGAGAAAGCAGGTTATATCGCAGTTGGTATTATAGGTTTTAAGTTAATAATTCAATTAATATTATACCAATTAGTTATACCCGAATATTTATTCTTTTTAATTATGTTATGTCTTTTCCTTTGGGGTTTTTCATACAAAGAATATAATAATGATAATTCTTAGCTTGAAAATATATCCTTAATTTTCATTTTCGATTGCAATGATAAGGTGTAACCTTCTGTAGGTTTTTTACCCTCTAGCTGACCATATTTAATTTGAATAAGATTATCTTCCGTCTTGACTTGTATCCCATTTTGTTTATTTATTATAATTATTTCTCCAGGTATTCTCTCCTCTATTGAATCGTTGAATATTAGTGGATCATCAATTAATTGTATATTATTGCCTAATATGCTAGCTTCTAAAATTTTTATTCTTTTACCTTTATAAAGTGTATATGCATTAGGATATAACCCCTGTATTTTTTTTATTATTCTTCGAGCACTATTATTCCAATCAATTAAATAATCTTCTTTTTTTAATTGCCTTGCATAACTAGGAATACCAGTCAACTTATTTTGATCAATAGCATTTAATTTATGTAACCTTAACGATTTACTTAATTTTTTAGTCTTTTTAATTCTCTCAAGTGATTTGATTAATAGTTTTGATGATAAATTTGACAGCCTATTAGTCAAAATCTCTAAATTATCTGAATCATTAATAACGGTTGTTTCTTTTTCTATAACCGGTCCTGTATCCAAGCCTTCTTCCATTGACATAATACAAATACCTGTCTTTGGATCATCATTCATTAAACTCCATTGAATAGGAGCAGCTCCTCTCCAGGCAGGTAACAGTGAAGCATGACTATTCCAGCATCCAAGTTGTGGCTGATCTAATATTTCTCTAGGAAGAATTTGACCAAAAGCTACAACTATATAGATATCAGCTTTCAAGCTTATAAGTATTTCCTTTGTAATTTGATCCTTTCTTATTGACTGAGTAGTAAATACTGGTATTCCGATGTCTATCGCAGTTTGTTTTACTGGGGACGGTGATAGGCTTTTCCCTCGACCTCTCTTTCTATCTGGTTGTGTAATTACAGCAATTACTTCATGACCAGCATTAACTATTTTAGTTAGATTTTCGGCAGCATATCTAGGTGTACCCCAAAAAACTATCTTCACGCTTCACCAGTTATTGAGACGTTTTCAACCCAAACATGTGGACTTATTCCTTGATGTGTGACAATATTTTCATTTTCAATTTTAACAATACTCTTCAATACTTTTAAAATATCTCCTGCAACTGTTGCAGCCTCAATTGAAGTTCTTTTACCATCATTAACGATCCAACCATCAAAGGGTAATGAGAATGAACCTTGGCTAGGTTTTACTCCAGAATGAATCGCAGATAGTTCATCTATTAATATGTATTCCTTAAGTGTATTTTTAATACATAAACTTTCGTCTTTATCCATTTCAGATTCACTTTTGCTTACAACTAGCCAATCAGGGGATACTGATACCTTTGCGCCTAATCCAGCATGTCCTGTTGGTTTAACGCCGAATTTTCTTGCTGTTGCTTCTGAATGAAGAAAATTGGTTAATATTCCATTAGAGATCAGTTTTATATTTTGTGTTGGAGTTCCTTCTCCATCAAAACTGAAAGCTCCTACATTTTCAGGATGAAGGCCTTCATCGCTAATATTTAAATTAGAAACCGAAATCTGATTACCTATTGAACGCTCATTCATTAAACTTAAGCCATCTATAATTGATCGTGCGTTGAACATAGAACTAAATGCATTTATTAATTGAAGAAAGGCCTCAGGAGTAAAACAAATTAAATACTTATTCGTCTCGATAGCTTTATAATTTAAATGGCTAATTAACTTATCTGATGTTTCATTAATACAAGAAAGTATATCAAGTTTATCTAGGTTAGAATTTATTCTAATACCACCTGCACTTCTTGGTTTTTTGTTTTTTTCCTCTGCCTTTGCATATAAATATATAGAAGATTGTGACAGTTTCATATGTCTATTAGCTCCCTCACTGTTTATATAGATCCTTTCCATATAACTTTCGCTTAATCCATTATAGGGTACTGAATCTATTGATTGATGAGTATCAATAAGATCTTTTTCAGCATTTTTTAGGATGTTAAGTAATTCATCAATTGTATGAGTATTGGAAATTTGAGAATTTACTTCTTCTAATTTGGTTTTAGCTAAAGGAGAGAACTCTGGAGATTCTTTTTTATTTCCAAAAAGGCTAGCTTCTATTGCTCCTCTCATTGCTTTTTTAATACCCTCACTTGTTATGTCAGAAGTACTTGTTACACCTACTTGATTATCTTTATTCCATACTCTTAATGTCATTGAATTTCTTTGGGAACCTTTTAGTTGTTTAGCATTTCCATGTTGAACTTGAACAGAAATATCGTTACTTACTGATGCTCCCATATCCCATTTTAATATTTCTAATTCTTTACTATATTTTTCTAAAAGATTATTCAAAACTTCTGCATCTAATGTACCTATTTTTTGATTTGTAAGTGATTTATTCATTTATCTACCTCCTACCGTTATTGAATCTACTTTTATATGTGGTTGCCCCACAGTTACATTTACGCTTCCACTTACAGATCCACAAAAACCCGCTGCAAGATCAAGGTCGTTAGCGCACATTGATATTCTTGGTAGTATTTCCTTTGCTTCGCCGATTAATGTTGCACCCTTAACTGGTTTATCAAGTTTTCCATTCTTAATTAAATAGCCTTCTTCAACTGAGAAATTAAATTGACCAGTTGGACCTACACTACCCCCACCCATTGATTTACAGTAAAGTCCATCATCAATACTTTTAATTAACTCCTCAGGAGAAAAATTACCTTGTTTAATGTACGTATTTCTCATGCGACTTGCTGCTGCGAATGAGAAATTTTGTCTCCTGCCGCTACCTGTTCTAGGATGACCAGTTCTTAAAGAGCCAGCTCTATCTGAGAGGAATTGTTTTAATATGCCATTTTCTATTAGTAATGTATTTTGAGGTTCCATACCTTCATCATCCATAGATATTGAACCAAAAGCATGATTTGAAATTCCCTCATCTACCGCACTTACAGACTTGTGAGCTATTTGTTTGTTTATAGAATTATTAAAAGGAGAGGTACCTCTTTCTAATTGAGTAGTTTCAAGAAGATGACCACAGGCTTCATGGAATATGACCCCTCCAAATTTATTAGCAAGAACAACAGGCATTTGACCTGCATCCACATAGCCTGCATAAAGCATTCTCTGAGCACTTTCATTTAATTCATAGGCACTTTTTTCGATTTCCCAGTTTCTTAAATCATCAGGGTTACCAGAACTTCCATATCTTCTTGCAGATGACGATCTGTTTTTATCTTGTTGTGCTATCACATTTATTCCAACAGTTTGATGAAGACGGATATCTCTAGCAAATACTCCATCAGATGCCGCTACAAGAACTTCTTGCCAATTCCTGGAATAACTAGCTCTTCTAACTTGTAGATTTTTGTTTTTATTAGCAAGTGATTTTGTGGCTTGAAGTAATTTAAGAGTCGATTCATCAAGATCAGGTGAATTGTCTAACCAATCAATCTTTTTTTTACCAAAATCCTTCAAATCTGATAAACCTACAAATTTGTAATTATTTTTAGTTCCAGTTGTGAGACCTAGCATCCTTAATGCTTGGTTAAGAGCAAAGAGAAGACCAGCTTTTGATAAATCATTTGTGCTAACAAAACCGTCTTTTTTACCATGAAACACCCTAATACCTGCACCAATACCAAAAGAAGGACTTACATTTGAAATATCATCTTGCTCGGCTAGAAGAGATATGTTCTCAGATTTTTCAAGAAAGACTTCTACAAGGTCAGCTCCAGCGGATTTGCCAAGAGACAATAATTCTTCAATTTGTGGTTTTAATCTTTCGTCAAAAGTATGAAATAACAAATTTTCATTTAGTTTAGTTAGTAATGTGTTTGTCAATGTTTTTTTTTTTTTATTATGGCATTTGAATGGCTTAACTGCGTATTTGAATCTTAAGAAGTCATGATTTTTGTTATTCTTTAATCAAATGAATAAATAAGTAAGACATATCAGTTAATTATTAATAAATATTTGTTTAATTATCACCTAACCATTTCTGACCATTTAGTCTTTGTAAAACTCTTGATATTAATAAAGGTAATGTAGTCTTTCTTTCGTCAATTAGAAAGGATTCGACAATGCTTGGTTCTGAATTTGACTCAGCCAATAATATAGTTTTATCGGAAGTTATTAAGTCTTTATCAAAGCAAAGCCAAAATTTTCTTTGCTCAGACAATTCACAAAAAACAATCCAGCACTCTCCACCAACAACAGGCCTTTTACCTTCGATTAATTTAATATTTTTAACAATTGCCCCTTTTTCTTCTATAGATGACTTTAATCCAGGAATTAAATGTTTAATTATAAATTCTTCAAATGGTTTATCCTCTAGCTTTGGAGGTTTTATTGGTTTCTTTGGGATAGGAGGAATTTCTACTTTGATGTCAGAGGCTGCTTCAGGTTTATCTAATATGTTCGGATCTTTCTTGCCTAGAGAAGCAGTTTCGGGCATATCTAAATAATCAGATTCAGCCTTAATTACTTCATTATTAGAACCGTTACCGCTAGAGTTGGGTTGATTTTCCATATTTTTATTTTAGCAAATTTATAATGATGATTGTTGAGATATTTTTAATTAAAAATATTGGTTGATTTTATTTTTTACCAATTTGAAAAAGATTCATCATTCCAATCACTTGAAATTTTGCTTGATTGCTTAATAGTTTCGTTGTTTTCATTCTGATCTTCGTATTGCTCTTCATAATGACTAGAGCCGTTATATGTAACATTACTATTGTTATTAATAAAATATTCATTATTTCTTTGAGTTTTGCCTATTATTCTAAAACTAGCATTAATTGTAGGTGATGGGTCTTTAATATCTCTCTCAATCAAGGTGTTATCGTAGGATATTTCCGTACTTGATTCTTTGTACTCCTTGATATCATCATTATGATCATCTTCTTTAAATCTCAGTGATCTTTTCGGCAGTTCTTGAGTTATTTTTGCGATATTAGTTGTTATAAAATAAGAGAGTATAAAACCAGTTCCTGATGATATAGCAAGGTAAGTACCTAATGTAAGTGAGGGAGTATTCCAAATTAGTATTCTTAATTTTGTATATTGCTTATTATTGCTAATACTTAGAAAAATAATTAGTAATAATGTAGACAAAAAAGGTGTAGCTTTAATTAAATAATTCAATTTCATTTATTTGGACCATCCCATCTTTTTATATAATCTAAGTCCTCTCCAAGTGAATCAAATAATCTAACTACAATAAAATCTATTATATCTTCAATTTTTTGTGGGTTTGTATACCAAGCTGGAATAGGCGGTACAATTAATGCACCTGCAGTTGCTAGACGTTTAATATTTTCAATGTGAATTAAATTTAACGGTGACTCCCTAGGAGAAATTATTAAAGGCCTATTTTCTTTTAAGTGAACATCAGCACATCTTTCAATTAAATCTAATGAGAAGCCAGAGGCTATTCTTCCTAGAGTTCCCATTGAACAAGGAACAATAACCATACCCTTAGTTTTATGACTCCCGCTTGCAATTGGGGCTGAATGATCATTCCATCTATAACAGGTTAATTTGCCTGAACTCACATCTAGTTTATTTCTCCAAAAAACACTTTGAGCAATTGGTTCAACAGGGATATTAATATTACGTTCACTTTTGGCTACCTCATATGCACCTTTACTAAGGATTAAATCTACTGTTTGATTATTCTCTAACAATACCTGTATTGAACGCTCCCCTATTTGCATGGCAGAAGCTCCCGTAATCGCGATTACAATACTGTTCATTAGTTATTAATTATCAGATCCAATATCATCAGTATTTAATGATTCAGAATCACCTTCTTTTACAAGCTCTAAGTCAATTTGATTTTTTAGAATATCTACTTTTAAAACTCTAACATTAACTTTTTGTGCAAGTTGATAAGTTTTTTTATTCTTTCTTCCTACTAACAGGTTTTGCCTTGATCTATATTCGTACCAATCATCACCTAGAGTGCTTACATGTACTAATCCTTCGGCAGTTATATCATCTATTTCAGCAAAAAAACCATAACTTTGAACACCGGTAATAATTGCTGTTACTTCTTTTCCTATAATATTCTGAGCTTCCCTACCCTGTGCAATTGATATTATATTATTTCTGAATGTTTTTGATATTTTTCTAATTTCGTTTAAATTTTGCACTAATCTTAGGTTTGAGTGATTATCAATAGTTTCTTTTAATTTAGGAGGAAATATTTCCCAATTAGTATGTTTCCAGCTATCTTTATTTCCTAAATGAATGATATTTTTACTGCGACTTGTAAGTTTATTTTTACCTTCTTTTAGAAGTGAAGTTAATATAAATTGATTAAATACGTTCCAGTAATTTAAGGATGGGCAAGACCACGGAGATTCAATATTATTGAAGCTCACCTCGAGATTTAAATCCTCTATATCTATCTGAGGATCAAATTTATGAAGTTTTAAATGTATGCCAGGAATTATATGTTTAACTAGTTTATGGAGTATTTTCTTTTCGTTACTTGATTCAAATGATTTTATTAACTCAGTTGTTGTTACAGTCCCATCAACATTAACAATTATCTTTTTATCTAATGCTAAAGCAGTTTTGGTTAATTCATTAATTGATGCTTGATCAATTTCTTCATGTTGTTTATAAATAAAGGGTAATTTAAATCCAATTAGATGTTTAGCAAGAATGTTACTTGAAAGTCTAATATATATATCTAATATTGACTGTGAATCGCAGCTGTCATAGGTTTTTGACCAACCATAAAAGTCTCGGCCTGGAAAGGCCTTCTGTAATTCACTTAATCTTTCTAAATTTGGAATATTTTCATCTAATTTAATATTTACATTATTAGTATTATTGATAAGCTTTGAAGAATATATAATGGTATAGATAACCTCTAAATTATCTTTAATACCTTTAAGTGCAATTGGAATTGACTTCGATGTAGCCTTTCTCTTATTAATAGCTTTGAGGTGATTTGGTGTAATCAACTTGACAGGTTTTATAATACTGAGTACAAATTTCCAATCAATAATATCGCCTTCTTTGTTTATATCTATCAATAAAGATATGGCCTCACATTCTTCGTTAAGTTTAAATTGAGAAGCTGATCTAAGTGATTCATTAAGGAAATCTAACCAGTTATTTCCTAAACAGATGACTTCACCTTTTTCCTTTAGATATTTATCAAGCTTCCCACCTAAATTTATTCTTTCAGAAACAGTAGGGGCATGTATCCAGATTCTATTTCCGCCTTCATAGGGTTGAGCAAATAATGCAGGCAGCGATGGAGATTTTGTAGATTCCCAACTTTCAAATAAAAGTGAAGGTTGAGTCGTAAAGTCTTCTCTTCCTTTTAATGGGATTTTCCTAGGGGCAATTTTAGGTGGATCAACATTTCTACATACATTGTTCTTAGAAAGTAATAATTCTATATCACCTTCTACACCAGCATTTATTGATAACTGTCTTATTATTGAAGCTTTTGCTTTAAATTGAGCAATAGGATATTTATTAATCTTTATTTCATATATTACATCCTTATCTAATAGTATTTTTTGAACTTTTATATCATCTTCAAGCTCAATAATAACAGGTAACCTGTCATCTAATGGATAGGCCTTTAATTTTCCAGTTGATTTTTCTTGCTCGACCCTTGCAAGCAAATTATCATTATATCTTTGTAATACACATTGTATTGTTCCTTCAGGTGCTCTTCTTTTTACTCCTTGTTTTGTGATTAATACAATTACAAGATCACCATGCCAGGCATTATTTAAATTAGCTTCTCTAATGTAAATGTCTTCTCCTTGATCCTCTCTTACAACAAAGCAATATCCTTTACTACTACAACGAAGTCTACCTTGCAAAAAACCAATATCATTATTAATTGCCAGTTTATCGTCATTTGTATTTTGTAGTATGCCAATTTTTGTTAGAGCTTTAATTGCAATGTTTAAATTATCCTTATCAAGCTTTTTTGTAAGTTTTAATGATTTTTCTAATTTTGAAATTTCTAATCCGTCTGTTCTATCAAGACTTTCAAGTATTTTTAAGACTGATGTCATAATAAAAATGGCAATTTAATTTAATTTCATTTGGTTTAAGTCTTTAAAAAATGAAGACTATATTTATTAATAATAATCTTAGCTTACTACCTATCATCTGTTGATTCATTTTTGATTTGTGCTAAAAGATTAATTCCTATGATTAAGAATACAATTCCAGATAGTAGCTTAAGCAAGTATGCAGGAATTAGATTAGCAATTGACCCTCCCGCTAAAGCCCCTAAAAGAGTAGCTAATATAAGGGCTATAGACGAGCCAATAAATACTGCTAGAGGTTTATTAGTTGTACTACTTAAGGTTATTGTTGTTAATTGAGTTTTATCGCCCATTTCAGCTAGAAATACCGTGACAAATGTTGTAAAAAGGAGAGTTAGTATCATTAAACTATTTCAGGATATAATTTTAATAAAGTCAATAAAACCCTGAGTTACTAGGTATACTCCTAAACTTAACATAATTATTCCTGAAACTACTGTAAATCTTTGCCTTGGTAAGTTATTTGCTATCCATCTTCCGATTAGAACCCCCAGAAGGCTTGTTGAAATAAGAGCTAGGGCTGCACCTATGAAAATAATTATTGGTCTTCCGGATTGAGCAGAAAGAATTAATGTTGCAAGTTGTGTCTTGTCTCCTAACTCAGCCAGAAAAATTGTACTAAAAGATGTAATTAATATACTTAAAAAAGGATTAGAATCCTTTGATTCACTGTTTTCTGGATTAGAATTTGAATTAGGTTGACCCATTATTACCAATTAAGTAATTTTATCCTTTTTGTTTATATAATATTTACATATTATATATAAACCTATACTCTAAATGATCAAGTTTTCATTAAAATCGCAATAATTTTAAGATTTTAGAATTATCCAAATATTTGCCATGCCATCAGTAAATTTCAAATCACAGCCTAAAATCTTATTTTAAGCTGTTCCAAAAAATCCCCTAATGTTTATGGCCCCCCGTATAGGAAATGATTAAACATCAAAATTTTTTAATTATTTCGTAGGTATGCATGTTTTTTAGTAGTATGTAAAAAATTTCAAAAAAACATGGGAAACCTTTTGCCTCTAGTAGCAGTCTTTCTTGCAGGACCAGCAATCATTGCTTTGATCTTCTATAGAAGAGGTGTTTAAAGTTTAGGCAGCTTCACCTAGCGCAATCTTTGCAAAAGAGAGAATCTTGTTAACAAATAATTGATGTTTTGAATTTAGATTCTCTGAAGTATTAGTTAAATCTGATCTAATGCACTGACCTTTAACGTTTGTAATTAAAATATTATTATCGTCTGTTAATTGACATTTGTATAATTTATTATGTAATACTAAATCTATTACTTTTTTATGAGTTTTAATATCTATAATATTTAATTGAAGTATGTTCGTTTTTTTCCATCTATTATTTTCAATGTAAAAGGCAATATCTATTATATCATTTTTCTTTAGTTGTAAAATCCCGTTCCATTTAATTGCTTCTATTATTGAAGTACCATCATCTAGTATCATTTTTAAATGGTCACCTTTAAGTTTTAACACTTCTATTATTTTACATTTTCTTGACCAAAATATTGGTGCTGGATTACTTATTCCAAATGGTCCAATCAAAGTTAATTGTCTATAGAAATCTTTATTTATTTCTTTAAAACTAACACAAGCATCTGGTTTTATAGTTTTGTTTAAATTAATATTTTTAAATTCAATAATAGCTATATTATTAAGCCTTTCCTTAAGCTTATGAATATTTTCTTCCTTTATAGAAAAGCCGGCAGCAGCAGAATGTCCTCCATGAGCTATTAGAAGATCATTACATTGATCTAAAGCTAGATTAACCTTTAAGAAATTATTAGATCTTATTGATCCTCTAAAGTTACCATCATTTGCCTCTGCAAGTAATGCTGTTGGTAAATTAAATTTATCAACCATTCTTGAAGCTACAATACCAATAATTCCAGGATGCCATTCTCTATTCGTTAGCACTAAAAATTTTCTATCATTTCTATATTGACTATGTGCTATCTCTAATGCGTCTTGTTCAATTAATGATGTTATTAATTTTCTTTTTTTATTGGTATCAAAGCATTCTTTAGTAAGTATATCTATACAGTCTTTCGATTCATTTGTACAAAGATCTATTATAAGTTGTGGATCACCAATTCTACCAACTGCATTTATTAATGGAGCAATCTTAAAACCAATGTCCTCTGTAGATATTCCAATTTTATCCATAGATAACTTTTTCAATATAGATTTAATACCTTTATTTTTTGTAGTACTCATTTTTGGTAAGCATTCTTTAAGCCATTTTCTATTAGCTCCTTTTAGAGGTGCCATATCCGCAACAGTTCCAATACAAAAGAATTCATTTGCTGTAGTATCGCTAATATCAAAATTTAATTTTTTACATATATTTTTTGCTAATAGGTATGCAATTCCAACACCTGCTAAATATCTATATGGAGAGTTAATAGGTGTTCTATCAGGATGTATTAAAGAAAATATATCTAAAGGCAAATCAGGTATTTTATGGTGATCAGTGATAATTAAATCTATTCCAAGATCTTTAGATTTATTAATTGCTTCAAATGCTGAGATACCATTGTCTACAGTAATAATAAGTCCTATTTTTTGATTGTTAATTTCATTTATCATTTTTAAATTTAATCCATATCCTTCATCTTGTCTTGATGGTATAAAAGGCTTAACTAACGCACCTAATTTTGATAATAGTTCAACTAAAAGAACTGTACTTGTAATACCATCTGCATCATAATCACCACATATCGCAATCTGTTCTTTTCTATTGCATGCTTGAATTATTCTTAGTGTCGCTTTGTTTAAATCATTGAAATGTAACTCCGGATTAGGTAGTTCTGATGGAGTTATATATTCATCAAATTCATTATTTAAATCTATGCCTCTTCGAATTAAGACCTTTTTTAATGTGGTATTTAAATTAACATTAGCTAGTTCACCTTCATTTATTGGCTTAGGTAATATCCAATTTTTGACTTGATGATTATCTGTTTTCAAAAGCTTATCCTAGATTGATTCTTCAGTAAAAATAATTATATTTGGTATGTACCGAAATAACATGAATAAGTTAAAAGCAGTTTTTTGGGATGTAGATGGAACGATAGCTGACACTGAATTGTGTGGGCATAGAGTCGCTTTTAATTTGGCATTTAAGGATTTTGCTTTGGATTGGAATTGGAATGAGAACCAATATTTGGATCTTCTAAAAATTTCAGGAGGTTTTAACCGTATCGTATACTTTCGAAACAAAATAAATAGTGAACTTACGGATAGCGATTGTTCCAAAATTCAAACTAGAAAGCGTCTTCATTACAAGAATTTAATTAAATCTGGAAACATCACTGTGAGAGAAGGAGTTTATAGGCTAATTAATGAGCTTTCATGTTTTGATATAGAGCAATTTATTGTTACTACTAGCGGTAGAGATTCCTTGGAACCCTTTTTAAGAACCTCACTGAGTTCACATTTGAAATATTTTTCAGGAATAATTACATATGAAGATGTCAGTAAACATAAGCCATTCCCGGATGCATATCAGTTAGCACTTCAATTAAGTAAGAAGTCGGCAGGTAATTGTATTGCAATTGAGGACTCCTCGATTGGTGTTAAAGCCGCTAAGGCTGCAAATATTAATTGTCTTTTGACACTCCCCCCCTGGGCGCACTCTATTCAAAGTATTAACAGGAACGCAAATGCATGTGTTAATAGCCTTGGCAATGTCGATAAGCCCTCTAAACTAATTTACGGCAAGAAATTAATAAGTAATAATGTTGATTTTAATTATCTGTCAAATATTATTAATTGAATATGCAAAAAACTAAATTCACAAATTTTGTAGATTCACTTGCTAGATTTATCGATTCAACTATCACTGATTCCTGGTCTAAAAGAAGTGTTATATTACTTTCTTTACTTTTTGGTTTTTATTTTACCAATAGTTTAATATCTTTTTTGTTAGATAAATCTATTAATACAATATTACTAGCTATTCTAATACTATTAATTATGGAAATATCAATCCGATCATCCCTTATATCTAAATTTTCTTTGATTGTTATGTCTATTAATAGTTTTAGAATTGGTTCTACATATGCCCTAATCCTTGAAGCCTTTAAGCTTGGTTCTTAATTATCCTTAATCGGCTTCTTCATCGGATGTCTCATTCATTGGATAAACAAATCCCTGGGCTCTTCCAGTAAGTACTGATTTTCCAATTGATAAAGCTTTTTCTGCTGCTACAGCAGCTTTACCTTTCCAGGTAGCATGCCTTTGATTTCTCTTCCCTTTTGATGTTTTCTTCTTTGGTACAGCCATTTTTGCTCAACATTTACTGATTTTTTATTTTATAACGTCATGCTCCAATTTATCAAAAACCCTTGAGAAAAAACAAACTTCTTGTCTCTTTTTCTATATAAGCACAAGTTGGTTATCGTTTTGACTATAGTTTGTCTATAAATTCTTTTGAATTAGTTGATTTAATAATCAAATGGATAAAAGCTATAGTCAATTATTAACGGATATTGAAAGTGGTGAAATTATTTCTATTATTTTAATCCCAAATAGGAGAGAGGTTGTAGTTGAATTTACTAATGGAGAGACAAATATAATTCCGATTTTTTATAATGATCAGAAGATTCTTCGTCTATCTGACGAATATAATATTCCTCTTACTGTAAGAGATATTCAATCAGAACAGAGATTAGCTAATTTCATTACTGGTTTTGGATTTACATTAATATTTGTTTTATCGCTTTCATTTTTAATAAGAAGATCAACCAAGTTATTGAATAATTTGCAGAGTTTTTCTGGTCGTTCCTTAGAGGTAAAAGATGATGTTGTTAAAAAATATACTTTTGATGATGTAGCTGGGTTAAATGAAGAATCTGATGAATTGAGAGAAATAGTATCTTTTTTAAAGAATCCACAGACATTGATCGACCTTGGAGCGAAAACTCCTAAGGGCGTTTTGCTGGTGGGACCTCCAGGAACTGGTAAGACACTTTTAGCTCGTGCAATTGCAGGAGAAGCAGATGTTCCTTTCTTTTCTATCTCTGCATCAGAATTTGTTGAAATGTTTGTTGGTGTTGGAGCTGGACGAGTTCGAGACTTATTTAAAAATGCAAAAGCAAAATCTCCTTGTATCGTTTTCATTGATGAAATTGACTCAATTGGACGACAAAGGGGAACTGGAATTGGAGGAGGTAATGATGAGAGAGAGCAAACATTAAATCAACTCCTAACTGAAATGGATGGATTCGTAGCGAATAATGGAGTGATAGTAATTGCAGCAACCAATAGGCCTGATGTTCTTGACAGAGCGTTAACAAGACCGGGTAGATTTGATCGTCGTATAGACATATCCCTTCCTGATCGAAAAGCTAGACATAAGATTTTGTCTGTGCATGCAAGAACAAAACCTTTATGTGATTCCGTGAATCTTCAGGACTGGGCAACAATGACGCCTGGTTTCTCAGGAGCTGATTTGCAGAACCTTCTTAATGAGTCTGCAATTTATGCTGCTAGAAATAACAAATCCATAATTAGCAATATTGAACTAGATAAGGCACTTGACAAAGCACGATTTGGATTATTGTCTAAGCCCCTCTCTGATCCCACTAAGAAAAGACAAATTGCTTATCAGATCATTGGTAAAACGTTAGTAGCTTTATTAATACCAACACAAGATAAATTAGAAAAAATCTCATTATTTAAATCCATTGGAGACATTTCAGGTTTGACTTATTTCACTCCAGATGAGGAAACAATAGATAGCGGTCTTTTAACCAGGAGTTACATTTATAGTAAGATTGTTATTTCACTTGGTTCTAGGGCTGCTGAAATATTAGTTTTTGGTTCTAAGGAAGTTACACAAGGATCACAAAGGGATCTAGAAAATGTTTATTTTTGGGCTAATCAAATGGTTACTAAATTTGGTTTCTCAGATCTAGGTCCTATTGCATTTGAATCAGAAAGAAATTCTATTTTTTTAGGTAAGGATATCATGAAAAATAGAAAAGAATTTTCTCAAAAGACAAGCAAGAAGATTGATAGTCAGATAATAGCCATAGCAAATAATGCTATCCAACATGCAATTACACTTCTTTCAGATAAAGTTTCGTTGATGGATACTCTTGTTGATGAATTAATAGTTAATGAAACACTTGAATCTGAATATATTATTAATTCACTTAATTCATACCTTTCTACAACTTAAGTTTAATTATTAATTACTTTTACAGTGCTGAAAAGTATTCCTTACTTCCTTTAGGGTCTTCTTTCATGGTTTTGTCGCCAGGAGTCCAGCCTGCAGGACATACTTCGTCAGGATGAGATTCAACATATTGGTATGCTTGTAGGATTCTAAGAGTTTCATCAATATTTCTTCCAACAGGTGCTTTGTTGATAGTTGAATGCATAATTGTTCCACTTGGGTTAATTATAAATAATCCTCTGTCAGCTTCTCCATCGTCATTTAATACATTATAAGATTGGCAAATTTCACGCTTAAGATCCGATACAAGAGGATAGTTAATATCACCAATCCCTCCCTCATTACGGGGTGTTTGAATCCAAGCTAGGTGAGTAAATTTACTATCGACTGAAACACCTAAAACTTCAGTGTTTTTGCTACTAAAATCGCTATATCTGTCGCTGAAAGCAGTTATTTCAGTAGGGCATACAAATGTAAAGTCTAGTGGATAGAAAAATAGAACCACATACTTTCCTCTGTACTGAGAGAGCGTTATGTCCTTAAATTCTTGATCAACAACTGCCGTAGCAGCAAAATCAGGAGCTTGCATTCCTACTCTTAGGCACTCATTTGACGTCATGGAATTTGTTTCGTATTTTGATTGGTTTGGAGAGTGAAGAACTTCCCCTATTCCTCTTTATAATTTATCATGTAAAGACAGATAAAATTTCTCTTTCTATCTAAGAAGCACAATCTACAAAAATGAATGAACCTATAAGTTGGGACCCATCACTAGTTAAAAAATTTAGTTCTTCTAATCATTATAAGTTATTAAATCAGTTAAGAAATGAGGTTAAAAAGTATCCTTTAAATAATAAGAAAAAAACAATCACGAATCGAACCTCTGAAACAATTATAGAAACCAAAAACAACTCAAATAGTTCACACTCACACAATATTTCATTACCTAATATTCCTAGTCAGAGTAATCAAGCAGATATCAATAAATCATCTGTGAACTTTAATAATGCCAAAAATTTCTCTATATATAAACAAGTTAGTAATAATAAGCTTAGTCAAAATAATGAAAATTACTTTGCTGGGCAATCTAAATCAATTGATGACTCTTCGCCCCCATCATTTAAAGAACGTCTAAATCAAGTAGATATGAAATAATATTATCTTTAAAAATTTTTAACATTATCTAGTATTAGTTAACAAGAAAATATTAATGAATAAAAATTTAGAAAATTCTAACAATTAGTTTCTGTTGACTAGGGTTTCAACTTTGGTTGAAATGTCAGTGGAGAGACTTGAACTCTCGACCTCAGCGTTATGAATGCTGTGCTCTAACCGGCTGAGCTACACTGACTCAATGAAACCTATATGAATAACAGATTAAGCCTTGACTGTTTCCAAGAAAATTTTCTTGAAACATAGTTATCGAATCTGCTAGTAAAAGGGTTTCGCTCAACATGATAATTCAGTATGGTCTTCAAAGGAAGAAATCTTTAGATCTAAATTATTTTCAACTCTCTGAATAGTATCAAGGAATTGAATTTGTGGCTTTGCGCGATCAAAGTATTAAAGAAATGTTAAACCGTTACTAATGAATATAGATTATAGCTATTATAAATAGCATAAAAATATATATAGCATAGGATAACTGGTGAAATTTGTCTTTAGTTAATGTATCGCTTTTAGATATTGAATTACGAAACTAAGATGAAATTATTTCTTCAGCATGTAAAGCAAACAGAAAGAGAATATTAAAGATTTTTAATTTGTTTTAGAGATGTAGTAAATGTAAAATATAGAAATAGGTTATTTATGAGTAGTAATTACTTAAACGCATATCAGCCTTTACTTGATTATCCCGATAAAATTACCTACACCAAAATCTCTAAGGTTTCATATCTTCTGAAATTGAAGGCACAATGTAATTCATTATCTGATTTGGATAGAAAGCATAAAGCATGGGGCCAAAATAATCTTGCACAAATTGACCCATCTGCATAAAAATTAGTAATACCGTATAAATTTGTTTTTATTAATTAAAAATTAATTCAAATAACGATTTAATTTTTTAATTAATATTGTTGTCAAAACAAAAAAACATTGCTATGAATTTATTGAGGGTGATCGGAACATTATGAAGCTTCCCCAACAGTTAGCTTCGTCATCCTCAATCATTTAAGTATTTATTCATTCTTCAATCCATTTGTTTATTAGTCTCCAACTTTTTCTAGTATGAATCGGTTTACATAAAACAATTGATCAATGTCTATCTTAAATAGGTAAAAATTGATGAATTATTCTTGCATTTTATCCAATAAATCATTTTTTTGGGATATATTGATCACCAGGAGTTGGCCAACTCCACATTGCATTTAGATTTTTTACTTACTTTATCCAAATTATATAACCTGTCCTTACCTATATAAATTCGTGATATTCCACTAAGCCTAAATTGACATTTAGTACTTAAAAATAGCCAACATATTTCTACGTTAATATTCAAATTTAATTCATTAATCCTTTGACTTCTTGTATCAGTATATATTGCCATTTCGCAAGATTCACTCCATCCTCTAAAACCGACGTTCTAACCCTAGGAGTATTATCAATTCAAATTGTGGCTAGTTGAACCAATCTTGATGAAATAAATTTGATTCTTTTCTCTGCGCCGAACATATATGAAATAACAATAGAGGCATAATAGTAATATCTTCTAAATTATTAAAAGGTTTATCAAAAATAAAAATAATTTTGAAAGCTAATTAACTTAAAAATTATAGTGAATAAGTTAATTTAATTTATTAATTATAAAATAGTTGATTTTAGTGTTCATCGTCTTCATTCCCAATCCTAACTTCGACACCAACAAAGGTTGCAAATAAAACTATTACTAGTCCAACTATAGATTTCCATAAGCCAATATGTATTACAGGCTCGGGAGATTGGAAGAAGTCTGGAATCATATATTAATAATACATCTATTTATCTACTTCCCAATCTTCTTCAGCCTTATCCAGTAAGTCCTCAACGGTATTATCAAAAGTTTCAGCTACTGATCTTAGCATTTTTGAAATTGTCTCGTCTGGGCAAGCAAGATCTTTTTGTATTCCTTCGGCACAGTCTTTAATTTCTTCCCATGCATCTACCAATACTTGAGAATCAACTGGTTTCCAATCTTCTGTCATAGATACTCTCCCCATTCGGGTAGATAATGGAACAATAAAATATTAGCTTTTACTTAGTTAAATACTGTCTTGGTTTCTTCATTTAAATGAAATGAGCTGGCTCAACTGCTAATTTCCTTTTGTTATGACAAAATCAAAAGAAAAAATTCAGATTCTTCGCGCAAAGGCAGAGGCGTCGCTGAATAAAACTGCACAGTTACAACAAGCTTTAGCACAACTAGAAGCAACCCTTACAAGAAAGGAAAATCAAAAGGTTACTGAGAAGTCCAAAAAATCATAGATTTTCTGTGTCAAGAAGTTTCAAACTTTTAATTCTTATTTACGTATTTTTAAAAACAACTATAAATAAATATATAGAATGAATTTTTATCATGCTTTTGCCAAAGCCAGTTAGACCTGTTGATTCTGAAAAGAAAGGAAAGGATGATTAGTTATTAATTTATCCTTTGTATTGATTTTAAAAATTTTTTTTGATTTTAAATTATTAAAGAACATAGATATTTCTATGTTCTTTTTTTTTTAATTATTTTCTTTATATTTATAATTGTATGTGAACATTAATATAATTATAATTAATTCACACAAATCATTTATTTATAACATTAATCATCCATTTAACAACAGATTACGATTCCATCTATTGACATTGATAAAATCTTTGGCAAATTTGTTCATGTATTATCCTTAATAATTTCTTAGGTAATTCTCTCTCGCTTATTTAGGCAAATTTCAACCTTTTTCATTTTCACTATGAAAACTGCTTCTAAAGAACTTCAAAAGCTTAGAACAATGGCTGAAACATCTTTGAGCAAAACAGCTGAACTGCAGCAAGTTTTGGCTCAAATAGAGGCTAACCTCTCAAGAGCTGAATCACAAAAAGTTATAAAAAAGAAAAACGAAAAATAAAAATCATAAATTTGTATAATCAAACTCAGATTTAAAAATAGAAGATTGATAAATAAATTCTATTGTTATGTTTTTAATGTTTGAATTATGACTAGCCATTCTTTGAATAATGATGATAGGAATAAAAAGTAAAATTATTGTAGAAATATAATTAGTCAGAATTAAAAAATACAAAATAATACAATTAACTTATAATTAATAAATTTATTAGGTTCCTTTTCTGCCGGGCTTAATATTACTATTAGTCTAGGAAACGAATATAATGGTTGATATTAGCAAATGATATCTATTAGAAACGTAATTAGTAATTGATTATGAAATAAATTATCCAGTATTATTAGGACAACACTACAAAACCAAAAAGATTTGAGAGTTTATGTATGCTCATGCTCTAACTTCTATTATTTTGTAAATTAGCTAAAGTTTTGCATAAATAACTAGTGTTTTATTAATTAGCCTTGATAGTCGACTCGAATAGAAGAATTACTAAGCTAATAAAAAAAAATAAAATGTAATACCGATTAAACTGCACTTTGCGATCATAAATTAAGGGGTATTGAAAAACTACATTTGATATCATGGGAATCCTAAACATAATAATTCTAGATAACCTAAAAAAATCAATAAGGATTTAATAAAAAAACTATCTCAATAAAAGCATTTAAAAATTACATGAATAATAAAAAGAGGCTAAAAGTAATAGATAAGATGATATTGATATCAAATTTAGTATTTTTCGTTACAAATCAACTAGAAATAAACTGTTTTAATTACAAAGATCGGCAATATGCGTGAACATTTTGCCGATTTGTAGCTATTTGATTAATTATAAGAAAATAGATAAGATTTTTTATTTATAGAGATTATAGTTAAGATTCTAGTTAAACTAAATATTTATGATCAGAAGAGCTATTTTACTGTTAAATACAAATAAACTGATAACCAGATTAGTAAAAAGAATTTAATAAAAGTTATGTTATCCCCTTACAACACAAAGAGAGTTAATTATGCGATAAATATATTTAAAAAATATTAAGTAGTAGTGACTTAATAGAAGATATTATAATTTATCTATTATGTACAAAACAATGAACATAGTATTACATTATTAATTAAATAAGATTATCTATTAATACTGAATGCGTTAGTAGCTAATTTAATAATTAGTGAGTTATAAAATAATGCAGAACTAGAGAAAGCAAAAGTCCTGTCCATAGTCCCTTTAACCAAGTTAGAACTAAAATTTGATAATTAGTTAAGCGAAAGTGCTTTTGAATAGCGAGAGAAACAGTCCTGTCAAAACCTTGTATTGAAAAGGATTTTCCCTCTGATTTAAACAATTTTATATTCATTTAAATATGTTAACTATAATTATAGATAATAATTTAATTTGTTAATTATATTTAACAAATAAATAATAATAGATTATTTCTAATTTCATTATTAAATAATTAATAATGAAGTATTCCGAGTATAATAATAAAATTATTTAGATATTTATCTACAACAATTAATTTACAAGCATTATGTATTCGTATAAACTACTACACAATGATACTTTAATTTATCATTATACTGATTTTATGAATACTTTATTTCCTTGATTTTATTCACTACAGAAAATCTATGTCATTAATTCATATATAATTTCAATTGGTATTAAATAATTATATGGTTACTATTAGAATTTAACCCTATGAATGATCAATATTATTATAAAGTAATAAAAACCGAGGGCGCCTCTAGCGAAAGTTATAGTATGTTTAAAATCATTGATTAATATAATCTCAAGGTAACAAGTTATACTCTTATTTTTAATGATCATAAAAAATCCTTGTTTTTTGGAAAATTGTTGTTAAATTTTAATGTATCTTCTATTAATTCCAACTCATATTACCAACCAAGCCGGAGGGAGTATTACTAGTTCTTCAAAATCAAAACAATTCATTCATTAACCTAATTTCTAAAATGAACTGTAACTGTCAGCATTGTATTGAAATTAAAAAACAGCTTGATAGAGCTGAACAAAGGCAAGCAGACTTATTTAAAGCTAGGAGCTCTAAATTAAATATTAGATAAAAATTTATTGGTTATAGGGAATAACAGGAATTTTTATTCTAATTTTTTTATCATAAATTCTAGAGTTATTACCTTTTAAGATATTTTCTTTATCAGCATTTAGAATGTTATATTTTCCTTTTCTTGCTTCTAGATTTACAAAAAAGAAATACACAGCTATTAATAGAAAATAGGGCAAAAGATTTCTTAATTTAGATAAAATGCTTGATATGGACTTCATTTTATCTATTAACATTATTTTATGATCTTACTATAGTTCGCATTTTGTTTTTTGCAAAGAACTCTATCAATTTTATCTTAATTAAAAAATTTAATAAGCATATTGAAACTTAAAAATTTGATAATTTTAAAACGGCTTTGATAACTCATGGATTAAAAATATTATACTATAAATTAAATTAAATAAAAGCGCAACATTTATTCGAAAAACATTTTGGCGTAGAAACGGAATAAGTGAATAATGAAATATAAGCTTTTAATTAAGTCTTAGTCTAAAAAGTACCGCGTTCTTTACTGATCTTAATTGAATTATAATTTTTAATAATTCAGATAATACTAATTGATACATCATTATTATTTCCTGATTATGGAATAGCTAGTGTAACTTTTAATTTATTCTCCATCACTTTTTTTCATGTACTATAAATCCTAATTTTTCATATTTAAAGCTGCAAGAGGTTCAAAAAGAAATAAGCCAAAAAGAACAAAAGATCAAAGTACCAGATATTCAGATTTACTTCTCTTGCCTAACAAATGATTCACTGATTTATTTACCTATCCAAATAATTGTTATTTTAAACACTTTCAATAGTATTGATTTTATTACGTTAAGGCAGAAGAGCTTTTGTGACTCTATATTTATAAAAATATTAGAGCTGAATTAATTATGCCTTCAGAACTATCTAGAAGCTAGATTTTTCATAAATGTTTGTTTCTTCTATTAATCACTATTATTAGAAATACCATATTTCCATTAGTTAATTACTATAGTACTTATTCCTTTATTACTATCTATCAAAATGAGTTGTTTTTATAATACTTTTTTTGTGTTTTCTAACTCTGTAAACATTAGATATGAATTCTGTAATAAATGAAACTGTAATTACCTAATTTAGCATTTAAGATCTAATAAATTAGATATCTCTATGTCTTCTAAGCAATCTAGAGCTTTACAAGCAGTTGAGGTAATGCTTAACGGGTCACTTAAACGACTGAATAATTTAAAAGGTGAGAACAGGGAAGCTCTTTATGATGAATACAAAGAATGGTTAGAGGTAGATGACAATAATTTTATAAATGATGGAGTGTTGTACTGTAACTATCTTGGATAAAAAGAATAAGCTATTTACTTAATAAATTTAATTGTAAACAAGCTGAATAACAAACTATCCCACAGGCAACAGATAGATTCAAGCTTCTAACTCCTCTAGTCTTTAATTGATTCTCACCCCCTGGCATAGGTATCCCTGCAACTATTTCACACTTATTCATTATGTTATCTGGTAAACCTGTATCCTCACGTCCGAATAAAAGTATATCTGAATCTTTATATATAATATTAGATATTGAATTATTACTTTTTTTTGTGAGAGCGATAATTCTTGAGTTGATAAATGAATTTCTATATTGATCAAATGATTCATATAAATTTACATCTACGTAAGCCCAGTAATCTAATCCTGCTCTTTTTAAATATTTATCTTCAAAGCTGAAGCCAGTTGGCTTAATAATGTCTAACGACATTTCAAAGGCTAAACATGATCTACCAATTGTCCCAGTATTCTGTGGTATTCGTGGTTCAAATAATGCAACGCGAGGTCTAGAATTATTTAATGAATTCATGGTATAGGTTCACCAATTTTATCTAAATCTATTGCAATCCCATTAACAGCAAGCAACCTTTTTTTTGAGTGACGACTTATCATTGAAATTAGGGTGCTAAGACGTTCACGAAATAAATGGCCTATTGGTGTTGCTGGAACAATTCCCCAGCCAACTTCCTCTGAGACAATAACAAAGCATAAATTATCCTCTGTAATGCAATTAAGAAATTTATTTTGGAAAATTTCCCATTGAACATCATCTTCTCTTATGTAATATTCAACTAAGCCACCTAATGAGTCAATTAATATTGATTCATTACCTTTGATCGAGTTAATTACATTGCATATGTCTTTAGGATGCTCAATGAGCTTCCAGTTATCAGGTCTTCTCTTCCTGTGGAGATCTATACGCTGTTGCCAATTTGGATCATTGGGTCTTGGTTTTGATGTTGCTATATAAGTGACACACTTTTGATCTTTTATTAAGAATTCAGCTAATTGACTTTTTCCACTTTTTGTTGGTCCTGTAATTGTAATAAGTCCTTTATAATTTTTAGAAATTGGTGTTATCATATAAGAAGCTAATGGATAAATCTATTAATAGTATTTTTTATATATTATATGGATGTAGCATAAAATTAAAGTTAGATGCAGCTATGTATAATAAAGAATCAATATATTCATATTATATGTTGTTTTAAAAGATAAATGTTTAAAATTTCTAACTTAGTTATAATATTTGGAATATTTCTATTGATTTTATCAATTATAAATGTTGTGACATCAAGTCAAGTTAATCCGACTTTAGTAAGAGCCGAGACAATATCTGGAATCGCTTCAATAGCTTTAATAACTATAGGCTATCTCTGGACTGAAATTAATCCAAAACAACCAACTAGAGCTAAGTTAAATGGGAAGAATGGTTTTGAACTTTGTAATGAATTATCTGAGGATCAAAGAAATGAATTAGCGTGGGGAAGTCAGCAAATACTTAGTGCAACAGCAGCAAGTACTATATTAATATATTGGGATAACAGAGTAATTCTTAGAAGAGGATTGATATCTAATAAAGTTTTTAAACCAGGAGAAATATGCAATAGATCTACTGATCAAAAAAGAATGATTTCACTAGTTAATACAGAATTATTTCCAGGTAGAGATGAGTTTAATCCGGTGTTAAATGATTTGCCTGCAGTGATTGTTTATCCTCTTAAAAATAGAGGCCTTACAATAGTTGGGGGTTGGTCAAAGAGATCATTTACTAATTCTGATGAGAAATGGATATCAGGATGGTCTGATAAGTTATACGTCCTACTGAGTAAGTAGAAATTTAATAGTTGTTTCTACCTGTTTATCATTAGAGGTAAAAACTAATATATTATCCTTTTTAAACCATTTAGCAAAGTCAGATTTGATTGCTACCTGCGTTTCCTCTTTACCATCAGAATTATAGATATTTCTTTTAAATTCAGTATTAACTATTTTGAGCTGGCTTGAATCAATATTATATAATCCGTTGGAGGCTATAATATTAGAATTGTCAAAATTAATATTAAGTGGATTATTTATATCAATCAAAGATGAATTCAAATCCCAATAAAATGAATTAGTAGTAATGTAGTAATCCTTATTATTAAGAAATGATATATTGACGTTATTATAAACTCTAATAGAATTTAATAAATTATTTAAAGTAGAATTGCCTGATATAACTTTAAAGTCCTGACCATTTTTATTAAGTATTTCAATTGAGCTATCAAATATTTCTATATCATTATCTGTTGGATCAATTATGGCCATAGGACTAGTGATTTTAACACTAGTTTGATTATTAGGATTTTCCTGAAGTAGTTCAAAATCATTAATATAGCTTTTATTATCAATCCCGATAGTTGATTTATTAGATTTTAGACAACCAAATAGAGGGAATAAAGTAAGTGTTATTAAAAAGTAGATTTGGAAATATTTCACAAGATAGAATTTTCGTTAAATTCAATCTTGTCCATAACTGGACTTGGATCAAGTAGTCCTTTGTCAGGATCTAACAAACCCCAATCTAATGAATTTATAAAATTGATATCTGAAGAGTCAATCTTTAATTGATTTAATATTCTAATACTTAAATTTGGAACAAACGGATTAAGCAATATTCCAATAATTCGGCAAGACTCAAGTACAGAATATATATCAAGAGCAACAATTTCTTTATTTGCTAAATCTTTGATTAGCTTCCAGGGTTCACGTTCATTTAGATAAAGGTTTGCACTATTAGCTAAATCAATAATTGCGTTTGCAGAATTTTTAAAGTTACAGTCATTAAATGAATTCATATATTCTTTTATTTTTAACTCTGATTGAGTTTTAAGTGGAGATTCAGCTATTAAATTATTATCTATTGGAATATTTTCATTAAACCATTTTTTAGACATTGTAATTGTTCGGTTTAACAAATTACCAATGGTATTACTTAAATCACTATTAACAATATCGACGAATCTTCTCATTTGAAAATCACCATCTTCTCCAAATTCAATATCTCTTAAAAGATACCATCTCATTGCATCTATTCCCCCATATTCTAAGAGTTCAATAGGATCAAGCACGTTACCTAGTGATTTACCCATTTTTTGTCCTTCTCGAGTTAAAAAACCGTGTCCAAAGACACTTCGAGGGGTTTTCATACCAGCAGAGATTAGCATTGCAGGCCAATAAACTGCATGGAATCTAAGTATATCCTTACCTATTACATGAATATTTGCTGGCCAATTACATAAAGATGATTCGGTGAGTTCAGGAGACTTTTGCTCCAGAAGAGATCCACTAACATAACCTAATAATGCGTCAAACCATACATAAAAAGTGTGATCCTTGTTTCCAGGAACATTTATTCCCCATTTTAAGTTTACTCTGGAAATTGAAAAATCTCTTAAACCTTTTGAGACAAAATTGATAATTTCATTTTTTCTACTTTTAGGAGAAATGAAACCATCAATTTGAATTAATTTTTCAATTTGATTTTGATATTTTGATAATTTAAAAAATAAATTCTCTTCATCTCTCCATTCTAATTCCTTTTTATGAATTGCACATATTGGGCTTTTATCATCCTTCTCAACATCCTTATATTCTTCACACCCAACGCAATACCACCCACTTTGTCTACCCATATAAACATCATCTGATTTCAAAACTTTGGAATAAAATTGATGAACTAATGATGTGTGTTCCTTAGAAGTTGTTCTTACAAAGCGATCATAACTAATATTTAATTTATCCCATAAATACTTATACTTTTCTGTGATTTCATCACAATGTAGTTGAGGGTGAAGGTTTTTACTTTCTGCAGTTCGCTCTATTTTTTGCCCATGTTCATCAACACCAGTAAGAAAAAGCACTGTTTTACCATTTAGTCTTTGAAATCGAGCTATTGCATCACAAGCGATTGTTGTATAAGAACTACCTAAATGAGGCTTGTCATTTACATAATATAGTGGTGTTGTAATTGTGTATTTCATATTCATCATATATTCTAAGTATTATATTGTATTTTTAAAACTCTTGCACATATATGCTGATCCCTTATTTTGATAATGAAATTAATTCAAAATAAATTATTTCATTATCATTATCGTCTATATGTTTAACGTTAAAGCTCACACCGATATTTAAATTCTTATTAGATTTTAGATTACATATAGTAGAAAAATGATATTCTATAAAGTGTAAAATACAAATATTTTTAAATTTGTTTACCCAATCTAGTAATATCACATGATACTTCTTAAATGAGTTATTTTTGAACCATTTACTTTGAAAATATTTTTGATCTTCTCTATATCTCATGATATTTTGTCTTCCTTGATTGTTAATATCATGAGTAATTTGTTCAACTTCTTGTTTAGAAATAAGATCTATATTATTTAGATATCTATTTAGTTGATGGTTAACCAGCAAGTCAGCATATCTTCTAATCGGTGATGTAGCATGTAAATAAGATGTTAATCCTAAACTCGAGTGAGGCAAGGGTTTTATAGAATAAAATGAATTACCCATAGTTTTCTTAAGTATGAAATTGTCTAAAACTTTATTATCAGAATATTTTATATTATAGTTAGAAACTTTATTAATACGTTGTTGAACCCTATATGGAACTGGTATTTTATTTACCTTAGTAAAATTTGAGATTAGATTTCCATAAAGGATCATTGCTTCACTTATTAATTGTCTAGATAAAGTTGGATCTATTATCTTAAGGGTGGGACTATTATCTTCTACAACTATCTTTCCATATGATTCTAATATTTCCATAGAACCTGAACTCTTTCTCCAACATTTTCTACTTTGTAAAATTTCAGAAATAATACTTAAATCTTCTTCTTCTTTTGGCGCATAATCAATAAGTTCATCAGCTTCTGTATAATTTAATCTGAAGTCTACTTTAATATTACTCTGCACTATTTCTGTAGAACAAACACTACCATCTTCATTAAGAATAACACCTAAGCTTAATGATGATCTCTTTTCTTTCTCACTTAGACTAACCACATCATTTATTAAAACTTTAGGAAGCATGTAATAAGTATTAGTTGATAAATAAACAGTAGAAATAAGCTTCCTTGCATTCTTATCAATAGCTGATTGATATTCAAAATATGACGAAGGCGAAGCAATGTGAATCCATAACTTATGCTGACAAGATATTTTCTCTAACGAAATAGCATCATCTATTTCAAACGATTGAGAATCATCAATAGAATAAGTTTTAAGATGTGTAAGGTCTTTAACTGCAATATTTATATTACTTGTTTGTTTAAATCTTGATATTATATCTTTTACTTCATTATCTATTATTTTATTGTACATTCTATTATTAATAGAATTTTATCTTATCCTTCTGGATTAACAAAGGGAAGTAAGGCAATAATTCTTGCTCTTTTAACTGCTGTGGTTAAATCTCTTTGTTGCTTAGCTGTTAATCCAGTAAGTCTTCTAGGTAAAATTTTCCCTCTATCCGTAATAAATTTCTTTAATAATTCTACGTCTTTGTAGTCAATGGGATCTCCTGGCTTTATAGGGGAGAGCTTTTGTTTGAATAGTGAATTAGTCATTTTAAAAAGTGTATAAAAGGAAATGATTATTTGATTTCTCTATGAATAGTCATCTTGTTTAATTCAGGGCAGAATTTTTTAAGTTCAAGTCTTTCAGTAGTGTTCCTACGATTTTTTTCTGTGGTGTATCTAGATACACCTGCAGAACGCTTTTCTGAGCTTGGTACAGATCTAGACTCTGTACATTCTAAAGTAACAACTATTCTGGTACCTTTTTTAGCCATATGAACTTAGCTCAACTTTTGTGAGTCTAGGGAACAAAGTACAATCTTACTAGGCTATGCACCCTTTTTTATAAATTCATTTGAGCACCTATGTTTAACTCCTGTCAGAGCAAATCATGAAGGTATCAGTTTCTTGGCTAAAAGATCTTGTCGAATTTAACAATGATATTGATGAATTGGCTGAAAAGCTTTCAATGACAGGCTTTGAAGTTGAATCATTAGAAAACTTATCAGATCAAGCAAAGAATGTTGTTATTGGTTTTGTTGACGAAATCACACCACATCCAAATGCTGAAAAGCTCAAAGTTTGTTCAGTAGATGTTGGTTTACCCAAAAAGCTAAGTATTGTTTGTGGTGCACCAAACGTAAAAGCCGGATTTCATGTCCTTGTGGCGAAGGTTGGAGCCTATTTATCATCAAAATCATTAAAAATAAAATTAACTAATTTACGAGGTGTAGAAAGTGCAGGAATGATTTGCTCATTGGATGAATTAGGAATTGAAAGTTGTAATCAAGGTATAGAAATTCTTGAAGAAAATGAAACAAATATTCCTCCAATCGGTTCAGATGCTGTCGATTATCTTGGCTTAAATGACACTATAATAGAATTAGCTATTACTGCTAATAGACCTGATGGTATGTCTATGGCTGGTATAGCACGAGAAATATCAACTATAACAAATTCAAAATTAACATTACCAACTTTAAATTTCAATAATGACTTTGAAAGATTTGAGCCACAAATAACAGATAAAGAAACGATAGGATCAGACTTTATTTACTCACTTACATATATAGATAATATAGACAATACTGGAAAGATAAATAAATCAATTTTTAATAAATTAAATTCATTAAGGCAAAATTGTATAAACCCAGTTGTAGACATAACAAATTTTTTAATGTTTGAACAAGGCCAGCCACTACATGCCTTTGATGCAGATCTATTAGATAATATAGTTGGTAGCAAAGTTGTTCCAAATGATTTTGGTATCAGAAATGGTAAATCAGGCGAATCATTTGTTGCACTCGATAAAAAAGAATATAAATTAAATGAAAATATAAAGGTAATTACATGCGGCGATTACCCAATTGCAATAGCTGGGGTTATCGGTGGAAACAATTGTTCTGTAAGTGCTAAAACTACAAGAATTTGGTTAGAAGCCGCAGTATTTACTCCAACATCAGTTAGAAATAGTAGTAGAGAAATAGGGCTCAGGACAGATTCAAGTAGCAGATATGAAAAGGGTATATCACCTAAAATGACAACGGCAGTTTCAAAAAGAGCTAGTGAAATAATTTCTTTAGAATTAGGTGGTAATATTAAATCGACTCATGTTAATAATGAATTTATTAGTAGAGATATTTCTGTTAATCTTAGAATAGAGAAAATTAACAAGGTTCTAGGTAAATTGAGTTGCAATGATAATAACAAATTAGATAAAAGTTCTAATACACTTCGTAATCTTAATAAAGATGAGATTGAGCCTCTTCTAATAAAACTAGGTTGCCTAATCACGTCTACTTCTAGTGGTTGGAATGTACAAATCCCTGCTTACAGATCTTCTGATTTAACTAGAGAGATCGATTTAATAGAAGAAATAGCAAGACTAATTGGATATGATAATTTTGATTCAAATATGCCCGATCCTCTTCAGCCAGGAGTCCTAACACCCGCTAATTTGGTTGAAAGACGTTTACGAAATTCCTTTATCCATAATGGATTTCAAGAAGTAGTTACTTCATCACTTGTTGGTCCTGATAACTCGGAAAGAAATGCTGTATTAATCAAAAATCCATTACTATCAGAGACAAGTAGATTAAGAACTAATGTATGGGATGAGCATCTTAAAATTCTTCAGAGAAATGTATCATTTGGGGCTGAAGGGTGTTGGATATTTGAAATAGCAAAGACATACAAAAAAGATAAAGAAAGCTTTGTTGAAACAAATTTATTAGCAGGTTCTTTAACTGGTAATAAACGATTAAGTAAGTGGGGCTCAACATCAAAACAAATATCATTAGATTATTTTGAAGCAAGAGGAAAACTTAATCAATCCCTTGAAGTTCTAGGAATTGAAACTATTGATAAGCAACTTACCGGCAAAGACATCATGCATCCGGGTCGAACTTCTGAATTATTTGTTGAAGGAAAAAGTATTGGCTTCTTTGGACAAATTCACCCTTCTTTCTCAGAAAAATATGATCTAATTAAAGAAACTTACTTATTCAACCTTGAGTTTGATTCCTTGGTTAAAGCTGCGACAAGGAAAACAAATTGGACAAGAATCTACAAGGATTACCCAACTGTTCCTTACATGGAAAGGGATATTGCTCTAATTCATTTAAAAAAATATAGCTCTATAGAAATAATTAATCTAATAAAGAAATCTGGAAGACCACTTTTAGAGAAAGTGGAATTGATAGACCGTTACGAAGGATCTTCTATCCCCGAGGATTCGGTTAGCCAGGCATTTAGAATAAAATATAGAGACCCAAAAAGAACTCTAGTAGAAGAAGATATAAATCCAATACACGAAAAAATTAGAAATACTCTTAAAGAAAAAATAAACGCGGACCTCAGAAGTTAGTCTGATTAGTCTTGCCTGAGTCTCGTAAATAGTCTTATAGCAAGACCATTAGGAGATCTAGTAGATCACTTTAAAAATTAATTTTTAAAGTGTCTTATGTTCTTTGAGTTTTTAAATTTTTATTGCTTTAAATTATCGACTAGAGATTAATTATGAATAAAATTTCTCCAAATATAAATGTCAAACAAAAAAATAGACAAAAGCTGTCTTATGAATCTCTTATAAGAATCACCATAAGACCCATCTTGAGTCTTATGCAAGACGTACGAGAATCTTTATATTTTTTTTAAAGCAATAATCTATGTCTATTTGAAATAAGAAAGCATATCTAACGGTTTAATTCAGCATAACTGTCTATATAGCAGTTATGCGAGCTATAGAAGCTTGTATTAACAATAAAAGTCAGCCTATAAAAACCGATTGGACAAAAGATGGACACGATCAAGGTCTAGCTACATCAAATCAAATTTACCTGTCCAAACTTCTTACGATGAAATTAGATTTTTATGCATTTAAAAATGCAATTGATGCCTTTATATGCCTTTGATGTATTTTTTTTTTAAAAGCATCAGCAATATTTTGATTTATCAGTTGTATTTTTATCCAATGCATTACTTTTTTAATAATAAAACTCTATCGTAAGAAATCTATCTAATCTAGTATGAGTCTACCTTTTAGACTAATGATGAGTCCAATATAAGAAATCTGAAAACTAGTTTTTGTATAAATCTTTGAGTAATTGATAAGCCTCGTTTAGTTTTCTCATGGATTCGTTTGATCCTCCAGCATCAGGATGATTGGAAAGAGCTTTTTCTTTATAGGCATCTCTAATAAAAGAAAGGGTTAGGGATGACCCAGCCTTAGTTGGTAAACCTAGTAATTTGAGAGCGCCATGAACAGTCATTGTAGACTCAAGCGTTTGGAATGAAGTCACATTTTGACTACGTTTGAATTTATTAACGAATCTACGAATTAGTGTTGGGATTCTACTTCTTAGGTTTTTAGCTGAAAAGGGGTCTTCGAGCGCGCCTGCCAATATCACCACATCATCAAAAGTTACCGAGTCGATTTTCCATTCATTGCAATAGGAATTTAGCATTTTACAGGCCGCATTCCATGTGAAAGGTATACTTTCTGTACCATCTACATTTGGCCAGATATCTCTAGCAAGCCATATCATAGATGCCTCAATCACACTTTCTGTAGGTTTTTGCCCATAAAGATAAATCCAATGTTTTTCGGCAGCATCCTTAGCCTTGATTAAATCTTCAATATCAATAGTGGTAATTGAGGTATCTTCCATATTTTTAAAAGTTTTATCTTTACTCAAACTTCTTCTTAGGTTGGTAGTTTGTTTTCTAATAAAACCTGGTAATTCAATGCCTGTGGAGACAGTATCTTTTTTGTTCCTTAGAACATCCTTAGGTTTAACATCATTGACAGCTACATTTTTTATTTCAATATTCTTATTACCAACTATCACAAGTGCTTTTTCCTCCTGGTTCCTTTTGCCTATTCCATTTTTAGGAGCTAAAGAATCATGATTACTATTATGATTAAAATCTAATTGTTCATTCTCAATAATTTCCTCTTCTAAATCATTAGATAAAATAACCTCTAATAATCTCTCAAAAACTAATCCTCTAGCTCTAAATCCCCACTCTTTGCGAAGTCGATCGACGCCATCAACTAGATCAATTGGTAAATCAATTGATATTCTCTTAACTTCCTTGCCATCCCCTTCCGCCACAAGATCCTAATATCTAGACATATAATAATGGCCTTTTTATTTTCAACACTCTTTTAGCTTTGAATGTATATAATTAATCTCTAATTACAAAATATATTAAAATCTCAGCATATTATCTTAAAATTAAGTGATGGCCACATAGATCAATATTATTATGTATTATTTTAAGTGAACCAATAGTAATCTGAAATGAACTTCTGCGAATCATCCAGAAACTGGAGTGAAAGAAAAAAATTTTTTCAAGCTAAGAAATTAAATTTTTTAATATCCGTTAAAGAATCTTATGAAAGAAAGCTTGCAGCCATCACAGCATCAATATCAAAACTTGAAGAACAAATTAATTCAACAACTCCTAGTGTAGAAAGCTAAATTAACTTTAAACTACTTTTATATGACATCCTTTAAAATTTTTTCTGGACCAAATTTAATAAGAGTATCAACATCAGATCTTTTAGTTCCAAGAAAGTAACCAGCGAAACCAAGAGCATTTATACTAAATCCGTTAGACCTATCAGTTTTACGTGTTATAAGTGCAATCCACTCAGAAGTTATAAGTAAATTATATGGTTTTGAAGGTTTATTAATAATATCGATTCCACCTATATCCATCTCATTAATCATAGACTTATATGAGCTAAATAAATCGTTAGAACTTGAGTTTTTGTTTTTATTCCTTTGTCTAATTGAAATACAATGAGAAATTTCAGAATAATTCTCGTTCGTATTATTTAATAAGGAGCAAAACCAATCATATCTAGGGCAAATACTCTCATTATAATGTCTTGGTAATAATTGAAAATGTCTATGAGGCTGACTAGCTCCAGCCTCTTTACTACTATTAAAGAACCATAAACCTGTAGTATCATTATCAACATTTAGAATAGCTTCAAAATCATCTTCATTTAGCCAGCCATTTTGAGGTTTCCAGTTATTTGTTATTAATAACATATGTCCTATTTGAACTGGATATTTATTTAATATTAATGTATGTTTGTCATTTATTGGTTGTATTTGTAATCTAGTATCCCAAGGAATAAATGGATTTCGTTTAGGACCATATTCTATTAAATACTTGGGTATAGGACTTTTGAGAAAACGAAGCTCATAATCACAGCATTCTTCTCTAGGTTCATATTTTAAAGTATTCAGAGGAATTACAGCTCCGCAATTAACAGCTTTTCTACTAATGTCCAGAGCTTTTGACCATATAGATTCGCTCTTCACCTCAAATAAACCTTTGATAAATAATGTTTATAGATTATATAATTAACAATCTAAAATTTAAAATTTAAATAAAAGCTTATTAACTAAGGGCAAATCAATAATCTAAAAAGCAGATAGAACCTAGTAAAATTCTTAAATGATGGAATTTATGCCTTATAAGCCGACCAAAGGATGAATGAAAGAATTGTATGCAGTCAATGGATTCGACGCCCTAGAGACGATTTAAGGGTATCTAGAGGCAGTTTGATTCCCATAAGATCAACTCATTTATTGATTAAAAAAGTATTTCAAATAAAATTATTGAATTAATAAAATTAAAGATAAAATTCATAAATTATTTTTTAAATCAGTATTCCGCCGTAACCCTCTGCACTGCAGTGGTTTATGGATAACACAAGAAAATTCAAATTTATCAATTTGCAAAATAGTTTCAGTTTATTGGCAAATAAGGTTGACGAAAGCAGGGGGGAAAGAGGTAAAACCTCATTCAGTAATGTGTCCTCAATGGATTGGGACTTTTCTGAAGACGAAGCTTTCATAGCTCTATGCGATGCGTTTCGCGAGAGCGGGGAAACATCAGCCATGGAATTTTTGGCAACAGGAGAGGGTGCTTTTCACTTTCAGGAATTAACTCAAAATGCTGCCGGAGAGGGCATTGATTTAAGTGACTCAGAATCAATGGCAGTGTTTCAGATGGAAGTATTAGAATCTATCGATGAAATGATTAAATGATTTTCTAAATTAATTTCTAAATAGGGGAGGATATTTATATTCCAAAGTATTTAGCTACTGGATGTAATGCAATAATAGCTGTTGTGCTTTGTTCAGGATGAAGTTGCTCACTCTCATCCATAGAGATGCTAATTTTATTAGCATTAAGCCACAGCAATTGCTTTCTAGAATCAGAAACTTCTGGACAAGCTGGATAGCCAAAAGAATAACGGCATCCTCGATATTTAACATCCAAGATATCTTTTATATTATCTGGTTCAAAATTTTCAAATCCACATTCAATCCTTATAACAGAATGTATATATTCAGCAAGTGCTTCTGCAAGCTGTACTGTCAATCCATGAAAAAATAGATAATCAGAGTATGAATCTTGTCTAAATAATTTATGAGAATATTCACTAGCTGAATCTCCCATTGTTACAGCCTGCATTGGCAAATAATCTGTAGGCTGATTATTATTTAAGTCGTTATAAAAATCTGCTATACAAAATCTTTTTCCAGATCTTTGCCTAGGTAATAAAAAATCTCCTAAAAGACTTTGGTGATCTTTATCATACACATTTAAGTTATTTCCAACTCTAGCACAAGGAAAATATCCATACACTAATGATGGATTAATTAGCTTTTCATTGATTATTTTATTCATCCAGTAATCCAACTTTGGTTCTGCCTTTTGATGTAAAAATTCCTTATAATCTGAAGCAGACATCTGCTTGGAACGTTTCATTTGCCATTGGCCTGCAAATAAAGCATTACGATCTAAAAATTTATAAACCTTAGTTATGTCTATATCTTTTTCTAGTAAAAACTTTGGTCCAATGAATGGTGGCTTAATAGGATCTATTTGAGATATATCTTTTGATCTTGAGGTGTCTACTATAGGCTTATCATTTATTCTATTGATACTAATTTTTTTATCAGTATTAGTATTTTTATAATTACCTATCGTGATCCCCTCAGGTGCTCCTTCTTTAAAGCCTGAGATATTATCCCAGTTATTTAATTCTTTTGCTTTCATATATGAATCCATAAATTTTAAATCTGTAAAAGCATCTTTACCGTAAATAACCTTGCCTCTATAAACACTTGCACAATCTTGATTAACAAATTTTGGAGTCAGGGCTGCTCCACCAAGAATAATAGGCACAGATATATCTTCTTCATTTAATGCTTTAAGATTATCTTTCATAAATGCTGTTGATTTAACAAGTAGTCCACTCATGGCAATACAATCAGCGTTATGCTCTTTCTGAGCACTAATTATTGAATTGACTTCTTGCTTAATTCCTAAATTAATAACTTCATAACCGTTATTTGATAAGATTATATCTACTAGATTTTTGCCAATATCGTGAACATCACCCTTAACTGTAGCGATAATAAATTTTCCTTTTGATTGATTAACCTCAGATTTATCCATAAAATCTTCTAAGTATGAAACAGCAAATTTCATTGTTTCCGCAGATTGGAGAACAAAGGGTAATTGCATTTGACCCGACCCAAATAATTCACCAACTACTTTCATGCCATCTAGTAAATATTCATTAATTATTACCAAAGGTTTATATTTCATTAATGCTGAATCAAGATTTGAATGTAAATTAGTTTTTTCACCATCAATAATATGATTCTTTAGTTTATCTTCTATTGGTAATTTTATATTATCATTATTTGTACTTTTGTTTAAAAGTTTCTTTGAATCATCGAAATAACTTGTTAAGGTTGTTAAAGGATCATATGTGCATACTTTATTTTCAAATATTCTTCTATCATAAATAAGATCCATGCAAATTTTTATCTCTTCTTCACTTATTTTGTTTAGAGGTAAAATCTTGGAGGGAGAAACAATTGCAGAATCAAGACCGGCCTTAATTGCTTCATTAAGAAAGATAGAATTAAGAACAATTCTGGCACTAGAAGATAAACCAAAACTTATATTTGAAATTCCAAGGATTAAATGAACTTCTGGATGTTGATCTTTTATTAACTTAATTGCTTTTATAGTTTCTAAACCATTCTTTCTATCTTCTTCTAATCCTGTTGAGATAGGTAATGCTAGAGGATCATAAAAAAGTTCATAAGATTTTAATCCAGAATCAGTCGCATCCTTATAGGCTCTTGTTGCTATTTCTGCTTTTTTATAAGCAGATCTAGCCATTCCATCTTCGTCAATTGTTCCAATTACGATCGCTGAACCGTATCGTTTAGCAAGATCAATTACTTTATAGAATCTGTCTGGTCCATCCTCATAATTAGTAGAATTTAAAATACATTTTCCGCCAGCATGTTTTAGCCCACTCTCCATTTTTTCATAATCTGTTGAATCAAGCATCAAAGGCAAATTAATATTATTAACAAGTCTTTTGACTAACATAGACATATCTTTGATCCCATTTCTTCCAACAAAATCTACATTTACATCTAAAACATGAGCATTTTCCTTCAGTTGAGATTTTGCAATTCCAACAAGTCCGTCCCAATCCTCATCGTTTAGGAGTTCTCTTACTTTTTTAGATCCACTAGCATTTAATCTCTCACCTACGATCAAGAAAGAGTTATCTTGCACATACGGAATAGACTCATATATTGATGATGCAGCAGGAATTATAGATCTTTCTTTTGAAAGAGTATCCAATCTTTGCTCAGAGGATAAAAGCTCTTTAGATAAATCTGAAAGTTGCTTAATATGTTCCGGTCTAGTTCCACAACAACCTCCAATTAGTTGAACTCCTAAATCATTAATAAAATGACTAAGTTGGAACTTAAGTTCCATTGGAGTTAATCGATAATGAGCCTTGCCACCTACATTCTCTGGAAGTCCTGCATTTGGTATACAACTTATGTGAAATGGTGAATGTTGCGATAAATATTTAATATGATCCTTCATTTCTTCCGGGCCAGTTGCACAATTAAGGCCCAAAATATCAATATTAAATGGCTCCAGTATTGTTGTAATAGAAGAAATATCACTACCAATAAGCATCTGGCCGGTAGTTTCCATGGTTACCGACACCATTAATGGAATTCTCTTCCCAGAACCAATAGCTTCATTTACGCTTTGCAGAGCAGCCTTGATTTGAAGGACATCTTGGCAGGTTTCAATAATAAAAAGATCAATTCCACCCTCAATAAGTGCTTTAGCTTGCTCAAGATAAGAATTTTTTAGCTCATCAAAACTGATATGACCTAGGGTTGGTAGCTTGGTTGTTGGTCCAATAGATCCAGCTACAAATCGTGGTTTATCCGCTGATTGATATTTATTTGCAACATTCCTTGCTATTTGTGCTGCTTTTAAATTGATCTCATACGCTTTATTACCAATTCCATATTCATCTAGAACAATTGAAGTAGCACCAAATGTATTTGTTTCGATTACATCACAACCTGCATTTAAAAATGATTCATGTACTTTTTCGACGCTGGAGACTGATGTCAATACAAGGTTTTCATTACAACCTTCTAATGAAGTTCCGCCATAGTCATCTGCATTAAGTTGTTGATCTTGCAGAGACGTGCCGGTAGCGCCATCAAAGACTAATATCGGTCTCTTTTCAGAGTTGAGATAGCCTAAAAAATCAGTCATAAATTATATATTTAACTTAAAAAAATGAAAATCATTAATTTAAATAAGTTATATAGTCTTATTTTAATCTATGTGTACACGTTTAACCCAATTTTCATATTCAGGAACTAAACCTTCTGTAATTTTATTCAACTTCTTTCTTAATGAATTCATTATTGGCATATCTTTGCTCATTGATGTAGTTTCAATCATTTTTATAGGGGTAATTTTTGCCGCCGTTCCTGTAAGGAATACTTCTTCAGATATAAACAATTCAGTTTTATCTACAGGTCGTTCAATAACTTTTAAACCATCTCTTTTTGCCAGTTCTATAACACTTGAACGAGTTATACCTTCTAGAATATCTTGATCAACACCAGGTGTAATTAATTCACCATTACGGACTATAAAAATGTTCATACCACTAGCTTCACTAATTTTTCCTTGACTATTTAATAACAGTGCTTCATCAAATCCACTTTTTACTGCTTCAGTTTTGGCTAAGGAGCTAGTGATATAAGCTCCACTAATTTTACCTCTTAATGGAAGTGAGTTGTCTTGCTGGCGAGTCCAGCTACTAACGCGACAAGTAACCCCATCAGGTGATAGATAATCACCTAGCTCTATTCCATAAATAAAGAAATTAGTTTCTATATTATGTAACCTTGGTGCAATTCCTAAATCACTAGTATATACAAATGGTCTGATGTATACAGGTTGAGTAGGTTTATTTTTAACAATAAATGTTTCAAGAGACTTTAATACAAAATCCTCATCTAATTCAGTCATCAAAAATCTAGCACTTTGACATAATCTTTTTGCGTGTTTGTCTGCTCTAAATAATAAAAATGATTTACTATTATTTGGATCAGGAATAGCCCGCATTCCTCCAAAAGCTGCAGTTCCATAATGAAGTGCATGAGTAGCTATAGATAGCTTCGCCTCATTAAATGGTATACATTGCCCTTCAAACCAAGCGAATGGAAGAAAATTATGCATTATCAGTTCCAGCTAAGATGAAAACAATCAGCATTTCAGTTTTTACTGCTCTTATTACACATAATAAATGAATGCATAGAATTTCCACCCTTCCGGGCAATGAACCTCAAGAAGAAATTACATTTATCGAACAGCCATCAGCTCCAGTTATCTTCCTGACTAGCGCTACATCTGATATAACCTGTCTATCTACAGTATTAAAGCTCCCTGACAATAATAAGTGGAAAAATAAAATAAGAGCATTACCTATAACTTATTTATCTTCAAATGCATCAATTGATCATTATATATCTAATACATGTAATACAGCTGAAATTATTCTTGTTAGGTTTTTAGGGTCAAGATCATACTGGTCTTATGGATTTGAACAATTAGGTTTATGGCAAATAGAGAAACCGAATAGACATCTGATAGTAGTCTCTGGAATTGAAAGTACAGCAAATGATGTTCAAGAAATTAGTAGCTTAAATCAAGAGAAAGTTGATTTAATTCAGACACTATTAAATCAAGGAGGTATAAAAAACTATAATTATATGCTTCAAGCCTTAGAGAAAATAATTGATGACGAAGAAATTAATTTAAATTCAGATTTAATTGAATATCATGATGAGTTAATAAAATGGAAATGGAATGATAATGATAGTCCATCTATTGCCGTATTTCTCTATAAATCACTTTTACAATCGGGTAATACAGAGTTAGCTGATAAAATTAAAGATATATCTAATAAATACAACTTAAATGCCAAAATAATATGGATTAAAAGTTTTAGATCTAAAAATATAGAGAATCAAATTATAAGTTTATTAGAAAAAGAGAACATAAAAGCAATAATAACAACAACCTCATTTTCATCAGTTGAATATAAACATGATGATGTGAAGAATAACTTGTGGGATAGATTAGATATACCTGTATATCAACTTCTAATATCTAGCTCATCTATAACTGAGTGGAATGAATCTACAGTAGGTCTTAACCCAATTGACTTATCAATTCAAGTTGTTTTACCAGAAGTGGATGGTCGAATCTGTACAATTCCAGTTGCATTTAAAAACCTTACATATACAGATAATGAATTATCAACTGCTGTATATAAAACAGAGCCATATGAAAAACATATTACATGGTGTATAAAATATATAAAAAATCTGACTTATCTACAACAATCGAATAATTCAAATAAAAAGATAGCTCTCGTGATAGCAAACTATCCAGTAAAAGACTCAAGAATTGGGAATGGAGTAGGATTAGATACACCCGAAAGCCTATTTAATATTTTAAACTGGCTTAAAGACGAGGGATATTACCTAGGGAATAAAGATATTCCTGTTAATAGTAAAGAATTAATTAACCTGATAGTTCGTCATAGGACAAATTCTGAAGAGACAATCTCAAATGAACCTCAATCATATTTAAATATTCAAGATTATTTAATTTATTGGAAAGACCTCGAATCAGACCTTAAAGAAAAGGTATCAAATCGATGGGGGAAACCACTTGATTCTTTACAATTAGAAAAGTCTGGATTTCCCATTAATGGAATAAGATTTGGAAATATAACAATTTTAATTCAGTCAAATAGGGGTTATGAGAGCGATAATTTATCTGATTTACACTCGCCGGACTTACCTCCTACACATAAATATATTGCACAATATTTTTGGCTATATAACACATTTAAAGCGAATGCAATTGTACATCTGGGTAAACATGGAAGTTTGGAATGGTTACCAGGAAAAGGGGTTGGTTTAAGTCATAATTGTTTTCCATTTATTCTTTGTCCTACTATTCCAAATATATATCCATTTATTGTAAATGATCCCGGCGAAGGCTCCCAAGCAAAAAGAAGAACACATGCAATCATTATAGATCATTTAACCCCCCCACTATCTCATGCGGGTAGTTTTAATGACCTACTAATAATTGAGAATCTAATTGATGAATATTATGAATCTAAATTAATTAATGATAATAGAAATGAATTATTAGAAAAAAAGATACTAGATCTTTTAATTAAAAATTCATGGCCAGGTATTGAATCTAAAAAATTTAAAGAAGAAAAAGAAACTTTAATTCCACAGGAACTAATAGATGATGCAGAGAGTTATTTATGTGAAATTAAGAATTCCCAAATAAGAACTGGTCTTCATGTTTTTGGAGTTAATCAGAGTATGGAAAAATTATTAGAGTTAACACTCACAATTTCTAATGTACCTACAGGAAGAATTCTCGGTCTTTCACAAGGATTAGCAGAAGATTTAGGGTTTACATTAGACCCTTGGAATGACGAAGAGAGTAAAAACTTAAACCAAGTTGACATTGATTTATTTAAAGACTATACAGATATTAATGCAAGGAAAGTCGGTAAAGTAGTTGACTGGTTGAATGATATCGGGAAATATATAATAGAGTTTCATTGTTTTAAAAAACTTAATTATAAGATTAATTCAAAAAAGAAGATAAAAATTGATAGTAAAATTTTAAATTACCTAGATCATGAAAAACCTAATATTTTTATAAATCATTTACTAAATAATATTTTACCTAAACTATTAAATAGTTCAGCTAACGAAAAAACAAATTTTCTCAAAGCTTTAGACGGTAAAAGAATTTCTAGCGGTCCTTCTGGGGCGCCTACAAGAGGGAAATTAGAAGTTTTACCCACAGGCAAGAATTTCTTTTCTGTTGACATAAGAGCAATACCAACTGAAACAGCTTGGGACTTAGGGAAAAGAAGTGCTGAACAAATAATGGAACTTTACCTACAAGAAAATGGTGAACACCTTTCACACCTTGCTATTTCAATTTGGGGTACTTCAACAATGAGAAATGGTGGAGAAGATATTTGTCAGCTTTTAGCTCTCATGGGTTTAAGGCCAATATGGGACGGTACTTTAAGAAGAGTAGTTGACGTTGAGGTCATTCCCCTCAGTGTATTGAACAGACCAAGAGTAGAAGTAACATTAAGAATTTCGGGTTTATTCAGGGATGCATTTCCACAGATAATTGAATTGATTCGAAGAGGTCAAAATCTTATTGGAAATTTAAAAGAATCCTCTTCTAATAATCCACTCGCTGAGTCATATAGAAATGGAAATACAAAATCAAGAATATATGGATCTGCGCCTGGATCATACGGAGCAGGATTACAAGAAATAATCAATAGTGGATCTTGGGAGAATCAATCAGAACTCGCTGATGCTTTTATCGAATGGAGTAAATGGAGATATGAAGGTTCAAGTAAAATCATAAAAGACAAAGATGGATTAGAAAGTAATTTATCTAAGGTAAAAGTAGTACTTCATAGTCAGGACAATAGAGAACACGACATACTTGATTCAGATGATTACTATCAATTTCAGGGTGGATTAATTTCCGCGATTAAAAAAACTAGTGGAACAAACCCTCAAGCCTATTTTGCGGATAATTCAAGGTATCAGCGTCCAAGAATTCATAAGCTCTCAAAAGAAATTGATAAAGTCGTTCGTAGCAGATTGTTAAACCCTAAATGGATAGAGGGGATTAAAAAACATGGATATAAAGGAGCTTTTGAAATGTCAGCTAGCCTTGACTATTTATTCTCTTATGATGCAACTACAAACTTAGTTCCTAATTGGTGTTATCAATCTATAGTGAATAATTGGTTAATGAATAATAATACGAAAAATTTTATTAGTGAAAACAATCCTTGGGCTTTAAGAGATATCGCTGAAAGATTACTAGAAGCATCTAACAGAAAACTTTGGTCAAATGCAACTATTGAAGAAATATCATCTATTAAAAGATTTCTATCAGATATAGATAGTAAAATTGAAAACAATACTTCTAATAATAATTTATAAATTATTTAACGCCTAAGAAGAGATAGTCCGTGGCTATCGGTACCACAAGTTGATAATAATGAATAAGAGTTTGCGCAATCAAATATTTTATCGCATACAAATTCTGAAGGGATCCAATCATGTGCTCTTTCATAGTTATACCAAGTTTCAACAGCATCAAAACCTAGTTTTGATGCTTCATTAATCAAGAGATCAAATGGAAGCTTATATCTAGCGGGATGAGCTAAAACGGCAATTCCATTAGCATTGTGAATAGAATCAACTACTGTCGAAGCTAATAATTCATGACCAATAGCAGAATTGTGGTCAATATAAGGTAATAAGTATTTTGATTTGTGATCAAAACCAAGACCTAAAACATGAACTAAACACCCTTTCAATAGACAAGTAATTTCTATTCCAGTCCAAAGTTTAGGGAAATTTGATCTCTCTTTATATATAGAGTCTTTTAATTTACTTAATTCAATATATGCATCAACTGAGTGATGATCTGTAATTGCATAATGGTCAATATTTAATTCAATCGCTTGGTAGTAAATTTGTTTAGGAGTTAAACTTCCATCACTATATGTTGAATGCATGTGAAAGTTAATAGAATTTGGGCAACTATTTTTAGTAATCGTTTTAATTAGTTTAATTAATTGATTAGAATCAATATCAGACATACTAACTAAGTGAGTTGTTTCCTATTCCTTCTCCATTTTGCATAAAACTGAATACTTGCAGCCATAAAGAGAATTAAACCAAATATCAACCAACTTGCTGCACTCGTAGGAAACTGGTTTTTAAATACAACGAGCATTACAACAACTACTAATAATAGTGTCGGCAACTCATTCAATGCACGGAGTTGTTGGCCACTAAAATTATATTGATTATTAGTTAATTGATTCATAATTTTATAGCAATAAAAATGATAAATAAGTAAGAAGACTACAAATATTAATTTAATTTGCATCCATGCTTGAGTAAGATATATAGGCTGCATATATAATAATCCAGATGCCATAATGACAGCTAAGATCATTCCAGGAGTTGTTATAATATTAGCTAGTCTTTTCTCCATTAATGTATATTGCTTATTAAATAGATCCCTAATTTCTTCTTTCTCATTCTGCACTTCTACATGATAAATAAATAGTCTTACCAAGTAAAATAAGCCAGCGAACCAAACAACTACGCCGATAATATGAAAAGATTTAAACCATAAATATGTCTCAGGTGAAAAAATCATATTCTATTAAATGTTTCGTACTTTCATATCACTCTATACATTACTATAATAAAGATTAACTTTCCCAGTATCGTTAATAATTTATCAATAGATTATTTATTTTCATTTGGATGAAAATAATTTCGAATAACACCAGCAGTAGATGATCCTAAGCCTGGTGTTGCTGAAAGTTCGGAAAGAGATGCCATTTGTATTGCCTCTATTGATCTAAAATGCTCCAATAATAATTTGATTCTTTGTGGTCCCAATCCAGGAATCTCATTTAATTGAGAGCGTTTCATACGCTGACTTCTTTTTTGTCTGTGAAAGGTAATTGCAAACCTATGAGCTTCATCTCTAAGCCTTCTTAGCAAAAGCATTGCTGGTTGATTGGGGTCAGTGTCTAATGATTGTTTAACATTTGGAATAAATATCTCTTCTTTCTTCTTGGCTAAAGATATAAGATTTATATTTTGATCAAGATTCAACTTCTGTAAAGCCTCTAATACCGAACTTAATTGCCCTTTACCTCCATCTATTACGACTAAATCAGGCCAGTCATTCAAATTATCCTTGTCTAATACACTAGATTCATTGCTTGATAGTTTATTCATATCACCACCATCATCTTTATAACGAGCCCATCTTCTAAATCTCCTAGTAATAACTTCAGCCATTGATTCAAAATCGTCACTATGTCCTAATTTTATATTTGAACTCTTAATTTTATATTTTCTATAATGTTGCCTAGCTGCAATACCATCAATAAATACCACCTGAGAAGCTACAGCATCACTACCTTGTATATGACTAATATCATAACATTCAATTCTTTTTGGAATTTTTATTAAATCAAGTATATTGGTTAAATCGTCAAGCTCAACTAAATTTTTATCATGAGATTGTCTTATTCTTTTTAACTCCATATTTGCATTCTTTTCTACTAATTTTATAATTTCTGCCTTCTTAGATCTTTTTGGGATTGTAATACTAACTTTTTGCTTTTTTAATTCACTTAGCCAATCCGATAGTATATCTGTATTTTGTAATTGATGTTGAACTAATATTTCTGAAGGTATTTCAATCGGATCTACATTTGAATAATGATTCTCTACAACTTTTTGAAGTATTTGAGAAGTACTGAGATTATTATTATCTGAGAAATACCCAAGTCTTCCAATTAATTTTCCTGATCGCATTTGAAAAATTTGAATAGAGGATATATTCTCTTCTGATGCTAATGCGATTATATCTCTGCATACAGATGAATCAGGAATAATCATCTTTTGAGATTCATACAATCTATCTATACCCTTTAGCTGATCTCTGACAGATCCTGCTTCTTCAAATTTCAATGACTCTGAAAAAGATTGCATCTGTTTTTCTAATAATAGTCTCAATTCTTCTGTTCTACCTTGAAATATCATTTCAACTCGTTTTAGTGTATTTTTATAATCTTCTGAACTAATTTCTTCTTGACAAACACCTGGACATCTTCCAATTGAATAGTTAAGACAGGTTCTATCTTTGTAAAGTGGTATTCTTCTTTGTCTAAGAGGAAACAGTTTTTTTATACTAAATAACGTCTGTCTAAGTAAATAAACATCTACGTAGGGACCATAATATTTATCTTTTATCTGTCTTTCACGCCTTCTCCTAGTTAAAAAGATTCTTGGATATTTATCACCCCAAGTTATACAAATATAGGGATATTTCTTATCATCTTTTAATAGAACATTAAAATAGGGTTGATTTGATTTAATTAAATTTGATTCAAGAGTTAAGGCTTCACTTTCGTTATCAGTAACTATTAACTCAATATCTACAACCTGCCTTACCATTAAAGAAATTCTTGGACTCAATTCATCACTTGCTCGAAAATAACTTCTAACTCTATTCCTTAACTTTTTTGACTTGCCAACATATAACAATCTGTCCTCACTATCTTTCATCAAATAACAACCCGGATCATTTGGTAAATCCTTCAAAAAATTCGATAGTCTTGACTTGTCCTTAATTAACGGCGTTAATTCCACCGATCTTGTCTCTTTAAATTAGCCACCATAGTTCCATCCTGTACTCGCTAAATTTAATGCAGATCCATCTTTATTCAATACAGCACTCTTTACTTCAGCGACAAAGACTGTATGGTCACCGTGTTCTACGCCTGAAATAACTTCACATTCAACGCCACCTATTACATCTTCGATTAAGGGCATACCAAACTCTCCATAGGTGAATTTACAAGCATCAAATCGTCCACCTAATCCTTTTTGAGGCTTAAAGAAAACAGCTGCTAGATCCTTTTGATCTTCCCTCAATACATTTAAAGAAAACATCTTAGTTCTTTGAATTATTCCATGACTAGATCCATCAGCGCGAACTGCCATTACAACTAAAGGAGGCGAAAATGAACCTTGTGTTACCCAACTAGCAGTAAAACCATTTATTTCATCTCCTTCTCTTACTGCACATATAAATAATCCATGAGGGATTTTGCGCAAAAGAACTTTTTTAGCATCCTGATTAAGAGTCATGCGCTTTGATACGTTTGTATATATGAGATTCTATGAAAGAAATGGACTTTTTTAAAGTTAAAAAACCATGAAGGCACTTTATCCTGGTAGTTTCGACCCATTAACATTTGGACACCTTGATTTAATTCAAAGAGGAAGTGACTTATTTGGAGAAGTTCTCATTGCAGTATTAGAAAATCCTTCAAAAAAGGCTACTTTCTCGTGCGAAAGAAGAATAGAGCAGATTAAAAATGCTACCAGAGATATAGCAGGTTGTAGAACAATAGCTTTTAAAGGTTTAACGGTCGATTGTGCTCGTGAACATAATGCGGATCTTATTTTAAGAGGATTAAGAGCCATGAGTGATTTTGAATATGAACTACAGGTTGCTCATACAAATAGGTCTTTAAATAATCAATACGAAACTATTTTTCTCGCGACAGAAACACATCATAGTTTTTTAAGTAGCTCTGTAGTTAAAGAAGTCGCAAGATTTGGTGGCGAGATTCGTCATATGGTTCCAGAGTTTATAGCCAAAGATCTTTTAGCACTAAATAATACTTAATTACAATTATCGATCTCATCAACTATTGATAATATTCTCATTATATGTTTTGTCGAATTATCCATATTGTTAACTATAATGCTAAAAACTTTGGCCTCTCCTAATATAATACCAGAAACGGATCTAACATTATTAAGTCTTCCTGATTTAGCCAAAATTCTACCCTTAAGGTTTGCTGGAGCATTTACATTAGCTAACGAGCCCCTAACACCTAATATTGAAAATGATGAAAAATAATAGTCAGAAAATCTGTTAAGTTTCATTCTTCTCAAAAACTGAGATAATCCATATGTGGTTACTCTATTCTTTCTTGATAAACCACTAGCATCTGCAAATATAAAATTGTCAGAATTAAAGTTTTGATCTTTTATCCAATTACTGTATTTTAGATTAGGAAAATCATGAGACCAGTCATTTAATGCATGTCTGAAAATAACTTCAGCAGTAAAATTATGGCTCTCAGAATTTACAAGATTTAGTAAAATATATAAAGGGGCAGAATTGATAACTTTAATTGTCGAAATATAATCAATAGGATTGTCTTCATTCACAGATTTAACAAAATATTTTTTAGATAAATTCTTTTTTCTTAGAGCATTCTCTAACTCATAAATAAAATTATTAATTGGATTATTTAAAGAATTAATACTTGTATTACTAGCTATTGAATACTTAGTAATAGGAGCTCCATATTCTTCTTTTCTATCGGCATTCGACCAGCTTGAAGGCCACCAATTACTTGAATCTATACTTTTAATTATTATTGGTATTTTTAAATTAGGATTATAGTTGCTATTATTAAGATCATTAATTAACTCTCCTAAATGACTTCTATCAAAATCAGGATCCCCAGATGCTTCAATATACAAACTTCCATCATTTGTTTCTTTTAATGATGTATTAAGGGTATAATAAGGTCCTAAGATATCTAAAGAAAAAGCACTTGAAAGAATCTTCTGATTAGATGCTGGTATCCTAGGTATTTTGCCATTAATATCTACAATAAAATCCCCAGAATCGTCTAAAATACTAATGCTGATATTAGAATTAAAGTTATAAGTATAATCTTCCAATTTATTTTGCAAAGGTTCACATATATTAAACTTTTCAGGACTTATAGTATTAATATTAAGCCTTTGTCTAATGTATGAATATAATGATATTATATTACCATTAACTATATTTATAGATAAAATCAAGCCAATAAATATATATAATTTTTTATTCATACAATTATAAGTTTAGTATTATAGTTTCATCGTCAGGACGTTTATCAAATGACTTAACAAATGAATATCCATTAGTTTCTAATTTAAAAAGCTTCCAATTATCAGGAAATCTTTTTAACAATGCACCCATAGATAATGGCTGAATAAAATAAATTACTTTCCATTTTTTAGCAAATCTTTTTCTCATTTCTCTACCGACACTTCCAATTCCTACTATTGGATCTTCTAACTTACCATTAATCATAATTATGGAAGAATTAGTATGGGAACATACTTGCTCAAACATCTCAATATCATATGGTTGAGGGGAACAAACTAATAACACTGAATTCAACGAATCTGTAGAATTAATAAACTCCTTAAAAGTAAAAATCTTATTAGCCAATTCAGGGTTATCTCTTTTAGCAAGAGCCGCTCCGCCAGCATCGGCCCACAATAAAATATTATCTAATTTAATTTCAGTAAGTTTATGAGATAAACGAAAGATTATTGGATTGATTCTTAATCCTTCAAATTTAAGGTTGATAGAAAGAAAAGATTGTTCTGAATTACTTAAAAAATAACTTTGAATTGATTCATAAACATTTGATTCTGCTTCTATAAGATCTGATGGCAGCTTATTCTTCATTTGATGTTCATTGTTTTTTAAGTTCTAAAGATTGCAATGATTTATATATTATATTTGAAACTGAGTTAATATCATCATTTGAAATCCATGGGCCAATAGTTATTCTTAATCCAGATTCTTGGAGTGGTTTATCAACATTAATTGCTACCAGTATGGGATTTGGTCCTTGACTAGATGATGAGCAAGCACTACCACTACTTATATAAACACCGTGTTGTGACAATAATCTAACAATTTCTCTACCTTTAATTGGAATCATTGATTTTGTATGACAAAGAAATGAAAGATTATTAGGTAGTCGTTCTTTATGAGGACCAATAAAAGTAAGTTGTTTATTCTTATCAAGATTTTTTTTTAAAAGAGAAGTCATTTGTGAAACATTATTCTCAGGAAATAAAGTTTGATTAGCTTTAACTTCTATATATTCATTTAGTAGGTCAATTGCTGTCGAAAAACCTGCAATAAGGGGAACTGACTCAGTCCCAGATCTTATAGAGCCATTTTTAAATCCATATGAAGGATCATTCAGTAATAAATCTCGAACGCCACTTCGCAGCATTAATAATCCAATACCTTTAGGGCCTTGAAGTTTATGCGCAGAGGCACTAAGCATATCAACATTTAATTTACTCCAATCAATAAGACCGCTGGGTAGAACCTGTGTGGCATCAGTATGAAAAAGTATATTTCGTTTTTTACATTCCATACCTATGAGATTTATGGGCTGAATGGACCCAATCTCGCTTTGGCCCCAGATTATCGAAACCAATTTTGTTGGAGGAGATAGCATCTCCTCCAACAAATCTAGGTCAATAATTCCATAACGATCTACAGGCCAGTATTTAATATCCCAGCCATCATTAAATAATTGATTGGCTATTAAGTTAATAGAAGGGTGTTCAACGCTACTTATAACCAGTCTTCCTTTATCAAGAGTATTAGATACAACTTTAAGAGAAAGATAATTTGACTCAGTTGCTCCAGATGTGAAAAAAATGTCGTCAGATGAAGCTTTTAATTTATTAGCTATTGATAATCTAGATCTTTCCAAAATCTCTCTTGCAATAACACCAACTTTATGGATACTTGATGGATTCCCCCAGCATTCAGATTGAATATCCTTTAGTTTATTAATAACATCTATATGTGGCGGAGTAGTCGCTGATGCATCGAGATAAATATTATTCATATTGAAGAGTGATTAAATATCTATCTGTCCACTAAATACTTTTAATGCAGGCCCCTGCATTAATACTGGACCTGCTTGATTGGGCCATTCAATTTCTAATTTTCCACCTGGTAAAAAAATATTAGCGTTGTTTAAAGTTTTACCTAACTTAGATGTTACTACAAGACAAGCGCAGGCTCCTGTACCACAAGCTAGTGTAGGCCCACAACCCCTTTCCCATACTTTAACTTTAATATTTGATCTATCGATTAATTCAACAAAATGAACATTGGTATCATTGGGAAATGTATTGTGTTTTTCAAGGAATCTCCCCCACTCTTCAAATGGTATATTTTGAATATTATCAACAAATACTATCATATGAGGATTTCCCATACTAGCTGCATACACGTTTAAAATTTGATCATTTATAGTAATACTGCCATTAGGAACTGTTAAATTATTCATTGACAATTTTGTAGGTATATCTTCAGGAGAAAGAATAGGTTCCCCCATATTTACTTTAATATTTTCATTACAAGCAATAGAGGTAAGAATTAGACCAGCCTTAGTTTCAATTCGAATTTCAGACTTATCTTTAATTTCATTATTATCGTTTAAAAAAGCAATCAAGCATCTTATACCGTTGCCACACATTTCTGGTTCAGAACCATCAGAATTAAATATCCTCATTTTAACAAAACATTTATTTTTGGACTCTAAGATAAGAATAATTCCATCAGCTCCGATGCCAAAATTTCTATTACATAGATGTTCAATAAAGTTATCCTTATTTTCACTAAATAAATTATCTAAGTTATTACCACGAGCATCAAAGATAATAAAGTCGTTACCAAGTCCTTGATATTTTGAGAAATTATTTTTCATGATTTAAATTTTGTTTAACTTTGTTCTTAGAAAATAAAGCGTTCTTGGTAGTAATTTCAATACTATTTGCATATTTGGCATCAATTTATGAGAATATTATCTGATTGGCAAATCAACTACTGAAGGAGATCTTCCTTGAATAATACTACTTCAGAGATTATTGACCAGCGTTACGAGCCTCGTGATATAGAAGCTTATTGGCAAAAAGAGTGGGCTAATCAAGGGCTCTATAGAACAAATACTGAGGTAAACAAAGACAATACTTATTACGCGTTGTCAATGTTCCCATACCCTTCCGGCTCTTTACATATGGGGCACGTGAGGAATTATGTCATTACAGATGTACTGGCTAGATATAAAAGGATGCAAGGTTATAACGTCCTTCATCCAATGGGATGGGATGCCTTCGGTTTACCAGCAGAAAATGCAGCAATAGAGAGAGAGACAAGTCCATCTACCTGGACAGATAAAAATATTTCACAAATGAAAGAGCAATTAGATCGACTTGGATTATCAATAGATTGGTCTAAAGAAGTTACAACTTGCAAAGAAGATTATTATAAATGGACTCAATATATATTCAATCAATTACATAAAAATAATCTTGCCTATCAAAAAAAAGCAACAGTAAATTGGGATCCAATTGATCAAACTGTTCTTGCAAATGAACAAGTAGATGCTGAAGGTAAATCTTGGAGATCTGGAGCTAAAGTTGAGAAAAAGGATTTAAACCAATGGTTTTTAAGTATTACAAGTTTTGCCGAAGATCTAAATAAGGATTTAGTTAAGCTTAAAGACTGGCCAGAAAGAGTCAGGATTATGCAAAAAAATTGGATTGGTAAATCAATCGGCGCTGAAATAACATTTGATATCAAAAGTCTTAACCAAAAAATAAAAGCATTCACTACAAGAATCGATACAGTCTATGGCGTAAGTTATCTTGTCTTAGCTTCAAATCATCCATTAGTTGATCAATTAATAAACGAAAAAGATATTGATCAATTAAAAGAATTTAGAAAGACACAAGAAAAGTTAAGTGATCTAGAACGTAATTCAGATAGTAGAAAAAAACTTGGAATGTATCTAGGAGTAAATGCTATTAATCCAGCAAATAATAAAGAGATACCTGTTTGGATTGGTGATTATGTGATTATGGAATATGGGACTGGAGCTGTAATGGGTGTTCCCGCTCACGATAGTAGAGATTATAAGTTTGCTAAATCATATGATTTACCAATTAAATATGTCATAAGACCCAATAATGATGAAGATGATAGTTATTTAAATGCTGCATATGTAGATAAAGGAATCATTATCAATTCAGATATATTCAATGGAATTGAGTCTGATATTGCAAAAACAAAAATACTTGAATTTGGTTCTAATGCTAATTGGGCAATACCAAAAATTACTTATAAGTTAAGGGATTGGCTTATATCAAGACAACGATATTGGGGCTGCCCGATTCCAATAATTAATTGTAAGAAGTGTGGTCAAGTCAGAGTCCCAGACGAGGATCTTCCTGTTTCTCTACCTATTGATATTAAATTAACTGGAAAAGGAAAGTCACCTTTAACCACAAAAACAGAATGGATAAATACTAGTTGTCCTAAATGTGGAATTGAAGCAAAAAGAGAAACTGACACAATGGACACTTTTATGTGTTCATCTTGGTACTTTTTAAGATATATAAACCCTAAAAATGAGGAGAATCCATTTATAAAAAGCGAAATAGATAAATGGCTGCCAGTTAAACAATATGTTGGTGGTATTGAACACGCAATCTTACATTTACTTTATTCAAGATTTTTAACCAAGGCTCTAAAGAGTTGTGGATTAATAAATATCGATGAACCCTTTAAGAAACTATTAACTCAGGGTATGGTTCAAGCTATTACTTTTAAAAATCCAAATACTAATAAATATTATTCAAAAGATCAAATTAAAGATATTAATGACCCTAAAGATCCAATTACTGGAGAAAAAATTGAAATTATCTATGAAAAGATGTCAAAGTCTAAATATAATGGTGTAGACCCAACATTAGTCATCGATAAATATGGTGCAGACACAGCTAGAATGTTTATTCTTTTTAAAGCTCCTCCTGAAAAAGATTTAGAATGGGATGACTCAGATGTTGAAGGACAATATCGATTTATACAGAGACTCTGGAAATTTGTTATTAATACTTTAGAACTAACAAAAAGTAATTCCAGATTAAATATAGAAAATGAAAAGTCTAAAGATGATGAAGCTTTACGTCTAATTAATATTGCTATTCAAGAAATTACTGATGATCTGGACAATCTTCAATTTAATACAGCGATATCTGAACTCATGAAAGCGGTGAATGGAATAAGTTCAATAGTTAATAACTGTAGTAATGAAACTCTAACTAATGTTATTTCAATATTAATTAAAATTACTTCTCCATTTTCTCCTCATATTGCAGAGGAGCTTTGGAAGACTATCGGAAATAGTCAAAGTATTCATCTTCAGTCATGGCCTAAATTCGATGCAGCAGCAATTGAACAAGATACTTTTAAACTTATGATTCAAATTAATGGAAAAGTTAGAGGATCAATCGATGCTAGTAAAAAACTATCTAAAGACGAATTAGGGGATATAGCTATTAAAAGTGAGGCAGCTCAGAAGTGGATAGGTGGCAAAGAACCAAAACGAATAATTGCTGTTCCAAATAAATTAGTGAATATAGTTATTTAACAATCAATTTTTCGAAATAATTAATTGATCTGGATTTGATTGATTACCATTCATTGAATAATGATCAGAATTTTCTGAAAGTTTTCTCAGTATTAAATAAATCGACTCAGTTGAGTCAGTGGACAATGCCTCATTAATTTGACTTAAAGTTCTTCCTTCTCCATCTTCCAAAAGTTCTTCAATTTCTTTTTGAAGATTAATTATGTTTGTAGCGGCTTTTTTTCCAGCTTCAACGCCGGGTTGATTGTAAGCATTAACATTAATCAACTCTGCATATAGACTTACTGCTCGCTCAAATAAAGCAATTAAAGCTCCAAGACTAGATTCATCAAATGATTTAAATGTGATTGTCAAATTCTGTCTCCCACCTTCAGTCAATGCTGATCGAGTTCCTTGAAGAAAGCCTGATAAATAATCTCCTGGTCGTTTGCTCTTAACTTCTACTATCTCAGATGGGTCGTGAAGAATCTCAATAAAATTAACAAAGAAATTATCAACACCATCTCTTAATTGCTGCACATATGCATGCTGATCTGTAGAACCTTTATTTCCATAAACTGCGATACCTTGATTAACTTGATTTCCATCTCTATCTAACTTCTTGCCTAAGGATTCCATCACAAGTTGTTGAAGATATCTACTAAAAACTTCTAATCTGTCTCTATAGGGAAGTACTACCATATCTCTTAACCCTTTTCCATCTCCGGATTTGTACCAAGCTAAGGATAAAAGTGCTGCTGGGTTATTTTTAATGTCTTTTTCTCTTGTTAGAGCATCCATTTGAGATGCTCCATCTAAAAACTTGTTTATGTCAGCGCCAATTAGGGCGGCAGGCAATAATCCAACAGCACCAGTAACACTTGTCCTTCCACCAACCCAATCAGGTAAATCAAATATATCTAACCAATTTTCGTTAGTGGCTAAGACATCTAACTTACTCCCTTTTGATGTAATTGCTATAGCTCGAGATGACCAATTCTGGTTGTTATCTTGGACAAACTTCATGGATTGCTCCATTCCTATCAAAGGTTCCGGAGTGCCACCTGATTTACTAACAACTACAAACAAAGTTGATTCAATATTAGCAAGAATAGAATTTAATTTATATGAAATCCCCTCTGGGTCTACATTGTCTAGAAAATGAAGATTCAATCCGATTGAATCTCTCTTAAATGACTCTTTAATAAGTAAGGGACCTAAACCACTACCACCTATACCTATCCAAAAAACATCTGTATATTTTTTGCCACCGCTGCTAGTTATTTCACCATTTAATATTGATGCCCCAAACCTTGATATATCTTGAATTTCTTTAGTAATAGAGTCTGATATTTCTTTAGTTGGAGCAATCTTCGGATTTCGAAGCCAGTAATGACCAACTTGTCTTCTTTCATCAATATTGGCAATCGATCCATTCTCAAGACTTTCAACAGAATCAAAAGCTTTGGAATAAGTATCCTTAAATTCTTCAAAATCGTTTATATCCACATCCATTCTGCTTATATCTAGCCAAAAACCTAATGAATGATCGCTATATAAAAGGTCGCAGTACCTTATCCATTTATCGTTGTTATTCATCTGGAAGATCTCAGTTATTGCCATTATTGATAAAATAATACTCCTTAATGAGTTCTGTTAGCAGGTATTCTCGAATGAGAGCCGTTAAACAAATTAATTTAATTTATATTAGTGAAGAATGGTTTTCAAATGGCGAATGTTTAGTAATTGACAAATAGGAATGTAAATACACATGAGAGTTTTTATTGACTAAGGTTAGGTTTAGCTAAATGTAGATTTAACTTTTCTTTACTATTAAATATGTCTTTATATTTATATATTGTAATTTCTTCTAAAGGTCATATATTTAACTGTAAATAATCATTATTTGATGAAACAAGATAATAAAGAATATATGGAAAATAATTTATCTTGTTATTTAAATGAACAGAGCCTAATTAGTCCATTAGTTGAAACAAGCCTCCCCATTGCCCCAAAAATAAGATTAGGTATCCTTGCTTCAGGTAATGGCTCTAACTTCGAATACATTTTTAAATCCATTCAAAACAAACAACTTAATGCGGAAATTTCTATTTTGATTGTCAATAATCCTAATTGCTTAGCAATAAAAAAGGCGATCAAATATAAAATACCTTACGTAATTATTAATCATAGAGATTGTAATTCGAGATTAGAACACGACACGTTGGTAACGAAAAAACTAAAGGAATTATCGGTAGAACTAGTTGTTATGGCTGGATGGATGAGGATTGCTGGTGAAGAAATAATTAATAGTTTTAAAAACCGACTAATTAATATACATCCATCACTTTTACCTTCATTTAAAGGTGTGGATGCAATACAGCAGGCAATTGACAAGAGAGTAACTATTACTGGCTGCACAGTTCACTATGTCCAAAAGGAGGTTGATTCTGGCTCAATAATTATTCAAGCTGCAGTACCTATTAAAGAAGAAGATAGTAAAGAGACTTTAAAAAAAAGAATTCAAAACATGGAACATCTAATATTACCTATGGCGATAGCAAAAGTAGCAAAGAATATAAGAACAAGTCTCAAGGATAATAAGTAATCTTAGGAAGACCAATATCTGATTCAAGTCCTTCCATAATATTTAAATTTTGTATAGCCTGACCTGCTTGACCTTTTAGAAGATTATCAATAACACTCATTAGTACTAATCTCCCATTACGATTATCAACTTCAACTGAAATCATAACTTTATTAGTATTTTTAACCCATTTAGTAGCTGGATAAGTACCTACAGGCAAAATATCAATAAATGGCTGATTATTATAAAAAGCATCAATTACAATTTTGCAGTCTTCTGCTGTTAATCCAGGATCTCTTAAACGAGCATAAACTGTAGATAAAATCCCTCTAACCATTGGGACCAGATGAGGCGTAAATTGCAAATTGACTTCATGACCAGCAAAGTAACTAGCTATCCCTTCTATCTCTGCCGTATGCCTATGCCCAATGACTCCATAGGGCTTAATTGATTCAGAGCATTCAGATAATAAGAGTTGCTCACTTGGATTTCTGCCTCCTCCGGATGTGCCAGATTTTGCATCAATAATAATTCCTTCACTTTCTATTAAACCTTGTTTTAAAAATGGAATAAGTAAACTAAGAGCTGAGGTTGGATAGCAACCTGGACAAGCAATTAATCTAGACTTTGAGATTTCACTACTAAATTCTTCTGAAAAGCCATAAACAGCCTCTTCACATAATTCATAGTCATATCTTTGATATTTTGCAGCTTCTTTGGAATAAACTTCTTTCCATTTGTCTAATGATTTAAATCTATAATCAGCTGATAAATCAAGTACTTTAATGCCTTTTTCCAATAATAAAGGGGTTAGTTGTGATGATAAGCCGTTAGGGAGACTCAATATTGCATAATCAGAATCTTGAGCAATTTCACCAATATTGCTTTTTGTTATCTCTTTATCCTCCAAAAGTTTCATAAAAGGATTTATTTGATTCCAGCTCTTACCAGCTGAGCGCTCTCCATTTAAAGATGAAATCTCAAAATTAGGATGCTCATTTATTAACTTAACAAGTTGAAGTCCTCCATATCCAGATGCTCCAATAATTGCGATCTTCCCAGCTTTCGATTTACTAATTGCCATAACATCAAGGTTATTTCGTAGAATGATGAGATATTCATTTGAGAATAATTAGCAAAGAACCATTTCACCACAAACACGAGGAATAAGTTGAAATCAGAAGATTGTTATAAAATTGAATTTGATGATATAGCGGATGCTCTTGCTGCTATTAGAAACGGTGAATGTGTTGTTGTTGTTGATGATGAAAAGAGAGAAAACGAAGGAGATTTAATCTGTGCTGCTCAATTTGCAACTCCTCAGCAAATAAATTTCATGGCGACTGAAGCTAGAGGTTTGATATGCCTAGCAATGCAAGGGGATCGATTAGACCAACTAGATCTCCCTTTAATGGTCGACAGAAATACCGATTCAAACCAAACAGCCTTCACGGTAAGTATTGATGCCGGTCCTGAATTTGGAGTATCAACTGGTATATCGGCTGATGATAGAGCAAAAACAATACAAGTTGCTCTTAATAGTCAAACAAAACCAATAGATTTGAGAAGACCGGGTCATATTTTCCCCTTAAGAGCAAAAATAGGTGGAGTATTAAAAAGAGCTGGACATACGGAAGCAGCAGTAGATTTATCGTTGTTAGCCGGTCTATCTCCTGCAGGAGTTATCTGTGAAATCCAAAATCAAGATGGTTCAATGGCAAGACTGCCGGAATTAAAAACATATGCGAAAGAAAAAAATTTAAAGTTGATAAGTATTGCAGATTTAATTCATTACAGACTTGAAAATGAACGATTTGTGTACAGACAAGCTATAGCAAAATTGCCTAGTCTATTTGGTGATTTCAAGGCAATTGGTTATAAGAACGAATTGGATGGATCAGAACATGTCGCGATAATAAAGGGTGATCCTGAAAATTTAAAAGAGCCTGTATTAGTAAGAATGCACTCAGAGTGTCTTACTGGGGATGCATTCGGATCATTAAGGTGCGACTGCAGACCTCAATTAGAAGCGGCCTTGTCTAGAATTTCTGAAGAAGGGGAAGGAGTTGTTGTATATCTAAGACAGGAAGGAAGAGGTATAGGTTTAGTTAACAAATTAAAAGCTTATAACCTCCAGGATGGAGGACTAGATACGGTTGAAGCTAATGAGAAGTTGGGTTTTCCCGCAGACCTAAGAAATTATGGAGTAGGTGCACAAATTTTGACAGATTTAGGAATAAACAGACTTAAGCTATTAACCAATAATCCAAGAAAAATAGCCGGTCTTGGTGGATATGGACTTCAGGTTGAATCTAGAGTTCCATTAGTGATTTGTCCTGGAGATCATAATGCAGCTTATCTTGAGGTAAAAAGAGAAAAACTTGGACATTTAATTGGTAATAATATTCAGACTAATTTAACCAATGAAAGACAAAACATTGTTGTCTATTGGGATGGTAAAGTTCAAAATAACGAATTAAAACATTTTGAAGATAAAGCAAATAAATGGTCAGAAAATCATTTTTTAAATATTTCTATTCAAAACGCACCAAGGTTGATAGCTCTATGTGAAAACCCATTATTTATATGGAACGTAAGACATAGAGATATTAAGACTCATTTAGAAGGAAACATAATAGATAAAAGATTACTTGAGTCACTACTTAAAGAACTAAGTAATTGGAAAAATACAGAAAGAATTGGAATAATCAAAACAGATAATTATGAAAGACTTTTACATCCTTCTCAGAATATATTAATTGAAGAGAAAGAAATTAGCGAACTTTCAAATTTTGAAAATTCACCTTTATTTGATTGGGATTTAAAAGATAAAACAATTACTATTGAATGGAGTTAATAATAAATATAAATTCTATTTTATAAGACTGACACTATTAATTTTAGTACCATTAGTAATAGATAGAAGGATTTTCATATCATCAGTTTTACCAAAGACAGTATGTACTCCATCCAAATGTGGTTGTGGAGCATGGACTAAAAAGAATTGGCTGCCACCAGTATCCTTTCCTGCATGAGCCATAGAAAGAGAACCAGCAACATGCTTATTTGAATTAATCTCACAATTAATGGAATATCCAGGACCTCCAGTTCCAGGAATACCTCTTGAACCCTCTCTTGTATTAGGACATCCGCCTTGCGCCATAAAGCCATTAATTACTCTGTGGAAGGAAAGGCCATCGTAAAAACCCTCTTTAACTAGCTTCAAAAAGTTTTCTACTGTTTTAGGTGCATCAGTATCAAACAGGTCAATAGTTAATTGTCCTTTATCTGTGCTCATCAATACTTTAGACATAGCTCTAATTAATTTTTTTTATAATAACTGTTTTTAAAATTTCATGCAGAAAGTAAATTATGAATCCAAAGTTTAAATTAACTATAAATTAATCACTTTTAACCGCAATTAGTGCTGTTCTTAAATTTCCATTTGAATCATTAAGTAATTGATTAGCCTCAATAACATCCATTCCAGACAAAGCGATTAATAAAGATAGTTTTACTGATCCATTTGCCTTCTTTAAAAGTTTTACAGCAGTTTCTTTATTAACTGAAGTAAAATCAAATAAAATATTAATTGCTCTATCCATTAATTTGTCGTTGCTTACTGCTAAATCAATCATTCTATTGTCATAAACCTTTCCTAATTTAATCATCACTGATGTAGAGATTATATTTAAAGTCATCTTTGTAGCTGTTCCAGCTTTTAATCTTGTAGAGCCCGCAAGAATCTCTGGTCCTGTAATCAGCCTAATATCGATATCATTATCCAAATTTGAGTCACTTTTTGGAACAGATGAAATAGAAATAGTTAGTGCATTTATACATTTAGAATAGTTTAATGCCGCTACTACATAGGGGGTTCTACCACTAGCTGTTATACCTATTAATACATCTCTATTTGAAAAATTTCTATCTTTAAGATCATCAATAGCAATCTCAGAGATATCCTCTAGAGATTCAGAACTTCTTGTTAATGATGGAATACCACCAGCGATTATACCCTGAACCAAATCTGGATTCGTACAAAAAGTTGGGGGGCATTCTGAAGCATCTAATACACCTAATCTTCCTGAAGTACCAGTACCAATATAAAACAATCTGCCATTTGATTTAAGTCTTGCTGTAATTTCATCAATAGCATTAACTATCTCTGGTATAGCATTCTCGACAGCCTTTTGAGGTTGTTTATCAGCTTCTGAAAAAATTTTTACTATATCATGGGTTGATTTTGTATCTAATTCATTTGATGTAATATTAAGCTGCTCAGTTAGTATTCGATGATTACTATTATTCGAGTTATTCTTAATATTAATCATAGGAGATTTTCTAGACGTTTTTTTATATCTTCAAGCTGATCATTAGAGGAGGTTTGATCACTTATATTATCTTGATGATGCCAATTTCCTACTTCCAAATTTGAAAGTGGTGGGGAAATCATGAGGCGCTCTTCATCAGTACTTGGAATAAAGCCTTTTTCGACATATCGGGGCTCATAACCAGCATCAACGCAAAAGGCTTCAATATCACTTCTTGTCAACTTCTCAACGGAAGGAGTGGGGAAGTCTTGCGCTTCTAAAAGCCCACAATATCTTTCAGCATCATCCTTATCTTCGAACATAAGGATTACTGTTGAGCCCTTAAGTTCAAGTGAATGTATACCTTCACTTTCAGTCCCCGCATCATACAAAAGGACATGAACTAGCATAATAAATAAATAACCATTTTAATTATAAATCGATAAAGTGAATAAACAATATGATCCTAATAATTCTCCATAGATATTTCATTTAGACGTTGATATAATGCAATTTCAGAATCACTTAAATTATCCGGTAACACAATAATTATTTCAACGATTTGATCACCACGATATTCTTCATATTCCAATCCTCGTCCTCTAAGTCTTAACAATCTTCCTGTTGAAGAATTAGGAGGTACTTGTAATGTTACAGAACCATTTAGAGTAGGAATATCTACTGCACAACCTAATAAAGCATCATGTGGAAATAATTCAAGACGATACATAACTCTTAAGCCATCAATTCTTAAGCCATCATCCGTCTGTACTTTTAATTGAACAAAATGGTCGCGACAACCAATTGCAGCTCCTTCTATTCTTAATCTCCATCCATCGCCTGCAAATGGTGGGGTCAAAACTTCGACAAGAGTTCCGTCTTGTAGCTGGATTTCAACTGAAGAACCATAAAGAGCTTGCTCTGGTGAGATTTCTACAACTGATTCTTGATCTTCATAAATTAAAGTTGGTGGTGGAGTTGGTTCACTAGTAGTAGGAATATATTCATTAAAATTAGTGTCTTCAAAGTTTTCATATTCGTCCTCATAAGATTCTGAATATTGATCATCAATATCATCAATTTCTTTTTTTAAATTTGTTTTTATTCCTAATACAACCTCTAGATACTCATCATAAGTTGGAAATCTATTATCAAAAATATCCTTATCTTTTTCATTTTGTTTCTCCCATTCTCTTCTCTTCTTAGGATCGCTAAGAATGGCATAGGCCTCATTAATTAATTTAAATCTTTCCTCAGCATTGACATCATTTTTATTTAAATCAGGATGCCATTTTCTTGCCTCTTTTCTAAAGGCTGATTTAAGTTCATTAGAATTACATTCTGGGGAGACTCCTAATAGAGACCAATAGTTAGGATCAACGGTAGTATTCATTATCCCAAGGATCTATATCCCTTCTCCCATAATTATTATCACCATTTCTGTTTTGTCCTCTTTGTGAATAGTCCCAAGGATCATCATCCCAGTAATCATCAGAAAATAGTTCGTCCTTCAAAGATCCAAAAGTATTTTTTATGCCTTGTATGGGATTAGATTCTGTCTTTCTTTCAGCTGATAAGCGACGATTCAAACCAAACAATGCTTCTTGGAGAGAACCCACTGCATATTCAAGTTCTTGCAAATCATTTTCTTGAAGCATATCTTCAACATCCCTCAGCGCAACTTCTACAGATCTTTGTTGTCTTTCAGCGCCATAAGGACCTAACTCTAACGAAGCATCTCTTAGTCGCCTCTCAGCTTGAGCAACAAGTGTTAAAGCATTATTTTTCTGATCAATAGAAGCACGTTTTTTTCTATCTTCGGATGCTTTTATTTTGGACTCCTCAATCAATTTATTAACTTCATTTTGATTCAAATTTGAACCACCAGTAACAGTTACAGACTGCTTCCTTCCAGTAGTTCTATCAGTAGCACTTACTTCTAATAAGCCATTGGCATCAATATCAAAAGCAACCTGAACTTGAGGAATACCTCTTGGAGCAGGGGGAATACCAGATAATCTGAATTTACCCAATGATTTGTTGTCTGACGCCATCTGCCTCTCACCTTGCCAAATATGAATTTCTACTGATGATTGATTCGATTGCGATGTACTAAAAACATCTGAATGTCTTACTGGTATAGAGGTATTTCGAGGAATTAGAACTTTCATTAATCCTCCAATAGTTTCAAGCCCTAGAGAAAGAGGTGTAACATCATTCAGTAAAAGGTCTCTCAACTCTCCTGAAAGAATCCCACCTTGAATAGCGGCACCAATAGCTACTACTTCATCAGGGTTGACAGATTGACAAGGTGGATTTGGAACCAAAGTTTTAACTAACTGTTTTACCATTGGCATGCGAGTACTACCACCAACAAGAACAACTTCATCGATTTCATCAGGATTCCAACCTGAATCATCAATAACAGTATTAACAGGATCAAATAATCTATCTAAAAGATCATTGCAAAGACTCTCGTACATTTTTCTACTAAGAGTCGTCTCTATGTGTAGCGGTCCATCTTTGCCTGTAGAAATAAAAGGCAGTGATATTGGAGTGATTTGAACACCAGAAAGTTCTTGTTTAGCTTTCTCTGACGCTTCCGTAAGTCTTTGCAAAGATTGCCTATCTCTTCTTAGATCTATTTGATTTTTTTTTAAAAAATCTTCAGCGAGCCAATCAACAATTCTCTGATCAAAATCGTTACCACCCAATTGTGTATCGCCTGAAGTTGCCTTTACATCAAAAACACCATTAGAAATTGACATTAAAGAAACATCAAATGTGCCACCACCTAAATCAAAAACTAATACTTTTCTAGAAGAGCTTTTATCAAATCCATAAGCAAGAGCCGCTGAAGTAGGTTCATTCAATATCCTTTCAACATTGATGCCAGCCAAAATGGCCGCATCACGAGTCGCTTGTCTTTGTGAATCGTTGAAATAAGCTGGAACTGTAATTACAGCGGAATCAACAGTTTCCCCCAAATAGGTTTCAGCATCATCTATTAATTTCCTAATAATATTTCCAATCAATTCCTCTGGGGCATACTCTCTCTTTGTGATGGGAGAGGTAATTCGAACATTTCCCTGATCATTTGAACGAACGCTATAAGGAACTGAAAGACTTGTTTCTTCAAGCTCATCCCATGCTCTTCCAACAAATCTTTTTAAATTTGAAAAGGTATTTTTTGGATTAAGAACTAATTGTCTTCTAGCTAGTTGACCCACCAATAACTCCGATTCCTTTGTAAAGCCAACTACTGATGGAGTAGTTCTAGAACCTTCAGCGCTAGAAATAACAACAGGCCTACCAGCTTCTAACACCGCAACAACGGAATTAGTCGTTCCCAAGTCAATGCCAACTATTCTCCCCATGGCAATACTTATTTAAGCCTCAGAGTAACTAGCCTTTAAGGGTATTCAATACTTATTATGTACCCTTCAACACTTAAAGCCAATCATTAACCCTACCTTAGTGAAAAATTTGAGATTAGATATAGATTCATAAAGTAAATGCTTCAGCGCGTGGACAAAGCAACTACACCGAAATTTTTACTAAAAAGAAGACCAACTTTAGAGAAGTTGGTAGATGTTGGTTTTAAAAATATTGTTGTTGCCATGGCTTCAATGGTAGCCGTAGTTCTTTTTTCCATATTTGCTGTCGTTTACTATGAATCTACTGAATCGATTTCAAGATATGGACTGAGGTTTCTTTTTAGTTCTGCCTGGAATCCAGTTACAGATGAGTACGGTGCATTCACAGCTATTTATGGAACCCTTTTTACATCAATTGTTTCATTATTAATTGCCATTCCATTGGGCGTAGGCACTGCAATATTTATAACTGAGAATATAATTCCCAAATATTTAAGAAATCTAATTGGAATAATGGTTGAGCTTTTAGCTGCTATTCCATCAGTAGTTTTAGGACTATGGGCAGTATTTATTATGGAACCTTTTATCAGACCGTTTTTGAACATTATATACAAACAATTTGGATTTATACCATTTTTTGGAACCCAACCTTTGGGCGCTGGAATGATGCCAGCAATATTAATACTTGTGGTAATGATATTACCTATAATTACATCGATTTCAAAAGATTCTCTAAATCAAGTTCCATCTAAACTTAGGCAAGCTGCCTATGGAATTGGAGCGTCAAGATGGACTACTATTTTTCAAGTTATAATTCCATCTGCAATTTCTGGGATAACAGGAGGAGTTTTATTAGCACTAGGAAGAGCAATGGGAGAGACAATGGCAGTCACAATGATTATTGGCAATTCAAATAACTTTAGTTGGTCAATATTTGCTCCTTCATATACAATTTCATCAATGCTTGCCAATCAATTTGGTGAAGCAGATGGGAGCCAGGTCTCTTCTCTAATGTATGCAGCATTAATCCTAATGATATTAACATTAATGGTTAATATATTTGCCCAGTGGATTGTAAAAAAACTAAGCTTAAAATATCAATAAATGAAAAACACTTCACAAAAATCACTAAAGTATAATCCCTCTATTACTAGAAATATTGGGAACAAAGCATTAACTATTATTTCTGCTCTTTTCGCCATCATTTCTTTACTCCCTTTAATATTAGTCATAAGCTATGTATTAATTAAAGGTGGAAGTTATATAAACTTAGACACCTTAATACTTGAACCCGAGCCACCAGGTGATGATCTTCTATCAGCAGGAGGAATAGGGCCAGCAATAACTGGGACTTTTATAATGACAGTTATTGCTTCAATGATATCAATACCTGTTGGAGTAGGTGGAGGAATATTTCTTGCTGAATATTCAAAGTCAGGAAAGTTTGCAAAATTTATAAGGTTTGGATCAAATGTACTTGCAGGCGTTCCTTCTATAATTGCTGGTGTATTTATATATGCAATTATTGTCTCAACCAAAATATTATTTGGATCAATGTTCAGTGGTATTGCTGGAGGAATTTCACTGTCAATATTAATGCTTCCAACAATAATTAAAACTACTGATGAAGCACTTAAATTAGTTCCAAATGATATGAGAAGAGCAGCATTTGGCGTTGGTGCCTCAAAATTTACAATGATAACAAATATCACATTACCAGCAGCATTTAGTTCAATTTCTACAGGAGTATTATTAGCACTAGCTAGGGCCGCAGGAGAAACAGCTCCATTAATATTTACAGCCCTTTTCTCTCGTTACTACATTACAAGTTTTGATGATCTTTTTTATGAAATGGGTTCTTTGTCAGTCCTAATTTACAATTTCGCTCTTGAACCATATGAAGCACAAAACCAACTAGCATGGGCAGCATCATTCATATTAGTTGTTCTACTTTTAAGTCTAAATATCCTTTCAAGATGGTTAGGAACACTTGGTGTTTTTTCAAAAAATAAAGTATAATTATGAGCAAAACTAATATAAAAATAAGCTTATGAAAAAAGAAAATGTAAAATCTACATCTTCAGTCTCACTAGATAATGTATCAATATCATATGGTAATTCAATTGCAGTTAAAAATGTATTTTGTGATATCGAAAAGAATCAAGTTACGTCTTTTATTGGTCCATCGGGATGCGGTAAATCAACCGTCATTAGAGCAATCAACCGAATGAACGATTTAATTGAAGGTTGCAAATTATCTGGCAGTGTTATTTTTGAAGGGATAGATATTTATGCAGAAGATATAGATCCAGTTGAAGTTAGAAGGAGAATTGGAATGGTTTTTCAACAACCCAATCCTTTTCCAAAAAGTATTTACGAAAATATTGCCTTTGGAGCAAGAGTTAATGGATATAAAGGTAATATGGATCAATTAGTAGAAGAATCTCTTACAAAGGCAGCTGTTTGGGATGAATGCAAGGATAAATTAAACGAAAGTGGTTATTCATTATCTGGTGGTCAACAACAAAGATTATGCATAGCAAGGACAATTGCTATAGAACCTGATGTGATTTTAATGGATGAACCATGCTCAGCACTTGATCCATTGTCTACATTAAAAATTGAAGAGACAATTCATGAATTAAAGAAACATTTTACAATCATTATTGTTACGCACAATATGCAACAAGCTAATAGAGTCAGTGATTACACAGCTTTTTTCAACACAGAGAAAAAAGATAAAGCTTCAGGTGGAAAAATAGGATTTTTAGTTGAGTTTGATAAAACAAAAAACATGTTCAATTCACCAAAGCAAAAAACAACTCAAGACTATATATCCGGAAAATTTGGATAAGCACTAAAGCTTTTATATCAAAAGAAACCTCGCGAGACGGAGAGAGAGGGATTCGAACCCTCGATAGGGTTGCCCCTATACAGCATTTCCAGTGCTGCGCCTTCAACCACTCGGCCACCTCTCCTTAAAATCAGCAATAAAAAATTTTCAATTGCTGATTTTAAATATATACCACAATAGAGCTCTTGTTAAAAATTTAAATGTCGGATTTATTTATTAAATTTATTTATAACAAACAAGGTTCTAGTAATAATTAATTTGTTAACTAGAATAAATTGATTTAAAGATAAATATAATCATCCAATAACAGTCTATTATTATAATTAAAAACAATAGTTATGATTATACCTTCCTGTAAAACAGCAGCATTGAATGCAGGTCTAACTAATGATGAAATTAATAAATTATTAGATATTGGCAAGCAGGCTGCAGAAAGAGGTGGAAAATCACTAATGAATAATTATGGAAGGATTAAAACAATAAAATGCAAGGGAACTGCTGGAGATCTTGTTACTAATGCAGATATAGAATGTGAAAAGATAATAATAGACTATTTAGAAAAAGAGACTCCTAATATTTCTATTCTTGCTGAAGAAAGTGGCTATAAGTCAAAAGATGGAGAATTAAAATGGTGTATAGACCCTCTTGATGGAACAACAAACTATGCCCATGGATATCCATTTTTTGCAACTTCAATAGGTTTAATTTGGAATAACAATCCGATTTTGGGAGCAATATCAGTACCTTCTTTAAATGAAATTTATTATGCCTCACCAGAGCATGGATCATTTTGTAATGGCGAAAAGATAAATGTCACGAACACAAATTCCTTATCTGATTCACTCTTAGTTACTGGTTTCGCATATGACAGACGAGAGGTATTAGATAATAATTATTCAGAATTTTGCTGGCTAACACATCGTACCCATGGCGTCAGAAGAGGAGGAGCAGCCGCAGTAGATCTAGCATTTGTAGCCTCAGGCAAAGTGGATGGTTTTTGGGAACGCGGTCTTGCAAAATGGGATATGGCAGCAGGAGTACCACTAGTTGAAATGGCAGGCGGAATAGTTTCCAACTATCCTTCCGGAGATTTTGATCTGAATACCGGCAGAATTCTAGCTTGTAATCCAAAGATACAAAATGAGCTCACAAAAGAACTTGCAAAAATTAGACCATTAACTCCTAACTCTTATGGTGGAAAATAGTCCTAATTTATGTGATCCTAAAGAAATAAAAAGATCAGAATAATGACATTGCAACCTGCCTCGGGTGCTCGCGACTTAAATCCTCAGCAAGTAAGAAAGAACCATCTCATTGCATCAAAACTTTCATCTTTATATCAACTATGGGGATATGAGCGAATATCACCGCCACATATTGAACGTCTAGAAACACTAATGGCAGCTGGTGGGATTTCGAACAATGAAATACTAAAAATTGTTTCTGATGAACCTCTTGGATTAAGACCTGAAATAACAGCATCAATTGTTCGTGCTGCTTCAACTAGATTTGATGAATATGAAAGGCCACTTCGTTTCTGGTCGACAGGTACTTCATTTAAATGCAATCAAAGTATTGATGGTGGTATTGATATCGAGGAGACATTCCAAAGCGGAGTGGAATTGATAGGAACTAAAGCTATTAATGCAGAGATAGAACTTCTGTCTCTACTGATTGAATCATTAAAAATAATTGAAATTGATCAGGAATATAAAATGACATTGCTTATTGGTAATACATATCTATTGGAACTTATTTTAAGCTCACTAGATTCAACTAAAATAGATCAAATAAAAAATATTCTCTGCGATCTTGATTACATAGCATTGAGTAAACTAGATGTAAAAGATGAACAAAGAATGTTTATAAAAAAAATCTTGAATATGAGAGGGACACCCGAAAAAATATTAACAGATCTAAAAAATATCTATGGATCGAATTCTTACATTGAAAACCTAAAGGAATTATTTTATATTATAGAACCATTAGCAAAAGAGAAGGGGATAGACGTGCAACTAGACCCTACATTAGGGACTAAATATAAACTATATAGTGGTTTAACCTTTTCACTTGTTTCATCATCTCCAAGTGCTCCAGTTATCATTGCTAAAGGCGGTAGATATGATGATCTGGTACAGAAATTTAGCTCAAGCGATCATAATTGCTTCGGAATTGGATTTAGTTTAAGCATTGATAAAATAAGGGAATTAGTCTCCTCAAACGAGGAAATGAAATGTAATAATGAAAAGGTATTAATCGCATATAAGCAAAGTGCAAGTTTATATAAAGCATTAAAACAACAAAAGGAATGGCATAACAAGGGAATCATTTCTGTAATTTCACATGAACCCCAAAAGACAAATGATGCAACAAATCAACTTTTAAAATCCAATAGATGTACAAAAATCGAATGGATAGATTGATATAAATCAACTTTATACTTTTACTAATTGTTAGGATTCGAAAACTATTGAGCTGTAATCAATAATACTTTTGCGTTTAACACCTAAACAGAAATTTGTATCGCTATGATAATAAAAATTTTAATAAGTCATGCCTGTTAAAGAAGAAGGAACTATTCTTATTCACACAGAAAATATATTTCCAATAATTAAAAAAGCAGTCTACTCAGATCATGAAATATTCATAAGAGAGCTTATAAGTAATTCTGTAGATGCAATCAAGAAAAGAAAAATGGCCGCCTTTGCAGGAGATTGTATCGCAGCTCAAGATGAAAAAATAAAAATCTCAATTGACAGAGAACATAAGACATTGACAATTAGTGACAATGGAATAGGAATGACTAGTGATGAAATCAAGAAATATATAAATCAAGTGGCTTTCTCAAGTGCAGAAGAATTTCTTGAAAAATACAAACAACCCGATGACGGATTTATAGGTCATTTCGGACTCGGTTTTTATTCAAGTTTTATGGTTGCAGAAGAAGTTGAGATAATAACTAAATCAGCAAAAAATGATTCAAAAGCTATTCAATGGAAATGTAATGGTTCACCTCAATATTCACTTGATGAATCAGATAAAGAAGAAATTGGTACAGATATAATTTTACATTTAATGGAAGAAGAAATTGAATACATTGAACCAAGCAGAATTAAAACATTAATAAAAAAATATTGCGATTTCATGCCCATTGAAATCTCGCTGGAAGAAGAAGTTATCAATAAAATGAATCCACCATGGAGAGAAAGCAAACAAAATCTAAAGGACGAAGATTATATTGAACTCTATAAATACCTCTATCCTTTTCAAGGCGATCCTCTTTTATGGGTTCACCTAAACACAGACTATCCCTATAATTTGCAAGGGATCTTATATTTTCCAAAGATAAGTGGAAGAGCCGATTGGGAAAGTGGTGAAATCAAACTTTTCTGCAATCAGGTATTTGTTAGCGACTCAATTAAAGAAATTGTTCCTAGATACTTATTACCTTTGAGGGGAGTAATAGATTCACCAGATATTCCCTTAAATGTAAGCAGAAGCGCATTACAATCAGACAGAAGAGTTAAATCTATAGGTAACTTCATTGCAAAGAAGTTAGCCGACAAGCTTAAAACATTAAAGAAAGATGAAACCCAATTTTATGCTGATATTTGGGACTCCATATCACCTTTTATTAAAATAGGAGCTATGGAAGATGAGAAATTTGCCGAACAAGTAAAAGAGATAATTTTATATTCAACAACAAAAAACACTTCAACAGATAATGAAGACACTAATGAACTAATAAAATCTGGTTCAAAGACTTTTACCACCCTTGATGGATATAAGAATAGGTTAACTGATGAGAACAAAAAGGTTTTATATTCAACGGATGAAGTATCTCAATCAACAGCACTAAACATGTGGACTTCGCAAGGAAAAGAAGTTCTAAAACTTGATACTGTTATTGATACTCAATTTATTCCCTGGTTAGAAGAAAAAAATAAAGAAATAAATTTTGTCAGAGTTGACTCCGAACTTGATGAAAGTATTAAAGATGATTCTCCTGAAATCGCAGATAAAGATGGAAATACAAAGTCAGAAACACTTAAAAAGATTATTAGTACAGCTCTAAACAATGAAAAAGTGACCGTACAAGTGCAAAGTCTTAAAGGTGAGAATTCTCCACCTTCATTAATATTATTACCAGAACAAATGAGAAGAATTAATGATATAACAGCATTAATGGAACAAAAACTTCCTGGCCTACCTGAATATCATAATTTAATCGTCAATTCAAACCATCCACTTATTCAAGGATTACTAAAGTTAAATTCCAACACAATAGTTATTGAAGGATCTAGCAAATCAGAGGAAGGTCAATTAGCCAGTGATATCTCTATCCATGTTTATGAGATGGCAAAACTATCAATTGGAGGTCTCGAGAATAAAGATATCGCAGCTTTTCAAACTAGGAATGCTGAGGTCTTAGGGAAATTAATGCAGAAATTCGTTTAATCTCAACCTCATTTGATAGACTAAAAAGAGATTAAGTTTAAAAAATGTCTAGGGTTTGCCAACTTACAGGCACAAGAGCTAACAACGGAATGTCAGTCAGCCATTCCCATATTAGAACCAAAAAATTGCAGCAAGCAAACCTACAGCAGCGAAGATTATGGTGGGAAGAAGAAAACAAATGGATCAAGATAAGAGTAACGACAAGAGCACTAAAAACTATTCAGAAGAAAGGATTAGGAAATTATGCCAAATCATTAGGGGTAGATTTAAATAATCTTTAAATTTGATTTATTAATCAAATGAAAAGAAGACAATTTATAAAATCATTCGTTTTATCTTGTATATTATTTGTTAAACCTACAAGATTACTTGCAAGTATAAATTCGGTTAGACTTGGAGAAAAAGCACCTGATTTTTTATTAAATGGTTTCAACAAAAACAATTTGAATCAAAATGAATGGTCTCTAGATAATTTTTCAGGTGAATGGTTAATTTTATATTTTTATCCTAAGGATTTCTCGAGTGGTTGTACATTACAGGCTAAAGCATTTCAAGATAATCTTTCTAAGTTTAAAAAGCTAAATTCCACCGTAGTTGGAATCTCTGCTGACATTAAAGAAGAACATGAATCATTTTGTTCATCCGCAAAACTTGGATATACACTACTTTCTGATACAACAGCACAAATCAGTAAATCATATGATTCATGGTTAGATCCCTATTCAAAAAGAAATACATTTATGATCAATCCAAAGGGTATAGTTGTATATAAGTGGATAGGAGTAAGACCCATAGGACATGCTCATGAAGTTTTAGAAGAGCTTATTAAACAGCAAAGAATCTATGCATGAACTATCCTTAGGCACATGGTTTATCCATATTGCGACTCTATTTGAGTGGGCGATTGCAATAATAATAATTGACTATATTTCATCAATATCCAATAACAAGGCTTTGGGTTATTTTGCTTTAGCAATGTTGCCAAATTTAGCTAGTGCTATGGCCGCAATCACTTGGCATATATTTGACAACAGTATTGAATTAAAAGGATTAGTTGTACTACAGGCAGCTCTTACAACTTTGGGAAATATATGTCTTGCATTTGCTGCTTGGAACTTGTTTAGAGCTGAGTCATCACAACCAAACCAATGAATATTTCAGTTCTTAGTCTTGATTCAATTGCAAGAATTGACCCTAGTCCATTTTTCATCCTTTCACTAATCCCATATCTAGTATTTCTGCGTTACGCGGGAAAAACAAAAGCGATACCAAAAATATCATTTATTGGTTTTAAGTTAACTCTCTTATTTGTATTCATGACGATTGTTTTTGCAATAATCGCACAAATTTATTTTGGGGATGCATTAACAAATGTTGACGTGCTGCACGGACTAGCAGAATCGTTTTTAACGATTAGCGATGCATTTGTTGTTTACGGTTTTGTTTTGATGCTTCAGTCATTCAAAAACAAAAAGGAAGTAAAAAACTCTTAAGAGGTGAGTAACATTTGACGCAAAAGCAATCTTTATGGTCGATAATGAATTTATTCAATAGGGATAAAAGATGCTCACAACATTATTAGCAGCAGCTGATCCAGTGACATTTCAGTGGTCTCCAAAATGTGCCGTTGTGATGATCATTTGCAATTTACTTGCTTATGCAATTGCAAGATCAAATATTGAAAAGCCAAACGAAGGTTTTCCTATGCCTAACGCTCATTTCTATGGAGGACTAAGCCATGGTTCTTTTGTTGCTGCAAACTGTTTAGGTCATGTTTTGGGAATAGGATCAATATTGGGTCTTGCTGCCAGAGGAGTTTTATAGCAATAGTTTCAAAATAAGTATTTTAAAAAGTATTATTGATGATTATTGAAATCAATAATACTTTTTTTTATTTGTAGATATTTAATTAAATTTAAATTTATTTCTAATCTGATCAGCCATCATTTCTGGAGTTAAACCTAGGGATTCTTTACTTTGCTGAGGAGTTGCATGATCTACTAATTTATCTGGTATTCCTATTCTTAAAGTAGGTACAAAAATTTCATTATCGTTAAAAGATTCAACCACTGCTGATCCAAAACCACCCAATAAAGTACCTTCTTCCATTGTTACGACCTTACCAACTTTTTTAGCAAAATTATGAATAGTTTCCTCATCTAATGGTCTTATAAAACGAGCGTTAATTACAGTGCTATTAACTCCAGTTGCCTTAAGTATTGCTGCTGTTTTAATTGCTGGACAAACCATAGATCCATAACCAATTATTAATAAATCATCACCCTCTTCAATAAGCTCAGCTTTACCTATTTCTAAAGGCTCCCATCCTTCCTCCATCAACGCGGCTCCTTCTCCAGAACCTCTTGGTATTCGTAGAGCAGAGGGACCATTGTGATTAATACATGTAACTAACATTTGCTGCAATTCAGACTCATCTTTTGGAGCCATAACAGTAAAGTTAGGGACACATCTTAAATAACTAATATCATATTGTCCTTGATGAGTTGGGCCATCAGCACCAACAATTCCAGCTCTATCTAATACAAAAGTTACAGGTAAATTCTGTATTCCAATATCATGAATCAACTGATCATATGCTCGTTGTAAAAAAGTACTATAAATAGCTACAACTGGTTTAATTCCCTCGCAAGCCATGCCACCAGCGAGAGTTACAGCATGTTGTTCCGCTATACCAACATCTACATATTGATCAGGAATAGCTTTCTGTAAAAGATTCAAAGCTGTACCTTCCGCCATCGCTGCGGTAATACCAACAATCTTGCTGTCTTGCTCGCAAAGCTTTACTAAGGTTTGACCAAAAACCTTACTAAAGCTGGGAGGTTTTGGAGTTTTAGAAGGAATAGATTTTCCTGTCGTCAAATCAAAAGAAGACTGAGCATGGTAACCAACCTGATCAGCCTCAGCATATGGATAACCTTTTCCCTTTGTCGTAGCGACATGGACCATTACAGGTCCACCAACTTTATGAGCAGCATTGAATGTCTTAATCAATGCAGAGATATCATGCCCATCGACAGGGCCCATATAAGTAAAACCCAATTCCTCAAAAACTGCTCCAACACTGGGAACTGCTAAACGTCTTACACTCCCAGTAAGGGATTTAAATTCCTCTTGAATAACATCACCCATAAAAGGAAGATTTTTGACACTTTCTTGAACACTGTCCGATATAAATTGAACAGGAGGGCTATGACGCATTCGATTTAAATAAGTCGATAATGCTCCTACAGGTGGAGAAATTGACATGTCATTGTCATTTAAAACAACCAAAAGAGGAGTTTTTGGAAGATGTCCTGCGTGATTAATAGCCTCTAAAGCCATTCCACCGGTTAGTGCTCCATCACCTATAACTGCGACACATTTATAGTCTTCCTCTTTTCTATCTCTAGCAATCGCCATACCAAGAGCAGCAGATATTGATGTGCTCGCATGACCAGCCCCAAAATGATCAAATTTACTTTCTGTTCTTTTTAGGTAACCAGCGACGCCTTTTTGTTGTCTAAGTGAATCAAATCGGTTATATCTTCCTGTCAGCAACTTGTGTGGATATGCTTGATGGCCAACATCCCAAATAACTTTGTCGACATCTAAGTCTAAAGTTTGATAGAGAGCAATTGTTAACTCAACAACACCTAGACCTGGACCTAGGTGCCCACCACTAGTAGAAACTACTTGAAGATGCCTTTCTCTAATTTGGCAAGCAACATCTTCCAATTCACTAATGGCTAAGCCATGAAGCTCATTCGGATGACTTAACTGGCTCAGACGCATATAACTCTGAGATTTAATTCCTCCAATCTACGAGGTCTACCCTACATTTTGATCAAACTTGCACAAGAACAAATGGAATGTAGAAAATACAAACACCAAAAATCGGTGAAAAACTAGCTATGGAGGACTATTTACAGAAAATACTAAGAGCTCGTGTTTATGACGTTGCTGAAGAAACCCCGCTAGAAAGTGCTAAAAACTTAAGCAAAAAATTCAAAAATGACATCTGGCTTAAGAGAGAAGACCTTCAACCTGTCTTTTCATTCAAGTTAAGAGGTGCATATAACCGCATGTCTCAGCTAAGCAAGGAGGAGCTTAATAAAGGGGTAATAGCATCCAGCGCCGGGAACCATGCGCAGGGAGTTGCTTTAAGTGCATCATTTCTGAAATGCAGGGCAATCATTGTGATGCCACTGACAACTCCCATAATGAAAGTAAGGGCTGTTGAATCACACAAAGCAGAAGTTGTTCTTTTCGGTGAAACTTATGATGAATGTTACGAAAAAGCACTTGAAATATCTAAAAAAGAAAATCTCACTTTCATCCATCCATTTGATGATCCTGAAGTAATAGCTGGACAAGGCACAATAGGACTAGAAATACTTAGACAGAGTCATACTCCGCCTGATGCGATTTACATCGCTGTGGGAGGTGGAGGACTTATTGCTGGAGTAAGTTCTTACGTAAAAGCAATTTGGCCTGATACAAAGATTGTTGGTGTTGAGCCTGAAGATGCCTGCGCAATGACACTTTCATTAAAAGCCAACAAACTTATTGAACTTGAGAGTGTTGGCCTTTTTGCAGACGGTGTTGCGGTAAGAAAGGTAGGTGAAAAGACGTTCTCTATCTGCAAAAATAATGTAGATGAAATGGTTACGGTAAATACTGATGAAATCTGTGCAGCAATAAAAGATGTTTTCGAGGATACACGATCAATTCTTGAACCAGCAGGTGCATTATCGATTGCTGGTTTAAAAAAACATGTTTTAAATAATCAGTTAAAAAACAACAACCTAGTTGCAATTGCTTGTGGTGCAAATATGAATTTTGAAAGACTGAGATTTGTTGCAGAAAGGGCCGAATTAGGTGAAGAAAAAGAAGCTATGATCGCAGTCGGAATACCAGAAAAAGCAGGCAGTTTAAAACTTTTATGTGAAACACTTGGATCAAGAAGTTTAACTGAATTTAGTTACAGAATGTCAGAAGGTAAAACAGCTCAAATTTTTATGGGAGTAGAAGTTTCGAATATAAATGATAGGGAATTATTAATATCTAATATCAAAAAGAAGGGTTTTGATTGTCATGATTTAAGTAATGATGAATTATCAAAAGTTCATCTCAGACATATGGTTGGTGGCAGGCTACCAAGATTAATCAATCAGATCTCTAAAGGAGAATACAGAGAATTACTATATAGATTTGAATTTCCTGAAAGGCCTGGAGCCTTAATGAGATTTGTAAACTCAATGAGACCAGAGTGGTCAATAAGCATTTTCCATTATCGAAACCATGGTGCTGATACTGGGAGAATAGTAATAGGGGTGTTAGTAAACGATTACGAAATACCAGCTTGGAATGAATTTGTCCAAAAAATAGGTTACAAAAGTTGGAAAGAAACCGACAATCCAGCATATAAATTATTTTTAGGTGCAGACTTTCATTAGACAAGGTACTTTTGGATATCTTGAAAAATAATTTTTATTTTCAAATCTATGAGTGAGAGCATACAAATTTCATTACCAGCGAAGATTGAGGCAATTCTTTATCTCAAAGGAAGGCCAACATCATCAAAAGAGATGGCTGAATTACTAAAAAAAGATATTGTTGAAATCGAAAAAGCACTCTGGGAACTTAAGGCTGGATATGCTCAGCGTGACACTTCTCTAGAAATAAACGAAAACAAAAATTACTATAGTTTGGAATTAAGACAAGGACTAGGCGAGTTGGTTCAGGATCTCCTTCCAGCAGATTTATCGATTGCGACACTAAGAACGTTGGCGACTGTTGCACTAAAGAAAAAAATACTCCAATCAGAATTGGTTGATCTCAGAGGATCTGGTGCATACGATCACATTAAAGAGCTTGTAGAAAAAAACTTCGTTGAAAGAAGGCGTCAAAAGGATGGTCGTTCTTTCTGGTTAACTCTCTCAGAAAAATTTCATCAAACATTTTCTGTATTACCTGAACCAAATCAAGCAGAAGACAAAAAGGCAGCGTAATATAGTACAAAAAATTAAAGGCTAATGGGCTACGAAATTATTCCAACAATTTTGCTTGTACTTTTAAAAACACTTGGTATTTATTCAACAATATTGATCATTAGGGTTTTGCTGACCTGGTTCCCAAATCTTGATATGAGTAACCCCATACTTGTAAATTTATGTGCTATTACAGATCCATACCTAAATTTTTTTAGAGGAATTATACCTCCATTAGGAGGCTTAGATTTATCTCCTATTTTAGCTTTTGTAGTTATTAGAGTTATTCAAGGAATACTTGGAAATGCAGCTTCACTAGCGATGGGAGGATTTCAAATGTATTAATAATTGAAAATCAACGATTATCACCACTACCCTGGATTTTTCCTCGAGATTTTCGGCTCTTCAGCTTTTGTAAGTTTGCTTTAGCGACCTCTTCCAATTCAAATCCTAGTTCGCTAGAAAGTTGTGATATGTACCAAAGAACATCACCTAGTTCAAATTTAATTGCATCCTTACTATCTTTATCAAATACGCCCTTTTTATCTCTTAGAATTTTCTTTACTTTGTCAGCAACCTCCCCTGCTTCGCCAACAAGACCTAATGTTGGATAAATAGCATTGCTTCCAACTTCAGGATATAGAGCTGTCTTACGTGATTCTCTTTGATAATCATTTAATTCCATGTTTATTTTCTTAAAAAGCAAAGTTGGCAAATAAAACACAATCAGATGTTAGTTTTTTGTTATCACAAGTCACATAAATGACAATACTCGACCTTGCTAGAAGGACCAAAATCGTAGCAACAATAGGACCCGCAACTGAAAGTGCGAGTCAAATAACAAAGTTAGTAAAAGCTGGAGCAACTACTTTCCGTCTAAATTTTAGTCATGGAGACCATGATGAACATGCTCAAAGAATAAAAACAATTAGACAAGTTTCCGATAATTTAGGGATTCACATAGGAATACTTCAAGATCTTCAGGGTCCTAAAATTAGACTTGGCAGATTTAAAAATGGTCCTGTCAATGTTAAAAATGGCGATAAATTTATTCTTACATCAAAAAATATTGACTGTAATAAGGATCAGGCAAATGTGACTTATGAGAAACTAGCTGAAGAAGTAACTGTTGGGAATCGGATTCTGTTGGACGATGGAAGGGTAGAAATGAAAGTTGAAGAGGTTGATCTACAAGAACAAAGATTAATTTGTTCAATAACTGTAGGGGGAGTACTTTCTAACAATAAAGGGGTGAATTTCCCTGATGTTCAGTTGTCTATCAGGGCCTTAACAGAAAAAGATAAAGAAGATTTATCATTTGGCTTAAAACAAGGTGTTGATTGGGTAGCACTTAGTTTTGTAAGAAATCCATCAGATCTAATAGAAATAAAAGATCTAATTAGAAATCATGGGTTTGATACTCCAGTGGTTGCCAAAATAGAAAAATTTGAAGCAATTGATCAAATTGACGCTGTTTTAAAACTTTGTGATGGAGTAATGGTGGCTAGAGGTGATCTGGGTGTAGAGATGCCAGCTGAGGAAGTTCCATTGTTACAAAAACAACTAATTAAAAAAGCTAACAGCCTTGGTATACCAATAATTACAGCGACACAAATGCTTGATTCAATGGCCTCAAGCCCAAGACCTACAAGAGCCGAGGTAAGTGATGTAGCAAATGCAATACTTGATGGTACTGATGCTGTAATGCTTTCAAATGAAACCGCCGTAGGCGATTATCCAATTGAGGCAGTAGCAACTATGGCCACTATTGCGAAAAGGATCGAAAGAGATTATCCACAAAAGGCTTTGGAAAGTCATCTTCCAAGTACTATTCCAAATGCAATTAGCGCAGCAGTAAGTAGTATTGCTAGACAGATAAACGCAGCGGCGATAATTCCTCTAACTAAGAGCGGTGCTACAGCGAAAAATGTCAGTAAATTTAGACCTGCTACTCCCGTATTAGCAGTAACAAATGAAAAGACTGTTGCAAGCACACTGCAGCTTGTATGGGGAGTTACACCTCTTCTGATAGAAAATCAAACAAGCACATCAAAAACATTTGATGATGCTATGGCTATGGCAAAAAAAATGAATATTCTAAAACAAGGTGATCTGGTAGTTGAAACAGCAGGAACCTTGTCAGGTGTAAGTGGATCAACAGACTTAGTAAAAGTTGGCATAGTTAGTTCAGAAAATGAGAAGGAATCTCTATTTATCTAAAAAATATGAAAAGAAAACTCCCGCTTGCTGAAACCTCGGGAATGGCAATAAAGAATCTTAAATCTAATAAATTTAGAAGCTTATTAACAATGCTAGGAATAGTTATCGGGAATGCATCTGTCATAACACTTGTAGGCGTGGGCAGAGGAGCACAAAATCTTGCGGAGAACCAATTGAGCAATCTAGGTGCAAATGTTTTATTTGTTGTTCCTGGGAATAATGACACAAGAAGAAGAGGAGTTGCTTTTCCAAAGAACCTTGTTCTTAAAGATGCAAAAGCGATAGAAGAACAAGTTCCAACTGTTAAAAGAGTAGCTCCACAAATCTCATCAAGTGAAGTCATTCAAGCTGGCTCTAAAAGTACTAGTAGTTCTATCTCAGGAGTTACAAGTGATTTCCTAGTTGTAAGAAGCTTTGAGATTGCAAAAGGTCGTTTTATCAATGATCAAGATACTAAAGGGGCTAAGAATGTAGTAGTTATTGGCCCCGATCTTGAAGAGAAGCTCTTCAAAGGAAGAGAAGGTTTGGGAGAGAGGATAAGAATAAAAGATCAATCTTTTGAAATAGTTGGAGTGATGAAGCCTAAAGGTGCTGTATTTGGAAACAATCAAGACGAAAACGCATACATTCCACTATCCACAATGGTCAGTAGAATTACTGGTAAAGATCCAACATATGGAATAAGTTTAAGTTTCATAAGTGTTGAAGCAATAAATGAAAAATCAACCAAAGCTGCAAAATTTCAAATAACAAACTTATTAAGACAAAGACATAAAATAATTCGAGATGATGACTTTGCTGTTAGGTCTCAGAAAGATGCTTTGCAAATAGTATCAACGATTACGGGCGGTTTAACATTAATGCTAGCTGCGATAGGAGGTATATCATTATTAGTAGGTGGAATAGGTATTATGAATATTATGTTGGTATCAGTTAGCGAACGAACTGAAGAAATAGGACTTAGGAAAGCCTTAGGAGCAAGGAGACTTGATATATCAACACAATTCCTAATTGAATCATTAATTTTGTCTAGTTTAGGTGGTATTGCGGGAACCGGTTTAGGACTAACAACGGTAAAAGCTGTAGCATTGTTAACACCTCTACCTGCCACAATTGGTTTTGGAACAGTCTTTATAACTGTTGTAATTTCGGGTACAATAGGTTTAACTTTTGGTGTATTACCAGCAAAAAGAGCAGCTAAACTAGATCCTATTTCTGCACTAAGAAGTTTATAAAAAATATTATTTAAATAAAAATATTAAACTATTAATTATATTTAATTAATAGTTTTCTGAACTATTTCTGAACTAATTTTAAAAACTGTTTGGAAGCATCCAACAGAAAAGGGCATTTCACCATTAGAATCATTCGAAAGTTTTAAAGATTTATGGATAAAAAATGGAAAGTAATAGCTCTCTGGGTGCTCCCAATAACAATAGTGATTCTAATTACTTGGCAAATTCTCGGGTCATCAACCAATACTCAAGTCACCCAATCAACGGCATCTAATGCATCAAGAAATACACCCGTTGCAAAAATCAGCTATGGAAGATTTCTTGATTATGTAAAAGCAGGAAGAGTTACTTCTGTTGATATATATGAAGGAGGAAGAAATGCAATCGTCGAATCATTTGATCCTGAAATTAATAACAGAGTTCAACGGTTAAGAGTTGATTTACCAGGATTAGCACCTGAATTAGTTTCATCACTAAAAGAAGAGGGAATAAGCTTTGACATTCATCCACCTAAAACAGCTCCAGCAGGTATAGGAATTCTTGGCAATCTACTTTTCCCACTTATTCTAATAGGGGGATTGATTCTTCTTTCAAGAAGATCAAATTCAATGCCAGGTGGCCCAGGGCAAGCTATGCAATTTGGTAAAACAAAGGCACGATTCGCAATGGAAGCTGAAACTGGTGTCAAATTCGATGATGTAGCAGGAGTCAATGAAGCCAAACAAGATTTAGAGGAGGTAGTAACTTTCCTTAAGCAACCGGAAAGATTTACATCTGTTGGAGCACAAATTCCAAGAGGTGTTTTGCTTGTAGGACCTCCAGGAACTGGTAAAACACTTTTAGCCAAGGCAATTGCTGGAGAAGCAGGTGTACCTTTCTTCTCTCTTTCGGGTTCAGAATTTGTAGAAATGTTTGTAGGTGTAGGAGCTAGTCGTGTCAGAGATTTGTTTAAAAGAGCTAAAGAAAACAGTCCATGCTTGATTTTTATAGATGAAATTGATGCAGTGGGAAGACAGAGAGGTGCAGGTATTGGGGGAGGAAATGATGAAAGAGAACAAACACTCAATCAACTTCTGACAGAGATGGATGGATTTGAGGGTAATAGTGGCATTATCATCATTGCAGCAACAAATAGACCAGATGTACTTGATTCAGCATTGATGAGGCCAGGTAGATTTGATAGACAAGTAACTGTAGATGCTCCTGATATAACAGGAAGATTATCTATTCTTAAAGTTCACTCCAGAAATAAAAAATTAGAAAAGGACTTAACTTTAGAAAGTATCGCCAGAAGAACACCTGGTTTTACAGGAGCAGACCTTGCCAATTTACTTAACGAAGCTGCCATTCTAACTGCTCGGAGAAGAAAGGATCACATAGGTCTTTCTGAAGTAGATGATGCTGTTGATCGCATTATCGCAGGAATGGAAGGTCAACCGTTAGTTGATGGAAGAAGTAAGCGACTAATTGCTTATCATGAAGTTGGACATGCATTAATAGGATCCCTAGTAAAAGATCATGACCCAGTTCAAAAAGTTACTGTTATTCCTAGAGGTCAAGCAAAAGGGTTGACTTGGTTCTCTCCAGATGATGACCAGGCTCTAATAAGTAGGGCTCAATTAAAAGCAAGAATCATGGGAGCATTAGGTGGAAGAGCAGCAGAAGACGTAATTTTTGGAAGAGAAGAGGTTACAACTGGTGCAGGTGGTGATGTACAACAGGTAGCTTCTATGGCTCGTCAAATGGTCACTAGATTTGGCATGAGCAGCCTTGGTCCAGTATCTTTAGAAGGCGATAGTCAAGAAGTTTTTGTTGGAAGAAGTCTTATGAATACATCTGATATATCAGATGAAATTTCAAAACAAATTGATGAGCAAGTTAGAAAAATAGTTAAACAATGCTATAAAGAAACACTTGAATTAGTTGCAAAAAATAGATCTGCTATGGATAAATTAGTTGAAATCTTAATCGAAAAGGAAACCATGGATGGAGATGAGTTCTGCAAAATATTATCTGAATTCACAATAGTTCCTGAAAAAGACAGATTTATACCAGTACTAAAAGATCCAAAATAAAAGAGCTATATTAAACTGAATTTATTGGCCTTTTATTAAATACATTATCAATTATTCCATATTCGATAGCTTCATTCGGAGACATATAAAAATCTCTATCGGTATCCTCTCTAATCCTTTCAATAGGTTGACCAGTTCTTTCAGATAATTCTTTGTTTAATTTATCTTTTATAAACAATATTTCATCAGCTTGGATTCTTATATCACTAGCTTGACCTCTTGCTCCACCAAGTGGTTGATGAATCATTATTCTTGAATGGAGCAAACTGCTTCTCTTTCCTTTTGCACCTGCACAAAGAAGGAAGGCACCCATACTTGCAGCTAGGCCAACACAAACGGTATGAATATCTGGCTTTACATGCTGCATTGTGTCAAAAATACCAAGGCCGTCATAAACAGATCCACCTGGAGAGTTGATATAGAGAAAAATATCCTTATCTGGATCGTCAGCCTCTAGGAAAAGGAGTTGAGCAACAATCCTGTTAGCAGAATCGCTTGTCACTTGTTCACCCAAAAAAACTATTCTCTCTCTTAAAAGCCTTGAATAAATATCAAAGGCTCTTTCTCCTCTTCCAGACTCTTCAATAACTATTGGAATCATTGAACTATAATAATGGTCGGTTTTCATGATCCTAGCCAAGTCGCGGGGTAAGCTAAGGTCTCTTAAGAATTATCTTGGTTTGGCATTGAGCGTAAGAGCAACAATTTCAGACAGCAAATCTGATTTCCATAAGGAATTTCCTTATGTCATACCTCCAATTTATAGAAAGCTTGCTGATGAACTGCTAGTAGAACTTCACCTACTCAGTCATCAGAAAAACTTTAAGAAAGACTCAATTTTTGCTACTGGATTAAAAGAAATATTTAGTAAATTTACGAGTGGATATAAACCTAGCGATCATATTACTAAGCTTTTTGATGCCATATGCAATTGCAATGGTTTTAATTCAACTGAGATAAATAGCGCCTCAGAAGAATTAATAAAAAAGGCACAATCATTTACAAAAAATGATTTAAATTCATTTCTATCGCAACATAATAATGATAATAATGGCAATGACTATTATAGTCGTATCAATGCTATCGGGATATATAAGTTAATTATTGAAATGCCATCATTCAAGGATCTAAAACAAGAAGATATTAATAAGGAAATAAATAATATTTCTAAATTACTTGGATACCAATATTCAAGAGTTGAGAAAGATATAAGTATGTATAAGTCAAATATTGAGAAGATGAAACAAGCCTTAGAAATTATCGCATTGAACCTAAAACCTAAAGAGAACTAGACATTATTTCTTTCTTCTTTTATCTTTCCAATCAATATAACTAATATAAATCACACCAATTGTGATAAATGACAATAGTGCAATAGAAAAAAACGATAGAAAACCATAGAGATTAAAGTCTATAGTAATCATTAAACTAAATATCTATAGAACCATCACCATTTCTACCCCAAACCACCATTGCAATTGAGAAAGTGAAAATAGCAGCTAAAGAAGCCCAACCTAAGGTGAAGATCATTACTAGAAACATTTTTTAAATTATAACTTATTAAAATGGTTTAATTTGTTTACTTCTAGAGAAATTAAAAGTAATCAGGGAATCAGACAAAAAACATCAGAAAAATGGGAAGACTTGTCCAAAACCACAGCACTCATATAGAAGGCCTAATCAAATGGCTGAAAAAGATAGCAGCAATAGATGAGATTAAGACAGTTACACCTTCCTCGCTCTCTAAGGCTAACGGTAGAGTTGAAAATCTTGGGCTAAAAATTACTGTTAAAACAAATGAAGGTTATAAGCTCCTAGCAAGGAAAGGAAGACTTGTACAAGAGGTCTTTTTGGTTACAAACTTGCATGAGAATGAAATTATAGAAATAATTGAAAGAACTAATCCGAAATCTTATCGGAAAAAGAAAGGTTCTTAGATGAAGCTTGGCTATAGTAGGTATTTTTATTTTGTTTAGATACAGATTCAGAAAGTTCTCTTATAATTTCTTCTTTGATCATATTCATAGCTGAATCTATATCGTAGAGGTTATCAGCCATAAAAATAATTATTTTTATTACCTTAGCTCTTAAAGTCAAATAAGCTCTCTTAGTTAATAAAGAAATCGGATTTACATAAAGTAAAAAGATAGAACTCCTAAAAGATAAAATAATAATATTTAGTAAAAAGGAATTTAAAAAAAAATAATATAAATAAAGTTAAAATTATATATTATGGTATAGATAAATCAAGAAACACAAAAGAGGTATTAAGTAAAGGAACTAAATCTCATATTCATTTTTAAATTTATCTAAATTCGTTAAATATAATTGATGAAGATTAGTAGTTTCATCGTTGAACCCTACCTCCTTATACATTTGATCAAGAGACATATAGGCACTCATTACAGGTAAAAAAGCTGATTTATATTCTTCTTGTATATCTTCCTCATCAATATCATGAATTATAGCTGTAATCAACTCAATTTGCTTCTTCGCTAATGAAATGTTTTTCTCTAATTCTGGACTAAGTTTACGTCTTCTTTTTGGCATTGAATACAATTCATCCATAAAAATAATACACTATTTTATACAGAAAAATCAATCAAAAGAGAAAGAGAATTTGCGAAACAGAAGAATAAGAGTAAATACTCATAAAAGCTTTAGATGAGAGTTCCTTTTTGATAGAAATGGGATATATTTTAATTGGTACAATATTTATGTGATAAAAGCCTAAACCAATTTTATTAAAGGGCTAACAAATCTAACTATCACTATGAAAAGCAATTCAGATAAAAATCAAACAAAACTTCCATGGTGGGTTGAACTTTTGTTTGTTCAAATTGGATTGCCTGATGCATGGCTTTCTAAATATCTCAAAAAGAAAAAACAAACAGTTAATTTTATTAATGAAAATAAAAAAAATATAGCTTATTCCGCTATTTTAATTTCTTGTATATTATACATTTACCCAATAGTAAGGTATACATCATCAAGTGCCTCATGCATAGATAAAACAACAAAGTATCTAAAATCAAATAATATAAATAGATCTCAAAATGAAATGGATATAAATTCCTTAGCAGTTGGATATTGTCATGGGGGTTCCTTGCCAGAATAGTTATTTGTTAATCATTTACTTTTATCACCATCAATATCATAAGTTGGGGGCTTTTCAGGAGGCTTTCCCTCAATCAATGGAATCAATTTAGAAATGAACCTTCCCATAACAGGAACCCAAATTCTTTTATAGGCATTTTTAAGTAATTTATTCATTTTAATTTTTTGATATAAAAAAGAATTAGAGTGATATTAGTGACTAATTTTCATTAATAAAAAGTGATTGTCAAATTTTTTAATAGAAGTAAAGATATTTTTTACATCTAAGTCTTCAAATTTATTAATATTAGAAGTAATTACATACTTATATTTAGTGATTTGTTGAAAATCATCTAAAACCCTAGATGAAGGTAAATAATATGACAATAAAGTCTGAGTTTTACTGTCAACACTGAATAAGTAAATTGTGTTAGAGTTAATAATTGAGGATACCATATCATCTTTTAAGAATAGTTTTGTTTTATAATTAGGATTTCCTAGCACCCCAAAGTTAAACAACAATGATAAAGAAATATATTGAGGTATAATGATATTAAAAAAGAAAGGAATTAAATTAAAACTAAGATGTTTAACATCAAATAGAAATCTAATTGAAGTTAAATACGATAACAATAGAAATAATGTAACAATATAAACTATCAAGGGGTTTCCATAAGTATAACGAATAAATAATTCTTTGTAATTAATAAAAGAAAATAAAAGGGCAGATGATATGAATAAAATTATTATAAATAATATATAATTAATAGAAAGCTTTGAGAAGTAATATCGAAATGAATTGGACGTTAAGTAGGTCGAAAAGATTATAGATAAGATAGGTAATAATACAAGATAATAATGTGGATATGAAGTAGACATGCATAATAATAAGGTTAAAGATAAAAGAGGATAACAATAAATCAACAATGGATAATTTATCCTATTATTTGATCTAGTAAAAACAACGAGAATAAGGAGTAATATTCCAATAGGAAAAGTTAAATAAATAAAATTCAAAGGTACAAGTATTAAACTCTTAAAACCAACTTCACCTACTGCCTGTTTCTTTGCAAAATCAAAAAGGGTTGTAATTCCAACGATTCCAAACTTTTGGAAGGAATAATAAAGATTAAGACAAGTTGGTATAGATCCAAAAAATATTCCAGAACAAAAGAAGACTTTAAAAGTATGTTTTTTTCTAAGTAAATGATAATAGATAAAAGGTGTTAGTCCTATAAGAGGAACAAAGGCCATGTAGCTTCTAATAAAAAAAGACGTAGAAGTAAAAAGACCCGACAAAAAAATATAAAAATACTGTCTTATATATTCTGATGAATCTAGAAATTGAAGAAAAAATAAAATAACTAAAAGAATACAGCAAACAAATGGAAGATCAGGGCTCGCGTATCTTGAATATTGAATCCATAATGGCATTGATGAAAGTGAGAATACAGAAATCAATGCAGCCTTTTTATTTGTAATTTTTAATGCAATTAGGTACGAGCTTATCAAACAAAGGAAAGAAGATAGAATACTTGGAATTCTTAGAGCTAGTTCACTATTTCCCAAAAATCTTATAGACAAAGCTATAAACCAATAGCTTCCTAATGTCTTATGGTGAGCAGAGGAGAATGGTGGATAAAACCAATTATCAGAGTACTCAATCAATCTTGCTCTTCTAGCGTAAAGTCCCTCATCATGAGCGACAAGACTTTGAGTCGAATAATCGATAAGGAAATAAAGTGATATAAAAAGAAGAACAATAAGGAAAGGTAAAATTATTTTATTTTTTATGAAAAAATTAATAACTCCTTCTTTAATCTTCTTATAGTTAATAACATCAGATGGAAGAATTTGCATGGTAGAATATGATTAGTACATCATTAGTTCAATTTTAATGAACTACATTTAAATCAAATTATATCCTTAGTAATTTGATTTGGGAATCTAAGACACATTGAATTAATAACATCATGTATAATAAGAGATATTTTAAGACTTATAAAAGATGGCAACCGCTAAGGAAAAGAAAGAAGAAGTAAAAGCATCTCTCAAGATTTTACGAGCTGAACTGAGAAAAATGCATTTAGGAGTAACAGAAGAACTATCACTCCCAGAACCAACAGAAGTCAAAAAATTAATGACTCAAATGGAAGAGCTTTTGGTAGTAATTGAACCAAAATCATCTAGAAAAGCAAAAAAGTAAATAAACAGTCTATTTTTTAGAGATTATAGTTTATTAGGAATTTTATATTATTCAATCCTTATTTAAAGTTTTAAGAAGAGAGGGACTTGTAATTAATATCGTAATTGCTAAAGGGTGTTGTGAAATAGTATAAAAAAAAGCCGAGAAAGTGAAAAAATCGATTAATATTCTAAGATCAATTCTTAAATCATATATTGAAAGTATAATTAGAAGAATTTGCAACCAATTCGATTTTGTATATATAAATACTCTATATATAGAAATGAAGCTCATATTTAATCAATCAACCTCTTTATTGCTAGTTATTGATAACAACGAAGGGGCCAAAGCTATACTCGACCAAGAACCAGCTATAACACCGATTAACAAAGCAAATGCGAACCAATATAATGTTGATCCTCCCCAAATCAATATACATATTAATGGTAGAAGTGTTGTAAGACTTGTATAAAGCGTCCTTGTTAATGTTGCGCCAACAGCTTTATCAATCTGATATTTAAAACTCAATTGTTTCTCTATTAGACTCTTTTCTCTGATTCTATCAAAAACAACAACAGTATTATTTACTGAATATCCAGCAATTGTCAAAAGAGAAACAGCAAATAAAGAGTCGACCTCTACATTAAAAAAATATCCCAGCCATGCAAATACTCCACAAACAATAAGTACATCATGAAAAAGAGCAAATAAAGCTAAAAATGAGTATCTACGATCATATCTAAAGTTAATATATAAGGCTATTCCAAGGAAAGAAAATAATAATGAAATCAAACTACTTTTTAGTAACTGCTTCCCAAGACTTGGACCAATAATTTCAACTGAAGTATTTTTATTATTAAATGGACCAAAAGATTTATTAACCTCCGCGACAACAGAATCAGATTGATCTGGAGATAAAAATGGTAGCCTAATGGAAATTAATTTTGAATTATCGAGTAATTGTATTTGTGATCTAGTTAAATTTGGAGAAGTATTTAAACTAAAATTGTTATCCTGATTTTTTAAACCGTTTATACTATTGGATATTTCACTTGTATTTAAGTTGGTACAATTAACAGCACAACTCCTCTCTAAAGTTATTTGAGTTCCTCCTGTATAATCTAGACCAAGGTTTAAAGGAGCCTTAATAGAAGTACTTTTAAGGCAAATTAGCATTCCAATTAAAGAAATTAAACATAAAGAGAATGAAACAAGCCAAACAATTTTTCTATTCTTGTAGAGTTGAACATTGAAATTAGCTTTCATAATTTAATTGACTTGGTTAAGTTGCTATTGTGGGTTGATAGAAGGTGATGGAATCTGATTAGGTTTAATAAAGTTAGAAACTTTTCTTAGGCCTTGGTAACTCATTAGGAACTTCAATATTGCTTTAGTACAGGTTAAGGCTGTAAATAAACTCAATACGACTCCAATACCCAATGTAGCTGCAAAACCTTTTACAAATCCAGTGCCCAAATAAAACAATGTAATGCAGCTTATTAAAGTAGTTAAATGCCCGTCAATTATTGATGAAAAAGCGTTCTTAAAACTTGCATCTATTGAACGAATTAAAGTGTTTCCATTACGTAATTCTTCTTTTAATCTTTCAAAAATAAGAACATTAGCATCAACAGACATTCCTATGCTCAATATAAATCCAGCAATACCTGGAAGAGTAAGCGTTACTGGTAATAATGCATAAATAGAAAGAGTGAATAGAGAATAAAAAGACAATGCCAGGACAGCAACAAATCCAGCAAGTTTATAGATTAATATCATAAAAAAGCCTACAAAAAGCAACCCTGTAAGAGCAGCAAAAAGGCTTAAACGAATATTTTGAGCGCCGAGTGAAGGGCCTATTGTTCTTATTTGGATAATATCAATAGGTAGAGGCAAAGCTCCTCCCCTTAGTTGAACTTCTAAATTTCTTGCATCATCAGCAGTGAAATTTCCGCTTATTGTAGCGGCACCACCAGTAATACCTGCCGTTTCAAATTGCTTCCCAACACTTGCTTCACTATATGAAATCCCATCAATAACAATTCCAAGCAATCGATTGCTACCAGCGATAGATTTTGTAAGATCTGCAAATAATTCTCCTCCCTCATTATTGAAGCTTAACGTGACTTCCCAATTGTTGGTATTTTGATCTTGTCTTCTTCCTGCATTTGTCAAATATTGGCCAGTTAATAAAGTTGGCTCAAATAGACCAGCTATATCAGAACTTATTTTAGTCCTTAAAAGATTGAATTGATAAACATCTAATATCTGGTCAGATTTAATATTATATTTTTCGAATAATTGATTAATTTCATTATTAGTATTAATCTCCTTTATAAGTTGTGCCGAATTATTATTATCTTCTAATAATTTAATAATAGAATCAACGTTATTTCGTTGGGTTTGTAAATTTCTTAATTGAGCTTCTGTACCATTTTTCTGAATTCTGAATTCTAGTAGAGCAGTTTCTCCTAATACTTTCGCAGCACCTGAAGGATCTTGTTCCCCGGGAAGTTCTAATAACAATTGATTTGTTCCTACAGTTTGAAGTTGAGAATCAGAAACTCCTAATCCGTTTACCCTCTTATCAAGAACAGCTTTAACTCCTTCGATTTCAGTAGTTGTAATCTTTGTAATTTCCTGAGTAGGCTGAACCTCTAGAGTTAGTTGACTACCTCCGCGTAGATCCAATCCTAATTGGAAAGGTATATTAGTGCATATAAAAATACTTAATACTGCGAAAATGATAACAACAAAAAACCAATAATTCTTTCTTCCCATTATTAACCTACTCCACCATTATTAATAATTTTTTCGGCTGCATCTACTATCTGATGAGGTTGAATAATAGTTAAGTTTTCTAAGTTACCATTATAAGGAGTCGGAATATCCTGACTGCTTAAACGTACAGGTGGAGAATCTAAGTAATCAAAGCAATTCTCAGTAATTAAAGACATCAATTCAGCAGCAATACCACCTGTTTTCATACATTCTTCAACAATAATTACTCTATTTGTTTTTTTAATAGATTTAGAAATTGTTTCCATATCAAAAGGCTTAAGACTTATTAAATCAATCAATTCAACATCTATGCCTTTTCCTTCAAGAACCTCGACTGCTTTTAAACAGTGGTGACGCATTCTTGAGTAAGTCAAAATTGTAATGTCAACTCCTTCCTTTACAAGATCGGCTTGATCTAGGGCGCAGACATAATCACCTTCAGGTAGCTCTTCTGTGAGGTTATATAGAAGAACATGTTCAAAGAAAAGAACAGGGTTATTGTCTCTAATAGCAGCTTTCATTAGACCTTTAGCATTCGTAGGAGTACTACAAGCCACAATTTTTATACCAGGAACCGCATGAAAATAGGCTTCAAGTCTTTGACTGTGTTCAGCGCCTAATTGCCTTCCAACACCACCAGGCCCTCTAACAACTGTTGGGATAGTAAAGTTTCCGCCACTCGTGTATCTCAGCATTCCCATATTGTTAGAAATTTGATTAAAAGCAAGCAATAAAAAGCCCATATTCATACCTTCAACAATTGGTCTTAAACCAGTCATAGCTGCACCAACAGCCATACCAGTAAAACTATTTTCAGCAATTGGTGTATCTAAAACTCTGAACTCTCCATATTTTTCATATAAATCTTTCGTAACTTTATATGACCCACCATATTGTCCAACATCCTCACCCATTACGCAGACCATGGGATCTCTAGCCATTTCTTCATCAATTGCTTCACGAAGAGCATTAAATAAAAGAGTCCCTTTCACAGCATTAACAGATCGTCCGGATTACCGGTTTGTTAGTCCAAGCTATCTCAAACAGTGCCTAATTACCCACCTGCCGCAAAAGTCGATAACAGCAATATGGAAAGCAGCATCCCAGGAGAGAGCAATAAAACTAGAAGTCCTAAATCATGAAGAGTCATAGAAGGATCTAAATATGACAAGTTAATATTTAAATATTAGTCAGATCTTTCGTTATTGCCTTCTATCAAACTTCGAATAAATACTAAAAATAAACCCAGTCCAATAAATCCAAACGTAAAAGTAGCAAGAAAACTAATTCCAATAATTAGTGTTTTAAAACCGGAAGCAATGCTTTGTGCAATTGGTGAAGAATAGTTAGGAGTGTGAATAGAAAAATATAAAACTATTTTTTTACTTATAAATAGGCTTAACAAGCAAAAAGATAAACCCGTAATTGAACCGGAAAGAAAGCTTAAAGGCCCCTTCTTTGGTTCAAGACTAGAGCTATCTAAGGGATTTGATGAGATAGTCGTTTTTTCGTCTGATTCTTTTTTAAATCCATTACTAGGTAAATTCATTTCCTAATTGAACTCCATTAGATTTCATGGAACATGCCCAAGCTGATAAACCAGCTCTTTCAAAATCATTTACATGTTGTTTTAGCACTTTTTTTGCATCATTATAATTTTTGAACAAAGCGAAACAGCTTGGTCCAGAACCACTCATCGAAACGAGATTAGACCCGGGCAACCCAGATAAGATTTTTAAAGATTTTTTCACCTCTGGAGCCATAGGGCAAACAGTTTTTTGTAAATCATTTTGTATTTCTTTTCGATTATCTAATAGAGACTTATCAGACCAGTTATTAGATCTAAGAATATTTCTCTTAATTTCAAAATCCTTATCATCCTCCAGATAATTATGACCAAACTGTTCTTTATATTTTTTATATGCAACTGGTGTAGAAACTTGAATTGAAGGGTCTTTAACCAAAATAAGACCCAAATCAAACTTATCAAACTTTATCTTTTCTAAAATTTCTCCTCGACCAAAACATATTTGCCTTCCACCAGATATGCAAAAAGGTATATCTGATCCGATTTCTTCTGACAACTTCTCTAATTCCTCATTCTCCAGGTTCAATTTCCAGAGTTTATTTAACCCAACCAATGTTGCCGCTGCATCAGTAGATCCACCTGCCAATCCTGCGCCAATGGGAATGTTCTTTTTTAGTTCAATATCAACACCTAATTGTGTATTTCCGACTTTATTTCTCAACAGTTTTGCAGCTTTTATTATTAAATTGTCATCACCAACACTAATCTCGCTACTATTTGATTTAAGAGTAATATTATTATGTTCACTTTTCATCATCTTTAATTGATCACTTAAATTAATACTTTGCATAACCATTGCCAATTCATGATAACCATCAGCCCTAATACCTAAAACCTCTAAATGTAGATTAATTTTTGCATTTGCTTCTGCAACAAGAAAATCATCATTTACTTTGAGAGGAAACATTTTCAATAAGACAAGTTTCTTTTAAAGCTTTTGCCAAGGCAAACCAATTGGAAGGTGAAATTTCCTGTGGTCTTTGATCAAGACTAATACCTCTACAGGCAAGAAATTCTTTTATATGATCATTGGAAGTAACAAAACTTCCAATCGTGTTTCTTAATTTCTTTCTTCTACCAGCAAAAGCATGTTTCAAAAGTTTTTCTAGCAAATTCCCTATCTCATAAAAATCTGGATCATTAGAGACAAAAGGTTTAATCATGACAACTTTGGAATCCACCTTTGGTGCCGGTTGAAAACATTTAGAAGGCACATCGCATACTTCATGACATTTAGCCAAGAGCTGAATCCGTACGCTTAAAGCACTAAAATTACTATTTCCAGGTCGGGCTACAATTCTTTGTGCCACTTCTTTTTGCATAAGTAAAACTAAAGTTTCAAAACTATTTTCAGGTGCTTCTCTTAATTCACCAATCAATCTTTTTAAAAGTGGTCCTGTAATGTTGTAAGGAATATTAGCGACAACTTTGTTAATAACTATTCCATTTTCAGGCTCTAAAGGAGCTGACAGAGCATCTCCCTCTCTCACATTAAATTTATTTTGATGACCAAAACGTTTCTTTAAACCAACGACTAAATCTCTATCAAGTTCAATCGCTTGGATGAATCTTGCTTGAGATTCAATTAATTTTTCTGTTAAAGCTCCTTTACCTGGACCAACTTCTAATACACAATCTTCAGGATTCAATTTAGCAGCCTTAACTATTTGATTAAGGACACCCTGATCTTTTAACCAATGTTGCCCAAAGCGTTTTCTAGGAATATGCCTAGAATTATTCAAAGTCTCAAAACTCATACTTACAATTTCTCCAAACCACATTAGAAACGATCACATATTCCACTCAAATAAAAATAAATTATTTAAAATATACTCATAAAAAGATCCTCAATCAATATACATTTTCTAAAATGACTTTTGATAGCCACAGCCTTGAACGCTTAAAAGAGCTTGGACGAAAACTTCCTAGAGAGATATCAAAATCTCAATCAAAGAAATCAAAAAAGCAAACAGAAACAAAAAAACAAAATTTACACCCAGTTGAAATCGAAACCAACCCTGAACAATTATTTCGAGAGTTGATGGAAATAAGTCCAGATGGAAACGTAGCACCTCATTTATTAGAAAGACTTAAAAAACTTGAATCCAATAATGTGAAAATTTCTTCTAATGCAGATCCATATATTAATGAAGATCCTAACGATGTCTCAACTGAAGACTCATTAAACCTTTATACACAATTCCAACAATTTCTACTTGAAGATGATATCGATTAGACAAAAAAATTTTTTATGCTTAATATTTCACACTACAAAATAATTGCCATTGGGAGAATAAAAAAACAGTGGATTCAAGAAGGTATACAAATGTACTTAAAAAGATTACCTACTTTAGAAGTTATAGAAATAAAAGACAACACCCAAATAAAAGAAGAACATACGATTAAAGGAATCATTGGCAAAAATGAACTTCTCGTCACTCTTAATGAAAATGGTCAATCTTTCACATCAAAGCAACTAGCAGCAAAACTTTTAAACGCTCACAATCAAAATATTACTTTTGTTATTGGGGGGGCCTCAGGTCTTAGCCCTTCTCTCAACAGTTCCGCCTCTTGGCAATTAAGTCTTTCACCTTTAACTTTTCCACATGAATTAACTCGTCTTCTACTAATAGAACAAATCTACCGAGCTAAAACAATTACCCAAGGAAGTCCTTACCACAAAGGATAAAACACACGAATACATACAAATTAGTTCATTTGTACTATAGTAATTTTTTGTTGGCCTAAGGCAATGGATTTAAAGAGCTCGTATTCTTCCTTAAAGGAAGAACAGTCGACACTATTAATTCCATTAGTAAAAGAAACTATTTCTGCAGGTTTCCCTTCTCCTGCGGAAGACTATATAGAGCTTGGTGTCGATCTAAATAAATACTTAATCAAAAATCCAATAAGTACGTTCTTTCTACGTGTAAGCGGTAATTCAATGAATAATGCAGGAATTTATAACAATGATTTATTAATAATAGATCGCAGTATAAACCCAAATCCTGGACATATTGTAGTTGCTCTATTGGATGGAGAATTCACTTTAAAAAGACTTATCAAAAAGAAAGATAGCTATTACCTAAAAGCAGATAAAGAAAATTATCCAGCAATAAACTTATATGAATATGTAGATATACAAATATGGGGAGTAGCAATTTATTCAATACATGAACTACAAAAATCAAACTTCTAATTATGAGCAAAGCAATACTTCAAATTGATGGGAATAATTTCTATGCCTCGTGTGAACAAATGATCGACCCTTCCATAAAAGGAAAGGGATTAGTTATACTTTCGAATAATGATGGATGCATAATAGCTCGCAGTTCAGAGGCTAGAAGGATGGGAATTCCTATGGGACAGCCTTATTTCAAGATAAAGAATAAACTAAATCGATTAAATATAAATGTGAGAAGTTCAAATTACGAGCTATACGGTGATATAAGTAATCGATTAATGCAGCTACTAAGAAAAAATTGTGAAGAACTGGAAATTTACTCTATAGATGAAGCATTTGGAACTATAAAACGTCCAAAAGGAAAGTGCTTATATCAATGGGGAAAAGATTTAAGGGCTTTGGTTTATCAAAATATAGGTATACCAATATCTATTGGTATTGGTGAGACAAAAGTTCTATCAAAAATTTCTAATCATCTAGCAAAAAAAATACAAATTAATTCAGGTATATTTGATATAGATCTAGTTGAAAATAAAGATCATTATCTTGACCTAATTAATGTAGATAAAGTTTGGGGTATCGGCAAAAAGATGTCAAAATGGCTAAAAGACAGAGGCATAACTAATGCGAGAGAACTTAGAGATATGTCAAGCAATCAAATCAAAGGAAAATATGGTGTAGTTGGTCTACGCATTCAAAATGAATTAAAAGGAAATCTCTGTATCCCTATAAAAGAGACCTCATCAGATAGAAAAGAAATCTGCGTAAGCAGAAGTTTTTCATATCCAATAGATAGTTTAGAAGATTTGAACCAAGCAATTATAAAATATGTATTAATCGCAAGTGCTAAACTTCGAAAATACAATCAATTATCGTCAGCTATTACAGTTTTTACAAATACACATACTCACTCAAAAGATTTTTTTAGAAGTAAAGCAACAGGAAAAATAAGCGTTCCAACTTCTAATTCGAAAATTATGATTGAAAAAAGTCTATCGCTAACAAAAGAAATTTTTAAACCTTATAAAAAATTCATAAAAGCTGGTGTAATATTGCATAAGCTTCAAAATAACAAATACAAACAAAAAATAATTTTTGATGCTCCAAATATTCGAGAAGAATTATATCTACTTAGACTAGATCATGTAATAGATAATATTAATGCGAAAAATGGTATAAATACAATAAGTTGGGGCTCATCAATGATGGAAAAAGAATGGAGACCGCGAAGAAAAAAGCTATCTAGTATAAAGACAACAAATATAGAAAATATTCCAACTATATATGCTAATTAATAGTTAGTATTAAATTTAACAATAATTAAAATATTAAAATCACAACAAAGGTCTATGTTACATTAAAAATAATAATAATCATAAAACAGTAAAAGATGATGGAGTTCATAGAATATTTAGATAGAACAGAAGTAGAAATAATAAAGTTAGTTGAAAAGGCAGGATATATAACAGCAGAAAATACAGAACTATGTTTATTAAGTGATAACTATGTAGGCTTTTTAAATAAGAGAAAAAAGGAGATTATAATATGTACAAGTAACGCAAAGAAGAGAGAGAACTTTATGCTGCTAGGCAAGAAAGATAGGGAAACTTTTGAAAGAACAGCATTACATATAAAAAAAGCTATAAGACACGAAGCTGTTCATGTCGCACAAGAGTGTAATAATGGAAACTTATTAAAAATAGATAGAAAAATGTCAATGAATCCCTCAAAGATTAAGGCTTTAAATGGATCTATAAGAATATCCGGAGAGGAAAGAAAAGAAAGACAGGCATATATATTAGAAGATAAACCAAGATTAATAAAAAATGAATTGAAAAAATATTGTCTATAATAATTAAATAATATTAATTATCTCTAAGTAATTGAATAGCATTTAATTTACTACTAAAGATCAAAACCATTCCTTGCTCCAAATATGAAAGACCAATATAAGTCTTAACGGCTTTGGAATTAACAAGAGCAGATCCACATGTTTCAAGAATAAGAACAGGTAAAGTTGAAGTCGATCCTTGCATTAGCTGGAGATCGAGAGTTTGTCGGATCGCCAACTTTGCTTTAATAAGTCCAACTTTATTGATAAAATTGGGCCAAAGATCATTAGATAAAGAACATTGCTCCAATTTAAAGAGTGATGTATTTTTCATTGATAAATATATCTATAATAAATTATTTATAACATCTCTGTTGATCTAAATTTAATATGTGCTTTCTCTCGGCGTAATAAAGTTGCTGAAAATTTATCGCATCATTATTTAAATCTTCAAACATGTTAATAACTCTCTGTTCCATATCAGATGAATCACTAGGTTCGGTATTTTCTTGAACAATAAGAGAGGCAATACAGTTTTCAAGAGTTTGTAATCGTTGAGAACTCCATGCTTCAATTAAATGTCTACAACGTTTTAAGGATTTTTGCTTCTCAAGAGAAGCCAGAGCACCACGAATAAGCGGTTCGGGGTCATTTAGTGTGGCTAAACGAAGTTCATTAGACTCTAGTAAAGGAGTAAGTTTAGGAAGATATTCGTTATCGTTAGAAAGAAAGTTATCTAACAAATTTTTGATTAAATCAACATCGGCTAAAATATTATTTGAATCATTACAACGATTAATATTCTCAACAATTTCAAGACCAAACTTATTTTCCTCAATGTTATTTATTGTAGACCATATTGCACGATGATGATTAATTGCAAAATCATCTAGATCTCTTAAGCGAAGTTCATAACGAATATAAGCTCTATAATTAGGACAATGAATATAAGTAAAAAGTATATCTGCCTCACTTCTTTCTCTAAGACTAATTTCTTGAGGTTTATCAATTTTCTTAGAACGACCGTGCCATCTTTGACCACTAATTTGATTACGTAAATCCTCCTCTAGTTGAAGTGCGAATCTACCTTGACCACCACTAAGACGCTGAGCAACCTTCTGTAGATAGTGAGTTCTTATCGCCGTTTGAGGTAACTTACCAAGAAGACTTACTAAGCTGCTAACGGCTTCCTGAAATTGATCAGATTTACTTAAATCTAAATCCTTCAATGATTGATCAATTTGCCAATCCATCCAAAGAGGTGATTTTGCCGCTAGTGCTTCATATTCGGATGGAGCATTATCCTTAAGAAATTCATCTGGGTCTTTACCTGAAGGTAATTGCAGGACTCTTAAATCTAGCTGACCTTGAATAGCAAGATTTTCAACCTCACTAATAGCTCTATTAGCCGCACGAATTCCAGCATTATCTGAATCAAAATTTAAAAGGATCTTTTTACTATCGGTAGCACGAGAGAGAAGCGTAATTTGATTGCGACTTAATGCTGTTCCCAAAGAAGCGACAACATTTGTAATACCAGAATCATGAAGTGCCATTACATCAAAATATCCCTCGACTACAACTGCATAATCTTTTTTCCTAATGGAAAGTGTTGATTTATCTAAACCAAAAAGATTTTTACCCTTTTCAAAGATTTCGGTCTCAGGTGAATTTAAATACTTAGGTTCTGAGCCATCAAGACTTCTTCCCCCGAAACCAATAACTCTTTTTTGCCGATCATGAATAGGAACAATTATACGATTACGAAACCTGTCATAGAAACCATTACCACCCTTTCGAGGAACAATTAATCCAGCCGATTCAAGGATTTCAACACTAACTTTTTCTATATCTACAAAATATTTGAGTAATGAGTCCCAATTATCTGGTGCAAATCCAAGCTCGAAATTGATTAAAGTACCATCACTTAAATGACGTTTATTCTTAAGATAATTAAGTGCATTTTCTCCACATGGGGAATTTAATTGATTTCGAAACCAACCTGTTGCGGTTTTTAAAACACGATAAAGGGTATCTCTACGTGAAAGCTGTTGCTTGAGTCTTTCTTGTTGAGGTCCTTCAACAGTATCAATTGGTACTTGATATTTCTTCGCCAGCTCAAGAACAACATCACTAAAACTTTGTCTCTGAAACTCCATTAAAAATTTAATTGCATTTCCACCAGCTCCACATGAAAAACAATAATAAAATTGCTTGCCAGGAATTACTGACATTGAAGGTTTACTATCATCATGAAAAGGGCATATTCCAATATATTCCTTACCTTTTTTCTTCAAGACAACGTGTTCACCAACTACATCAACAATATCTACACGCTCTTTTACAGACTCAATTGTCCTAGGATGTAGTCGAACAGAAGCCATATTATAATTTTAATTGATATTTAAATATTTAGTTAAGAGATTTAAAAATTGAGAGAAAATCTTCTTACGATTAAATTTAATATAGAAAAAAATTTAAACGGGATCAAATTTTTAATAGGGAGCGGTTTTGCATTTAGCCTTATGACTGTTTGTGTTAAGGCGATTGGGGGAAGGATACCTATTTCAGAACTTGTTTTTGCTAGGGCTACCATAAGTATAGTAATAACAAGATTTTACTTATATAAAAAAAAGATTAACCCTTGGGGAAATCAGAAAAGATTATTAATTATAAGGGGTTTACTAGGAACAGTTGCACTATTTTGTATCTTCAAAGCCCTAACAATATTACCTATAGCAACAGCAACAGTAATACAATACATTTACCCAACTTTTACAGTGATATGTGCGTATATAATTTTAAAGGAATTTATATTAAAGAGAATAGTTTATTCAATCATTATTGGTTGGATAGGAATTATTTTAGTTAGTCAGCCTGAATTCTCCACAAACACTAATATTCAAGAAACAATATTAGCAATAATCATAGCAATATTTGGCGCATTGATGACATCATTAGCTTATATATGTGTAAGAAAGCTTTCTTCCAAAGAACACCCTCTTGTTATTATTTACTACTTTCCATTAGTTTCTATACCCTTATCTATTCCATTTATTATTAATGATTTTGTATTACCAGCCGGAACAGATTGGTTATGGATATTAGGTATTGGTATTTTCACACAGATTGGTCAACTCTTTATAACAGAGGGATTAAGACTACTACCAGCTGGACAAGCAACATCCCTAAATTATTCCCAGGTTATCTTTGCAAGTATATGGGGAGCATTGATATTTCAAGAAACAATAACAAGTTCAATTTACTTAGGTGGTTTCTGCGTGCTTATTTCCACTATTGTTAGTATGAGTGCATACAAAACCACACAAGCAAAAATATGAATTGTAAATCTTTAATTTTTTCAATAGTTCTTATTTGCAGCGGATCAACATCAATTCTTGCAGATGAGTATCAGCGAGGCTACTCATCAAGTAGAACTTGTACGAGAAACGAATATAGAGAAGAATATATTCCAGGGACTAGAAAGGATCCTGGGTATGTCAAAAAATGGGAGGAAACTGTAGAAGTTCCTTGCCCAGGAGCTGATTCAACCAATAACAGCAATGAATATGACAACAATGATTGCTCTGAAGGCAAAATTGCAGGAGGTATTTTAGGTGCTGGCTTCGCTACGGCAATCTCCAGAGGAAAAGATCGTTGGTGGGCAATTCCTGCTGGCTTGGTAGGAGGGTCAATGGTTGGATGTCAGATTGATGGTGGTTGATTTTATTTTTTTCTCTGAATTTTTAATAAAATAAATAATGATTAGCTGGTTAAAAGGTGAAATAGTTCATACATGGAAAATATCCTCAAAAAAAGGAGTTGTTCTAAATGTTGGTGGTGTTGGTTATGAAATACAACTATTACCAAAACAAATAGACAAATCTGAAACTTCTAATGAGATTGAATTATGGATTCAACAAATAGAGCGTGAAGATGGCACAAGCTTATATGGTTTTATAGAGGTTAATCAAAGAGATTTATTTCGAGAAATAATTAGCGTAAATGGAATAGGTCCACAAATTGGGATGTCTATTTTAGAGGACTTTGAGGTTACTCAATTAGTTAATGCAATAGAAAATAAAGAATCTAATTTATTAACAAAAACACAAGGAATAGGTAAGCGAATCGCAGATAGATTAATAGTTGAGCTGAGAAACAAACTTCAAAGGTTTATAGATAATAATGAATCAAGTTATGACAATAGGAAAGAGGTCGAACCTAATCAATTTTCTAAATATATTGATGAAATATATTTAATTCTTAATTCACTTGGCTATGTAGATAATGAAATAAAAGATTCAATTAAAATATTAACAACCAACGAAAAAGAAAATACTTTATTATTGAATTCCCTATCTGCAGAAGAAAAAGCAGAGCTAATGGATAAACATCTCAAAGAAATTCTTATGAAATTGAGTGAAAAGAGCACTTGATAGAAGGCTAGGGATTAAATTAGACTCGAAGAATAAGAAAAGCTAAATCAAATGTCACTTGGCACAGAAGAAAAACAAAATCTAATCAACACTCATCAAGTACACCCAACTGATACTGGTTCAGTAGAAGTCCAAGTGGCGATGCTTACTACAAGAATCTCAAAATTAAGCAAACATCTTCAGGGGAACATACATGATTTCTCCTCAAGACAAGGGTTGCTTAAAATGATTGGCCAACGCAAAAGACTTCTAGGTTATATACGAACAAAAAGTGAAAAAAGATATACAGAGCTAATAGAAAAATTAGCTATTAGAGGATAATGAATCGTATTAAATCGGTAGAAGCTAATGAAAGGTGAGAAAAAAAACAAAAAGGAGCAACTTAAAGAAGTAAAAATAGGATTCTCCAGCAACAACTCGACACCAAAAATACTTTCAAAGAAATCTTCAAAAAGTAGTAGTAAGGAAACAGGCATACCAAGCTATGTTGCAAATAGAATGGCAAGAAGAATAGCTTTTACGACAGGCATTCCAACCCTAAGTGGCATGGGCGTATTTATTGGAAGTTATTTTCTAATAAGCAAAGGTATTGCTGAAATATCTCCAACAGTCACTCTTGTCAGCTCAGCCCTTTGTTTCCTTGTCGGCTTATTAGGATTAAGTTATGGAATACTCTCCGCAAGTTGGGATTTTAATCCAGGAAGTATTCTTGGTTTTGAAAACATTAAGCCAAACATCAATAGGATGAAAGACGCATTCAAAACAAGTCAAAAAAATATTACTAGTTAAAAATAAAATTTAAATTACAAGACTTTGACTTGTTCTAGCAATAAATGAATTCTTAGACAAAGAATCTAAAACCAAGTCAGCATCCTTTACACAGAATTGATCTCCTAATCTTACATACCTAGTACTATTGCTGTCTTTAAGACAAGCTACAACAGGAATACGAACGCCTAATTCATTTCTAGCAGGTCTATTATTTGAAAGACATTCTCTTAATTTATGCTGAACATTTATATCAGTAGCTTGCTCAGGGCGGAGATCAATTAAGAGAAATCTTAAATCATCAATTTCACGACAATCATCAATAAGCAATTGAACTGTTTCATCTCTCCTATCTACGCTTCCCCATATCAACAATCTAGTTTCAACCATCAAATGATCAGATAATCTTTCATAACTTTTTGGGAAGACAACCGCTTCACAAGAACCAGTTAAATCCTCTAATTGAATAATCGCCATCCTGTCACCTTTTCTAGTTGTGACTTCTCTCATTTCTGGAATCATTGCAATAACACTGACCTTTGACTTATCCTTCTGGTCTTCTAAAGAACCTAGGCTTATAGGAGCAATCAATTTTGCAGGTTCCGAAAGTTGCTTCAAAGGATGATCCGATAAATAGAAACCAATATGCTCTTTTTCTAATTTAAGTTTATCTGAAGGAAGATACTCGTTGACTTGTTTCGCCTTTGGAGCAGATAAATAATCATCAGTCGTTGATGATTCATTATTTGTGGAAGAAGAAAGATCGAAAAGATTACCTTGGCCGCTAGTTCTATCTTTTGCTCTAGAAGAAGCCCAATCAATAGTTAAATCCAAATCAGCAATAAGCTGAGCGCGATTTGAATTTTCTTCAAGACAATCAAGGGCTCCACTATGTATCAAAGCCTCAAGTCCTCTTCGGTTAACGGCACTAAGTGATATTCGATCACAGAATTGTGATAAAGAAGTAAATTTGCCATCTTCATCTCTAGAGGCAATAATTTTTCTAATTGCACCATCACCTAAATTTTTGACAGCAGAAAAACCAAAAAGAATTGAATTATCTTTTTGAGTAAAATCAACACCAGATGTATTTATATTTGGAGGCATTACTTTAATTCCCATTGAATTACAGTTAGAAATGTATCGTTGAACCTTGTCAGCCGAGCCAGCATTAACTGTAAGTAATGCCGCCATATAAGCGACAGGATAATGTGCTTTTAAATATGCAGTCTGATAAGTAACCGCGCCATAAGCAGTTGAATGACTTTTGTTAAAACAATATTCAGCAAACAAAACCATTTGATCAAATAACTGTTCAGCGACAATGGCTGAAATTTCATTCTCAACTGCTCCGTCAACAAAGAGCGTTCTATGACGCTGCATTTCAGATACTTTTTTCTTACCCATTGCCCTCCTTAATAAATCTGCTTGACCAAGGGAGTATCCTGCTAAATCCTGAGCAATCTTCATGATCTGCTCTTGATAAACCATGATTCCATAAGTCTCACTTAAAATAGGTTCTAATGACTGATGTTGAAAATCAATACTCTCCTTACCATGTTTCCTATTTATAAATTTAGGAATTAATCCTGCATCAAGTGGACCAGGACGATAGAGAGCAAGAATTGAAGAAATATCCTCAAGAGAAGAGGGTTTAAGATCTTTAACTATTTGTCTCATTCCATTAGATTCAAGTTGAAAAATTCCTTCTAAATCACCTCTTGAAAGTAATTCAAATGTTTTTTCATCTGTGAAAGGAAAAGAATCAGGGTCTAATCTCTTACCAATTGATTTCTCAACTAAATTAACTGTCTTATCAATCATTGTAAGATTTCTAAGTCCTAAAAAGTCCATCTTCAAAAGGCCAAGAGATTCAATATCTTCCATAAAATATTGAGTGATTATTTGACCATCGTTATTTCTTTGAAGAGGAACTAAATTATCAAGTGAATTAGCCGATATAACTACACCTGCTGCGTGCACACCAAAAGTCTTATTTGTCCCTTCTATCCTCATTGCCATATCAACCCATTTCTTTACTTTTGAATCATTATTGTATTTTTCATAGAATTCCTTATTTGGTGATTCCTTTGAAATCATAGATGATAATTTTGCTGGCTTACCTCTTACAACTGGAATTAATTTTGCCAAACGATCTGCATCTCCATAGGGAATATCAAGTACACGAGCAACATCTTTCAAAACAGCCTTAGATGTCATTCTATTGAATGTAATTATTTGAGCAACTTTGTCTTCGCCATACTTTTTAGTTACATAGTCTATGACTTCGCCACGTCTTTCAATACAAAAATCAGTATCAATATCAGGCATTGACTTCCTTTCAGGATTAAGAAATCGTTCAAATAATAATCCATTTTCCACTGGATCTATATTAGTTATGTGAAGGGAAAAAGCTACTAAAGAACCAGCAGCTGAGCCCCTACCTGGACCTACAGGAATATTTTTTTCTCTTGCAAATCTTATATAATCCCAAACCACAAGGAAATATGTAGGGAAACCCATTTGTTCTATCACTTTCAACTCATAGTCAAGCCTTTCTTTATAAGCAATCGGAAAATTATCAAGATTAGAAATATCTAATATTTCCTTCAAACCTTCAATAGTTATCTCTTTAAGATAATCTATAGGATTATAACCACTAGGTATAGGGAAATTTGGCATTTTATAAGACCCTAATATACTATATTCTTCAACCTTGTTTGATAATTTTACAGTATTTTCTATTGCACTATTTATTATCTGATTATCTAAATGATCTGTAAATAAATCTCTCATTTCTTCCTCAGATTTAATATATTCAGTCCCCGTATATCTTAATCTTTTATTATCACTAATTAATTTTCCAGTTAAAACACAAATCAAGGCATCATGCGCTTCAATATCATTCTTTGTTACATAATGTGCATCATTTGTAGCTATAATTTGAATATCAAGTTCTTCAGATATTTTGACTATTTCGCTATTAACAATTCTATCCTCAATTGATCCATGGTCTTGAATTTCAAGATAAAAATCATCACCCAAAATTTCTTTATACCAAGAGGCTACTTCTCTAGCAACATCATTTCTTCCTTTTAATATCGCTTGTGGAATTTCACCACCTAAGCAAGCTGTTGAACAAATTAATCCCTCACTATATTTTTTAAATAAAGACTTATCTATACATGGTCTTGAAAAAATCCCTCTTCCCCTAACGCCATTTAAATGACTAAGTGTCGTTAATTTTACGAGATTTTCATAGCCAATTTGGTTTTTTGCTACAACAACAAGATGATATCTTTTTTCCTTTTTGGGCTGAGGGTCATCAATTGACCCATTGATAACGTACATCTCATTCCCAATAATTGGCTTTATATTCGCGGACTTACATAACTTCAATAATTCTATCGCGCCATACATTACTCCATGATCAGTCAAGGCTAGAGCTGGCATTCCCAATTCCTTTGCCCTTTTAACCATTAAAGGTAATTGACTAGCTCCATCAAGAAGGCTGTAATCACTATGATTATGAATAGGAACAAAAGCCATTAATATCGGATAAAGCTACGCTGTATATAGTGTAGCGATAATTATATGCTCCACATAAAGTGGTTTAATCTTTATAACGTGAAATCTGTTTTAGGCCTATTTTTATAAACCTCAGCAGCGTTCTCAAATTGACTAGCTACTTGAAGAAGCTTACCTTCTTCAAAAACATTACCTATTAGCTGCAAACCTATTGGTAAACCAGATTTATCAAAGCCGCATGGCAGGCTGATAGCAGGCAAGCCAGCTAAATTAGCAGGAATCGTTAATAAATCCGATAAATACATCGCCATAGGGTTATCAATATTATCTCCAGAACCAAAAGCAGTAGTTGGAGCCGTGGGGGCCAACAAAACATCTACTTTTTTAAAAGCATCATCAAAGTCTCTACGTATCAAAGTTCGAACTTGCTGGGCCTTCTTGTAGTAAGCGTCAACATAGCCAGCTGATAGGGCATAAGTTCCTATAAGAATTCTTCGTTTAACTTCACTTCCAAAACCAAGCGCACGACTTTTGGATGTCATTTCGATGAGAGTTTGTTCATCATCGGAACGGAATCCATATTTGACTCCGTCATATCTAGCTAAATTCGCTGAGGCTTCAGAGGGAGCGATAACGTAATAGGTAGCTATTCCATCATTAAAGCGAGGACAAGAAACATTTATAATCTCTGCTCCTAAGTTTTCAAGAAGCGAAGCAGAACCCATAACAGAATCTTTAACATCAGTTGCTAATCCTTCATGCTCAAAGCAGTTATCAATTAAACCTATTTTTATTCCCTTAATTGACTTATCAAGGGTCTCTAAATAATTAGGGACAGGAATATCAACAGTAGTTGAATCAAGCTCATCTTTACCTGATATTACTTGCAAGATTTCTGCTGCATCACAAACATTATTCGCAAATGGACCAACCTGATCCAAAGAACTAGCAAAAGCGATTAAACCCCATCGACTTACTCGCCCGTAAGTGGGTTTCATGCCTACAACGCCACAAAATGAAGCTGGTTGCCGGATTGAGCCGCCAGTATCAGAACCAAGTGATGCATAACACAATCCGGCAGCAACAGAAGCTGCGCTACCACCTGAGCTACCTCCAGGCACTTTTGTTATATTCCATGGATTTAAAGTAGGTCCAAATGCTGAGGTTTCAGTAGAGCTCCCCATCGCAAATTCATCCATATTTGTCTTGCCAATCATTATTGCGCCTGCGTTCAAAAGCTTTTTAGTAACTGTTGACTCATATGGCGGAACAAAGTCACCCAAAATCTTGCTTGCGCAAGTTGTTTTAATTCCTTTTGTACAAAGGTTATCTTTTATACCAATTGGTATGCCTGACAAAGGAAGTAGTCGCTTGCCAGAAGCAATTTCTTTATCAATATATTCAGCATTTCTCAATGCTTGATCAGTATTAACAGTTAAGAAGGAATTAAGAGTGCAATCTAATTCCTTTATTCTATTTATTTTTTCTTGAACAAGCTCTTTGGAAGAGACTTCACCACATTTCAATTTCTGGCGTAAGTCTGCAAAAGTCATTATTAAATTATAAAGAAAATATTTTTAAGCTTATGACGTTAGAGGTTCATTACGGCGACATCTAATAAAACTATGACTTATTCTTTGAGGTGACTCGGTAGAGAGATCTTCAACAAATCCATTTAACCTGACTTTCAAACTTCTACGGGTCAGGAATGGGCCAAACCAGTATGTAACCTCAGGTTGAATAGTCTCAACCTTAGCCCACCAGGCCAAGCCAAAACTATTACCTAAGCTTCGAAGAGCCCTAATGGGACCCATAAGTAAACTGCATTTAATTTATTATACTTTCTTAAACTGATCTTTATCAAATAAAAAAAGAATATTATGTTCACTTGATGATGAAACATATATTTGAAGCACAAAAATATTGAGTATAAAACCTGTGGGTGATGTGATTAATAATATAATTTGATTATCAAGTTTTAAAAATCATAATAAATCTATAAAAAATATACGCTTCTTTTCAAGATTAAAATTAAATAGATTAGTTATTATTTTCAGTTGAAATCTGAGGTTTCAATAATCTAGGAGAAGGGTCTTGTCCAGAGATTGAGCGCATCCATCTTGATCTGGCAACTTCATATAAGAAAATAGAAGTAGCAACTGAGGCATTAAGGCTTGTGGTAACTCCCTTAAGAGGAATCCTTACTAACTGATCACACAACCTTCTAGTTATGAGAGAAATTCCTTTATCTTCAGCCCCAACCACTACTACTAAAGGACCTTGAAATTTAATTTCAGACAAAGTTGAAGACCCTTCCTCCGCAAGTCCAACCACGGTATAACCTTCATCCTTCAATTTCTCCAAAGACCTATTTAAATTAACAACTCTAGCCACTGGCAAATGTTCAAGCGCTCCAGCAGCTACTTTCGCCACGGATCCTGTTAAACCCGCGCTCCGTCGTTGTGGAAGAATTAATCCCTGGGCACCAAGGGCTTCGGCTGATCGAATTATTGCTCCAAGATTCTGAGGATCTGTTAATCCATCTAAAGCCAGGAGCAATGATGAATCACCAAAAGCTTTGCAAGCATCAATTAAATTAATCAAATCATGTGTCTTTGATGCGGCAATTTGTAAAACAATTCCTTGATGAACTGCTCCATTAGTGAGCTGCCCAAGCCTGGACCAAGAAACTTCTTCAACCAAGACCCCAGAAGCTTTTGAATCTTTGAGAAGTTGAAAAAACTTTGGCGTACTTCTTAATTCAGAGGTACACCAAATCCTATGGATTGCCCTTCCACCCAAAAGAGCTGCCTCAGTTGAATGACGCCCCCAAAGCAAATCATCACTTAAAGTTTTTGTAAAACTTTCAGAATATGAAAGAGGTTCTTTTCTTCCTTCTCTTCTGTAGCTGTTAGTTCCTTGAGTATTTTGATTTCGGTGTGCAGGGTTAGTCGATTTTCTTTCGAACCTATTAGATCCTCTGTAATTGTTTGATTCTGGAGTATTTTGATTTCGATATGCAGGGTTAGTCGATTTTCTTTCAAATCTATTAGATCCTCTGTAGATTGAATTTGATTGGTTACTACTTCTTGATCGATCGGAAGATTCTTTATCTAATGAATATTGATTTAATTGATCAGGTGAAAGGCGATTGATTTTATTATTAGTTCTTCTACGATCATTAAAATTTGACTTTTTGGAGTCAGTATCTTGACGTGAATACTTGCTACTTCGTTTATTAAATGAAGAGTTTTTTGAATTCCTTGTGTCTTTATTGAAACGATAACTCATTTTATAAGAACAATGTTCTAGTTAATTGGTCGATCTAGGAGATCGAATAAATCGGCAAGCCGATTTGGATTTTTTAAAAACAACCATCCAACAATAGTCTCAAATCCGGTAGCAATTGCATATGTGGCTGCATCTACATTTTTAGGACCTCTCCCTGATTTGTTTCTACCTTTTCTAAGGAAATCCTTTTCAGTATCAGTTAAAAAAGGTTCGATTTTTTTTATTGCTCTAGCTTGACTAGATGCATTCACCTCATTAACAACAGCGTTATGCAGATCCTTTGATCGCATTGGAATACTGCAATATCTCAACCTTTGATGCATTTCCCATACAGCATCACCCAACCAAGCTAATTGCAAAGGGCCCAAACCATCGGGAGAAATGGTTGATTTGTAAGAGCGAATCCAATCAGTCAAGCTGACAATTTACCAATTGCAGTATTTAGATCTGGTGCCAGATGAAGGAATTCCTCTAAGCGAACAAGTTTAATTGTCTGTACAACTCTTGGATTTCCAACAACATTAAATGCTCTTTTCGACTGCGTACATTTTTTTGCAGCTTGAACCATTGCCCCTAGTCCACAAGAATCAATGAAATCAATATTAGATAAATCAATCACTACTGAAAGTTGATTTGAAGATAAAACCTCGTTGATATATGTAGTGAATTGCTTCTCCGAATAGGCATCTAGTTGACCAGTGAAATTTATCACCAAACAACCATTTTGCTGGTTAAAACCACCTCTAAGAGAAACAGTAAGTCGTTGTAATTCAGCTATGGAATTAGTCCCCTATGACTTCATGATGGAAGTGTAGTAATAGAAACCAAATTAATCCACGATTGTTCTGCGTTCTTCGATTAAGGTTACGAAATGATTAAAATGATGATCAGCATCATGAGGTCCAGGGCTTGCCTCAGGGTGATATTGAACACCAAAGAAAGGCTTATCAATTACTGAAATAGCGGCCACTGTTTGGTCGTTTAAATTGAATCGTGTAATTTTTACTTTTTCGGAATTTAAAGATTCTGAATTCAAAGCGAAACCATGGTTTTGACTTGTAATTTCAACTTTTCCATTCAATCCACATGGATGATTTAATCCCCTATGCCCATATGGAAGTTTAAAGGTTTTTCCACCTAATGCCAATCCAAGAATCTGATGGCCTAAGCAGATTCCAAAAACAGGTAGTTTTTTGTATTGAATTAAATTTTCAGCAAGATTAATACCACTTTCAACGGTTGAAGGATCTCCAGGGCCATTGGAAAGAAAAACACCTTCAGGAGATAAAGCTAAAACATCTGATATTTCAGCATTAGCGGGCAAGACAGTTACCTCACAACCATGTGCAACTAATCGATCTAATATCGCTTGCTTTATCCCAAAATCTATAGCGACAACTTTGTATGGAATCGTTTTAATATTTTTAATTCTCTTATCAAATGAAACCGGACAGCAGGAATTAACTTTAAAAGAGCTTTTCGTTGTTACTTTATCGACAAGATTCAGACCACTCATTGAAGGAGATTTTTTTAAAAGTGAAACTAATTCAGCTATAGAATGGTTTGACTCAGATGAAATAATTCCATTCAAAGAACCAGACTCTCTTAAATGTCTAACAAGTGCTCTAGTATCTATTCCATGAATTCCAACAACATTTTCATCCTTTAGCCATTTTTCAAAAGAAATTTCATGCCTCCAGTTACTTGAAATTTTTGAGATTTGACGAGTTATAACACCTTTAACTGAAGGATGTGATGATTCATTATCCTCAGAATTCACTCCAGTATTTCCAATCTCTGGGTAGGTAAAAGTAATAAGCTGACCATAATAACTTGGATCAGTTATGACCTCCTGATAGCCTGTCATACCAGTATTAAATACGACTTCTCCACTAATAGTTCCTATCGCTCCAAAAGATAATCCTTCAAAATAGGTCCCGTCCTCTAATAACAATATTGCGGAACTATCAGTATCAAAAAACATAAGAAATACGGTTTATCAGATTAAAAGAATTAGGTGGTTAAAAAATCTCTTAACTGCTTGAAAAGGAGCCATGATTTATCTGTATTCAAACAATCTAATGATCGTTTGACACCTAAAGACAAATCATTCTCGACCCCTGATACCCATAAAACAAGAGCGGTATTTAATGCTACGACTTCTTTATGATATTTATTTCCTTCTCCTTTAAGTAAAGACATTAGAATTTGAGAATTGGTGTTCAAGTCATCACCTGTCAAACTTTTATTAGAGATTTCAGTAAGTCCAAGATCACTAGGGTTAATAATTTCAGATCTAATAACATTCTTGTCTAAAAACCGAAATTGATTAGACCCAGCTAGTGAAGCCTCATCAAGTCCACCTGCTCCATGAACCACTACAGCTCTTTTAAGACCCATTCCTTTTAAAGCTAATGATATTGGATCAAGCAAATCAGCTTTGGCTACTCCCAAAACTTGAGACTTTGGTCTAAGAGGATTAACTAAAGGACCCAGCAAATTAAAAATGGTTCTAACTCCTAAGCTTTTTCTTAAGGGTGCAAGATTTACCAATGAAGGATGCCAAGAAGGAGCAAAAAGAAACGTAATACCCAAATTCTTTAAAGCTTGAACAATTTTCTCGGAAGATACATTTAAAGGTAATCCTAAATTTTCTAGTACGTCAGCTGATCCAACCTTGCCACTTGCACTCCGATTCCCATGCTTAGCGATTTTTACTCCTAAAGCAGCTGAGACAAAAGCAACTGCTGTAGAAATATTAAAAGTGTTAGCTCCATCTCCACCAGTTCCACATGTATCAACCAAATCAAAAGTTGGTAGATCTGATGGCGTTATTGAAGCATCTTGAAGGATTTTTGCCATTGCAGAAAGTTCATAACCAGAAACTCCTTTAGCTCTAAATGCCGCTAAGAAAGCCCCCGTTTGAACTGGTTCAATTTTATTTTCGAGCCATGAATTCATTAAATAATTAGATTGCTCCTCAGTTAAATCATTAGCTGAAAGAAGTGATTCAAGAATTACTGAATAAGTTATAGGATTTAAAGGTGACATTTACTGGAAAAACGAATGAATGCTTAGTATTACAGGCAAAATATTTTTTATAACTTAATCATTAATATATCAACTATAGAAGTTGTTTAAATAAAAAAATAATTTCCTAACATTAAGCTTGAGAGGAATCAGACGTATCAAATCCAGAACCAACGTTATCAGTACTTGAATGACTTGTAGGACGAAATCCTTCTTTCCAAAGTTTTCTTGTTATTTCCTCTAACTTGTCTCGATTAATGCTCCATTTTTTTAACAATTTTTCCATGTCAGAATTAAGGTCGTCAGCACCTATGAAATCTTGATATCGAATTATTAATCTAGCTAGTTCAACAAAATTATTAGAAGTTGGGGAATCAATCGCACATAAACGATCAAGATTGTCACGATCGGTTGAATACAGAGGATGATTTTGAGCCTCGTTCATAAATTAGTTAAATTGGATTTTGCTCACGTCCATAGGCTTATATTGCCTAGGTTAATGAGCATATTAATAAAAGAATGGCTGCATTAAGACTAGATCTAATAAAAAACTATTTGAGACCACACAAGAAGGAGCTGATAATAGGCGCATTCTGTCTAATTTTTGTAAATATTTTAAGTGTTGCTATTCCAATGGAAGTGAGAAATATTGTTGATGATCTAAAAGAAGGATTTACCTTTTCATTTGTCTTGAATAAATCGACATGGTTAATACTGTTGGCAACAACAATGGGTGGAGCAAGATTGGTATCTCGGCAACTGGTATTTGGAGTAGGTAGACAAGTAGAAGTTTCACTAAGGCAAAAGTTATTTGATCGCATGTTGGAACAAGATCCTGGATGGGTTCAAGAAATAGGAACTGGAGAAGTAATCACAAGAGCTACAAGCGATTTAGAAAACATACGAAGATTGCTTGGTTTTACGGTTTTAAGTCTTACAAACACTTTGTTGGCATACACTTTCACATTGCCGGCGATGCTGTCAATCAACCCACTTTTAACTTTTTTTGCAATTTCTGTCTACCCAGTTTTACTTGGCACGGTAGGATTATTCGGTGGAAGAATGGTTAAACAAAGAAAAAGGCAACAAGAAGCGCTATCAGAATTAAGTGAATTGATCCAAGAAGATCTATCTGGCATTAGCGCTATTAAAATTTATGGTCAAGAACAAGCTGAACAAGAAGCTTTCAATCAATTAAATATTAGATATAGAGATGCTGCCATTAATCTTGCTAGAACAGCAAGTACATTATTCCCACTACTTCAAGGTTTATCCTCCATCTCTTTGCTTCTACTTATATCTATAGGGAGTGGGCAATTAAGCAATGGGAGTCTTACTGTAGGGGGATTAGTTGCTTTAATTCTTTATGTAGAGAGACTTGTTTTTCCAACAGCTTTATTAGGATTTACATTAAATACTTTTCAATTAGGTCAGGTAAGTTTAGAGAGAGTAGAAGAGATACTAAATAATGAACCAACAATCAAAGATAAGGATAATACTGTAAACATAACTAAACCTATTTCAGGAAAATTAGAAGCAAGAAATCTATCAATAAAGTATGAAGGCTCCTCAAGAAAAATACTTGATGAAATTTCTTTTAAAATAAACCCTGGAGAAATAGTTGCCCTAGTAGGGCCTGTGGGTTGCGGTAAAACAACATTGGCAAGAGCCTTAGGAAGAATGATAAAAATTGATGAAAGAACTTTATTTTTAGACGACAATGATGTGATGGATTTAAAGCTAAAGCAATTAAGAAGCAATATCGCTTTAGTGCCCCAAGAAGGATATCTTTTTACAGAAACACTTTCAGAAAATATTAAATACGGGAATCCAGAAGCCTCGATAGAGAAAGTAAAGCAATCAGCATTTGAAGCGCGAATGACAGATGACATAAAAGGTTTTCCAGAGGGGCTGAAAACACTTGTAGGTGAAAGAGGTATAACTCTCAGCGGTGGACAAAGACAACGAACAGCTTTAAGTAGAGCATTATTAGTAGATTCAAAAATAATTGTTCTTGATGATGCCCTAGCAAGTGTGGACAATAAAACTGCCTCAGCAATACTTCAAACAATAAAAAATCAATATAGTAAGACGGTATTAATGATTAGTCATCAGCTATCAGCTGCTGCTGCATGTGACAGAATATTAGTAATGAATGATGGAAAAATTGTACAAGAGGGAACTCATCAATTCTTAATTAAGAAAGACGGTTTGTATAAAAGCATGTGGGAGAGAGAAAAAGCAAAAGAGAAACTGCAATCAGATGATTAATCATGACTTATTAAAATTTTTTAATCAATTCGATCTAAGTTAGAGATAAGCTAGGAAAACAATTATGTTCATTAAGATAATTATGCAATCATGAGCGTTTTAACAAAATATAAACTTATTTGCGACCTTGCATTTGGTGATATTTACATTCAGATCCTCGCATGGATGGGTGTAATCTTTGTAAGTCTTGCTGCAGGTCTTGCACTAATGGGCTCATCAAGACCAATTTTTGCTCTTTTAGGTGTAGGCTTAATCCTTGTATTAAGCCTCCCTTTTTTATTATTTGCATTTGTTACTACACTAATAAATCATATAAGAATAGAAACTATAAATTAAAGTTATGATTAAAAATATAAGTGAATATTTAACAAAGATAATTGATAAGCTATATTCAAATAAAAGTAAAGAAAAAAATAAGAAGAAAGTGCTACATACAATATTAAAAAATGATCTAACAGCAAAACCAAAAGACAATCAGCAAGAAATACATTTTGGATGCGGTTGTTTTTGGGGAGCAGAGAAAGGTTTCTGGAGACTGCCAGGTGTGATCACAACTGCCGTGGGATATGCAGGTGGTAAAAAAGAAAACCCAAAGTATAGAGAAGTATGCTCAGGTCTAACAGGTCATACCGAAGTAGTAAGAGTTGTTTGGAATAACAATGAAATTGATCTAAGCGACTTACTAAAATTATTTTGGGAATGCCATGATCCAACACAAGGCAATCGTCAGGGTAACGATAGTGGAAGCCAATATAGATCTGCGATTTATACGACAAGAGAAGATCAACTCTTTAAAGCGATAGAAAGCAAAAATAGCTATCAAAATGAACTAAAAGACAATGGATTTGGAGAAATTACTACAGAGATTCAGAATGATATTAAGTTCTATTTTGCTGAGGATTATCATCAACAATATTTAGCAAAGCCTGGAAGTAGACCATATTGCTCTGCGATGCCGACAAAGGTAACATTTAAAGATTTTAGTGGGGCAAACTTTAAACTAAATGAAAAAATTTGGTCCAACTATAATTGGGATATAAGTCATTGTATTCTTAGAGGGGAGAATACACCTATTCAATCTAATTTATAATGAATGATAAATTACCGGATAGAACTATTTTGCTCATTATATTGGCAACATTGTTGTTAGTATTTTTTTTAGTGTTTAGTTTCAAATCCGAGAAAATTGAACAAGAAAATACAATCCAATGGATGGATAGTTCACTAAATACTGAATTGTCTTATACAAGTTAAAAAAATATATTTTAACTTTGATTATATTTCTTTTAACATATGAAAAATAATAAATTAGAAAAAAATCTAGAAAGAGCCAGGATAAACTTATACAATATACTTGCAATTCTAATAGTAATTATTCCAGAATACTTTGCTGAGTTAATCTATTCAATTGAAGTATCGCAACATAAAGGTATTTTGCCAAATGAGGGAGATGCATGGGAAAACAATACTGAATTAAAACTCTCAAAGATGAATATTTATGAGTTGAGATTAATGGCTAAAAGACTTTCTATTCATGGATATTCTAATGAAAACAGGAATACACTCATTAAACGAATAAATAAAAAGTCTAAGAAAAGAATTAAATGGAAATCATCAAAAATTCAAAATATCCGCAAGACCTTGTGATAACTTGAAAAAACGGGACGTAGCGCAGCTTGGTAGCGCACCACTTTGGGGTAGTGGGGGTCGTGGGTTCAAATCCCGCCGTTCCGATAAAATCAAATTTATTACTAATCAGAGTCTTTGACCAAAGATTGGATTAATTTCGTTGTACTAATCAGAACTGCTAAAAAAACGAAGACAGTTAAAAAAATAATCAACGCAAAGAGTAATGGTGGTATATCAATCTCCCCAAAAGAAACAATGAATAAATTAGGAGAAAATTTCATAAAACAAATCAATATTATACAGCAATACTAAACCAGGGAATATATAAAGCTTATCTTTATAAAGTTGACAAAATAAAAATACCAAAAGCTAAGCGATAATACACAAAAGGTAAAGTATTATTTTTAGCTAAGAACCTAAGAAACAAGTCAATAGCAAATAATGAAGAAAAAAAAGATGATATAATACCAATGATTATAGGTAGAATATCTATTACAGATAATGATCTAAATAAAGTAAACAATTCAATAAGTCCTGAAATTGAAATAGCTGGGATACCAACTAGAAAAGAGAGTCTAGCTGCAGTTTTTCTCTCAACACCTGAAAATAAAGCTGAGGTCAAAGTAATACCAGATCTTGAAATTCCAGGAAATACTGCTAGAGATTGAGCAAGGCCTAACAAAATAATATCTTTCAAATTAATATCATTAAATAGCTTTTTTCTATTACCATAAATTTCTGCAAGGGCTAGCAATAGTGCCATAAAAATAGAAGTAATAGCGATGGAAAACAATCCTCTGAAGTTCGAATCGGAGTAATTGGGCCAATATAATTTAATAAGAAAACCAAAAATACATAATGGAATGCTGGCTACAAAGATATAAGTAGCAAGTCTAGTATTATCGTCTTTAAAGACATTTCGATGAATAAAAATCGAAAAAAAGGAATCTATAATTAAACTAATCTGATTTCGAAAATAACAAATAATAGCAACTGCGCTTCCTAATTGTAAAGAAGCGGAAAAGGAGGCACCAGGATCATTCCATCCCAAAAAATGAGGCACAACTTTTAAATGAGCTGTACTACTAATTGGAAGAAACTCAGTAAAACCTTGAACAATGCCTATAAAAAATGATTTAAGGTAAATAAATACATAAGGACTAATTTCTTCTGGCATATTTTTTAAAATAATAAAAACACTAGGTAGCTAATTTCCTTGAAATTTTCAATTAGTATAGATATGAATTCAAAAATAAGTCATGGGTAAAAAAATGATATTCTCATTAATTCTTGTACTAACCTCCTTAGTTGGTTTACAAGGAAAGGCTAAAGCAGATTACTGGTTAGTAATAGGTAGCTATAGGCAGGGGCCTGGGGGAAAACCACAAGTAAGTGGTATCACAAGTCCATCATTATTTGCTATTCCAATTGGGACAGAAAGAATGTGTATGGATGCTGGAAAAAAAATTGAGAATGATATCTACAAACCTGTTTGGCAATTTGATAGCAAATGGACATGTATCAAAAATTCAAGCAATTAAAAGAAAATTGTTAGGTTAACTAGAGACTGGATAGGGAAATCATCATCTCTGTACATCATGCGCACATCCATCACCTTCATAATCGTCGCTATTGTAAAATCCATTCTTAGTTCCAAAAAACAAAGCAGAGAGAACAAAAGGTACTACAACAAAGATTAAAAAATCAGATAAATTCAAATTAATCTAGGCAATATATATATACATAATCTAACAAAAGAATCGACTTTTAGAAATCAAAAATCTTTATAAATCATTAATCTATTATATAAAAAAAAATACTTATTAGGTAAATTTATTAAGTATTGGATCAATAGCAAACTCTATAATGATATAACTCAGTATAAACCAAGAAAGCATAAAGAATATAAATAAACTTGGACCCTTGAGAAAGGGTTGAAAATAATTATATGATCCATCTCCCTCAAGCAGAGACCTGCATTCTTTTACCTGTGAATTAGCAAGACGATAATAATCTGAACCAGGCAATCTGTTATCAACATATGTTTTTCTAAGATTTCTAATAAGAGGTTCGGGTTTTTCAGTAATTAAAAAAGCAACTAATTCACCGGGTCTTAAATCAATTCTTGTTCGTTCAAGGTTGTTAGTAAAACCAATATTGAATAAATCACCGTTTTGAATCAAATAGACATATGAAGCCATTTTATAGGCATGAGTAAGAATTATGTTTAATAATCATAGACTGTAAATAGAGTAAAAGATAAAAGTTTAACAAAAAATAAAATAAATAAAAAAGATATTAAAACTTATAATATATAGTATTTAATAGATTAAATTATACTAAAAATGGTATTTAGTTGTCTTTAATTTTTTAATGCGACGATTTTGATTGATTTCTACTGTAGTGTCTGAATTAATAAAAGATAAAGATTGCTGTGGAATAGATGTTTGAATCATGCGTACAAAATTAGATAGATTGTTACCTTTCAAACCTGATCCTTTTAAATTAATCATTTCTTCTTCTTGTTGAGATTTCCATAAAATTGTATTATTAAATTGAGAAGATTTAAGATGCCAAATCTTCTCAAGTTTTTTCCAAATTTTACTATATTCATGTAGTGATTCTTGAATCAAAATACGATAATATTTTTCACTCTCACTCAATGACAGATTGAATTTATCCTCAGCAAAATCATCTATTTTCGATAAATCCGATACGGGTTCGCAGCCTACAAACCAACCCTCTAAAATCAAGACTCTAGGTTTAACTTCAATCCACCCTGATCTATCACCTTTTCCGTCTCTTAAAGACTTATCAAACGTAGGACTGTTTAAAACTCCCGTTTCCAAAAAAATGTCTAATGACTGATTCAATAAATCTAAAGAATGACTACCTGGAAAACCTCTAGGAACATTCCACGGATTAGCCTTCATTGCAATATCCATTTCTTGCCCAGGCAAATAAAAATCATCCAAAGATATAACTTTGATATCTAAAGATAGATCTTTGGCAACACTATCAATCCATAAACCTAAAGTAGATTTCCCTGATCCAGGAAGGCCAGAAAAACCTATTATTATAGGCTTATTAATAGTATGAAGATAATTTTCTAAAAGATTAAAAAATGGAAATGTCAAGCACCATTTCCAATCTGATTTTGTATTTTGTTTCCAATATTTATCAATTATAGCTTGGGTATTAATATCAGACCATTTATGATAAAAAAGAATAGGATTAATCGATAAACCTTCAAGGAATAACCTATAATTATCAAGAGTGAAAAGGAAATCATCGCTTATATCATGTGGAAAAATATGATTAAAATTATAGCTAATATCTTTATCTATCATAAATCCTTAAAGTTATTAATTATATCTTCAACACTATTTGACCAACCTTCACCATGAGGAGCATTCGCTAATCTAAAAAAACCTTTATCAATTCCATTCTGTAAATACTTATTTGGACCATTTTTACCAGGAATAACAATAGATATATCAGCATATTCAAGTAAAGGAAGATCATTTTGAGAATCACCTAGAGCAATAATCTTTACATCCTGATTCTGAAAATACTCTTTTAATTTGTTAACGGCTTGACCTTTATGACTTTCACTAGAAAGCAAGTGACTCATGCGGTTTCCCTTAAAAATATGAACATTATAAGAATGGCAAATAAGCTTTGCTTTTTCAAAAATATCATCAGGAGGATTTAAGAATGGGACACTCCACTGCCTATCTAAAGCTCTATTAATACCTTTCTCAGATAAACCAGTAAGTTTAAATATTTGGTTATTACTTAAATCATTTAAAGGAATTAGATGGTAGTTAACTTCTTTAGATATATTCTTTAATATAAATCTCAATTCCTTATAACATTTACCTAATACCAATTCCCATTCAGAAGTCTTATTTAAATCAGTACCATAAATAGCCGCACCATTCTCGACAATAAAAGGATCTAATAATCCATGCTCATTTCTAAAATATCTAACCTCAGATGCTGTTTTGCTTGTACAAGGTATGACAGGAATAGCCATTTCTGACAACGTATTCAACGTTTTCTTTGCAGGAGAAATATCGTAGTTTTCATCCATCAATGTTCCATCAAGATCTGTAACTATCCAATATTTAGAATTATTCATCATCAGACTAATCAGTTAGAGAGAACCACACTACTTGATAAGGGTAAAGTTTAAATGTATCAGTATTAAAGTGGTTACCTGTAATATTATCCAGTAAACGTTTATTAGAAAATGATTCGGTTAAATCAAGTTCATATAATGGAGAAATATTTAAACATTTATTTGACATATTACAAAAAACATAAACACTTTCTTCTTGTATACCTCTTTGAATAATTATACAATTAGCATGATTAGTAGAGATACATTTCATACTCGCCTCGGGATGAAAGGCCTTAAGTCTTGATCTAACTTTAACTATGTGAGTGAGATATGAAATATTTTTACTGGCAGGGGAATTAAAGTTCTTAAGTACCTCAAGTAATTTGTTGGCTTCGAATTTCTCTCGATTTAAATCTCTCCTTTGTCCTGTTTTTCTAAAAGAATCAAGATCATTAGGAGAAGCTAATAAAGATGGAAGATAAAAAGCTGGAACTCCTTTTAAAGATAAAGTGAAAACCTGACTGAGCAAAAACCGATCAAATTGAAATAACGTAGTATCAGATCCATCATGAGACATAGCACTCCACCAACTGATGTTTAATTCATATGGTTGATCTTCACCAGTTGAAAGGCGCCGATGACTAACTAACCCTCCGCGCTTCTCTGATTCGACCAAGAGATTATGGACTCTCTGATCGTCCATAATTCCTTCTAATGCTCTTAATCCAATACCATCATGGGAAGAAGTGAAATTAAGCAGAGATGTATATTTAGGCAAGTCATTCCAATTAGATAACCAATCATTTAATAAATCTGTTTTGCCGGTATAAATAGCTTCTAATAATAAAGGAGGTAGAGTAAAGTTATAAGCAAGATTTGCTTCATCCCCATCAATCAGATAAGAAAGATTCTCTTTCTCTGGAACATTAGTCTCGGTAATTAATACAGCCGTAGGTTTAATAATCTTCAAGCATTTATTTAAAAGCTTAACTATTAGGTGTACTGGGCCTAAATGTAAACAAGTTGTATTTGGTTCCTTCCAAATAAATGCAATTGCGTCAAGTCGAATCCATTGGGCACCATTATTTACATATCTAACTAATAATTTTAAAAACTCTAAAAAGATATGTGGATTCCTCCAATCAACGTCAATCTGATCTGGCCCAAAGGTTGTCCAAACGTTCTTAAAGCCTTGATTCGTATTAATGTTGGTGAAAAGCGATGAATTTCTTGGTCTTATAACTTTCTCCCAAATATGAGTCTCAGAAGGAGCAACAATGTAAGAAGAGCCAGGATCCTCAGATTTTATAAATTGATGAACCCATGGATGAGAAGAAGAGACATGATTTAAAACAAGATCTGCCATGATTTTATGGTTACTTGATAAATCCTTTAAATCATTCCAATTGCCAAAGGCATCTTCAATTTTTTCATGATTAGAGACAGCAAATCCCCCATCACTGGTAGAAGGGAGGAATGGTAAAACATGTATGACTGAAGAAAGGCCACTTAATCTATTTTTTACGAATTCAGTTAATGTTTTTAAAGTTGATTCATCTTTCCTATAAATTGAATCTGGGTATGTAATCAAAACAACACTAGAAGAATCCCAAATTGATTCAATCTCAACTTCATTGGTGTCAAGCTCAACACAAAATGGATCGAGAATCTGCAACAATTGTGACCACACTGAATTGATTTCTTGCTCAGAGTGATCGGGATAAATTTCTCTGAGAGACAATCTCAGTTCATCTAATTCACTATCCAACTCAGACACTCTTTAAAGGAAAACAATCATCTCTACCTCATCGTAGCTCTCACCTTGAATCTGTAAAACTTTTTTCTTGAATGGACTTTCAGCAGGGTTTAATCACAACTATTCATGAGTACGGACTAGCAAAAGATCCAGTATCTCAATTAAATAATGACCTCTTAAAACGGCCAACATCAATTCTTATTCCATGTTTATTCGATGAGTTCAATAGGCCCGCCTTAAAACTCATAAGGACTACTCTAAAAGAACTAAAAAATTTAAATCAGCTAGTCATAGCATTATCTGCAAGTAATCGCGACGAGGTGAAAAAGGCAAGAGATTTCTTTAAAGAAATGCCATATCCAGTTCATGTCCAATGGACTAATAGCCCCGAGGTGATTGAATTACTAAAAGACCAAGAAAAGAATGGATTAGATCTATTAGGTGTTCCAGGAAAAGGATGGGCAGTATGGCAAGGAGTTGGTGTAGCCACGAAAAGTTCCGAAGTCGTAGCACTTTTCGATGCTGATATCAGAACATTCAACTCTAATTATCCAGCGAGAATGTTGGGACCTTTACTAGAAAAATCTAATGGGATTTCCTATGTAAAAGCTTTTTACAGTCGTCTATCTTTGGAGACAAATGCACTTCAAGGGAGAGCCACGAGATTATTTGTAGGTCCACTGCTATCAAGTTTGGAACAATTGCTGGGGAATGCGCCATTCCTCCAGTATTTACAGTCTTTTAGATATCCATTAGCTGGAGAATTTGCTTTCACTACAGACTTAGCAATGAATTTAAGAATCCCATGTGACTGGGGGTTAGAGATAGGTCTTCTCTCAGAGGTCTATAAAAATGTAAGGATATCAAGAATAGCTCAGGTGGATTTAGGGATTTTTGACCATAAGCATAAAGAAATAGGTTCAAAAGCTAATGAGGGTCTACAAAAAATGTCTACAGAAATTTTATCTAGTGTTCTAAGAGGGTTAATGGAACATGAAGCAAGAACACTTACAAGTTCCCAATTAGCAAACCTGGAGGTTTTATATAGAAGAGCAGGAGAAGACAGGGTTAAACAGTTTAGTTTAGATTCATCAGTTAATCAATTGCCCTACAGTCGACATAAAGAAGAACTTGCCGTTCATACTTTTGGAAAACTACTAAGACCGGCAATAAACAAATTCCTTGAATCACCCGTAAAGCAGCAATTACCATGCTGGGCAAGAGTTTTAGACTGTGAGAGTAAATTGCAAGATGATTTAGAAAAAGCTGGATCCATATAAAATCTATTAAAATAATAAATACTCATAAAAGGGCTTTAATTAGTAAAGAGATTCCAACAGAAAAAGAGACTAATTCAAAAACAACTTTAATAAATTTGGATCCCTTAATTATTGAAAAATAAGCTCCAAAATAGCCACCTAAAAATGAGCCCAAAATTAAAACGGGTATATAGCTCCAAATAATATTTCCCGTCAATCCTAAAGAAAATGCTCCAATACCATTCCAAAAAATACCAACAAAAATCAGGGTATAAGCAACTGCAACAGAAAAAGATAAATCAAATATTGTGATCATCCATATCGTAACAAATAGTCCAGTACCAGAAGAAAGATAACCATTTAAAAAACCAATAATAAAAAGACCAAATGAGCCAATAAGTATCCTTAAGTTATTAATTGAAATGTTTTGATTTGAACTGCCAAGTTTTTTCTGCTTTATTGAGTAAAAACTTAGAAATAGAGTCAAAAAACCCAATAAGGTACTAGAAAGATTATTAGGTAAAATGGATGAAGTATGGGCCCCTAATAAAACGCCCGGTATACCCGAAATTAATATCAAAAAAGCGTATTTTAGTTGTAAGCTATTTTTCTTGAAGTGTGGGACTGAAGCTCCAAAACCTAATGCAACACTAGCAACTTTATGAGTTGCCAAAGCTTTGGAGAAAGGTAAGCCAAAGAATAAAAGAGCTGGAAGTTGTATTAAACCTGATCCACCTCCAGATAACGCAGAAAGGAAATTAGATAAAAATGATATAAATCCCAAAAAAATTTGAGAAGCAATATCATTATTTAACATATAAATATAAATAATATATTTTATACAAAATTATCTCATATGTAGAGATCTAAATATTCATAATCATTTCCCTTCTTATTAGATCAATACAATTTGGATGCTCATGAATGTATCTATTAAATTCCATTGCAAGTAATCTCGCTTCATATGCATCACATGCATAAAAGCAATTCTCAAGACGTTGATTATCACAATTTCTATAATGAACTGTGTAAGGCCTTAAGCTTGAAAGAGGGATTTTAAATTGAGTTTGATTCATTTTCAATTTATATTCCTATTTCAGTTATGCATCCATTTGAAAAATTTTTCTACGGATGTCTTGTAACCAATATAAATTAAAATTTATTTAGAAATTGATTTTGAATTAAAATTCGATTTATAAAAGATTAAATAAATTAATAGAGATTATTCACATGAGCAAATTATCTGAAATAGACTTAGGTTCTGCCCTTTTATCAACTTTTATCTTATTCGGATTCATAGCTACGGCTTTTGTCTTTGTAAGACTAACAATAATTGGAATTAACTATATAAAGATTAATTATTTAAAAAAAGAAGGAGTAGACAAGGACGATGAGAAAAACAAAAGCGACAACAAAGGTTTTTAAAACCTTTAAATAAAAGGAAAACCAAAGACAGGCTTTCCAACAAATAAAATTTATTACTAGTAGATAGTAAATTCATCGAGTCATAAAATATGTTAATTTAGTAAAATCTAAGGTTATTCATAATGGAAATAAATCCATTAATCCCAATTGGTGAAAAGATAAAGGTAGACAAGTCGAAAATAGAAAATCTACTGCCAAACAAATTTTTGGATGATTTACCTCAAATAATAAATGGTGTAATTGTAGATTATAAAATGACAGATGGTATGGGTATTGGATATGTATTAATGACTGAAAATAATCAAAAAATATGGATCTTCAATACTGAATTAAATGAACAAACAAGAAGAGAATATAGGATAGAAGATAAGAATAAATTACATAATCAAAAGTATAATGATATTATAGTAGAAAAATATAAAGTAGCCTACGAGTTAAATGGAAACAGGAGTATTAAAGCAATAGTAAATCCAATCAATCTAACAAAATGGTTAATTTTTACTCTGAAAGATATTTTCTAAACTACTAATCAACTTGTCGTTTCATGATAAGAAATAACATTTTGCCAATTTTAATTGTTTCTGAAAGTTCCCATCTTTCAAGTCCCTTTTTATTTAGAAATTTACTTAGTTGAATAGCAGGATGCTCGGAATCTTCATTTTCCTGATATTGTTCCGGAAATTGATCTTTTAGAAAATCCGGACTAAGCGAACCTTTAAGTTTCTCACTTGCAGCCTCTGGATTGCTACCTTCTTCACTTTTACTTGACGAATCGTCTACATTGAGATGGACAACATGATATTCCCACTTCATAAATATGATTTAAAATTATGTCTATTATACATAATTCAACAAAAAGCTATTTTAATATATTCAGATTTCAATAAAGTTAAAAACCAGAAATTGAATAAGAAAAATATTAATATAGAGAAAGCGAATTAAACTCATTGTGGAAGGATTTGACCCAGCGATAAATTATGGTCCAAATGATGCAGGGATATCAGCAATAACAATAATTTTAGGAATTTTTGGCCTTATCGCTATTTCATGGTTATTTGGAAAAATATATGATCAAGTATCTAATATTTTCGAGAAGAATAATAAAAATGATTCATAGATGAAATTGGATTAAAGATATGTTTATATCTATATAAAAAACATATCTGAATCAAAATTATTTTTGAATGAACTAGTAATTCTATATAGTTGTGAATTATTGCGAACTAAAATTTAAAAACCATATTATATGTAGTAATTTATGAGTTATGTATTAAAAATTACTTATGTTAGCTTCTTTGATGGTTCATGATTGGGCTACGCCATTAAATCTATCGGCACCAATAGCTGGCATAATTACTATAGGTGGCTTTATGGGCTACTACAGTTTATCTAGGAAGTTTTAAAATTATACCTCAAAAAGTAGAGAAAACATATTTATAACCTATAAATGAAGAAGTTAAGCTGGATAGAATTTGATGAATGCACATATTCAATATATAAGAAATGCATAAACAAAGATTTTGAAGGAGTCTATGGATTCCCTAGAGGCGGCCTATGTCTTGCAGTTGCATTAAGTCATTCACTTGAACTTCCTTTATTAAATAAACCTAAAAATAATTCACTCATAGTTGACGATATTTATGATACTGGACATACACTTGAAAAAATAAAACATATAAAAGGTTCAGAAACTCATGTATGGGTTAGTAAAAAAAAACCAACATGGTGGAATTCCTATAAATATATAAATGATAATGAATGGATTATTTTCCCTTGGGAGAATATAAATCAAGCGAATAAAGATAGATATTTATACTATAAATCGAGAAATTAATTTTTTACCACATTAATTCATTGTTTTTATCTAACCTACATGATAAATCAACTGACTTTAAACTTAATAAATCATTTAATTTCATAGAAAACTCATAAGTATCTCCTTTTAATCCTAAATTAATATAATCATTATTTGTTTTAATTTTTTTCCTAAATTTCAATAAACCAATACATTTTTTCCATATATTTTCATTATTATAATTATATGCCCAAAGATCAAAAATATCTTCAATTATGTTAATGGGAATCTCGGAAGAATAACCTATAATCGAATTATCTAATTTATATCGATCAAATTTCGAATCAACAGACAGAATATCTAATGTGCTATTAATTGCTTCTTTAACCTCACTTGCCGCTTCAATACCAAATACTTCCTTTCTATAGCACTCAAGTAATTCCATACCTGAAGAATTTAAAATATCATCATCCTCAGAAAAGTTAACAACCCAAAAGATTTTATCCTCATTTACTCCTGATGCCAAATATAGATTAACAGATTTAGTCATTAATTAAACTGTATAGAAACAATGCAATAAATAGGCATTAGAAATAGGAATTTTAATAAAAAGATATCTAACTATAAAATAATAATCTTTATGTACTTAAATTGAAAAAAATATTTTTATAGTAAAAATAACAATAACTTCACAAATAAATGGAAAAAGTAGTTTCAAGTAAATCCATGGGTTATCTAAAAAGCCTTGGCCCTGGAATCCTCTTAGCTGCAGCATGCATAGGCGGATCACACCTAATGTCATCAACTACAGCGGGTGCCAAATATGGATTTTCGCTTATTTGTCTTATTTTATTAACAAATCTAGTTAAATATCCATTTTTACTTGTCGGGACAAGATTTACAGCTGTTACTGGATTATCACTCTTAGAGGGCTTTCAAAAACGTAATAAATTTTATTTACCTATATATTTAATTGTTGGTTTAATCACAGGAACCTTTACCATTTCTGCCGTTAGCTTTGTTACGGGTCTCCTTTTAAAAAATATATTAATTTTTTCATCCTTTCCTGCTTTAGATTTAGCTATAGGGATATTAATAGTTTGTTCATTAATATTATTTATTGGCCAATATAAAGCTCTTGATAGGATATCTAAAATTCTTGTATTTTTGCTTACAGTATTAACATTTTTTGCTGTTATATCTTTACTTATTAAAGGACCTGCTGGAGATATCAATTTTTCATTCTTGAATAGCAGTCCTTCTCCATGGACTCTCTCAAACCTTGGTTTCTTAATTCCTCTTATGGGTTGGATGCCTGGTCCTGTTGAACTTTGCATATGGCCATCACTATGGATGTTTTCCAGAGCTAAAGAGACAAAACATACCGCTACATTAAAAGAAGCAGAATTTGATTTTAATCTTGGATATTTCATCACAGTTCTTACTGCAATTTTCTTTCTAATTCTTGGTGCATACACAATGTATGGAACTGGCGATGAAATGCTTTCAGGATCAGGTGTTAGTTTTGCTCAGAATTTAATTCGTTTATATACACAATCCATTGGTGGATGGGCAAAGTGGATCATTGTTCCTGCAGCTTTTGCAGCAATGTTTAGCACCACGCTTACATGTTTAGATGCATATCCCAGGAGTATCTCATCAACTCATGGTTTGATAGCTCGCAAAGATAAAGGAAACAACTCCACGTTGAGTGAAAAGAAACGTCTAAAAAAATGGATCATATTTCATGTTTTTGCATCCCTTTGTGCACTTCTTATTGCCAAATCTGGAGGAATAGGCGTTAAAGACTATGTCTTCGGAGCTATGACCGGTAGTTTCCTGACAGCTCCATTGTTTGCCTGGATGGCTATGGATACAATGAATAGTTCATTAGTAAAAAGTCAATTTCGTTATGGAATTGTTCTGAAAACAGTTAGCTGGTTTGGGATTTCATTCCTCTCAATATTTAGTTTGTTATTCATATTCAATTCATTCTTTGGGATCGGAAAATAAAACTAAAAAAAAAATATATATATCGTGAAAAATAAAAAAGATTTAATTAAATTACTTAAATATTAACTTGAGGCAGAAGTATAATGTTTAAGAGCAAATTTCCAGAAGAATCTGCTAAAAATAAAAAATAAGCTACTTAATATCAAACCAAAGAATAAAATACTAAATTTAAGCTCTCCTAGAATTGCCTCAGCGGGAAAAGTTGTTAAAAAAGCAACCGGTAAAACCAACGTAAATATGAACCTCAAAATAACAGGATAAGCTGAAATAGGGTACCTACCCGCAGCTAACAAAGCCCTAAGAACCTCTGTAGCATTCCATGTCTTAACAAACCAAATACTTGATGCAGCGATTAGGAACCAAACAGAATAAAGAATAATAAAACCGATGAATAACGAAATAATGAAGATAAATAATGAATAAAACGAAAAATATGTAACTGATTTAGTGGCCGCCCAAAAAACAATGGAAAGTCCCAAAATGATTTCAGGTAATCCTGCAAAAGAAAACTTTTTAACAGATAACCAAAATTGACTATCGATTGGTTTTAATAAAACATAGTCAAGAGTACCTTCTCTAACGTAATTTACGATTTCGGTTAAATTTGGTCTTAAGAGAGCATTCGTTAAACCATCTAGAAATGTATAAACACCTTGAATTACTAAAGCCGATTCCCAAGTCCAATTACCTAATTGCCTTCCTTCAGTAAAAAAAAGGGATAATATAAATACGCTTCCAAAAAGAGTGCCCAACATGGCTAACAATTCAATTAGAAAATTTAATTGATATTCAAGTTGAGAAGCAAAAGCTGTAGACCAAAATAATCTTATAGTTTTAAAATAACGATACATATTATGCTCCCATAGCTGTATATCTTTTTACTCCAAGTTTCCAAAGAATATTTACAAAAGGGATGAGAATTGAAATCCACAAAATCTGGGCTAAAAAACCATTAAAGATATCAACTGGCATGCCTGACAAAATTTTTGCTGGAAAGTTAATTAGATAAGGAAATGGAGTTAACATTGCAACTTTTAGAACATTAGAAGGAAAAGCAGATAACGGTACTAATAAACCAGATAGAAAAAGATAAGGAACAAATATTAATCTTTCTAGAGAACTAGATTTTTCGGTCCAAAAACATAGTGCAGCAACTAAACTTTGAAGAAGAAAAGCGATAGAGAAAGCAAAATGAGTTGATAAGTAAGCCAGAAATAATTGAGGTAGTGAGGGAATCCAAAAAGATGATGGATTTAATATGAAAAAAGTAATAGCTATAGCTATTGCGAAAGGAAGTCTTGTTGCTTGCTCTGCCAAGTGAGAAGCTACGTATCTCAATAAAGGATGCAAAGGCTGTAGCAAATATGGGGATAATCGACCAGAAAGTGAATCTTCCTCAAAAGAGAAGACAACCCAAACGACTGAAAATTGCCTAACTAGAAAAGCACTTAAAAAATATCTTGCCAAGCCAATATCATTTAGACCAAATGAATTACCAACATCATTTTGACTCCAAAGAGAAAACATAATAAACGGTAGTACTCCAGATAGAGCCCACAAAGCTATTTCGATGCGATATTCCAACATGTATGCATATTGAGTTGTAAGTAAAGTCTTAATCACTTTGAAAGACAATCCAAATATTCTCAATTGACTTCTCCCTTTATAAATAATTCTCCTATTAATTCATCAATAGGAGGATCACTAATCTCTAAATCGATAATATCGAAATCAGTTAATAGATTACTTACTACATTTGTCAATTTATCCCTTGAAACTAACAAAGATACAAAACGATCATTTAAATCTTGAATGTCACCATATTTTTCAAATTGATCACTTGCACATGGATTTTTCAATTCAACTTTCACCTCTCTTGATGGTGATAATGAATTAGCCAGTGAATCAAGATCACCATTATAAAAAAGCTTACCTTTATGAATACAAATTACTCTTGGACATAATGCAGTTATATCAGCCATGTAATGACTGGTTAACAAAATAGTCGCTCCAGTTCTTTTGTTGTATTCGGATAAAAAACTACGAACTCTTGCTTGAGCGTTTACATCTAGACCAAGAGTAGGTTCATCAAGAAAAAGGACAGATGGTTTATGCAATAAGGCAGCAAGTATTTCAGATTTCATTCTTTGTCCTAATGACAATTTTCTAACAGGTCTCGTAAGTTCTTCTCCTAGTTCAAGCATTTCTGCTAATTCATTAATTCTGCCTTTTGCTTCATAGTCAGACAAACCATATACGGCAGCATTTACATACAAAGAATCCATGGGAGGAAGGTCCCAAATCAACTGCTGCTTTTGACCCATCACCAAAGTAATCTCCTTTAGAAAAGCAGTTTGTCTTCGTTGCGGGGAGAAACCACCAACATCAACTAACCCTTTCGAGGGATGAATAAGACCACACATCATTTTTAATAATGTGGTTTTGCCAGCTCCATTAGCTCCAAGAAAACCGACTATTTCTCCTGGTGAGATCTTAAAACTTATATCGGTTACGGCAGGAACATCATATGTCTTTCGATTGAAAAAATGCTTTAGGGTACCCTTAAGCCCCGGTTGTTTGTTTGCAACTCGATAATATTTACTCAGCTGATCTACAACGATCAAGTCATTAGAATTATTATGCAATTAATTTTCAAATGCTTCAACATTAAGATAAAACATTTTTGCCTACATAGCAGATAAAATGAAAGAAAGAAAAATCTATAGGTTGTTAAAACTAAATGGAAGAACAAAAATATGTAATAGCGATAGCTCTTGCAGAGCAAAATAATAAAAGATTAATGCCTCTTGGAGGAAAAACAACTTCTGGAGTTGATACTTTAAGTATATCCTCTAGAAAAGAAATCGAAAAAATAATACTTGATTTATTACTAAGGTTATTTCAAAAGACTACTGAAGGTAGTCTAAAAATATCAAACGATGAAACCTCATTATTACTAGCAGAAATTAATTTTGAGAGCATGCATAATAACATTCCAGTAATTAAATCAAATTGGATTAATACTGGTGATACAGATACTTTAATAGATAAGTTAAAATCAATATGTTCAAACCTATGGAGTGTTAAATTCAAAAAACATGAAGGAATAATGTTTAATGACTTAATAAATAAGAAACTATCCTGAAATCTTTGATTGAGCCTTCTCAGCTTTTCGAATAATCTTCTGAGCCTCATTCCGAGAAATGCAAGACTCAGCTCTAGTTTGCAATTTTATAAGCTTAGCGTGCTGCTTTCCCAACTTCATAAACGAGATCTTAAAATAAGAATACCTATTATTTAATATAACATACTTCTTTAAGTTTGTAAATAAATAAGTTATTCAACCCTAATTACTTCAGGATTTCTCATCTTCTATTTTATTAACTGAAATATACCTATGTAGCACAGAAATATCTAGTTCACCCAAGCCTGCCTCCATTAATCTCTGCTCAATTTCTTTTACTCTAGAGGCAATTGGAAGATCAATATTTATAGATTTAGCTAGATCAATAGCAATAGATAAATCCTTGTGATGCAATTCTAATTTAAATCCCAATGGATGTTTATCAATTAACATAGCTTTTGATCTATTTACTAATGGCCATGAATTAGCTGCTCCAACTTTTAAAGCTTCAATCACATCCTCCATTGGCAAATCTAGCGATTTTCCTAATTCCATTGCCTCTGCAACTGCTGCATATGTTCCTGCAACTAATATCTGATTGAGCGCTTTGACTTGTTGACCTTTACCAACTTCATTAAAGTAATTTATTGATTTACCTAACACTTCGAAGATGTTTTCAAAAGATTCACACTCTTTTTTGCTTGCACCAATAAACAAAGAAAGTGAACCTTTATGAGCTCCCTCTGTCCCCCCAGAAACTGGACAATCAACATAAAAAATATTTTCTTTAGCTAGTCGGTTATGTATTGAAATAGATTTATTAGGACTTATTGTAGAAAAATCAATTACGAACGAATTAGGTTTTAGCGAACCTGCTACTCCATTGTCGCCAAATAAAACAGATTCAACTGAATTATCATCAGTAACACAAATCAAAAGGCCGTCGCAGTTATAAACGGCTTCTTTAGGATCAACAAAATATTCTTGATGGCTATCATTATTAAGCTTTTTTCTCTTATATAAATTTAAATCATAGCCATTATCAATGAGTCGATCAGACATAGGCTTACCAATAGCTCCAAGACCTATAAAAGCTAGTTTCATCAAAATCGTATTTTTATTCAAATCGAACTAAGAGTAATAATTACATCAAAGGTTTGAACTATTACTATAAAAAATTAATATGCTGCCAAAAGAAGAAAATATGATGCGATAATTAATTCATTGAATACTTAAGAAGATGTCTAATTTAACAGATTCCAAGAATGCTGCACATCATTGGTATCCATTCTTGAAGTATCAGGAGGAATGTGAAGCCGCTGGCAAGGAAGCTACTGTAAATGACTGGATGAGAGCTTCAGGTCAATTACAAAACAGAATTGAATTTGAAGAAGCAAAAAAAGCAGCTGAAGCTGAAGCACTAAAAGCAAAGGCTGAAGCACCAAAAAAAGAAGCTTAAATAATTAATTATCAATTAAGAAAATATATAATCAACTCTTTTAAAAAATTAGAAAGATTACTTACAGATAATAAAAAGATCTTGTGAAGATCTATCAAACTATTTGCCCCAATGTAATTCCTTTTACTAAAGTTATTTAATCAAGGTCCTAGGAAATATCAAGCCTAAGATCAAGACACTTTCTGATTCTTAAATAATGTCGGAGACCAAGACCCTAAATGTTCTTCTTGCCCCAGAAGGCCAATTACAGGGTAATGGGCAATTAAGAGAATCCTTTCATGAGAGAAGGGATCGCAAAGGTAAGGACTATCCTATGTGGTTCCTAGATTCAACATTAGTTAGCAAATTCGATATCACTGAGGAACAAGGTTTTGAAGCTGTCGTTGCAGAAGACTCCACAACAATAGCTTGGTTAAAACTAAGATTTGGTGGAGAAAGGATAACTAAAACACTAGACATTGAAGAGCTTTGGCAATATGCAAGTCAGCCGCCTGATCCACCAGAAAGAAGAGATATATCACCGCCGAAATAGATATTCAATGAAACCAATTCACCAAATAACTATTCATCACAAACAGGAGGGTAAAACATATAGGTTTGATGTTCCTGAAGGTGAGTACATCTTGAGAAATTTTGAATCAAAAGATGAAAATGGGCAAATTATTGGAGACACATTGCCATTCTCATGCAGAAATGGATGTTGTTCCGAGTGTGCCGTTAAGATAATTTCAGGCAAAATGGATCAACAAGCATGTATTGGTCTATCTAAAGAGATGAGGGATAAGGGATACGGTTTGCTTTGCGTTTCAAAAGCTATTGGACCACTGGAATGCGAGACTCAAGACGAGGACGAAGTCTATAACGCTCAATTCGGAAAATATTTCAAAGGATTGGACACACAAGCCGGTAATCCATTTGATATTTAATTTATCTAAATAGTATTATTTGTCTGTCCAAAAATTTAAAATATCATGACCTGTAAAATTAACATCTTTATCATATCTCAATGCATTTGTCTTCTCCATTGGGAGTGCAAATTGCTTAAATATCAAAGTAGCGAATCTAACAAATTTAACAGGTTTTGTTAAACCTTTAGCACCTACAAAAGCTCTAAAAGATTCGATGATTTTGTTTCTCAAATCCCAAAACTTATTATCATCGAGATTAAAAACCCAAGGGAAAGCATTTTTAGATGTGTGGTTGGTTCTTTTTATCACTTCCTCATCAAATTCCCTTGGATCAATACCAAGCAATTCATAAAACTCACCTCTTTCACAAACTGTCAAAGTGTGAGTAAGGAAAACACTCCATAAGAAAAAGCGACTTAATAACTTGCCTCTAAATCCTTTGGTAATCCCTGGCCAACATCTCATCATTACTGTAAAACAATCACCATGTCTGTTCTCGTCTTGACACCATGGCTCAAAGAAATCAAAAAGAGGAGCAAAAGCCTGATCTGGATTAGCCTTAAGGTGCCTATCCATCAAGATGTATCTCCAATAGCCAATTTTTTCTGAAAGATACACAGAATAAATAACCCAACTAATGGGGAACCAAGTCGCAGCTCTTTTCCCGCCTAAATGAGGGAGATCAACTTCAATACCCTCTGCAACTAATGCTCTGCTAAGAAAGCCTGCGTGTCTAGCTTCGTCTCTAGCTAAAAATTGAAATAGTTTACCAAGATCCCTATTGCCCTCTTTCTTTAAACGATTTGAAATTTCTTTGAATAGTAAGAATCCAGAAAACTCTGAGATAACCGATCTAACTAAATAACTCTCATAAGTCTCTTTTGCCTTCTGAGGCAATTCTTGTAATCTATCTAGACTTGCCTTCCTATCAAAATGAGTACAGTTATAGTCTGCTTTCATTTCTGAGAGCATTGCTTCAAACTCTTCACGCGCATCAGTTAATTCTGTCTTAGCTGCTTTTTTAAACTCAGTTACGTAAAAACGAGGGGTTAAAAGGTTTTCATCTAAATGTGGCGGCAACTCATTAGTTCCGCGTGTATCAACTCTTAGTTTTGGGGAAGAAGAAGCTGTTGCGGTCATTCCAATTTTCAAGCAAGAACATAATTGTATGCCTTAATTTGAAAAAAAGGTGAATTTTTAATCACGTAGTAATAGAGCTTTGCCTAAAACGACAATAAAGGAGCTAAAAAAAAATGAATATAAAATTAATATTTAACAATATAGAAAAGTAAAATTGAAAAAATTCATAATATTTATAATAGAAGTTTAAAAGAAATTAAATTAAATAATTCACAAATAATGTTTAGGAATGAATATCCTGCAAAGCTGCAACTGATAGAATTTGATTCTGCAATGCCTCAATCCCCTTTACAGCAGCACTAGCACCTTTCAAAGTTGTCAAAGTTGGGACAGAGTAGTCGAGTGCAGCTTTTCTAAGATATTTATCATCATAAATTGCTTGACGTCCAATAGGTGTATTTATTACCAACTGAACCTTTCCTGATCGAATCATGTCCTCAATATTTGGTCTCCCTTCGTGAACCTTCAGAACCCTTTCTACCTTTAAATCAAATTTCTCGAGATATTTGGAAGTGCCAGATGTCGCCAGAACTGAAAAACCTAGTTCAATTAATTTCTTTGCTACGGGAATTAGTGCAGGTTTATCTCGATCATTAGTAGATAAGAAAACAAAACCGGAAGTAGGCAATCCCTCTCCGGCTGCGAGTTCGGACTTTGCATATGCCATTCCAAAAGTTCTTGCAGATCCCATTACCTCACCAGTGGAACGCATTTCTGGTCCTAAAACGCTGTCTGAGCCAGGAAAACGTCTAAAAGGCATAACAGCCTCTTTTATTGCTTGAAGTGGTGGAATTGGTTCTTGATTTAATCCAATATCATTTAATTTTTTACTTAAAAGTAACTGTGTTGCAATTTTTGCAAGAGGGACTCCAGTGGCTTTAGAGACGAAAGGAACTGTTCTCGAAGCCCTTGGGTTGGCCTCAATAATATAAACAATCTCATTACCCTCATTATCTCTTTTGACAGCGAATTGAAGATTAATTAGACCAACCACATCTAGTTCAATAGCTAAAGATTTTGTCCAATGCTTAATTGTTTTAATTGACTCAGCAGAAAGCGTTATGGAAGGAAGGCAACAGGCTGAATCACCTGAATGAATACCCGCAGGTTCAATATGTTCCATTAATCCTCCAATTACGACATTTTTGCTTACATCACACAATGCATCAACATCGACCTCAATAGCATTCTCTAGATATTGATCAATAAGGATTGGATGATCTGGTTCAACGTTTACAGCTTCCTTTATGTATCTTTCTAACTCATCTTGCTCAAAAACTATTTCCATAGCTCTACCACCGAGAACATATGAAGGCCGAACAACCAGTGGATAGCCTACTTTATTAGCCACATTTAAGGATTCTTCAAAAGTTCGAGCAATACCATTTTTGGGTTGCCTAATATCCAATCTCCTCAAGACTTTGTCAAATTGCTCTCTATCTTCAGCCAAATCAATTGAAATAGGGGATGTACCTAAAACTTTTGTTCGTAACTTTGAGTTTTCCGATTTATCTAACCAATTAACTATTGGTAAAGAAAGTTTTAAAGGTGTTTGTCCTCCAAATTGAACTACTATTCCATAAGGTTCCTCAAATTCAATAACATTTAGAACATCTTCAAGAGTTAAAGGTTCAAAGTAAAGTATGTCACTTGTGTCATAATCAGTAGAAACCGTTTCGGGGTTACTATTTATCATTATTGTTGTAAAATTTTCCTCCTGAGCTTGATAAGAAGCATGACAACAACAATAATCAAATTCTATACCTTGTCCAATACGATTTGGACCTCCACCAAGAATTAAAATTTTATTTTTATTATCATTTTTAATTTCATTAAGATTAATACTTTTGATTATTTTTCCTTCCTTATCAATTTTGTAGACTGGTCTTTCATATGTAGAATAATGATATGGTGTATTAGAGGAAAATTCAGAAGCACATGTATCAACTGTCTTGAAAACTGGTAATATTTTTAGGGCAGTTCTTTTAGATCTAATTGTTAATTCATCAGTATTTAAAGCAAAGGCAATCTGACGATCAGAAAATCCAAGTTGTTTTAGTTTTAAGAAAAAATTAGGCTCTAATTGATTAATATTTTCTTGTTTAAGTAATTGATCCTCAGCATTAACTATGTTCCTAAGCTTCGATAAGAACCAAGGGTCTATTTTAGAAAAAGAAAAAATTTCATTGTCACTTCGTCCATTCTTCATTGCTAATCTGACATACATTATTCTCTCTGGTGAAGGCGTCCTTAATAATCTTTCTAAATCAATAGAAGATACATTCCTATCATCTCGATCACACCCCCAACCACTTAGTCCTGTTTCTAAAGATCGTATTGCCTTTTGAAAAGATTCTTCAAAACATCTTCCAATTGCCATAGCCTCGCCAACTGACTTCATTGAAGTAGTAAGAATTGAAGAACTTCCTGAGAATTTTTCAAATGCAAAACGCGGTATTTTAGTAACTACGTAATCAATCGAAGGTTCAAAACACGCAGGAGTCTTGCCAGTAATATCGTTGCTAATCTCATCTAGTCTATAACCAACCGCCAAAAGAGCGGCAATTTTAGCGATAGGAAATCCTGTAGCTTTACTTGCTAAGGCTGATGACCTACTAACACGAGGATTCATCTCAATTACAATAATCTCGCCATTATCAGGATTAATTGCAAATTGAATATTACTTCCACCAGTTGCCACACCAATTTCTCTAATTATGGAAATCGAATAGTCTCTTAAAAGTTGATATTCTCTGTCAGTTAGAGTTTGTGCAGGAGCTACTGTGATCGAATCTCCAGTGTGGACCCCCATAGGATCAACATTTTCAATACTGCATATAATTACAACATTATCTGATAAATCTCTCATAACCTCTAACTCAAATTCTTTCCAACCTAAAAGAGATTTTTCGATAAGTATTTGAGAAACAGGGCTAGCATCTAGTCCTGTTTTACATAATTCTAAAAATTCATCCTGGTTGTAAGCAATACCTCCTCCACTTCCACCTAATGTGAACGCAGGACGAATAATTTTAGGGAATGAAGAAATTTCATTCCCAACCATTTCAGCTTCTTGGAGATTAGAAGCGATTCCAGATGGACATACTTCAACTCCAATATTATTCATTGCTATTTTAAATAAATTCCTATCCTCAGCTTTTTTAATTGCCTTAAGATCGGCGCCAATTAATTCAATATTGTATTTTTTTAAAATCCCAGATTCTGCCAATTCTACCGAAATATTTAAAGCGGTTTGCCCACCCATCGTTGGCAAAAGAGCATCAGGTCTTTCTATTTCTATAATTTGCTCAACAACTGAGGCTGTAAGAGGTTCAACGTAGGTTCTGTTTGCGGTTTCAGGATCCGTCATTATTGAAGCCGGATTTGAGTTGACTAAAATGACTTCAAAACCTTCGCTTCTTAGCGCTTTACATGCCTGGGTACCGGAATAGTCGAATTCACAGGCCTGTCCAATAACGATTGGACCAGAACCTAGTATCAAGATCCGACGTATATCTTTACGCCGTGGCATTTGAATTTCTTGTAAACTTCATTTATGTCACGCATTCTAGGTATCTATTTATCATCTACTGTCTAGATCGGCAAACTACTATTAAAGTTTAACTAACTTTCCGACAAAGAAACAAAGAGTATGAGCGAACTACAGCGCCTTAAAGGGCTGCTGCCACCAGAAAACCAAAGCTGGGTATTCATTGAAGCCGCAGCAGCAATTGATCCTCCTCTAATTACGCTTGAAGAAATTGGGCGGGATGAAGTGGAGATTCAAGTTGACCTTGAGCAATGGGACTACTTAGCTCAAGATCATAGAAATTTATTGTTTTGGCATGAAGTGGGACGCATTCAAAACGACACCATCCCAAGAGATGGGTGGGAAATGGCCGCACTGGCAATAGGTTTAGGTGGCGCTATTGGAGAGTTATGGGTTCAAGATGGATTGTTACTTTTAATGGCACTTGGATTATCAGGTTTTGCAGGTTATAGGCTTTATTTAAAAAATAATTCAGAAAAGCGTTTACAAGACGCAATTTCGGCTGATGAGAGGGCTATAGATCTAGCATGTAGATTTGGATATAGCGTTCCAAATGCTTATAAAAGTCTTGGTGGTGCATTAAAAGATTTAGTAGAAAAATCTAGAAAGAAAAAAAAGCGAACATTTTACGAAGATAGACTAGAAGCGCTGAGGAAGAGTGCCGAAAGAGCTCGTGCAGAAATGGCATCTCAAGAGGGATCTAAAAAATCAGTTACGAGTGAAAATGTTTATGGATAGTAGTAAGTTAGTTGAACTAGCTGCGGTTGCTTGCGATGATAGAAAAGCAGGAGATATAAAACTTTTAAAAGTTGATGAAGTATCAAGTATAGCTGATTGGATATTAATTACTGAAGGACTTTCCGATGTTCAAGTAAGGGCAATAGTTAATAATGTAGAAAAGACAATAAGAGAGGAAGCAAATCTGCTTCCTCTTAGAAAGGAAGGAATAAATGAAGCGAAATGGGCATTGTTAGATTATGGAGATCTAATAATTAATGTTTTTCAACCTAATGAAAGAAAATTCTATGATTTAGAATCATTCTGGAGCAATGGAATTACACATGATTTTATAAATAATAAATTAATAGCATTAATCGATGAATAAAATAATATGTCCTGTGCCCTTAAACCAAAGGCCTTTGAACGAATTTACTAATATTAGAAATTCATGGGTAATCTCCTGGGCTTTTTTAGAAAGAAATATTTTCTACAGGAAATTAATAGTTAGTTGGTTATTTATTATACCAATTAGTTTAATAATATCCTATGGAAGCGATTACCTTAAAAACAATATTTTGGAACTTATATTTACAAGCTTTACTGCATCTCTCGTCTTGCCTATATTATTAC
>QCPD01000003.1 GCA_003209755.1 Prochlorococcus sp. AG-436-C14
TCCATTAAATTTCATTTCTCAACCATTTATAAATGGCTTTCTTTTTACAAGCAATCTCATCTATAGAAGAATAATAGTATTCATTCCATGAATGAGAAGGAATTCCCAAGAAAATCATTAAGTTCAGGGGGTATTCATCAGAATCAGTACACTTACGAAAATCATCTCTAAATAGAAATGTTGGTTTTCCTAATGCAATAGCGACCCCAATCTCAACCATTACACCCTCATCAGGAGGGGCTCCATTAACTATTGCAAATAAACCATCAGCTTGCTTCAAATCGTATAAGTTTGAACTAGCAACTTTATTAGCCCAACCAGGCGAAGAAAAATCAATATTGCTATTACGAGCAAAAGGTTCCCAAACCCTCGCTCCCATAAACTCAAGCTTAGTAATAAAGTCTGGTAAAAGTTTTAGTCTCCAATGCTCTGAGAATCCATATGGAGAAGCAAGATAGAGTGTTTTATTTGACAATTTTAAAAATCTCCAGATTTATTATATTCAAATTAATAATCATAGTCATTTATTTGTAAAAAATTATAAGGATCTATTTTATTAAACTGATTTTGCATTATTTAATTATGCCTTGCTTCTTTTCAGAAAAACGCTCATTTGCATCTTTAACTAATAAAAGCGATAGATCCTTAACATTAAAAATAAAATTCTTTTGGTTAGCATACATTTTAGTTATTAATTGCTTAATCTCTAAATTAAAAGATGTGTTAGATAATAAAACGAATGATGTCCATCCAGTAATTACAGCCGTGAATATGAAAGCTAATTTAAAAAGTTTTTGGAAAGTATTTAGCAATTTGCACAATCATAAATACATAAATTGATAATAACTAGTAAAAAGAGAAATGCACATTAAATTAAAGTAGTTATTTAAGCAGTCTTATTCTTTTCAAGATTAAATTCAACCCAATCTGATGAAAGCAATTGTTTCCAAGTCTTGATTGACTCTTCTTTTGTGACCTTTCTTCTGCTTTTAAATTCCATAGGTTTACCGTTAGGGACAACTCCCCACATATCAATCGTGAAATCTGCAGAGGTTTCTTCATGGGATATCCTTTTAAAGTCAAAATGGATGGCCCATTTATTATTAGGATCAATGAGCCAACCTATAGGGCCATCAAATTTTTGTACTTTTGCCATGAAAAATTAAGTCTTATTTTTGTTTTTAATTAAGAATGCAGCCTTCGTCAAGCCTAAGAATCTAAAGTGAAGTTAAAGAAATAATAATTTAAAAAAGCTGAAAAAGAAATTAATTATTTAAAAGATAGATATAATAAATACATACCAACATATCAAACAAAGATGTCTTCCGAAGCTGGTAGCACGCAATGTCGAGGTTTAATAGAAGCGAAAGAAAACCTTATAAAAGCTATGAATTCGCTTGGAGCAGTTGAAAATTTAGATCATATACAAAAAACATTACGTGACGTCTATAACGAATTAGAAAAACTGCATGAATCCAGGAGAATTAAAGAATCTAACAATCTTAATTGATGAGAATTAAATCCCATCCAAGAAACAATCAGAATTTAAGCAGAAATATAGCTTAATTATCTATCAGTTTATAATTGATAATATTATTTGGCTATAGTATTAGTAAAAATATTCTGTATTTAGTTTTCAATCTATTTCTAAGGCTAATAAAATATATAAAGAAAAATAAATACTAGAGGAAATTTAGTTTAACTGATAAAATAGATAAAATTCCTATTTAAATGTCTAAAAATAATATTGATATCTGCAAATTAGAAGACCTTAATAGATTGAGATCTGCTCCTAAACTAAATAATAAACAATCTAAAATACTTTTTAATGAACTTAGTCAAATTATTCATAAATCAGATTGGATAACCATAGGGATCATGTCACCTTCATTAAAGAAAGGAATCAATGCAGTTAGAAGAATAGAAGAAAGGTTTGAATACAGTGAGATGAAATGCATCACATTACCTAGTTCTGAAGGTCCTATATTCCTAAAGGCAAATCAAAAAACAGGTGAAATACACGCTAGAATTGAATTTGGCTTGGGAGAAGGAATATTAATTAGTTGTCAAAATTATAATAATTCATTAACCTCAAAAACAATTGGCCCATTTCCATTAGATTTTTTTGACTGAAAATAATATTTAATAAATCATAATATTAGATTAAGGTAAAAAAAAAACAAATACTAAATCTAAAAATAAACCAAAATAATGAAAAGTGTAAAAACAAATGCTATCCTTATTTATATACAAGATTGAATACTTTACTAAATTCAAATTTATTAATAAAAAAATTGAATCAAATGCTTTGCCACTTTAAACCTAATATAGGAGATTTAATACATTCACCTATTAATATAAATGGATAGAGAAAGAGTCAAATTTTATCAATCTGGGGATGGCTCCTATTTTTACTCAGCCGATGATGCATCTAAGTGGGATCTTTTAGATAGAATAGGACAACTCAACTTACTTCACGTTTTAAAAAAAGAATGGGAACCAGAAGAGTCAAGTCAAAGTAAATTAAGAAAAGTTCTTCAAGAAATAAATATTGATGAATTTGAAGATTTTATGGCAGATATACTTGGAATATGCGAATCTTTCGAGGAAATGGTTTATGAATTTGAAGGTAATATAAATTTAAATCCTGAATACCTTGAGAGGGTTTATCCAGAAGAGAAAGAGAGTTTAGAAAAGTTAAAGCAACAAATAAAAGAACACAAAGAATGGAAAGAAAAACATCAAGCATCATATTCTTTTCTTACTCGGAAGCTTTTAGAAAAAAATGAAAAAGACAATAATGAAAATTAGTTCAACACCTATAAGTACATAAGTACTATCTAAATAAACATTCAAAAAAATAAAAACTTGCTTTATCAAAAATATTGATCTTCAAAACATCCAAAATCCAAAATGTACGCTTAATTACCATGCCAAAAGTCAGATTAAGGTGCTTTACCTACACAACTTTTAAAAAAATCTATTATAGTCTTAACAAATGTTTACATATGAGACTGTTTTTTGATTCCCTGTCAATCTTTCTTAGTCCGATAAAGGATAGCAATAAGAAAGGCAACCAATGCTTTTCAAACAAGTTCATTCTCAAATTGAATTTGTTTTATAGAGATTACTAAATGATCTCAAAGAAACAAATTTACATAAAACAAATGACTTCTACCAATCCAAAATCAAAAAATTTAATAAATAGAGAAGATGTAAATGAAATGATAGAGAATGCAATAAGAAGACATAATAGAAGATCAACAATAATTTCAGCAATACTTGGATGGATACTTATTGGTGGCTATTCATTTGGTTTGTTTCATGTTGTTCAAAATATTTAACCTTGCTAAATGTAATAACTAATAATCTATATTAAAAAATATAACATAACTTAGCTTCAGGATAATTATCAGATAGTGAAAAACAAAGCTATTCTAAAAAAAGATTACCTAAGATAATATTCATTTAATATTCTTTCTAAAAACTAATTCTAAATATATAATTTAATTTATCTAAGAACTCAGTTCTAATAACTAGTTCGGCTCAATTTTTCATGGTAAGGAAGTTGGTAATCTTCTTTATTCATTGGAATCCAGTTCCAATCCAAACATATAGATATTTGATAACCAATGACATAAAGAGCCAACAATGCATTAAATAAATTTATGTGAGTGATAGGATTATCCATGAATAATATTTTAATTGCCTTATTTTAGTTAAAATAATACCTGAATTGAACTTTCAATCAATAAAGTGACCATTAACACATAAACAATATAAGTAAAAAATTTTATAAGTTAGGTTTTGTCTTATTTTAAAATGAAGTTTATATTTTAGTAGTTAAAATATAAAGTGTACCAAAATCAAAATTTTTGATTTTTAATTATGGGAACTGTAGGATGATCTAATGGATCATCATTTAATATAGGAGCGCAAACCTGCCGACAAGATTTTCCCTGCTCATCTTCAATACAAACCTCTAAACATTCAAAATATCTATCTTGTGCCGTTTTCATATTTGTAAATTAAGTAGTATCTAAATATACTCTTTAACAATTATTTTTCTCAATAAATTAACAAAACTTTTTTAGGTAAATGCACTTATAAACAGTTTTTTAAATGAAATAAAATCTCTGATGATTTTTTATTTGCATAACATACTAATAAACATTGGGTTAATAGCTTGTTAGAAAGAAGTTCTAAAATCTTTGTTATGTCAGTAGAAGACAGTTCTCCATCCGAACTCCACTTAAGAATATTTTATGAATGGTTTATTCATATCTCTATGGTGAAGCAAAGGATTATTAGATTTATTTTAAACGAATTTTTTCCTAGCTATAAAAACTAGGTATAAATCACCTAAGTGTTACTGTTTTAAAGAGTAGTAATTTGTTTTTATTTATTAAGGGAAAGTGAGGAGGAAACAAGTTTAAGACTACTAATATATAGCGAAATATATCATTTGAATAATTGTTCTTTGAAGTAATTATTAAATTTTGATCGAGTTGAATTAACTAGATGATGAGAAATTGAGTTCCTTAAGATCTGCTTTACCATTATTAAACTTTAGATTTTTAGTTTTTGAGTCTTTCACAAAAAATTTTGCAAATTGCTGAGTGTTGTGTTTTTGCATGATAATTAAATAAACTTAAATTATTTAAAATAATTTAAAGAAACTAATGATATTAAAAATGTTTTAATAATCTAGCAAAAAGAAAAAGGGATTGTGAGTGAAAACCGAACAAGATTTTATTAAAGCTTAGAATTAATTTTCAAGTTCAATATTTTTATGATTAATTATGAATCAATGACTATGGAAAGATAAAGACATAATCATTCAATGAATTTTTTATAAAAATATTAATTGAATGATTAAATTAAAATCTTATTTCTTTATAAATCTAGTTAGTCGATCTAGTCCAGCTTTTTGTAGTCTTTGATTTTTTTTCTCCTTTCAAGATAAAGAGCATTAACAAAGGAGTCATCCCCATCAGTGGAACGATAAGATTCATAGCATAGTTATGGGTTTCTTCCATTTCAGAGAATAATTTTATAATTAATTTTAATTAAATTTCACTATGTGTTAATGCGTAAAAATTCTCATTCCTAGCAAACAACCCCTCAATTTTAAAAATTTTAAAATTAGATTCATAAAAACACAGCTATTCCTTCATTTTCCGTTTGTTGTAGATAACATAAAGGAATAGAATTTAACAGCAATAAAAATGAGAAATAGTCCCTTTAACATCGACTATTTATCCCCTACAGGTTTAATTGGTTTTTGGGTGCTTTTCATAGGATTAATTTTTACAGGCGTTATGTTCTATTTTGTTTTTTTTAGGCTTAATGAAGATGACGATTCATACAAAGATCGGAAAAGAAAGAATCTAGAAATAGAAAATCAAAAGAAGAAAATAGCGAGACTTTATCCAAAAGGGAAATACTATTAATTCTGCTTTTACAGATAATTTATTAATTGGTCTGAAAACCTGGATTTCATCAAAGTCTGAAAAAATAAATTATTTGAGAGAAATTAGTTTTTCCAGCAAAATCATCATCTCTCTATTACATCTCGTTTTTCTTCAGAAGATTTTGATTTATTGGGCAAAGAAAAGGAGATAATAGAAATTTAAAGGAAAGGCTTCTAGTTAATGCAAGCCTATTTTAATTAAACCTATGGATTCGAATCAAGCGAACACTGGTATTAGTCATAATGAGCAGCCCTCTTTTTCAGCTTCGGAGAAACAAGTCCCTGCAGCTTTGTCAATGATGGTCGATTCAATGACGAGCATGGTAGAAAGAGCAAAGATCGATTTAGAGAATGTTGATCAGCGAGCTAGAGCAGACCTAGAGAACATTGATCAAAGGGCAAGAAAAGATGTTGCACTGCTGGACCAAAGAGCTAGAGAAGATATTCAAAAAGTAGATAAAAAAGCCAGAAGAGATATAGCTATTCTTGATAAAAGAGCAAGGGCAGATCATGAGCTACTTCTGAAAGTCCGCAAATCAAGAGGATTAACCTCTTAAGATTTATTATTTGTATAGTCACTAGGCATAAAATAAGAACTACTAAAAATCAAAACTAAATAACTTAGATTTTCAAAAAAAAATAAATTATTTCATTCAACATAATTAGAGTAAGTACCACTTTGCCGTAAGGCCCAAGAAGCATCGACCTGGAAGAACCAGAGGGGGATTCAAAGTGAAGCTTCGTTTCCAGAGCAAGCCGGTATACGTTACTTTCACGACAGCCTCCCCATATCGAAAGAGAGTCAGATCAGAGCACTTGAGAAGGCCAATACCAACAAAGCAGTACTAGAACAATCTAAATAAAATATCATCATGAGGTAGGCCAAATTGACCTTATGGCTTTTAAAACATCCAATGCTTCTTTTTTTCTAGACAAAGCATCTTTGTTTTTCAAGAGATAAGTAACATGACCAAGCTTCCTACCTTTCTTTTCCTCTTCTTTTTCATACCAATGAAGATTCAATCCAGGAATACTACTTAAATCACTCAATCTCTGGCTTAGTGTTATTGGATAGTTACTTCCCAAACCTAGCAAGTTTGCCATTAAAGCTCCATTAACTAGCATTTCAGGCATAGGAACATTAATCCCAGATGTGATACATATTTGTTGATCAAACTGACTACTATTACAAGCATCAATAGAAAAATGACCTGAGTTATGAGTCCTTGGAGCTATCTCATTTACAAGTAATCCTTCAGATCCGTAGAAAAATTCAATAGCAATAACTCCAACATAATCCAACTCGGTAAGCAAAGAAGATACGATATTTCTCACCATGAGATCAACGTCATGATTGATATCAGCTGGAGCAAGGACCCAGTCGCATACTTGCTTAGATTGATATGTCTCTACGATTGGCAAACTACGGACAATACCTTTTGAATCCCTACTAGAAACAATGGATAATTCCTTATCAAAAGAGACCCATTTCTCTAGCATCCACTGCTCTTCTTTTTCAACCTCAAGAAATTCATTAAGTTGCTTTAGATTTTTTATAATTTTAGTTCCTTTACCGTCATATCCACCTTTGGCAGCTTTTGCCATCAATGGAAATTCCCAATCTGCAGGAAGATCAAGATCTGATGGTTTTCTTAACGGTATAGGCAACCAATCAGGGCATGGAATATCTAAATTGTTTAATAGCTCTCTTTGAGTAATTTTATTAATTAAAGGTCTTATTGATTCAAGTCGAGGGACAAAAGAAACTCCATTATTTTCAAGAGAAAGCAAACTTGAGATATCAACCCATTCATTCTCAAAAGTAATTAAGCGAGACTTTTCAGCAAGAAGTTTTGTCCCCACAGGATTCGTAGGATCATGCAAAACGACTTGATTTGTCTTTTTAGCAGCAGGATCAGTTTTGGCTGCCGTCTGAACAACTACATCAACATCTCTTTTCTTTCCAGCCTCAACCAGAAGCATTGCCAGTTGTCCTCCACCCACGACCCCAATCATCTAGTTAAAAACCTCATTTTTATAGTTTTGCTCACTTGCAGGCAAATAACAAACTCGCGAAGAGACAAAAAATATTGTTAGAAGTATTATTTTAATAAAAACATCCTTAATTCACAACCCAAAGAATATTCGACTATGTAATATTTTGATCCAGAAATAAATACTGAACGTATACGAATATATATTATTTATATATGAAATGTATTCGTAAACCATATAATTACTTTTATGTTTGATGATTTAACGTAGTAAACCATCAAAAATCTTATATCCTAAAAACTGTGAAAAAGGACACCCACCATATTAAAGTCTCTCTAACTAGCAACCCATACGAAATAGTTATTGGAAAAAGTAGTCTTGAATGCATAGGAAATGAGCTATGTAAAATTGGTTTTAGAGAAGGATTAAAAGTATTAGTCGTGTCTAATAAGGAAGTCTCTGATCACTATGGTAATTGCATAATTAAAAGTCTTATTAAAAGTAAATTCAATCCAAAACTTTTAATAATAAAAGCAGGCGAAGACAAAAAAAATCAATCATCTATAGATTTAATCCACGATGCGGCATATGAAGCAAGATTAGAAAGAGGATCATTAATGGTTGCCCTTGGAGGTGGTGTGATTGGAGACATGACTGGTTTTGCAGCGGCTACTTGGTTGCGTGGAATTCATGTAGTCCAAATCCCTACAACATTACTTGCCATGGTTGATGCTTCTATTGGTGGTAAAACGGGGATAAATCATTCGAAAGGTAAAAATCTTATAGGTGCTTTTCATCAACCTAAATTGGTGCTAATAGACCCTAAAACATTATTTACTCTCCCATCACGAGAGTTCAAAGCGGGTATGGCTGAAATAATAAAGTATGGAGTTATATCAGATCTAGAACTATTCGAACTTCTAGAGAGACAAGATAATATTTCTGATTTTTCAAACATAGAAGAAAAACTACTAATAGAAATAATTAAGCGTTCTGCTAAATCTAAAGCAGAAATTGTTGTAAAAGATGAGAAGGAAAGTGGAGTGAGGGCATTTTTAAATTATGGGCACACATTTGGCCACGTAATAGAAAATCTTTGTGGTTATGGGAAATGGCTTCATGGTGAGGCAGTAGCAATGGGTATGGTTGCAGTCGGCCAGTTAGCGGTTCAGAGAGGACTATGGAAAGAGGTAGACGCAAAAAGGCAGAAACAATTAATAGAGAAAGCAGGTTTACCCTCTAAGTGGCCCAAACTTGAAATAAAAAGTGTACTAAGCTCACTTCAAGGAGACAAGAAAGTTAAAAACGGCAAGGTGAGTTTCGTTATGCCCTTAAAAATTGGTGATGTAAAATTATTTAATAATATCTCTAATCAAGAAATACATGAATGCTTGCACAAACTTAGCTAATTGGCTCTTCAAGAAAACGATTTCCTAAAATCAAATTATCACTATTATCCTTCTGAAAAGCCAACCATCTAAACTCCCCCAATCCCATTGGATCAACAAGCCTCAATAAAGACTCTCTTCGATTTAAAGCGGCTGATAAATCATTACTACTTGTATTTTGAAGAGTATAAAGAAAATTTGAAAGTCCTAATGCCAAGAGAGCTTGTCCCTGCCTCGTCTCACCCATAAACTTCCATCCGTTAGTCAAAGCATAATTAATGGTTGATTCTATACATAAATGTGATGTCAAATCACACAATCCAGCATCTTTTAAAACATTGGGATTAGCTTCTTGATTTCTATAGGAAATAAGAGTACCGTCTTTCCTACTTGCGTTGTAGTAGCGCTTCGATTCCATCGCATAGTCGACAACTAATAATGAGCCATTAATTAAAACCTTAGACAATTTTCCAAACCAAATCGGTACATCACAATGCCATTCGGTGACCCATCTATTACAAATATCCTTTGGTGGAAACTCAATCTTTAAAAGGTTGTTTGATTCTTTCAAAAATTTTATAATCTCATAAGTTGGCGTGAGGTCAACAAATTCTAAAAAATATTCATCATTTATTTTTCTAAAAGTAACTCCTTGTCTAAAAACTCTATTTTTGGTAAAAACCAATCTCTCTACAGGGAAAGCATCTAAAACTTCATTAGCAATAACTACGCCTGTTACTGGACTTGAAATAAGTTCTTCGATGTTACTCCAGCGACAATTAATCCCATTCAAATTGCTAACTACTTTTTCTTGTCTTTCTCTCATCCCTGGATTTAACTCAACTAAAATAAGCTCAATTTTACTGATTAAAGCAGGTGCAATTTCAGTAATAGCCACTATCAAATCTCTTGATAAAGTTCCTTCTCCTGGTCCAATCTCAACAAGAGAAAATAATTCCGATTCAATACCAGATTTTTCTAGATCTAGAAGCCAATCAACAACCTGAATAGCTAATAAACGTGCAAAATCATTGCCTAAAGATGGCGAGGTGCAAAAGTCTCCATACTTTCCAATATTCAATCTTCCAGTTGAATAAAATCCATTTTCAGGATCATTTAAAACTAAATCCATATACCTATGGAAACTAATTGAGCCGCCACCATCAATCATGCGATCGATCAACCATTCAGGACATCTCGCAGTCGGGTCACTCATGATGGAGAATATATTCAGAGCAAATCAAGCAAATGCTGAAAAAATCATTTAGGAAAGTCATAATTTTCTGCCTGGGACTAGTAATAATGTTTTCGATGGGAGGACGCACATTTGCTTACGATAATCCTGGTCTTTTACCAAAAGAACAAACACCAATAATCGATCTTGCAAAAGCTCTAAGTGAAAAACAACGATTAGATTTAGAAACCTCACTTAATTCTTATGAGCAAGAAACTGGATGGAAAATAAGAGTACTATCGCAATATGAGAAAACCCCTGGCTTAGCTGTCAAAGACTATTGGAATCTTGATGAGACAAGCTTACTAATAATTGCTGACCCTAGAGGAGGGAATTTACTAAGTTTTAATGTTGGAGATGCATATTTTGCACTCATGCCCAGAATCTTTTGGGTGGAGTTACAAACAAGATTTGGGAACCAATTTTATGTCAGGGATAACGGAGAGGATGGTGCCATATTAGCCTCAATAAAAGCTGTAGAGACATGTTTAGACCGTGGTGGTTGCGAAGTTGTCCCTGGCTTACCTCAGGAACAATGGCAATGGACGTTATTAACCTCTTTGTTGGGAGGACTTATTGCAGGGTTCGCAGCTTCTCCAAGGGAAGCAAGTGAATCATTTTCAATAGGATGGCTATTGCTCCTCTCGCCTCTTTGGATAATGCTATTTGGAATTTTTGGCATTGCTCCCGTGGTAACAAGAACTAATGATATTTTGCCATTAATGAGAAATATTTTGGGATTTATCGGTTCTGCTATTGGTGCTTATTTGATTGCAGAAAGAAAATTTAAGGATCCTGATTTAAACGAGCAAAATAAATAAAAAATGATGTAAAGACAAATTAAATCAATACTATTTATTTTGATTTAATAAAATCTCTTTATAAGCTATTGATGCATCATTCCTGAACCATCTATGAGATGCATGAATTAGCTTGCCATTAGAGAACTCAACCCAAGAGAAATGGCACAAATTCTCCCCTGTTGAATCAACACCTCTTCTAGGAACACAAGCTGCATTTAAATATGACGTACCCCATATATCTTGAGCAAAAGTTTTTCTAGTTCGATTCCCACCGATTCTTAATTGATGGTGAGTATGTCCAAAAACAACTAATTCTGGAATCCTAAATTTACGAATTTGATCAATTGCAATACCAAGATCTTTATCTCCCCAATCCATAGAGGGCAATTTCCAATCTCTTCCACAAAGACTAGATGACTCTGATCCAAGACCAACTGGTCCTGAATGAGCAAGAATTAATAAAGGGAAGTCTAATGGTGCAGACTTTGCCGCAGAAACAATCCTAAGAACAGATTCATCAAGACTAACTTCGCCGAATACCGATTTGACTTCTGTTGTCAAGAAAAATCCTCCTCCACCACTGCAAGGTCTAGCTCCAACAACAGAAAGCTCTTTTAGTTTCCATTTTGATAAATTCCAAGAACAATTCTTTTCCCCTAACAAATCCAATTGGGCTTTTAAAATATCGCCAGATCCGTCTTTACCTCTATCGTGATTTCCAAGTATTACTGATGTGGGAATAGAGATTTTGCTTATGGCCCGAACAATTCTTAAATCACCATCTGACAAGTCGCCAACAAATAAAACACCATCTGGATTTAGCTCCAAAAGCAAATCAAGATCATCCTGACTCCATGACCCATGCAAATCCCCAGCAATAGCAATTCGGATATCAGACAGATTATTTAGGAAATTAACCTCTATACTGCCCCAACACGTTCATTTGGAAACTAATTACCACTGTTTCCTATTACAAGACTGATAAATCAGTCTCAAATAAAAGCAACAATCTCACTGATGAGATCAGATTTTTGCGTGAGAAAAGAAATGCAATAATTCTTGCTCATTACTATCAAGAGCCTGCAATACAAGATATTGCCGATTTTATTGGAGATTCACTTGAATTATCCAGAAAAGCCTCAGAGACAAATGCTGACGTAATTGTTTTTTGTGGTGTTCATTTCATGGCTGAGACTGCAAAGATCCTATGTCCAGATAAAACTGTTCTTCTTCCTGATTTTGATGCTGGGTGCACACTCGCAGACGATTGCCAAGCAGATGACTTTCAAGAATTCTTAGATAAGCATCCCGATCATTTTGCTATCAGTTACATAAATTGCAGCGCAGCGGTAAAAGCAAAAAGTGACTTAATTTGTACAAGTAGTAATGCTGTTGAGCTGGTAAAACAATTACCCAAAGATTTACCAATTTTATTTTCACCAGACAGGAATCTTGGTAGATGGGTTGAACGTCAGAGTGGTCGAAAATTAACTTTATGGCCTGGAAGATGTCTTGTCCATGAGACTTTTAATGAAGAATCTCTTATAAAGTTAAGAATCAAGAATCCAACAGCCGAAGTAATTGCCCACCCAGAGTGCCAACAAAATCTATTAGATTTTGCTGATTTCATTGGCTCAACAAGTAAATTGCTTAATTACTCTCAAAAAAGTAAAAAAGATAAATTCATAGTGCTTACTGAACCTGGAATAATCCACCAAATGAGATTAAAAGACCCTCTAAAGACATATATTGAAGTTCCTGGATTAGATGGATGTAGTTGTAATGAATGTCCATATATGAGAATGAATACATTAGAAAAAGTATATAAATGTTTAAAAGAAATGAGCCCAGAACTAAAAATGGACGAACATATTAGAGCATTGGCCTATAAACCAATGAAAAAGATGTTGGACATGAGTAATTAAATAAACCATATGGATTTATCCCTTTTTATTGTTGTATTAGGGGGAAGAAGTTTAAAGAGTAATATAGAAATACACGATGTAAGATGGGTTTTAGGGAAATCAATAGAGGATACATTTCCTGCGCTTAGGAAACAATGGTTAGGAAAGAAAAGCGGTCTTCATATTGATAGTTATAAATGTATTAAATATGTTGATGGATATGAAATAGTCGTATCTAAATCCAATAAAGATAGTTTAATTACTCCAAAAATTGAAGACTTATCACTTTGGTTTGTTAATTTAGGCGGATACAATCCCAAGAAGATGTATGAAGAACATGAATTTAATCTAATTGTCGCGAAAAAGGCTATTGAAGCAAAGAAAAAAGCAAAAAAAAATTGGGAAACAAATCTAAAAGATAAACATAATGATGACTATTCAGGTATACATTATTTAGAGCAAGTTGACGATATGCATCCTATTAAAATAGAGAATTGGGAAATAAATCTTGTACCAGACCCAGAAAAAAGAAGTGAAAAACTTATTCCTGACTGGTATGGATATAGAAGAATTGATAATTTTTAACTATTTTTTAAGGGCATAGACTAAATTAGATTTTACGGGATCATAAGAATTTTTATTACTTTCATCTCTAAATTTTTTAAGTAATATATTTTCAGCCGCTACATATTGACTATCTTTTAAAGTTCCTAGATCTGAATTTTTTAATTTATTTTTATCGCTTAATTCAAGATCTACTCTAATATCAGGTTCTATTCCATTTTTATTAATATCTTTTCCACTTGGTGTTAAATATTTAGCCACAGTAACTGTTAGACCTGAACCATCTGAAAGAGACCTTACAGACTGAACTAGTCCTTTACCAAAAGTCTTTTTCCCAACTAATACTCCTCTTTTATTATCTTTAATTGCTCCAGAGAGAATCTCGCTAGCACTAGCAGATCCTTCATCGATTAAAACTACAACTGGTCTGTTTGTTAATGCTCTACTTTTTGCTTTCCTAATATCAGTAATACCATCTTTTGTCTGCGTACTGACAATAATTCCTGTGTTTATCCATTGTCTAGCTATTTCAATACTGGCTTCAAGTAAACCACCAGGATTGCTTCTAAGGTCTAATACATAACCAAAAGGTTGTTGTTTCTCTAATTTATTAATCGACAGACTCATTTCTTTTGGAGATTTTGCATTAAATTGTTTTAATCTTAGATAACCAATTTTCGCTCCTAAAGCCGAATTATTTATTCGACTATCGACCACATTAATTTCTATTCTATCTCGTATTAAGGAGAAATTTAATAACTCATCTTCTCTAATTATACCCAGTTCAACCTTCGTTCCTTTTTTTCCTCTAATAAGTTTAACGGTACTATCTATACTCAGGCCTTCAACAGGATTACCATCTATAGATACGATTATATCCTTAGGCTTAATCCCTGCGAAAAAGGCTGGTGTTCCCTCTATTGGTGATACAACAACAATTTGATTAGTAACTTCATCTAGAGAAATTTGAATACCTACTCCCATCAATTCACCCGTTGTATCTATTTTCATTTCATTAAATTCTTTAGGATCTAAAAATCTTGTATATGGATCATCTAATTCAGTTAACATGTTTTTTATAGCAATGTATGCATCGTCATCATCAAAATATTTGGTTGAGAGTATTTGCTTTCTTAATTTAATCCAATTTTCTGCCTTATATTTTCCTGAATAGTCCAAAAAGTCACGATAAATAATTTGCCAGACTTGATCAATAATCTCCTTTGGATTATTAGTAATCAAAGTAGAAGAATTAGCCTGGAAGGAAAAAGATGGTGAAGGGGAAACAGCTATTAACAAACATATTTTTAAAAAACTCTTTAGCATAACTATCAAATAATTTTCCTAAGAATAAACAATTAAAATATATATTTTGTTTTTTAAGGCTCTACCCACTTACCATCTTCTTTAATTAAGTTAACCAAGGCCTGAACACCTTCATCCTCAGGCACCCTCATAATTTCATCTCTATTTCTATAAAGAGCAATAGTTCCAACACCTTTACCTACATAACCATAGTCAGCATCTGCCATCTCTCCAGGCCCATTAACGATACAACCCATGACTGCTATATCTAGTCCTGTCAAATGAATGGTAGCTGCTCTAACTTTTGCTACAACTTCTTCCAGGTTAAATAATGTTCTACCACAGCTAGGACAACTAATATATTCGACCATAGTTTTCCTGAGTCCAACTGCTTGCAAAATTGAATAAGCAACCGGTATTTCCTTCTCAGGTGCCTCAGTAAGAGAAACTCTTATTGTGTCTCCAATTCCCTCTGATAATAATGTTCCAATTCCTGCAGTACTTTTTATTCTTCCATAATCTCCATCACCAGCTTCAGTTACACCCAAATGCAAAGGATAATTAAATCCCTCTTTATCCATAGTGTCAGCCATCATTCTATAAGCAGCGAGCATAACAGGAGGTCGAGAAGCCTTCATTGAAACTACAATATTATGAAAATCTAATGAATCACAAATTCGAATAAATTCCATAGCTGACTCAACCATCCCAAAAGGTGTATCTCCATATGCAAATAACATTCTCTCTGCTAATGATCCATGATTAACCCCTATTCTAAGTGCCTTATTTTGCTCTTTTAAAGTATTAACTATTGGCTCAAACTTCTGAATAATCTTCTCTTTAATTACTTTTATTTCATTGTCAGTAAATTCAGTTCTATTAGGATCAGGTCTCTCAAAAACAAATAATCCAGGATTGATACGAACTTTATCTACATGCTTTGCGACCTCTAAGGCTATTTTCATTCCATTATGGTGAACATCCGCTACTAATGGAACTGGTTGATAAGTGCTAGCTAAAAGTTTCTTTATTTCTCCAACAGCTTTTGCACTTGCAAGGGTGGGGACAGTTAATCTGACAATCTCACATCCTATTTCATGCAATCTTCTTATTGCAGCTGTAGAACCCTCAATATCCATCGTATCTTCATTAATCATTGACTGAACACGAACTGGATTATCCCCTCCGATGCCAATATCTCCCACCATTACAGGTCTAGTATCTCTACGAATAATTCTTGTGCTATAACGTTGTGAAACATTATTTTCTCTATTATCTTTTTCCAGGGTCGCAATCATGGGTTAACAATTGAGCCTCTTTAATAAACAAGAATGACATATTTGAGGGCTATTTTAAAGTATCAATTTTTTCTTTGATTTTTAAAAAATCAGATTTGGTTAAACTCATTGGAGCTCCTTCCTCTTTTGATTGATTTCTAAGTAAATAAGCTGGATGAAAAATAGGCATAGCAAGTCTTCCATCCCAATTAATCCATTTACCCCTGAGAATGCTTATAGGGGAGTTATTTTTTAAAATTGCTTCTAATGCTGTAGCACCAACAAGAATAATAATTTTGGGATTTACAAGTTTGATTTGTTGATATAGCCACGGAAGATTTTCTTGGATTTCAGTCTTTGTTGGACGTCTATTTTGTGGTGGTCTACATTTGACCACGTTGCAAAAATAAACATCTAGGCTGATATCAATTCCCGCATTTTGAAGCAATTGATCAAGTAATTTCCCAGACCTTCCGACAAAAGGCGCACCTAACTCCTCCTCCTTTGCCCCTGGAGCCTCGCCAACAACCATCAACTTAGCCAAAGGGTTACCCCTTGATACAACGATTTTGTTAAAGGAATTACCTAAATTAGAAATTTCAGAAACGTCTTTATGAGGGGGGATATTTTTGGTCACATTAAAGCTTCTACCTCTGAACCTGTTGAAAGATAGGGCACCAAAATCAAGAATTGATTACCTTCCGGATCAAGCATCCATTGCTCAGATCCAAAGTTTGCCAATTTTTGTTTCCCCATAGAACTTCCTCCTATTTTTAATATCTCAGAAGTCCACCTTCCAATCATTTTATATGGATCTATTGAAGGTTCACGTTGAAAACATAATGAGGTTGAGTTTCCTTTCCTTTTCCAATCATGATTCTCATTAGGTCGATAAAAATGTATTTTGGATCGATTACTTATTGAAATAAAATAATGAGTTGAATTAAAACCTTTATTTGCCTTGTCAGAATTGACCTTGGCATAAAATCCTGACAATTCTTTAGGGTTTTTAGAAGCAATTACAAAGTTTATGTTCATCAAAGGCATGCAAGTATCTGATTAAGTAGTAAGTTTGTAATTAGATGAATTCACTTTAAAAGTGAATCTAATAAAAACATTTTGAAGTTATGCTTCGAAGATGACTGACAAATCACAGATATCTATAAGAGCTCTCTCAATAAAACCTTCTCTAACTCTTGAGATCAGCGCAAAAGCTAAGGCTTTGAAAGATGAGGGAAAAAATATTTGTAGTTTAAGCGCAGGGGAACCTGATTTTGATACCCCTGAATTTATTATCGATGCAACTCTAAAAGCTTTAAAAGATGGAAAAACTCGTTATGGACCAGCAGCTGGAGATCCTGAATTAAGAGAGGCTATTGCGCAAAAACAATCGACTATTAATAAAGTTCCAACGAAAGCAGACAATGTTTTAGTAACGAATGGAGGAAAACAAGCAATATACAATTTATTTCAAGTAGTTTTAAATCCAGGAGATGAAGTTCTGATACCTTCACCTTATTGGCTTAGCTATCCTGAAATAACCCTTTTGGCTGGTGCGAAGCCAATTAAAATCAAATCTTCAACTAAAGATAATTTCAAAATAGATATCAATTCTCTAGAAGAAAACGTAACTGAAAAAACAAGGTTATTAATTATCAACTCTCCAAGTAATCCAACAGGCTGCGTTTTAACTGAGCAAGAAATGAATACTATTTCTGAGTTTTTAAGAAGACATCCAAGAATTTTTTTAATGAGTGATGAAATTTATGAATTTCTTATTTCTCCAAATCAAGTTCATCACAGTTTTGCAAAAATAGCACCAGATTTAAAAAATAGAATTTTCACAGTCAACGGTTTTGCCAAGGCTTGGGCAATGACTGGCTGGAGGATTGGATACCTAACAGGAAATACAGAGGTAATAAAGAAAGCCATTGCTTTACAAAGTCAAAGTACAAGCAATGTATGCAGTTTTGCTCAAAAAGGAGCTATTGCCGCACTTCAGGGCTCAAAAGATTGCGTTCATGAAATGGCAGAAATTTATAACAAAAGGAGGTTATTGATAACAGAAAGACTAAAAAAAATTAAAAATATTTCTTTTGTCCCTCCCACTGGAGCTTTCTATGTTTTCCCAGAAATTAATCTAGAGGATATCGATTCAATAAGTTTCTGTAAATTGGCACTAGAAAAGGTTGGCCTAGCAATAGTTCCAGGGATTGCTTTTGGAGATGACAAATGCATAAGAATCTCATATGCATCTTCAAATGAAATGATCAACGATGGAGTTGATAGGTTAGAAAGACTATTAAATCATTTTTAAATTAAAAAAAAAAATGAATCAATCACCAAGATCAATCAAGTTCACGAAAATATTTATTGCTCTTTTCTCAATATTTAATTTATCTAATATAGGTTCATTAAAAGCAGAGGAAATACTTCGCATTGGGGCGATACCAGATCAAAACCCAGAGCACCTGAATCGTCTATATAAAGTGTTATCCTCTGAATTAAGCGAGCAGCTCAATGTTCAAGTCCGTTATAAACCAGTTACTAATTATGCTGCAGCCGTAACAGCTTTTAGGACTGGGAATTTAGATTTAGTATGGTTCGGTGCTTTAACAGGTGTACAAGCAAGACTTCAAAGCAAAGGATCCAAGGTATTAGCACAAAGAGATATTGATGAAAAATTCCATAGTATTTTTATTGCAAACAAGAAAAGTTCAATCAAAAGAATAAATAACATAAATGACTTAAAAACACTAAAAGGCAAGCGTTTTACTTTTGGCTCTGAAAGTTCAACATCAGGAAGATTGATGCCACAATATTTTATAAACAAAGCAGGTGTTCAACTTAAAGATTTCAAAGGTGCAAGTCCAGGCTTTAGTGGTAGCCACGATTCAACATTAATGCTTGTGCAAAGTGGTTCATATGAGGCAGGTGCTCTTAGCGAAGAAGTATGGAAGAGAAATCTTGAGAGAGGACGCGTGGACCCCTCAAAAGTCTTTGTGATTTGGAAGACTCCTTCTTATCATAATTATCATTGGCTTGCTCAAGGAAACCTAGATAAAAAGTTCAAAAAAGGTTTCACGAAAGAGCTTACAAATGTATTTTTACGTTTCAATGAAAAGTCAAAAAAACAAAAACAAATTCTCGAATTATTTAGCGCAAAGAAATTTATAATATCAAAAAACGAAAATTATAATAAAATAGAAAAGGTAGGTAGAAAAATTGGAAAGATTAAGTGACTAAGTTACTAGAATTAAAGAATATAAGCCACGGCAGTAAAGAAAGTATTAGATTAAAAGATATTAATTTAACAATAAATCAAGGTGAGAAAATAGCGCTAATTGGCAAGAGCGGATCTGGCAAAAGCACATTAATCTCGATCGCGAATGGATCACTAATCCCAAACGAAGGGGATGTAACATGGAAAGGTTCTCACATTAAAAATATTTCAAATATTGAGTCGTCAAAAATTGGAACTATATGGCAGGATTTATCTTTGATAGAAGAGCTAAATGTCGCTCAGAATATAAACTGCGGTGCACTAGGTAAACACAATTTCATATGGGCTTTAAAAAATCTACTCGGAGTCTTAGATAAAGGTTTATGCCAAGACTGCCTAGCAGCAGTCTCTCTGCCTAAAAAAACTATTTATTCCTATATAAATAAACTTTCTGGTGGGCAAAAAAAAAGAATAGCAATTGCACGTCTTTTAAGACAAGAACCAGAGATTCTTCTTGGAGACGAACCTTTCTCAAATTTAGACCCTCTATTATCAAAAAATATCTTAAATTTATTTATTAATCAAAAAAATTATCTTAGAATTAAAATCCCTGAGACCATACTTATAAGTCTTCATCAAATTAATTTAATAAATAATTTCAATAGAGTTATTGGGTTAAAAGATGGAGAGATTGTAATAGATAGAGAAACACTTAATATAAATCAATCAGAGTTTGATTGCCTATATTAATTCATAATGAAATTAATAAAACCAGTATCAACTTTATTAACATTAATCCCATCAATAGCCTACATTCCCATTCTAATAGAAATCATCAAAGGATTTCATATTGGGGGTCTAAATATCATATTCCTATTCATAAAATCAGCCATAAAACCATCGTTCAATCAAGAAGTAGTTAAAAGCGCATGGGAAGGACTTCAAGTAACAATTGCTACTGCTTTAACTAGCTGGGTTATAAGTATGCTTATTGGAATTCTTTTAGGTGTACTATCTGCAGATTTATTTTGGAAAAGTATTCCTAAATTTTCTTATTTAGGTAAATTCATAAAATACTCATTAGCAATTCCAAGATCAATACATGAAGTAATCTGGGGCCTGCTATTTATACAAATTTTAGGTTTGAATATTTGGGTGGCGATTATATCTATAGTCATTCCCTATTCAGCCTTAACAGCAAGAGTAATTTCAGAGCAACTAGATAGTTTTGATATACAACCTCTAATAGCACTTAAGAAAACTGGATCTAATGTTATAAGCTCATTTATAACTATTCTACTACCAAAGTTAATACCTATCGTATCTACATATGGAAGTTACAGATTTGAATGTGCAATTAGAGGTGTAACATTACTTGGAATATTTGGATTAGGAGGTATAGGAACAGAACTATATTTAACTTTAAAATCCTTTGAGTTCAATGAGATGTGGACTTGTTTGTGGATGCTTTGGTTAGTTATGATTTTATTAGAGAAATTTATAAGATATTTAAGAAGTTATTTATCTGAAAATATTAGTTTAAAAAATTCTTTCTTAATTTCAATCTCAATATTTTCACTATCTCTATCGTTAGGTATTAGTTGGCTTTATAATCTAAATTTTGAGATATTTACTCCATTAAGCTTTTCGTATTTAAATTTACCTTCATTCGTAGAGATAAGAAATGGATTTAGTACCTTACCTCTTTTTAAACTAATCATTACAACAATTTTAATAACTTTTTTCGCGTCTGGGATTGCAATAGGGACACCTCCAATTTTACTAGTATTATTCCCAGGTAAATTTCCTCTAAAAGTTCAAAATTTTATTTGGATCTTTTTTAGGTTGATACCTCCTCCATTGACCACTATACTTATTCTTCTTTTTACTAATCCTAATATATCTGTAGCCGCGTTATCACTAGGAATTACACATATGGGTGTCATGGGAAGATTACTTACAGATAATATACTAAATCAAGAAAAAAATATTTATCGAGCAATTAAAAGCAATGGTTCAAGCAGGAAATCAGCAACACTTTATGGAATATTAGCCCCCCAAAGTAATAATTACTTAGCTTATGGAGCATATAGAAGTGACGTCATTCTAAAGGAAACAGCAATCATAGGTGCAGTCGGAGGAGTAGGATTAGGATGGCAATTACAGGAATCACTAAGCTCATTCGATTGGGCACAAGTCATGATAATAACTGCTACTTTCTCTTTATTAACAATATCAGGAGAATTTTTATTTAACACTTCTCAAAATTATTGGTTAAAGAATTCAACCAACAATTTCATTAGTTAGTTATTTTATTCAACATATCGACTTATGAATAAATATCAGAAAAAATTAATCATAATTGGAGATAGTGGGGTTTACGGATGGGGAGATCTAGAGGGAGGGGGATGGTCTGAGAGATTAAGACAAAACTGGTTAAATTTAGATGGTGCACCTATCATTTATTCTCTTGGAATAAGAGGAGATGGATTAGAGAAAGTTGCTATAAGATATAAGAATGAGTGGGCATCAAGGGGAGAGTTAAGGAGAAAAGTTCCTGAAGGTATTTTGCTATCAATTGGATTAAATGATACAGCTAGAATTGGAAGAAAAGATGGCAGGCCCCAACTTTCCGAAGATGCTTTTAAATTTGGCTTAAAACAATTAGTAAACGAAATTAAGAATGAAGTAGATATAATGGTTCTTGGATTAACACCTGTCAATGAAGACTCAATGCCTTTTGCAGAATGTCTTTGGTATTCAAATCAAGCTTGTTCTAAATATGAAAATAAAATTGAAGAAACTTGCTTAGAATTAAATGTTCCGTTTTTATCTATCCATGAGAAAATGATCAACCTATTATCATTTAAAGAATTACTCTCATCAGATGGAATACATCTAAATACTAAGGGTCATAAATGGATTTATGACCAAATTAGCGAATGGCCAACACTGAAGAATTGGGCTGGTTTAAAATAAACATTTCAAACAAACTTCAAATATAAAAAGATAGAAATAATAGCGGCTATAGATGTCTGGATAGAATTAACTAATTCATTAGTCATCCAATCAATCTTATTTTGAACTACTGCTCCAATATAACTTTCCAAAAATGTTGCTAAATAACCAGAGAAGAAGACTATAAAAGCAACAGATAGTCCAGAAATAATCGATAGATTAAGCATAAAAACAGTCATAATAAAACTTCCTAACAAGCCAGCTATTGAACCTTCGATACTTATTGCCCCCTCTGTTCCTGGTGATACTGACTTTAAAGTCGTAATTAGAAAAGTTCTTTTACCAAATCTTTTGCCAATTTCACTTGAAAAGGTATCGGAAAGTTTTGCACTGAAACTAGAAGCAAAACCTACCATGAATAAATTTAAAAAATTTGGCCAAAGACAACTTAATAAGGCGAGTGAGCAACCTGTTGCTGCAGACCCCCATACATTTTCAGGGCCACGTTGACCACCTCTTGCTTCAGCAATCCCTCGGGAAGCCTTATTTTTGTATCCAATTTTTGTAACTAAAGTTCCCAACAAGAGATAGACACAAACTGATATCCAACCATTCCAACCAATAGATCCTAATAAAAGTGTTCCAAGTATTCCAGCATGAATCCATCCTTTCTTAGTTAAAAATGGAAGCCTATGTCCTAGAAATATCAACAAGAAATTAATCAAAAAAGCATTAATCCAAATACCGCTTATAGAAGAGAAGTTAGCCATCGTTCCTAACCAGCATGCCTATTTCTAAACAATAGACGGTTTTATGATCAAAAATATTCAATCTTAAAGGGATGATTTAAGTCTTCTCCATGAAGTCATTAGCTGACAGGCACTTACAGCAGCTGTTGATGTCCTTAAAATAGTTTTTCCAAAAGACACCCCAACAAAGCCAGAGTCAAAAGCTAATGCCTCTTCCTCTTTATTCCAGCCTCCCTCTGGGCCAATTACCACCCAAACTTGATTGACTTTATGTGGTGTTTTTTTTAACCAATTCACGCAATCTTGCAAGTTTTGAATGCGTGTTGCGGCAAATCCGATTTGAGCTTCGGAAGGCAAATCATTTATCCAATTTGGGAATGTCAATGCCTGCATTAGTTCTGGACTCCAGAGTCTTTCAGATTGCTCAACCGCTTCATGAATAATTTTTTGAAATCTAATAATTTTTTCGTTACTACATTCTTTAACTACTGATCGTTTTGAAATCAATGGTTGAATAATGTCAACTCCTATCTCGCAACTCATTTGTAAAAAGTTTTCAAACCCCTTTTTAGGAATAACTACAGCAATGCCTATTAATGGTCTCTCTCTTGAAACGACTTGAAGAGGTTTATCAAAACCATTGGTAAGTTTTATAGTTTTTTTTTTTACAATTTTTGCGTTCCAAAGATGACCTTTTCCATCAATAACCTCTAAAAGATCTTCCGACTTCATCCTCATAACCCTAGATAAGTAATGTGATTCATTAGAGGTCAATATCAACTCTCCATTTGAATCGATTTCATCACTTAATCGATTTGGATTTATAAATAATCTTCTTTTCTCAGCCATAGAAATTAATCTGTTGAAGAAAAAATTGCATCAGGATGTTCTTCTACTGGCCAATCTTGATTTACTCCGCCGATAATTAGTTCCTCTATTTTCACAACATCAACATCCATTTGTTTTAGTACATTTATCAAAACATCAATTGCAATGAGGTCAGAAGTACCTAAATCGACCCAACATCTGGCCCAACACTCATTAAATTCAAATTCTCCAAGATTATGCATTAATGATGGAAGACTAGAGGAGGTATCGTCATTTTCATAGCTCATCCAACTTACATCAGAGCCCATTTCGTGCGTTTGCATATTTTCAGAATTAAATCCCCCAAGTCTGCCTAGCACATACCAAGAATCAAAAATACCATCGACGTATTCTTTTTCTCCTTTACTTGGGACATCGGAATATCTAAGCCATATCCAACAATTGAAAGGATCAACTTCACGAAATCGAACTTCCATAAACAATAGATCTTAAAAAAGAAAAACTAAAAGATATCAAACATAATCTAATGTAAATTGATTAAAGAAAATTGAAAAATCTTTATTTAATTGATCAAAGCCTGAATGAAAAAGAATGCTTAGTTTAAAAAATATTTATTACCATCCCTCAACAGCAGAGAAACCAATCCTTAGAGATTTGTGTTTAAAATCAAATACTGGAAAAATAACAATCGTTAGAGGATCTAGTGGAAGTGGAAAAACTACATTGGTAGAAATCATTAGCGGTCTATCGGGATATCAAAAAGGAGAGATAACATGGTTCAACAAAACTCTAAATGCACGACAGCGCAGGAGGTTATGTGGATTAGTTTTTCAATTTCCAGAAAGATATTTTCTTGGATTATCGGTGGCTCAAGAATTACGTCTTGGACATAAGAGGTTAACGAATGAAGAACAAATTTCAGCTCTCACAAAAGTGGGGTTGAACAACATAGATTTAAAGAAGCCGCCAGAATGTCTTAGTGGAGGACAACAACGACGACTAGCTATTGCTGTTCAACTATTAAGGAATCCAAAAGTACTTTTATTGGACGAGCCAACAGCAGGTTTAGATTGGTCCGTGAGAAACGGAATTATAGAATTACTAGAAAAGATTAAAGACAAGCAAACTATTCTAATAGTTACACATGAACCCGAGCTTTTTAAAAATTTGAATACCGACAATTATGAGTTGCAAAATGGTCAACTTATCCCTAAGTAAACAATTCAACCAATCAATGACAGATTCCCTAGTTAGAGCTACTGCTGCGAAAGGAGGGATCAGGCTAGTCGCCGTATCAACAACTGAATCAACAAAAGAAGCAAAAGAAAGACATTCTCTTTCATATTTAACCTCTGCAATTGTTGGGAGGGCCATGAGTGCAAGCCTCTTGCTTGCAAGCTCAATGAAGGTAAATCATGGAAGGGTGACTTTGAGGGTAAACTCAAATGGACCATTAAAAGGATTAACTATTGATGCGGGTAGAGATGGAAGTGTGAGAGGTTACGTTGGCAATCCAAGTCTTGAATTAGACCTAATTAAAAATAAAAGCAATCACTATACATTTGATTTTAAAAAAGCTACAGGTATTGGCTATCTTCACGTTATTAGAGACGATGGGAAAGGTGAACCATACAACAGCACAGTTGAATTAATTAATGGAGGTATAGGTGAAGATATAGCTTCCTATTTATTACATTCTGAACAAACTCCATCAGCTGTCTTTGTTGGAGAAAGAATTAATCATGATGGAATAGTTTGTAGCGGAGGACTTTTAGCACAAATACTACCCAAAGCAGAAAGAGACTATTCATTGATAGCTCTACTTGAAGATCGATGTAAAGAAATTAACTCTTTTAGTGAATTATTAAATAAAAAAAGGACTAACCTTATTTCTCTAATTGAAGAAATTTTTCCTGATCTTGATCAATCACATTCAGATATTATTAGCACATCTCAAGAAGTTCGTTTTAAATGTAGATGTTCAAGAGAAAGAAGCCTATCAGCATTGAAAATATTGGGAAAAAAAGAGCTTCAGGAAATGATAAAGGAGGACGGGAAAGCAGAACTTACATGTCAATTCTGCAAAAATGTTTATCTTGTTAACGAGGCCGAATTGATATCTTTAATCGATTAAAGGATTAATCAAGAAAAATCACTCCTAACCAAAGTAAAAATACTGCTGGTATCGCCTCAAATTTGTCTGAAGACAATGATCCAGCGTTATCAATAAATGATTGCGCACCCCCCAAAAGTAATGCACCTGATAAAAGTCCAATGCTAAGAAGAAGAATGCACCAGATGATAGAGGGAAAGAAAGGCCGACCTCTACGAGACTGACTAATGAATAAGCCTATTGTTGAGAATGAAAGTATTAATTCAACACTTTCAGAAGGCACAATTAAAACTAGTAAAAAAGCCAATATTCCAAGAGAAATCCTTATATTTAATTCTTGTCCAGAGGGCAACTCTAAGCTTGGTAAAAAATTAGATTTTGAAGTCTCGTATTTAGGAAGACTTAGATTTTTCAACCTAGTGAGAAGAGAACCAGGTCCTAATCCTAGGTCTCCAACTTTTTTTTCTTCATTTTCTTTTTTTGATGCAGTTATTGCCTCGTTACTTGCATTACCAAGTTGTCTTGACTTAAGACTTACCATTAGCAACGAATCATAAGCAGCTTCTATTTTTGCTTTAGCAATTTGATCAACTCCTGCCTCTATTAACTTTTTGTCCCTTGCTTCTTGAATAGCGTCAAAACTTGCACCCTCATTTATTCCAAGTATCAAATATGGATCTTGCGAGTTTGAATTTGATTGTGAATTTGTACCAGGATCCATAGATTAAAAAAGATTTATAAATTCTCTTTAATGATTAGATATTAATCTACCTTAGAGGGAAACTGGATCAACACCACTGACAACCGGAGCAACTGAGTTTAATTCAAGTTCAGGGTGATCTTCCTTTAACTGATTTAGATTCCATTCATTCTTAAACAGAAGTACTGGTCTAAGCCAAGCGTCCTGAACCGTTTTACAATTAAAAATTCTTCCAACCTCCTCTAAAGCCGGCCATCCCCCTTTTACCCATCTGGCAACTTGATAACCCATTGGTTCAAGCCTAGTTTCCACTCCATATTCACTAGCAAGTCGATGCTGTACTACCTCAAGTTGAAGCTGACCAACTGCGGCCAAAATTGGATCTCTTTTACTTTGGTCTTTATCGTAAAGAATTTGGACTGCTCCCTCCTCTCTTAATTCATTGACCCCTTTCCTAAAGTTTTTAAAAGCTGAAGGATTTGGATTTCTTAACCAACTAAATATCTCTGGGCTAAAACATGGAATACCCTCGAATTCAACTCGAGGTCCAATAAATAAGGTATCCCCAATCGAAAACATCCCTGGATTATTCAAACCAATAACATCCCCAGGGTAAGCGTCATCAACAACGGCCCTATCTTGACCAAAAATCTTTTGGGGTCTTGAAAGTCTGATTTGTTTACCCGTCCTGGCGTGTTGAACTGTCATATCTTTTTTAAACCTCCCACTACATACACGCACGAAGGCAACTCTATCTCTATGTTTTGGATCCATATTTGCTTGTAATTTAAATACAAATCCGCTAAAAGATTCTCTTGTAGGAAAGATTGGACCATCGAAGCTATTTCTAGCAACGGGTCCCTGAGATAGCTCAAGAAAATTATCTAAAAACGGCCTAACCCCGAAGTTGGTCATTGCAGATCCAAAAAACACAGGAGTTAATTCACCAGATAAGATTAATTCTTGATTTAATTCACAACCAGCTTCATCCAGGATCTCAATCTCTTCAAGTGCTTTTGTCAATAGTTCTTCTTCTACTAAATTTTTAAGTTCCGGATCATTAATTTTCAACCTTATTTCACTAGATTGCTTCCCTCGTTCCGCTCTAGAAAATAAAACAACTTCTTTGGTTGCACGCTCGACAACACCTCTAAAGAGCTCACCACTTCCTATTGGCCAATTGACTGCAAAGGTCGATAATTCTAATTCAGACTCAATCTCATCTAATAATTCCAGTGGTTCTTGACCCGGCCTATCCATCTTATTGATGAACGTAAAAATTGGGATTTGACGCATTCTGCAAACCTCAAAAAGCTTTCTTGTTTGAGGTTCAAGTCCTTTCGCAGCATCCTCAAGCATTACAGCATTATCAGCAGCAGCAAGTGTCCTATACGTATCTTCCGAAAAATCTTGGTGACCAGGGGTATCTAATAAATTAATGGTCTTATCTTTATAAGCAAATTGTAAAACAGTCGAGGTAATTGATATGCCTCTTTGTTTTTCAAGCTCCATCCAATCAGAAGTGACTTTTCTCTGTTCTCCTCTTGCTTTTACTGCTCCTGCTTGTTGAATAGCTCCGCCATAAAGTAAAAGTTTTTCCGTCAAAGTGGTTTTCCCTGCATCAGGATGGGAAATAATCGCAAAATTTCTTCTTTTACCAACCTCCTTACTTAAAGATATCGTTAATTCTTCTTCTAAATTTGGATCTAAATTAGTCTTGTCTTTAGGAGTTGATTTCATTATTGTTTTTGGTTGTTCAATTGTTCAGGGAAAAGATTAAATACACCCAATAATCTCAAAATAAAGCTCATCAACTTGAAAAACCTCTAATTGAGATAACCTCGCATCAACTAATTGTTGAGATACTTCCTCAACTGTAAATGATGCCTTGAGAGATGCATAAAAATCGTTTTTTAGAATTTCTGGAGAATTTGAAAGATGTTTTTCTTTTAGCTCAAATGCTTTTTCCACAGAAGTAGGCCTTATTAAATCACGATGAATATGAATACAATTTGTTTTACCAAGTTTTTTTAATGCACCCCAAAAACAAAAAGGATCATGAAAATGATGCAAGGCACTATTACTGACTAGCACATCAGCTTTAAAAGGAAAATTTATCTCACCAGAGTTTATCGAATTAATATCAATCAATTCATAAGAGAGATTCTTCGTAAAATTGTCGGAAAGTTTCTTTTCTGCTTCATTTAGCATTTCCTTTGAGCCATCAATTCCTACAACATTTACAAATGGCCAATTCTTGGCAATTCTCTCTGCAATATTTCCTGGCCCACAAGCCATATCAAAAATCAAATCACTTTTATTAAGAGTTCTTCCTGCTTTTTTTAAATATTTTTCAAGCGATTGAACAACCATAGAATCACTCCTAGAAAAATCCGCATCCGTATAAGCCCTTACCTGCGAAGGGATTTGCATAAGTTCTGGTTCCGGTGTTCTTTTCATTACTAAAAGAAAAAATTTGTTTTTTCTTTGGACCCCTGTAGATGGTGTTAAAAAAACTTGCTAACGCTATGCATGGCGTTACCGTAGTACTTACCAAAGGGATACAAAGATTTTGACAATTGCAACAAGCCAGCCCGAAACCAATAATTCAGCATCGGGTAAAAAAAATGTTACAACTGATTTTCCAGTAACTGCCCCTGCGGCTAATCCTGTCTTTTACAGAACCTATAGTAGGAAACTTCCAGCAGGTCGTGAAAGCTGGGAACAAGTAAATACCAGAAACCTCGATGGTCTAAAGAAGCTTGGGGGATTAAACGAAGCAGAAATAAATTTAATGCAAAGAATGCAACAGGAGAAAAAAGCTCTTCCCTCAGGTCGATGGCTTTGGATAGGAGGAACAGAATGGATTGAGAAAGAGAAGAATTTTTCTGGAGCCTACAATTGCACCTCAACAAATCTTGTTGATTGGCAAGCCTTCGGACTTATGATGGATTTAGCCATGATGGGTTGCGGAACGGGTGCAATAATTGAACCTCACTTGATTGATCAACTACCAGAGGTTACAAATACAATTAATATTGAAAATGTTTCAGATATTGGATTAACCCCTTCTGAAGAAAGAAATGAAAAGACGACATTCTCTATTCAAGATAATAATGTTCTAATAAAAGTTGGAGATAGTAGACGTGGATGGGTTGATAGCTATCAAAAAATCCTTGAACTAAGCAGTGACAATAGTTTCCATTCTAAAGTTATTAATGTATCTATTGATTTAAAAGATGTAAGACCAGCGGGTGAATCGCTCAAAGGTTTCGGAGGTATGGCGAACCCTGTAAAACTCAAAGATTTATACCCTCGCGTATCAAATCTTTTAAACAAAGCAGTAGGAAGAAAACTAACTTCAATTGAATGTTGTCTACTCATCGACGAAGCAGCTGTCACAATCGTCGCTGGTAATATCAGAAGAAGTGCAGGTATGCGCCAATTTTCTTCGCAAGATATAGAAGCAGCTGGTGCAAAAGAAAATTTATGGAAGCAAGACTCTGATGGTAATTGGAGTATTGACCCAGAGAAGGATGCATTAAGGATGGCAAACCATACTCGTGTTTACCACACCAAACCTGATTTAGAGGTTCTTGTCGATGCCGTTATTAAGCAATTTCATTCAGGTGAGGGAGCTATTCAATTTGCACCAGAAGCAATTGCTCGATCAAATGCTGACATACTTTCAACAGTAGAACTAAGGAATGAATTTATAGATATCTATTGTGACCAGGGAAAAGAAGAAGCCTCTAAATGGATTCAATCAAATTATGGTCCCTTTGATGAAAAAGAACTTTTTCACAGACTCAGTAGATATGGTCTTAACCCTTGCGGAGAAATTCTAGGTTCAGATTTTCACTGTAATCTTGCAGAAATCCATCTTAATCAAATTGATCCATTAGATATAAATCAGCAAGAAGATGCTTTTAAAGCAGCAGCTTTGTCAGTTGCCTGCCTCCTTAATCATCGATTCGAAGTAGAGCGATACAGAAAAAGTCGTGAATGGGATCCCATTGTTGGTGTCAGTTTCACAGGCCTTTTTGACTTTTTTGTTCATGCCTTTGGTACTCCCTGGTTAAGATGGTGGGAAGCCGGAAGACCTGAGACAAAAGAAGGAAAAAGTTTTAAACTCAAAGAAGCTACTTTTTTGAGTCAATGGAGAAAGATCGTCAACGATACAGTATTTGATTATTGTGATAGACATAATATCCGCCGTCCAAGTCGTTGTACAACAGTTCAACCTGCGGGTACAAAAAGTCTTCTAACAGGGGCTTCACCAGGTTGGCATCCTCCAAAAGCTCAGCGTTTTATTAGAAGAATTACTTTTAGGAAAAACGATCCAGTTGCATTAGCTTGCATGGATTATGGATACACAATCGTTCCTTCTCAATCAGATAAAGATGAAAATGGAAAATTACTAGACAATCCATTTGATCCAAAATGTACTGAGTGGCTAGTTGAAATACCGACTGAAGTAAGTTGGGCGAACATACCTGGTGCGGATGAAATAGATATCAATAACTTCTCAGCTCTTGCACAATTTGATTTTTATATGCAAGTTCAAACAAACTACACAGACCACAACACCTCCGCCACAATTGAATTTAGAGAAAATGAGATAGAGGATTTATCTAAAGCCCTTTATAACTCAATCAATGAAAATAAAGGTTACATTTCAGCTGCTTTGCTAGCCAGATTTGATGCAAATGCAACCTTCCCCAGACTTCCTTTTGAACCTATTGACGAAGAATGCTACACAAAACTGCAAGCAGAGGTAATAAAAAGACGAGACAATTGTGATTTCTTTGATGCTCTTAGTCGATATGATAAAGGGGAACTTACGGAAGCCGGGCCAGCAGGTTGCGATTCTGATAAATGCTTACTTCCACTTGCCAAACCATCTTAAGATCAGTAATTGAATCTTGAATGGGTGTATTTCAACCAAAAAAAAATTTAATGAACTAGTAAAACAAGTTTACTTTTCAAAGAAGTTTTAAAGATAATTGTCCAAATGAGAAAAATTAGCTAACTATTAAATAGGTCTTGTGTTCCTTAAATTTAAATGACTACGACAAATAAACCATTAGATATAAGTCACACAAGTACTAATGATGCACTTATCGATCAACTAAGAGCTTGTAAAAATCCTGATGAAATTCTGAAATTCGAAAAATGGTTCAATTCCAATATTGAATCAGACAAACTTTATAAAAGAATTTGTGAACTACTAAAAAACAGGAGTATTTCTAGAGCCTTAGGATCAAAATGGCTCCTAACACTTATTGAAGATAGAGAAAATACTATATCTAATCTTAAGGTTCAATAATTATTTTTTTGTCTCCCAATCCAAAATCAATTGTATTTTCCTTTCATTTTAGAAAGGGAAAGGTCCTGTTGCCCCACTTGAAGCAGTAAAGCCGGAGAGAGCCCAAATCCCAAATGAAAAAAGTGCACATCCAATAAAAAACATCAAATGAGCTACATAACGATATTTCTCTTTTTGACTAATACCTCCTTCCATAGGAAGGTCTCCTAGAAAACGAGATTGTGGGCTCTTGTTGCTTGCCATGAATGTTATTTACCAATGTCTAAAATTATTGCACAAATAACCTCATTGACATTTATGCATAGAGAGAATCTATAGGTTCTGAAATTTTTAAAGAGTCTAAAAAGGATCCTTTTTGAAACTGTGTTCAGAGGAAATAGGGATGAAATTGTTGTTTGAGCAATTTTTCTTTTTTTTTCAGAAGTTAATAAGGTAAAATTTTAAGTGGAGAGTTGGTCGAGTGGTTTATGGCTCTAGTCTTGAAAACTAGCATGGGGGCAACTCCATCGGGGGTTCGAATCCCCCACTCTCCGTTCCTTGTGGAGAGTTTGGAGGTATTTAATTAAATACTTATCCCTACTATTTGATAAATAAGCCAAAATATTAGATAAATCAATCAAAGAATATTAAAAATGGTTTATTATTGTGTCTACTAATATAAGTAAATCATATATGTAATGCCTACAAGGATCCCAAAATTCTCATGATTCTTTTAGTTTTTCGTTAAGGTATTTCGAAAATAGGTTTTTTAGGTTTTTAAGATACTGAGCTTATATCAATCGAAACCCCTCGTAAATCTTTAAGATTAATAAGGTTGATTTTCTTAAAAACCTCAAAAAACCATAACTTACATAATCAAATCAAATGAAAGAAGAACGTTACTTAAAAGACAGAGAAGCAATTGTAAGAGCTGACATTTGGAAAGAGATTACCTCTTCATGTAAAGGGCTTAGAACTGATCTTGGGTATACAAATATCCAAATAGTTGAATTTCTAAAAGAAATAACAAAAACATTTGAAAGAGACCAACTCTGAACTCTTCAGGTCAAGATTAAATCTTGTCCTAAACTTCTATTTTTCTATTGGTTTTAAAGCTTCCTCAATACTTTTTATTGCATTCGGAACACTATTTGAAGCAGACTTCCAGCGCCAAAAGGCTCCACGGAAGAGTGCACTAATATCACCCAAACTTTTTAGTAAGTAATTTGGATTTCTCTTATGAGCTCTATCAGCTATTAAGGATGCCTTCCAAGGATTCCAAGAGGCTAAATTAACTATAGTCCTGTAAGCACTTGGCCAGGGATTATTCGGCAACAAAATTTCTAAATTTCTTAGATAAACATCTGCTTCAGAAGGTCTATTCAATAATATATTCAGAAGTGATAGGGACCATAAAGATTCAGTATTTTCAGGGTCTGATCTTATTTTAGATAACGCCTTATGGCTAACGATACTTTGATACTTTAAATGCCCATCAAGCATATGTTCTATTTCTATTTGATCAAAAATTAATTTAATGCCTAATGGACCTTGCTCCATTCCATTTGCTAGTCCATAAAATCTAGTATGAAATTCATTTTGATCAGGTGAAATTGAACTTCGCTTCCATAAAGAATAGCTTCCTGTTTTTTCTCTAGGAAATTCTCTAATTTTTATGAAAATAGAACTATCTCTAATCGCTCTATCTAGAGCTATTGAATTACTTGAAACTGAGCCTTGATCACCCTCAGCCAAAATAACCCAATTAGCATATTTAAGAACAGGTTCTATATGCAAAAGAGATTGGCCAAGTTGTCTACCTAGAATATTTCCGCCTTGCCTTCTCCCAAAATAACTTACATTATGCTGATTAATATCAGGAGTGCTTGGAACAACGATAACTGTTGCTTTTTCATCCAAAGTCTGATCTGATTTGACGGTCGATATAATATCTTTAACAGGATAATATTTACTTTGTATATTTTCTAAAGTTTTAAACTTGTTAATAGAATTTGAGAATAAAAAGCTGATAGGAGGAATTAATAATAAACCATAATATTTGAATTTAAAATAAGTATCTATCCAATCACTCCACTTTAAGAATCCAAGGGCTAACAATAAAATAATTAATGGGATAGTACATGCAATATATCTTTCATCCTTGTTAGGAATGAAAGTTGTGAAAGTCCAGCATGTGATTAAATTAAAATAGATCCAGGTCCATTTATAATTATTTTTATTAAAAATATCCACTAATTTTGCTGAAGCCCTAAAAGTTCTTATATAGGTTAGACAGGCAAATAATATTCCTGAAAAACCAGAAAAGAAAATGATACTTCCAAAATGATTATCTAAATAGGGGAAGTACCAGAAAATACTTTTAAAACCCAAAATAGAGGGATCACCTTCAATCGCCGCAGATTCAAATACAGCTCTATAAGTACCACTTAATATCATTATCCAATTGTGATAAAACCATGGTAAAATTGCTAAAAGATTGATAAAAAATAAGCAAAAGAATTGTAATCGAAAATTCTTATCTCTTTTAAAAGAAAGAATAAAAATAAATAATAAGGAAGGTATTATAACTAATAAAGAACTCTGCTTAATCAATAAAGAAAGAGAGCATGCAAAAGTTGCGATTATCAATTGAATCCATTTACCTCCAATTGATTTATCACTCCACTTTCCTAGATGAAACAAATAAAATGTAATAGCGGAGATTAAAGGTAACTCCAATACATAATCAGTTCTTAGATGAAATAAGAAAGGTGAAAATGCACTAATAAGAACACAAAAAAGCGAATATTTTTTTCCTCTCAAATAAAGCCCCCATGAAGCAATATTAAAGATTAAAAATCCATTCCAAAAACTTAAGGACCAGGCAGCTTTATGAGGGGCATCACCAGCGAAGGCAATTACGGCTCCATTGATTATTGAGGCCAAAGGAGGAATCTTTGGAGAATTATCTAGCAAAGAACGAAAGTCTGAAGCCCCGTCTCCATCAATAAAAGAAAGTGCTCGAGCATGGTCAAGGGCACTATTAAGATAATCAGCCTGATCCCATGAAGGAGTATTGCTATAAAAATTCCACCAAATCCGGTCAGCAAAGGTGGCTACAATCCATATAAATAAAACTAAAATCCAAAAAATATATTTAGAGTAATTAATATCTTTCTTAATAAGCATACTATTTACTAACAATCTAAAGTCTCAGTTGTTTTTTTATTAGTGACACTGTTTATTCCATCTGCGATAATACATAGCTTGTTTTTAACATCATTTGCTATTAATACATCAGTAAAATCAGCTCCTTCAATAATAACGTTTTCAAATTTAGCATTATAAGCAAATGCACCTTCTAATATGCTATTTGAAAGGTTGGCACCGTTAAGGATGGCAGCATCCATTGTTACATCTCTCATATTTGTATTACTTAAATTAGCGTTTTCAAGCTTTGCATCAAAAAAACTAGCTCCTTGAAGATCACTACCTGAGAAATCAGCATCTTGGAGATCACTTAAATAGAAAGTCGCACCTTTCAAATCGACGTTAGAGAAATCAGCGCCTATAAGGGTTTGCTTGCCATAGTCCAAGGCTGCATAAGCTGGCAGAGAAGAAAAGAAAAACAGAAGCGAGCTTACAAAAAGAAGAAGACTTTTAAACATAACTTTCTAATAGCTACCAATGGTTATATTTTAATTCAAAAAGGGCCTAACAGTTAAATACTGAATTTTATATATTTTATAATAAGAAAACTATTCCTATCGTCTCTTCTAAATCATAAAAACAAATTATAAAATATAATTTGCAAGATAATTTATAAATAACCTTATAAAAAATATTGCATGCTCATGCTTTAATAGAAAAATTAAAACTATATTAATCGATAAAATTTAATGGCACCAAAAAGCTAGGCCTATGATCTAATATATATTTTAAATATTAAAAAATAATTCTCTAAATCTACCAAATTTAAAATATAGAATTTTTTAAAATGATTAACAAGCCATATGAAGTCATAATTATCGGTTCTGGTGCAACAGGAGGAATGGCCGCTCTCACAATGGCCAAAGCAGGCGTAAGAGCTTTAGTAATTGAAAGAGGTCCTGAGCTGGAAATCAAGCAAGCAAACGGAACAGAGCCTTGCAATATGATTCGGAGACTGATAGGAGTAACAACTGGAAATTATCAAAATCAACCTCAACATCCAGGTTTCTGGAAATCAAATCCCTTACTATACGCAAATAAAAAAACTAATCCTTACACCCACCCACCCAAAGCTCCCTTCATGTGGACGCAGGGCAATCAAGTTGGTGGAAGAAGCCTTACTTGGGGAGGAATAACCTTAAGATTAGCTCACGAAGATTTTGAAGCTTCAAAAGCGAAAGAGTATGCCCTCGAATGGCCTATTAGTTATAAAGATCTTGATTCACATTATTCAGAAATAGAGAATTTTCTAAAAATATATGGCAACAAAGACAATCTCAATCAAATACCTGATGGTGAATATATTGGCAAGCTTCCATTCACAGAAAGCGAAACCAGATTCGCCTCCCAAATAAAAGAAAAATTAAATCTTCCCTTTATACATTCTAGAGGCTTTGGAGCCAATAAAGATAAAACAAAATGGCCCACATATAGCAGCTTAGGTAGCACATTAAAAGAAGCCACTAGACTAGGTAAAGTAGAAATACTTTCAAATCATATTGTTGATAAATTAGTATTGAATAAGGATAGAAAGTCTGCGAAAAGTGTTATTATAGTAAATCAAAAAAATGGAGAGAGAAGCGAGTTAGAAAGTAAATTAATAATATTATGTTCATCAACAATCCAAACAATTAGAATTCTATTAAGTTCCGAAGAAAGTAATAATTCAAATGGTCTAATTGACCCCTCCAATTCATTAGGAAAGAACTTAATGGATCATATATCCACCTGTAGGTTTTTTACTGTCCCAATCGATAAGAATTTGAAAGATTATTCAGATAGAAATAATAATGATCTTCTAACAGGAGCTGGTAGCTTCTTTATCCCCATTGGCAGAGGACAATCAACTAAAAATAACTTTGTTGGAGGATATGGAATCTGGGGAGGAATCGATAGATTTGAACCGCCAGATGTTTTAAAAAAATATAAAGATACAAAGACTGGATTCCTTATTGGTCATGGAGAAGTACTCCCAAATAATAAAAACACTGTTTCTCTCTCGAAGAACAAAGATCTATATGATATTTCCACACCACACATATCAATAGTTTGGCGTGAAAACGAGAAACGAATGGTCACAGAAATGAACAGAATGATTGAACTTATTATCAATTCTGGAAATGGAAATATTATTCCAGTAAATGAGATCCTAAATATTCCATTCACCAAACAAATTCTAAGTAAATCTGTTGCTGTAAAAAACGATGCTCCACCACCAGGCTATTACATACATGAGGTAGGAGGGGCACCAATGGGAAATGATAAGGAAAATAGCGTTTTAGACAAATGGAATAGTCTATGGGAATGCAGAAATGTATTGGTAGTTGATGGAGCTTGCTGGCCTACTTCATCTTGGCAAAGCCCAACCTTAACAATGATGGCAATAACTAAAAGAGCTTGCGAAAAGGCAATTATCGACCTTAAAGGTTAAAAATATCATTTAAGTATTTCTCAGTAACAGCCCTATCCTCTGAACCATTTTGAAAAAGAAAATTTGCGATAGCTGAGCTTATAAGCTTGGATTGGTTCCAATTCTCGTGTCCACTTATAAAATCTTTCATACCTACATAAAGAGCTTCAGGAACCTCAGCCTCAAGGCTTATCGACATAAGGTCCAGATCATTTTCACAACATCTGACATCATCAGTTTTTATCTCATCAATACGAGTCTCAATTTGATTAAACTCCATTTCCTTTTTAAAAGCTCGAAATCTATGAGATAAGGATCTTAAATTTTCAATAAAACGTCAAAGATAAAGAAAAACTAAACCAAAAATCCGAGACAGCGGTAGACTCATTTCATATCAATGCTTCTCGGAGATTGATCCAAAGCAATATAGTTTCATCCATCTAGGATGTCTAAGTGTAAATTACTATTAATATATCTATTGAATCCCACAAGTCCTTCACAAAAACTAGAGTTTTGGTTTTTTGTAGTGGAAAACTCTTCACTAGTTGTGGAAATCACTTGGGGAAAATAGCTGAAACTAAACATTAAGAAAATGTATAAATAACGAGTCCCTTGCGTCGCAAGCAAGAAAGAGACAAATGATTCTTTATTTTAAACCTATTTTTTTTAGATTTGGCTTTTATTAAAAGAGCGAAGCGTGACAGGTCCTAAAGGATGCTCAGCATGTGGATAAGGAAAATGTTCATGAGAGTGTTCATGAGATTTATTTTCTGAGCAAATGTCTATACAACCTTCAACATGCTCATGATGACTGATTTGTTTATATCCAACCTCATTTTCAAACCCTAATAAATTAGAACGATATTTGCATAAAGCACAATTCATAAAATTCTCTCCATTAAAAACTTCTTGAATTCTTTCCAAAAAAGTATCAATAACTAAATCATGGTCAGATAAGTAACTTGCGTTTAAAAACTGTATATCAGGATTATCATTTGCAACTTTCATAGAATGGTCTTTAACACGATTTACCAAAACTCCAGAGAAAAGAAAATAAGGAAAGAGAACTACTCTTTTAAATCCTAATTTAAGAGCATTTCTCAGGCCAGGATCAACAAGAGGGAATGTTACTCCTGAAAAAACTGTTTCTCCCCATCCAAAACCAAATCCCTCAACGAGCATCCTTGTAATCTTGCAAACATTTGAATTAGCATCTGGGTCTGATGCCCCCCTCCCTGCTACGACAAGTAATGTTTCAGAAATAGGAAATATTGGATTACTATCGATTACTTCTTGAATTCTTGCACCTGCTGCTCCAATCATCAAAGAATTTAGGCCAAGCTCCCTGCCATATTGAATGGGAAGTCCGTTTTCAGCAGAGTATTTATTCAAAACCGCAGGGATATCATTTTTAGTATGTCCTGCAGCAAATAACATAGCGGGAAGAGCAATTACTTTCTCCACTCCCATATTTCTAAGTTGATCTAAGGCCTCACTGATTATTGGTCGATTAAATTCGAGGAATCCGAACTCAACTGGAATATTAGGTATTCTAGATTTTATTTTGTTGACTACCTTAATGAACTCCTCTACTGCTTGAGGATCTCTACTGCCATGTCCGCATAAAACAATTCCAATATTAGATGGATATTTATTATTAATTGATGCAGAGGAAATCAAAACGTTTTTAGCTAATAATCTACTTTAATTGAATATAGTTTTATAAAATATCAACTTAAGAAATTCATTATAGAAAAAGGAGCAGATTATTAAAAATTCAATATCACTACAAAATCAAAATTCCAACGATAGTAATGTCCTTGGGGTTTTTGAAGCTGTTAACTCAGATTTTTTCCAATCACTACGGTCATCTAAACAAACTTCCAAACCATTTTTAGTTTCTAGTGGAGGAACTACAAGCAGAGCAGCCGCAGATAAACATTGGATTTTAGACCTAAGAAAAAACTACCAAGAAATATCTTTTGATTTAGAAAAAAAGCATGTAGAAATTGAGACTGGGGTAACGATGGGAGAGTTATCCTCTTTTTTAAAAAAACATAAAAGAAGTTTTCCAATTGGTTTGTCTGGAAAAACAGGAATGGGATACATCTTGACCGGTGGTATAAGTCCACTGAGTAGAAGCAACGGATTAGCAATAGATCAAATCTTAGAGATTAAAGGTTTTTGGGGAAATGGCAAAGAATTTCATTTGTTTCGACCAAACACAAAATTAGAATCAAATTTTGAATGGAAAGCTCTTTGTGGAGCAGCTATATTTCTTGGCATAATCACAAGTGTAAAGTTAAAAACTCAGCCATTAAGAAAACTATTAAGTTGGACCGCAAATCTTTCATTTTCTCAGCTATCTGAATGTATTAATCAAGCAGAAAGTTGGCCTAATTCGCTTAGCTTTCAATGGATATGTGGAGAAGATATTTTTGCTCATGCAATTGGTGAAATTAAAAACAGCGCTGATGAATCCATATTGATTAATTTATTAGAAAGGTTGCCATTCTCTAGAAATCGAGTCATCAATAAATTCTCCGATATGAACTCTTTACCAAACTTAAGCCTAGGAAATAATAAAAATAATAATTCAAACCATTCCGAAGTTCTTGGTTTGCTGGGTCCTGCTTGGCAAGAGAATAATCCACAAGTATTAAAAATCCTCAAGGAGTTAATGAATAAAAGACCTAACAAAAATTGTTATATAGCTTCTCAACAACTAGGAGGTTTAACACATTTAAATGATCTTGATACTTCATTTATTCATCGTGATGCGATTTGGAAACCTTGGATTAATGGGGCTTGGGAAGCATACGATCAATCAAAGAGAAAAAGAGCCCTTGAATGGATGAAGGAGTGTTGGAATAATCTAGAATTTATATGCCCTGGTGTGCATCTTGCGCAAATACACCCACATTTAGAATGGCATGAAAAAGAATTATCATCAGCATTCAAAGATTGGCTCCCAAAATTAAAAGAAATCAAAGCCATTCATGATCCAAGAAATATAATGCCCCCCTTAAAATAAAATAGTCAAAAAATCTTTAGCAGAAATCTAAGTACTTATAAATCCTAGAAATTTAGACACTTAAGCTTACACGTTGATAACAGAACCACAACCATTGTTGAAATAATAAGTTTCTATGTGATCTCCATGAAGTATTTGATTTGATCAAATCAAAATTTTCTGGAGGTGGGACATCGCCTCTTTTCTTATCTCTTTCCATCTCAGATTTCAATCGATCAACATTATATTCTGGATGTCCTAAATGCATTAATTGTCTTTGGTCAGGTGTTTCGAAAATTGTATATCCTACTTTTTCGCCATGCGCCAATAATCTTAGCTTGCCTTTTTGTTCTGCTTTTTCCATTTCAATATCAGCTAAGCCAGCATGCCTGCTTTGGGGACATAGAAACTCATCGTCTTGTGTTCCCATTAAAGAATGACCAGGTACAAGACTCCTCATTGGATATACACCAAAAAGCTTTTTATTAAAATTACTTTTCTCAACCCCTGCCATATATGCCATTGCAAAACCAGCCCAACACAATCCTAGGGTACTTGCGCATTTTAATTTTGCTTCCTCAATTAGATTTACTAATTCCTTCCAATAATGAACTTCTTCAAACGGAAGATGCTCAACAGGTGCTCCAGTAATAATCAACCCATCAAGAGCAGTTGGAGACATTGCCTTCTCCCAATGAACATATAAGTTTTTTAGATGTTCTAAATCCCAAGTTCTGTATGAATGAGATTTTAATCTTATCCATATAGGTTCTATTTGTAGAGGAGAAAGTCCTAAAGGGTGCAATAAATTAAATTCATATTGTTTTCCCAACGGCATAATATTTAATATCCCAATCCTAAGAGGTCTAATATCCTGTCTTTCTGCTAATTCAGGCTCAATCCATGAAATATGATTTTTTTCAATTGATGAAATTTTATGATAACTACGAGGAAGTATTAAAGCCATATCTATAAACCTCCTTGGGAAATTAGATTAAATTTAGAGCCTGCTCGAAATCCTCTAAAATATCATCAATATGTTCTATACCAACAGACACTCTTACCATAGTCGGAGTAACACCTGCGGACAACTGTTCTTCTGGGGATAATTGTTGATGAGTTGTTGAAGCAGGATGAATTACTAATGTTTTTGCATCGCCTACATTTGCTAGATGGCTAGAAAGTTTCAAAGAGTTTATAAAACTAACAGCATCATCAAAGCCACCTTTCAGAGAGAAAATCAACATGGAACCTTTTCCTCTATTGGTCATATAAGAAGAGGCTCTTGAATGGTATTTGTCTGTTGCTAACCCTGGATAACTAACATTATCAACTTTTGAATGATCATCTAACCACTTAGCCAGTGAAAGAGCATTAGAGCAATGTCTTTCTATTCTTAAACTTAAAGTTTCTAATCCTTGAAGCAATAAAAATGAATTAAATGGGCTAATTGCAGGACCCCAATCTCGTAAACCCTCTAACCTAGCTCTTAAAGCAAAAGCAATGTTTCGATCTGCTGGGACTCCTAGCATTCCACAAATATCACTCCCAAATCCAAATGCATCCCAATGAACTAATCCATGATAAGCCGCGCTGGGTTGGCTCATTAAAGGATATTTTCCATTTCCCCAATCAAAAGTTCCTGCATCAACAATTACTCCTCCAAGACTGGTGCCATGACCTCCTATCCATTTTGTAGCACTCTGAACAACTATATCTGCCCCATGTTCAATAGGACGAATTAAAGCCCCAGCAGCGCCAAGAGTGTTATCAACAATTAAAGGGATATTATTAGATTTAGCTAATTTTGAGAGCCCTTCAAAATCAGGGATATTAAACCTAGGATTCCCCATGGATTCCACATAAATTGCTTTTGTAGATGAATCAATTTTTTCTTCAAAGCTTTCTGCATCATCACCATCAGCAAACTTGACATTAATTCCTAAGCGAGGAAATTGAACTTTAAATTGGTTATAGCTGCCACCATATAAAAACGAAGTTGAAACAAAGCTATCTCCTGCAGTAAGGAAGTTTGTAATCGCAATAAATTGTGCAGACTGCCCTGATGCTGTAGCTAAAGCAGCTACTCCTCCTTCAAGTGCTGCAATTCTTTTTTCAAAAACATCCGTTGTAGGATTCATCAAGCGGGTATAAATATTTCCAAATTCCTTCAAACCAAATAAGTTAGCTCCATGATTAACATCGTTAAAAACATATGAACTTGTCTGATAAATAGGAACCGCCCTGGAATTGGTAGAAGGGTCTGGTACTTGACCTGCATGCAATTGAAGAGTTTCAAAACGTTGGGAAGTCAAAGAATTAATTATCTCTATTTTCTTTTTAGCCACATAAGTTGAGAATTGGCTACTTAATTAATCCAATCATTAGGAGGTAAAGATTTATCTGAGTCAGCTAGAGATGGTAAATTTTCTTTTATAAATGATAAAAGCTTTTCATTAACTTTTTTACGGAATTCAAGAACGTTTGATTTTTCAATAATTTGATAGTCTTGGTTGCTTTCATAATCACCATCTCTAAGAGATCGCCAACTAGAGTTTTCGCCACTTGATTTAGCATTAGTCAAAGCACCTTGAAAATCAAATTGCTTTGTAATCACTGATTCTTTATAAGTTTCTAAAGCTGCTTTAACTAAATCCTCTCTAATTGGACCAATTAATTTAGCTTTGATTGTATCCGGTAAGCCAAGGACTGGTTCAAAATAATCGATCACACGAAGTTCCTCCTCTAAAAAAATAGGCCAAATCCCTCTCATTCCATCGTCTAATTTTTCATTTAACTCAAAATCATTCATTTCATTCAAAAAGAACTGAATCCAGCAATAATATGACTTTTCCTTGAGAGGTTTTTTAACTGAAACTTTGTTTTTAGAAATTTCAGGCAATAAAGATTCTGCTTTTCTTAGAAACAACCTATCTTCTCTCTCTAAATTTATGGAGCCCCACCTTTGTCTGTAATCCCACAACTCTATATATTTGTACAAATCTTCCTGATTCCAACCTAATTGTTTAAGCTCATCAGCCCTATGGGTTAATTCCTTTGCCACAAGAAAAAGTAAATATCAACTTTACTTTAGTGCAAGTTGGTGTTAGCGAAACCCTAAACAATTTTTTGTACATCTGAGACAAAAGTTGGGTTTGAAGAAATCCCAATTTCATGAAGTGAGTTTGACAAAGCAGGGATTTTAGTAACGAAACTAGAAAGTAATTGGAATTGAACCTCTGCTCTATATAGATTGTGAGTTTTATATTTTATTTTAAAGTACCTATTTGATTGTAAAAAGTCATTGAGAAATCTAATAGTTAATTCAACTATTATCATATAAATAAATTCGGGTAGGAGTCCAAAGCGATAATCACCCTTTTGATCAGATATTGAGAAATAGCCTTTGAGAAAATAATTAAAAGAATTAATATCAAAGGATACATTATCTATCCTATCTGGATCCTCGCCAGCTAAATTACAAATTGAACGAATACAATCTGCTAAATCAGTAAGTAAATAACCAGAAGAGACAGTATCTAGGTCAATCAAAGAAACAACATATTTTGATTGTATATCAAAAAGAAAATTACTTAGCTTTGGATCACCATGAATAACACTATGTTCTATTGAGGTTTTCTTTAAATACCCCAGTATTAATTCAACATAGGCAATGTGATTAGATATACTAAAGATTAAATTTTGAACTCTTCTATTTACCTTTTCATCTAGCTTCATAAAATTATAATTTTTACGGATCATATTAAATTGGTTTATGAAGTGCTTTATATTATGAAAGTTTTGAATACTATTTTCAAATTTTTTATAATCCAGATCGGAGCAAGATAAATGAAACTTAGCGAGACCAATACCTACTTGATGCGCTATTTTTTTGTCTTCTAAAATATCAAAGCCAAAAGTATTATCTATATATACCATAGCTCTCCAGAATTCGGAATCAAAAGAAAAAGTGAAAAGATTATTAGATTGACACCTAATTAAACTAGGGACTTCCCATCTATGATTATCAAAGTAGAGTTGATTATTATTTATTTTTTTTTCAATATGATCTGTTATTAATTTGTGATTGGTATTAACTATATCATGAGATTCAAATATATTACTTAGACATTGTAAAATAAATTTAGACTTTTTACCATTATTTAAATGTTCAATAATATACGTTTTATTTATAAGGCCAGAATCAATTAGGTCTATGTTTAAAACTTGACTATTAAAAAAATAATTGTGTGTAATGAAATTAATTTTTTTTAAATCCATAGAATATATTCTATAAATTAGACTCCATTAAATAATGTTCTATATAATCAATAACTCTATTATGAATTGGCTTATCTGCGGATTCTAGTGGATTACAAAAATCAATATCATTTGATTTAAAAAACAAACCATCTTGATCAGTTAATGATTTTGTTATAAAGTCAATTGAAGTTTTTAAATGAAAATTGTTAAGAGAATCAGATATTTTCTTGCTCTGTATTGACTGAACAGATTCTTGACAATAATTAGCTAATTGACGACTACTTGTCATGACATTATAAATATCTGATTTAATGACTGAGGGTCCCATTATACACATATATAAAAGATTTATCATTGAGGAATTATTCAAAGGTATTGAATATTTTCTTAAGATATGTGGCCAATATTTTAAAGAATTTATTCCTTCTAAAGCCCCACGTTTTAGACCAGAGTTTTCACACCATTCTATAAACTCATCTACACCTTTTGGACATCTTTTACACTCAATCATCTTCTTAGCGAGAACTTCACCAGCTTGAAAATTCCTGGTTGGTTTACCACTAACAGGTAACATCATGCTCCCTCTCACGTCGGCGACCATCGCAGTCAACTGACTAAAGGTATGATCTCTTACTTGAACAAAATCCCCATCCTTCAGAAAGGAAGCCTCTATGCGTTGAACGCCATATCCAAGTTCAGTAATAGGAAAAGGTTGCTTAGTATATAAATTCTTTCTATCTTTACGACACATGGAAACGTATGCAGCCTGATCTAGGCATTGGTCTAATAATAGAGTTAACAAAGTTGGTAATAACCCAGGATTATTCTTATGAAAGGTATGACCAAAACCAGCTAAAATTGAGGATATATTTTTAGAAGCTTTTATATATTGACCTTCAACGTTATGTATACCTGCAGAAACTTGAATATTTGGTGAAATTTTATTTAATAATTTCGCACCTAATATTGCATTCATAGCGTCTGGATGACAAAAATTTGCTGTAAAACTATCTAATGGATTACGAAGTGCTCCGTGTCGATGAAATCCTGAAAAGAAAGCTAGATTATTAACTTTTTCGCACAAGACATAGGATTCATTCAAGCTGTTGTCATAGCAAAATGATCCAACCAAGCATGAAATTAAAACATTTTCACGATTAAGCTTTTTTCTAAGTTTAAATGCTAAGTTAACGTCGTTTATTATATGCTTACTATTTGAACTCAAAACAACTAATTCACAATTAATTATTAAATCCTCAAGTGTATTATATCTTCCTGATTGATTATCATTTTTAATTGCCATAGATTCAATCTTATTTCTTATACCGTTATCCATTTCAAAAATATCTATATCTGAAAAAGCCCCAAAAAGTTCTCTACCGTATCTAGGAGCTAAAAGAATGTTTAAACCTTCATTTTGCAAAGCACAGTTATAGGCAAGAGAAGCTGGATACAAGCCCACGCTATAAAATCCTACTTTTCCATTCAAAACCTCTCTGATTCTTTTAGCTATTGGCTCACTTGAATAAGGCTCAGTAAAGAAGCTATTACTTAAATTCTTTTCAAGCACAGTTTATTTGCATTCAATTACATTATATACAAAAATAAGAAATTTATAAAAAGACTTTTTATAATGCTAAAAATATACCTATATGCGTATTTAAGAATAAGTCCTATAAAGAAAGTGTATATTTAATGAACTAGAGTAAACTAATAATTAAAGTCTTCTTTTATGAAAATGTATAAGACAAAAGAAGAAGTTATTAATACAATAATAAATGAAAAAAATATTCTTATAGTACAAGATCTTGATGGTGTATGCATTCCACTAGTACAAGACCCCCTCAAAAGAGAGCTCAATAAAGAATATGTGAAGGACGTTTCAAGATTAAGAGAGAAGTTTGCAGTTCTAACCTGCGGGGAGCATGAAGGCAGAAGGGGCGTTAACCGTTTAGTAGAAAAGGCACTTAATTCAAAGACAACAGCAAAAGAAAATGGCTTTTATTTACCTGGCCTTGCGGCGTGTGGAGTTGAATTTCAAGACAGGTTTAGTAATTTATCTCATCCAGGGCTAAAAGATAATGAGATTAACTTTTTAGCAGAAGTTCCAAAGATGATGCGATCAATGTTAACTAATGAATTGAAAAAATTCTTACCAAATCTTTCAGATGAATTAAGAAATAAATTAATTGATGTAGCTGTATGTGATACTCGCTTTACTCCCACTTTAAACTTTAATGAGATTTTTAACTACGTTAAAAATGATTTTCAAAAAGTAAAAGATTTGCAATTAATTATGGAAAAAATAATGAATAATTTACTAGAAGATTCTAAAAATTATGGTTTAGATAATTCTTTTTATTTACATTTAATGCCAAATCTAGGGATAAGAGATGGCAAAGAAATAATGAAATATTCAAATCATAATGAATTCGGTACAACAGATATTCAGTTCATTATCAAGGGTGCAATAAAAGAAGCAGGTCTTTTATTTCTATTAAATAAATACATAGCAAACAAAACTGGCGTATATCCTTTCGGTGAAAATTACAACGTCAGGAATGCCCCAAAGACACATAATGAATTAATAGAACTATGCATAGATAAAATTCCTCGCAATCAAATGCCACTGCTAATAGGTGTTGGCGATACAGTAACCTCGGTTAAAGATAATAAAGATAATTCTTGGTTAAGAGGTGGAAGTGATAGAGGTTTCCTAACATTGATACAAAGCTTGGGAGAATCATATAAGAAAGAGAATCAAGTTGTATTTGTTAACAGCTGCAACGATCAGGTATTAAGGCCAAGGATTAATGGAACTGATATGACAGGCATTAGTGATCCCAATGATGATTTAAAATTCAATATGATTATTAATGACGGTCCAAAAGAATATATAGAGTGGTTTAAACAATTAGCTAGTTACTTTTAGCTTATTAGTAAAGACATTTTTAAAAAATTCGCACTTAGATAAATATTTTAACTATAATAATTTGTGATGTTAGCTATATATAGATCTCTATGGAGACAACTAAAACAAAATTCCCAGAAATCAAGAGAGACTATCTTGATACTTTGCAAATAAATATAGGATATAAATGTAATCAAGCCTGCAGTCATTGCCACGTTGATTCAAGTCCAAGTAGAACAGAAATGATGAGCGATGATATTATAAAACTTATACCTAAAGTTATAGTGGCTAATAATATTAAGCTACTAGATATTACCGGAGGAGCTCCCGAACTTCATCCTAAATTTAAACAATTAGTAAAAGAAGTACGTAGTCTTAATATTGACGTAATGGACAGATGTAATTTAACAATACTTACAGAGCCAGGCTATGAAAATTTAGCAAGTTTTTTAGCATCAAATAAAGTACAAATAACGGCATCACTTCCCTGTTATCTAGAGGGCAATGTAGATAAACAACGCGGAAGAGGTGTTTTTGAAAAAAGTATATTAGCTCTTAAAAAGCTTAACTCTTTTGGTTACGGAATAAAAGATAAAGGTCTACTTTTGAATCTAGTCTACAATCCAAGCGGTCCACAACTTCCACCATCCCAAAAAGAATTAGAAGAAACTTATAGACGAGAACTAAAAGAAAGGTATGGTATTTTTTTCTCGAATCTATTTGTTTTAGCTAATATGCCAATTAATAGATATGAAAACTATTTGAAGATAATTGGGAAATTAGACGAATATAATAAACTACTTAAAGATAATCACAATCCAGTAAATCTTAACTCAGTAATGTGTAGAACAACTCTGAGTGTTGATTGGGAAGGTTATCTATATGATTGTGATTTCAACCAACAACTTGGAATGAAGAGAAATGGTACCGTTAAGCATTTGGATGATCTATTAATACCACTTGTCTCTTTAAATAATAATCCTATTTCAATAGGGAATCATTGTTTTGGCTGTACTGCTGGAGCTGGTTCAAGTTGTGGTGGAGAATTAACTTAAAAAAAAGGTTTATTTGTTAAAACACTTTGGACATAATGCTCTTACGTTTAAAGATGACTCCAATAATCTAAATCCGAAGTTTTTAGCAGCTGCTTTACCTGCATTAATAACATCATTATTTTCAAACTCTTCTGTTCTACCACAACGAATACAAATCAAATGATGATGATCTGGATGATCATGACTAAGCAATTCAAACCTATTCCCTCCCTCACTTAAATCAAGTTCATTAAGGAAGGTCATCTTGACCAAGAGTTTTAAAGTTCGATAAATAGTCGCAAGAGAAACTTTGTCACCAGAAATTGTCAATTTGGAATGCACCTCCTCCGCACTGAGATGGATTCCTGAGCCAATCTCTTCGAACAAAGAAAGAACCTTTTTCCTTTGAGGGGTCATTCTTTTACCATCTGAACGAAGACCAGACTCAAAAGGAGAAGGATGGGTACGATAGGAAGAAGGAGAAACCAATACCAGCTTTATTTTCTCAATAGTCTAGCGTAATGAGAACAGCCTGCAACAAGAGAAAGACTTGCTCAGAGTGTTCTAGATAAAAATGATGTCTGAGTTTGTTAGATGATTTATATTTAAATAAATAAAAAGAAATTCTAAAATGGATCAATTTTTAAACAAAAATCCCAACCCAACTAATGTAAATAATAACAATAGTAAAATATTAGTAGAGGATGAAACATTACTACTTATAATAGATGTGCAAGAAAAACTTATAAACAATATTAAAGATCATCAACTAATAATATTTAACATTAAAAAGCTTATCGATACATGCAGATTACTTAATGTTCGTATAGCCATAACGGAACAAAATCCATTGAAGCTTGGGAAGACTCTAGAATCAATTACAGACAATGATGAACATCCTAAATTTGAAAAAATGGAATTTAGTTGTATTAAGAATAAGAACTTTATAAATTATATAAATAAATATAATTTTAAAAATATAATAGTTTGTGGAATTGAGAGTCATATATGTATTCTTCAGACGACGATTGATCTTCTACAAAAAGGGCTAAATATACTAATCCCAAGAGATGCTATTGGAAGTAGAAATGCAATAGATAATGATACTGCTTTTTTAAGGCTTACATTCTCTGGTGCAGTTGCATCCACTACTGAAAGTCTAATTTGTGAATTATGCAAGACCTCTAATAGAAAAGAATTTCGGGAGGTTAGTAAAATTTTAAAAAATTCATTTTGAAATTAAATAATTAGAAAATTTCTAGACAAATCATTTTTTTCAGGCAGTCTGAAGAAAAGTAATCTGACATCATGGATGATTTTTATAAAAACATAATTATTTCATTACTTATTTTTAGTATAGGTTGCATTATTTCCCTGGTGAGTCCAAAAATCCTAAGAAAGGTTTTAAGAAGACTAACCGCTGCAACACAAAGCAAGACTGATGACTACATAGCTACTCTTTTAATTGAGACTATTAAACCTTTAGGGTTCATCTTAAGTTTCATAGTTGCATGGAAAGTATTACTAATTGGTGGAATAGTAGATAAGACATTAATTGGTATTAGTAAGTTTCTATGCCTTATTTATATTGTCAGATTTGTAAATAGAGTATTTATAAAAATAATACAAAGATGGGCAAGCAAAATCAATGATCAATCTATTAGTGAAATGATTCGTTCACTTAGCCCAATGGTTGGGGCTTCTGTTTGGAGTCTAGGAGTTATTTTTTATCTTCAAAATATGGGTGTCCAAATGGCAGCCATTTGGGCTCTTTTAAGTGCAGGAGGCATAGGAGCTGGACTCGCCTTGAAGGAACCAGTTCAAGAGTTCTTCGAATACATAACGATCCTCCTAGACAAACCATTTCAAAGTGGACAATTTATCCATATTGATGGGATCTGGGCAAAAGTTGAGAGCGTAGGTGTCAGGTCCACACGCTTAAGAAGTATTAACGGAGAAGCAATAATAATGAGCAATAGCAGACTCACAAATGGAGTAATCTCAAATTATGCTGAGATGAAGAAAAGAAGACTGGTTCATAAGTTAGGTGTGGTCTATGAAACAACATATGAACAAACAAAAAGCATACCTATTATGATAAAAAATATCGTTGATGAAACTGAAAATGCGATCTTCGACCGATGTCATTTTATAGAATTCGCAAATAGCAGTCTTGATTTTGAACTTGTCTATTACATTCCTACAAGTGATTATCTTCAAGCAATGTCAGCTCAGCAAGAAATTAATCTAAAAATCATGAAGAAGTTCCAAAATGAAAATATTAACTTCGCATATCCAACCCAAACAATTCATGTAAATAAATAAGAGAAATTTATCTAATTATATTATCTATTAGTGATTGAGATAACTCCCATAAATTGTCTGATAAATCTTCTCTTTGAGCATCATTACTGATGTCTGTTTCTTCAAAAATAAATTTACCTGATGCAATAATTTTATTACTATAATAACTAAAACCAGGTTTTCTATATTTAGACAAACAAGCTAGATTGCTTAAAAGTAAACCAGCATTTTTATTTGATGTGGTTATTCTTAAAAGATCTCTAGCAAAAAAAGCAAATAATATTTGACCTAATTGATTATATTTTCTGCTGTACCTAAAAAATCCTTGGTTATCTCTAGAGATAACCAAGCCTGGAGCCCAAGCTATAACAGGAATTAATAATTTCTTGCTTATCAAATTCTTACTTAACTTTCTTGCAAATAGAATATTACATAATTTACTATCTTTATATGCTTTATCAGCATTAAATTTGTTTCCATCAATCATTTTAAAGTCTACACCAGATTCTAATCCTTTCAAATTTCCCAAACTTGCCTTGGCTCCTACTTTACCTCCAGCACTGTTAGGATTGTGAACTTCTGAAGCGGTAATAATTATTTTCGGATCATTTTTCTTATCTATTAAAGGTAAAATCTTTTGTGTTAGGTAGAAATGTGATAAATGATTGACTGCAAAAGTTAATTCAATGCCCTGAGTTGACATTCTAGGTGTATTTGATCCTGTATATTGCAGACCAGCATTCAAAATTAATACATCGATATTCATACGTTTAATTTTTAGGTCAGAACATAGAGAATCAATGCTTTTCAAATCAGAAAGATCCATTATAGGAGTATAAATTTCACCTTTCTTAGATAATTCAACTAAAGATTGATTAAATATTTTAGTCAATACTTCATTCACTCTAGATATATTTTTACAAGGTAAGATTATATTATGACCAAGGGAAATTAATTTTAAAACTGCTTGAAAACCAATACCTGATGAGCCACCTGTTATAAAAATAGTTAAAGGTTTATCTTTTTTTGAAAAATTTGAATTCTCTTTCATAAACTTTTAATTTTTCTATTAAATGATTTTGGAATTAAATTAAATTGTTTATTATTTCAATTTTTAATAAAAAACTCTTCATACATACTTAAAAATAAAATAAAATCATTAAGTTGATAAAAAACATTAATACAATTCATTGTAAATGCCATCACGAGCTATTGTTGATTCTATAGGCATAGGTGTTTAAAGTGGTAATCCAGGGAGGCAATCAAATAACTAAATTTTACTCTAAAAAACTAAATCCTATTTTTCGACTCCAAGTAAAAGGAAATAGCTATCTTCCTCAAGGGGAGCCATGAGCACTAGTGCATTAAAAGATGCTCTAGTACTAGGCTCAGGGCCAGGCGCTTTATCAATAGCGGCAGCACTAGCGAATGAAAACTTAAATGTTGAAATCTTATCGGAGCAATCGCCAGAGGAACCTTGGCCTTTCACTTATGGAATTTGGGGTGAAGAAGTTGACGAGCTGGGTCTAAGTCATTTACTTGAACATAGATGGGTAAACACCATTAGTTATTTTGGTGAAGGGGACAAGGATCCAAATTCTAAAAAGAATGAAATTACGAAACATAATAGAGATTATGGGCTTTTTGATAAAAACAAATTACAAGCTTATTGGTTAGATCAATGCAACAAGGCTGCAATAGGATGGCATAAAGGATCAGCAATCAACTTAGAAACGAATCAATTAACCAGCACAGTTAAAACATCTAATGGAAAAGAACTTAATGCTCGGGTAGTAATTGACGCAACTGGCTACAAACCAGTTTTTATCAAGTCTCCTAACCAAGGGCCAGTAGCCGTTCAAACCTGTTACGGGATAGTAGGGGAGTTCAGCGCCCCACCTGTCGAGAAAGGCCAATTTGTCTTAATGGATTATCGTTGCGACCACTTAAATCCAGAGGAGAGAAAAGAAGCTCCAACATTTTTATACGCTATGGATATGGGAAATGGAAAGTTTTTCCTAGAAGAAACATCCTTGGGGCTATTCCCTCCAGTCTCTCTTGATGAGTTAAAAAGAAGACTGGAAAAAAGATTAGAGACTAGGGGTTTAGAAATAAAAAGTCTTGAACATGAAGAGCATGGTTCATATCTGCCAATGAACATGCCTATACCGGACCTAACGCAACCGGTCCTTGGATTTGGCGGTTCTGCTGGGATGGTACATCCCGCATCGGGATACATGGTTGGTAGCCTTTTAAGGAGAGCGCCTAAAGTTGCCAAAGCCCTTTCATTAGCAATGAAAGATCCAAAAGCATCCTCAGCCTCATTAGCAAAAAAAGGTTGGCAAACATTATGGCCATCAGAACTTAGAAGAAAACAAGCTATTTATAAATTTGGATTAGAAAAATTGATGCGATTCGAAGAGAAGTTGCTAAGAGGATTTTTCGTGGAATTTTTTAGTTTACCAAATAAACAATGGTATGGATTCCTTACAAATACTCTTAGCCTTAGTGAACTAATTTCTGCGATGTGGAAGATGTTTAGGAAATCACCCTGGACTGTCAAACAAGGCTTAATGAATATGCATGGAAGAGAATTAAATTTATTATTTAAAGCATTAATAGTTAATAATAAATGAGAAAAATACTTATTAGTGGAGCAAGTAGAGGTATAGGTAAAGCTATAGCATTAAAATTACTTAAAGAAGGACATTCATTAAGCTTAGGAGTAAGAGAAAGAGAAGATTTATTCAATACACCCCTAGACCCAAAATTAAACAATTCAAATAGGTTTTTGGTAAATACCTATGATGCAACTGATCAAAATTCATCAAAGGAATGGGTAGATAAAACAGCCAAAACCTTTAAAAATATTGATACAGTTATTCATTGCGCTGGTATATTTAAAAGAACAAATTTATTATTTAATGATAATGAAATGAAAGATATTGAAGATCTATGGAAAATCAATGTGATGGGACCATGGATATTAACAAAGCATGCTTGGAAGTATTTATCCCTTTGTAATTCAGCACGAATTATTGTATTGGTATCGATGAGTGGAAAACGATCAAAGGGTAACTTAGCTAGCTATTCAATGAGTAAGTTCGCTTTAATGAGCTTATGCCAAACCATGAGAAATGAAGGATGGGATAAAGGTATTAGAGTTACAGCTATTTGTCCAGGCTGGGTAAATACAGACATGGCAAAAGAAATAAATCATTTTCCCAAAAAAGACATGATACAGACAAATGATATTGCAAGTATTTGTTCCAATTTACTGAATTTACCAAACAGTTCCGTTCCTTTTGAAATAGCACTGAATTGTCAACTTGAAACAACAATTTAAAAGAAAAGTCTTATTTTATTAAATAGGATTACTGGTTTTCTTAAATGTATTCAACACTCCCAGAATTGCATTACGGAGATATTTATGAAAATAATTTCTATAGAAACTTCCTATAGCTTTTCCTACTGAATACGTTCTTTGTATGAGACCAACTATAAAATTAAAGAACCATAAACAAATTAAAACTGTAAGAGCCAAAGAAGCAATTGAGTAAACCTTATTAAGCTGTTCTTGTATAGGTTCTAAGAATTGAAGATAATCAGAAATACTCATCTCACTAAAGGGCATTGCCTATTATATATATTTATAGCTATAATTTGACATTGAAGCAAGATTTTTTAAATTATATGTATAGAAATAAAAAATAATTATTTAGATTAAAAGGTAATTGAAAACTAGAAAAAGTATATAGAACATATGCAACTGAAATCATAGAGATGGCGATCAAAAGGCCTTTCAATCTGTTAGAAACAGTCGAGAAAAGTGTAAGGTCATCAGTATTATAGCCTCCAAAACTACCAATGATTGCAATTGACCACATAGGGAGAGAGGCCAATAATAATGAAAGGAAGATACTAAATATAAACATCTTATTCGTAAGGAATGAAATCAGAAAAGTAATGGCCGCGAAAAACAAAGACCCATTCAATCCTATTCTCAACTCATCATTTAAGCTTTTTGGAAAATTACTTTTTCCTTCTAAATGTTTTATACAATTATTAACTTCTGATTCAGATAAACGAAAATAGTTAGTATCAGGAATTCTTTTTTTCTTATAAAGCCTTAGCAATCTTACCTCAAAAGATTTAGGGTCATTAGTTTTGAAAGAAGAAATTATTTCTCCTGGTTTCATTTTACTAGCCTCACTTTTCAAATTAGTGGTACATCCGAGTTTATATAAATCACCATTTTTCATTAAATAAACAAATCCTGACATAATTTATTTTCTTGAGAAATGAAGCGTTTGGAATAAAAAAAATAAAAAAAAGATTATATTTTTATAGTAAAATATAATTTCCAAAGAAAATCATAAAAGATATACTTATGAAGCATATTCTATTTACGATTTATAGGATTAACTAATAAAATCTAGGCATAGGACACAAGATTATCTTAACAGGAAAATTATGAAGCACAATATTCTATATAGCTTTAGACGATGTCCTTTCGCAATTAGAGCTAGATGGGCTTTATTAAATACAAATCAAATAGTGGAGTTAAGAGAGGTAGAATTAAAGAACAAGCCTATTGAGTTAATTCAAATTTCTAAAAAAGCAACTGTACCTGTATTAAAGACTAGTTTAAATAAAGTAATCGATGAGAGTCTAGATATAATGATCTGGAGTATTAGAAAATCAAATATGCATGAATTATTTGGTGATAATAATAGTGAAAAGTCAAAAGAAATATTTAGCCTTATAGATACAAATGATAAAGTATTTAAATTTCATTTGGATCGGTTTAAATATGCATCTAGATTTAATTTTGAAGAATCAGAAACTCATCGTTCTGCCGCTATGAAAATACTTTTATCTTTAAATAGCAGATTAAAAGAATTTTCAAATAAAGGAAAACCATTGTTTCTTGTTGATGCAAAAGAAAGTTTAGCTGATTGGGCTATCTGGCCATTTATAAGACAATTTAGAATAGCGGATATAAAAGAATTTGATCAAAATAATGAAATCAAATATTTACGAAGTTGGTTAAATTATTTTTTTTCTCATGAGAAATATCCAATAGTTATGAAAAAAAATGAAACATGGAGTAAGCAAAATGAACCTCTATTTTTCGGTCAATAAAGTCTGAAATTACTCTGATGCTCTTCTTTTATCAATAATTCTTGATAACTCTAAAAAATAACCAGCTGTACAAAATTTACCAAGATTTCTATCTCTATTTCCTATATCGCTCCTAAACTCTGCAGTCTCTGCCATGAGTAAATCCAACTGATCCTGAGGCAACTCATAGAGTTCTCTTAATTCAACCTCTTTCCCCAGTAGATGACTTTTAAACCATTTTTCTTTTAATTCTTGAGGAGGGATTTCTTTGTAAATTTGTCGGTTCATATAAAGGGAAAATGATTTATTAAAACTAATATTTCTATAAATTATAACTTTAGCTAAGTATATTAATCGTCATGCTGAAGCTTTTGTATATTTTGACTGCAAAGATATTGCTACTACACATAAAGACAATGAAATTAATCCACAGAATTCTGTCCACCCTTTAAGTCCAAAATTACTAATAAACAAAGGAGCTATTACAGTAATTAAGCCTCCAGAAAGAAGTGGCTGTAAAAATAATTGCTTAATAGAAAAAACAGGTAACGTGTTAGTTGAGTTTCTAGGATCAGCCAATCTCAAAAGTAATAGTCCACTAGCTGCAACTCCCGTTGAATTTCCAAACTCTGCTATTGCTCTTTCAAACCATTCTTCTCTAAAAAATAATCTTGAAAAAATCAACATACCTACAAGATTCCAAATCAAACCACCAATAGCTAAAATCGTTATTGGAATCCAGTAGTTAACTAATAAAGGTAAATTCAATCCGGCCATGGCGGTAATTATGAGTAAATCAGTTGAAAGTATGCCAATCTCCCGTTGAAAAAGTGATGAGACTAATTTAGTCTTTCCAGTTTTTTCTAATGAAAATCTTACTAAAAATGAACCCATCAAAGCCAATGGAAATACTGGGAAAGCTAATATAACCTGCTTACTTATATCACTCAAATAAGTGGAGGATAGCCTTAAACAATAGAGTAAAAAGATTCCAACTAATACCGCTAATCCTACTAGAGCAAAATTATATAAAAGCAACTTAAGTTGTTCAATTGGTTTAAATTCCAATTCGATGTCATTTAAATTATTTGTAACCTCTTGCTCAGCAGTTACAAGCCATCCCAAAAACCTACCTAGAACAACTAAACCGCTCCCTAACAAAGTAGAAGCAAGCAAACCTACGGTTGCCATTGCAAATCCAAGATCTAATCCCTCAGGGAAGCCTAACTTCATAAAACTATCTCCCATTATTGCCGCAGCTCCATGTCCTCCTTCAAAACCAACTTCTATAATACATCCCATCAAAGGATCTACTCCTAAATAAGGAAGCAGAAATGACAACACAATTATCCCACCAACAACATATTGACCAAAACCTAGTAAAAGCCCGAGCAATGCCTGCGAAGCAACTGGTTTCCATAAAGCACTAATGCTTGGAATAGGTCTTCCAAGCATTAATGTCGCAAAAACCAAAGTAAGCAATGGAGTTGGTAATTGCATCCAAGTATTCAAAACCCTTTCTGGTAATAAAGAAAAAGGTCCATAAGGACCAATTAAAAAACCTAATGCTCCAACTAAAAGAGCTATGGGGATACCAAATCTTTCCAACTTCATTGCAGAATCCAATCTTCTACCTAAGGTTAAAAGAATCCCTATAATTCCAAGCAAACCCAAGGAAAGAACTAACGTTGGGATTGCATTAATTTTATATAGGTCTTCCAAACCTAAAAACGACACACTCATCTATTCACAAGCTTGCGGAAGTAAATAAAAAATCGTAAAAAATAATATCTCATATGAATATTTAACAACAAAAGTAATTTTGATTCTTATCATATCTCAATCAAATCATTTAATTAGCTCTAATTATTAGAAAATACGATATAAATATATAATTAGAAATCTATTAAATAAATATTTTATAAATATTAAACTAATAAGAATTTTTATTTTTCTCATTGATATTACTGACTTATTGATAAATAAAAACCAATAAAAAAGCCCCAAATATATGGGGCTTTTTTATTAAGTTAAATTTATTTAACTATTTTAATGATACTGAAGCAGTATCAAGATTACTTAAGGCACCAGTTACTCGTTTGAAATCGAATCCCATTGCCCTAAGAGCATGCCATAGGTGACCTTGAATAAAGAAAAATCCAAAGTAGTAATGAACATTAGCTAGCCAAGCACGAGAAGTATGAGCACCATTTGGAAGATCCACAGTATCAATCCAATAAGGAGAGATGCCAAATTTAAGCGCTAATGGTTCTCCAAACCATTCAACAGGGTAAACAGTGGTATTTGTTGCACTCCAGAATGCTGCGACAACTGCCATCCAGCCAATACCAGCTAGTGACCAAGAAAGAATAGCCTCTGCAGAAAGAAGACCAGCTCCTTTGAACTTCGTATATTCTCCAACTTGCTTAGTAGCGATATGGAAAGCACCACCAGTAATTTCTAAGAAAGCCAAGAAAGCATGACCTCCCATAACATCCTCCAAACTATCAATAGTTAGGAAGTCAAACTGATGATCCCATATATGACTCAAGTTAAGGTCGTATTCAACCTGACGAATAGCACCAATAGCAGGATCGTAGATTCCATGAATTCGCGCCCATTCAACAAACCAAATACAGGCAACACCAAAGAAAATCAAATGATGTCCAAGAATGAAAGTCTGGTTATCTGGGTTGTCCCATTCAAGCTTGAATTTTCTGGCCTGTGGCACAGAAGATTCCTGCATATCACTAGAGAAAAGAAGAGAGTGCATCAATCCACCTGCCCCATAAGCCATGGAGCCCACCAGATGACACACAGCAACTGCAACAACCGCACTTCCACCAACAAAGGCTCCGGTTTCATCGAAACCTATACCCAAAGCTGCTAAATGAGGAAGCGCAATTAAAGGCTGATGACCCATTGGTACTGAGGGGTCAAATCGAGCCAATTCAAATAACGTGAAGGCACCAGCCCAGAAAGCAATCAAACCGGTATGAGCGGCATGAGCAGCAATAAATTTGCCTGAACGGTTGGTGACCCCTGAGTTACCAGCCCACCACCCGTAGGTGACGGCTGAATTTCCATAGGTCTGCATTAGAAGTGCTATTTTTCAAAACCGAACAGAGAATACTTCAATTTCATCGAATACTCATGTAAGAGAAAGAATCTGTAAATTTTTTTTATTATTTAAATCCAATGAAATAAAAAAATATCAAAAAAAAGCAGGTTTTAAAGAATAAAAAAACAGACGGCCAAGGACTCATATAAACATAATCAGGCGATTTACCTAACTAAGAACTTTTAATCAAAGAATTAATTAATACAAAAAAAATATATATATCAGGCATTCGAGACCAATTAAGTCTCAGGGTCAATATAAATACATGCAAATATGTAATTAATATAAAAGATTAATTTGCTCTCTTTATTTATAACTATTAAATAATTAAATCCTTTTGGATAATCAATCATGGACTTCAATCGACTAAACAGTCTAGAAATGGAGACAGAAGACCACTATAGGAAAAAAGCGAATGTTTATAGAACATCACCACAATACGGAAAAATGATTTCTCTTTACCCAATTCTCGAGACGTCTATCAAAGATTGTAAAGATGAAAATCTAGTGGCCTAGAAAAATATTGATTAAATATAAAAATATTAAAGTCTTTTTGTTTTTTCTTTAAGCTGCTTTCTGATCAATAGAAGCATCATTGTTCTGAAAATATTCAATAACTTCTCTGCATCCGCTTATAAAATAGAAAACTTTTGGCTTCCACGGTAATTGTTTAGGATCATTTGAACTTCTCCAGTGCGATCCTGGCTTTAAATGCCCCCTTTCTCTTAATAACTCTAAAGATTGCTCATCAACTCTTAAAAGCTTACTAGCTTCTTTTTCTGATAACCACATTGATGGTTCTATCATTCTTTAACGAGTCAGTATCTTTTTTTTAACGTAAAAAACGAATAAATAAAGCTATAGGTATCAACTTGAAAAGAAAGTAATAATAAAATTATACTAAAGTGCATTAAAATATTAGATTAACTATTATTTAATTCATGTAAAACCAAGGCCTAACACTATTTTTAGTTATAGGTATTGTTAAACCAGAATCATTAGAAGGATGAGACAATTCAGCAGTTCTTACATCAACTTTACTATTAACTAATTTAGAAAATTTTACATAGTTTATCTCAGACCATCCAGATTCCCAATCAGATGAATCAACTAATTGAGACCAAGAAACTTTAACTACCACACTCGAATCAAGTACAGACATCAAAACGACCCATCTCTTTACTGATTCGCCACCATAATTAATTGCAACAAAATGAACTTGCCTATTAATACAGACCTTACTAGTCCATGCTTTTGCTGGAGGCCAAATCATAAAATTCAATATTAATTATTTTTCTTTTTTATTTTCATATATTCTTCTCTGATTGATTTTAGCAATGCCTTCTTTTTTCTCATTATTTTATTCTTCTCATTAAAATCTATTTCAAGTCTCTCTTCCTTTGTTAAGTTCATCCAATTATTAATGTCAAATTTTTGTTCTAATTGTTCTTGAAGTTTTTTTTTCTTCTTCTTTTTGAAAAGAAATTTAAAGAGCATTATGTTTTATAAAATTAAATTAATTAATGGCTTAGAATCAATGTAATTTGTTTAGACATTAATTATAGACCTCATGTTTTTTTATGACGATATTTTAGTTCCCTTCACCCAGTTTCCACAGATTTATTCCTGTATTCTCAATTTCTTTTCGATTAACAACAGATCTTGTATCAAAAATCCAAGCTGGTGATCTCATCAAAGAAGCCAAATAATTCCAATCAAGTCCAAAGAATTCATCCCATGCAGTAAGAATTAAAACTGCATCAACATTTTTCAATGCCTCTGGAATGGAATTGGCCATTTTCCAAATCCCTTGATTATTAAATGAAAATTTTTCGAAATCTTCCTCTATTCTCTCAAATGAAACTTTAGGATCATAAATTGATAAAATTGCTCCTTCTTCGAGTAAATCACTGGAAATTCTTATTGCAGGAGATTCTCGAGTGTCATTGGTGTTTGCCTTAAAAGAAAAACCGAGTATTGCTATATTCTTCCCATTAACCGTACCAAAAAGCTTCTCAAGTACGATTTTATAAATTCTATCTTGCTGCCAAGTATTGAGCACCACAACTTGATTCCAGTAATTAGCAACCTCTGGTAAACCAAAATAATCACTTAAATAAACTAAATTCAAAATATCCTTTTTAAAGCAGCTTCCACCAAAACCAGGACCTGCACTAAGAAATTGATTACCTATTCTTTTATCTGTTCCTATTGCTTTCGCAACTTCCTGAACATCAGCTCCAGTAGCTTCACAAAAGGCTGAAATAGAGTTTATGGAGCTAATTCTCTGAGCCAGGAATGCATTAGCAGCTAATTTTGAAAGCTCGCTACTCCATAAATTAGTGCAAATTATTTGTTCACATGGAACCCAATTCAAGTAAATCTTAACCAATGAATCTACAGCCTCAGAATCCTCTCCACCAATTAAAACCCTATCAGGTTTTTCTAAATCATTAATTGCGGTACCTTCAGCCAAGAATTCAGGATTAGATAAAACAGAAAAAGTTTTAGAGATTTCATTTTTTTGATTCTCTCTATTTGTTGTCTTAAGTATCTCTTTTATTGCTTGAGCAGTACGAACTGGAAGAGTACTTTTTTCAATTACTATCGTGTGACCTTTCGCATACTTAGCTACTTGCCTTGCACTAGCTTCAACCCAACTAAGATCACTTGCTTGTCCTGCTCCAAGACCTTTTGTTTTTGTTGGAGTATTAACTGATATAAAAATCATATCAGCATCAGATATCGACTTTTCCATTTCTGTACTAAAGAAAAGATTTCGCCCTCTAGTTCTTGAAATTATCCGATCTAATCCAGGTTCAAATATTGGCAATTTATTGAGATCTGAATTATTCCACGCATTAATTCGTTCTTTATTGATATCAACAACCCTAACTTCTAAATCCGGACATTTATCTGCAATAACAGACATGGTTGGGCCACCAACATAACCAGCACCAATACAACATATTTTTTGGATTTTAATAGAGCTCATTTAAAACAAACCATCATTTTCTTAAACAATCAACTTTTTAATTAACTTATCTAGATCCTCCTTTAAGAAAATATATTCCTTACTCTCCTCATCCTTTTGTTTATCCCTTAATTTCTTCATCAATAATTGACCTTTAGATGCCTCATCCTCACCTATAACTAAGGCCCATTTGGCCTTACTTTTATCAGCTCGCTTAAATTGTTTTGAAAAAGATGAACCTGAGTAATCCAATTCAATAATTAAATTGAATGACCTTAACTTACAAGTAATTTCCAAAGCGAGTTGCTCAGCTTTTTCACCTTTATGAATCACATAAACATCTGGAGATTTTGATTGTAAAATCTTATCTCCAGCAAGAATTATCAGCCTTTCCATCCCAATAGCCCAACCAATTGAGGGAGTTTGAGCCCCGCCCAGTTCACTTATTAGGCCATCGTAACGTCCACCGCCACATACTGTTGCTTGAGAACCCAAGTGATCACTAGTTATTTCGAAAGCCGTGTGAGAATAATAATCAAGTCCTCTTACCAAATTTTTATTAATTTTATATGGGATATTTAGATTATCAAGTAACTCCTGTAAATAATCAAATCTATTTTTACTCTCATTGGATAAAAAGTCGTTTAAAGACGGAGCTTCAGATAAAAGTTCTTTTGTAGAATTATTTTTACTATCTAATATTCTCAAGGGATTAATATTAATTCTTTTCTGAGAATCTTTATCTAATAAATCAATTCTCTGATTAAGCCAATCTTTTAACTCTTCTTTAAAAATATTTCGATCTTCATTACTTCCAAGACTATTAATTTCTAAAGTCAAATCATTTATACCAACATCCTTTAAAAAGTTCCAAGCTATTGAAATAACCTCAGCGTCACTAAGAACAGAGGCCAATCCAACAAATTCAACTCCTATTTGATGGAACTGTCTTTGTCTTCCTGCTTGAGGGCGCTCGTATCTGAACATTGGTCCTCTATACCAGAGTCTTTGAGGACCATTATTTAATAGTCCATGCTGGACAATTGACCTAGCGACAGAAGCTGTACCTTCAGGTCTCAAAGTGCAAGAACGACCACCTCTATCGTCGAAACTGTACATTTCTTTGCCCACAACATCAGTGTTTTCTCCAATTCCCCTTGAAAACAATTCGGTTTGTTCAATAATCGGTGTTCTAATTTCTTGAAGCCCAGCTCGACTAAAATGTTCAAGTGCAATTGATTCGACCTTCTGCCAGCCCTGACTCTGAGCAGGCAAAAGATCTACCATTCCTCTTAAATTCTTGAGATTGGTCAAAGTAGCTTCAGGAAATTATTTGTTGTTTGTTTAATAGTAATTGTTTACGTAAACTGAAAAATAATATTAACCCCATGAGTTTTGCTAAAGAAATTGATGATACTCAATTTAGAAAGGTCATTAAGCCTATTCCTCTATTCGAGTAGCGCCTGAATATTTAATCAACCAATAATTAACCCTTCTTCTCACATTAAAAGGCATTTCATTTTGGAGTTGAATTAGTTCCATAGCTCCTAGTCTCTTTAATTCTCTTGATTCAAGACTCCACATTTTTTCAGCTTCACAAATCAAACGAGCCCAACTTCTTGAATGCTGCCATTGCCTGAGACGCTTTTTTAATTCGTTCCCATTAGTCTTACTTTTAACAAAGGAAAACTGACCAACTATATTTTTCTTAGTGAAATATTTTCTCATAAATTAAGCATGGAGAAAAATCTAGGAAAACTTGTTAACCCATACTTTAAACAGATAGCAACGATTTGAAATGAGTACTTTATGAAAAAAATCTACTTCAAGCATGCAAGTCGACCTCATGTACTGGGAATTCTAATTTTTCCATGTCCCGACGACTCATTTTTCTAGACCAAGCTCCCTTAATTGCATCATTCCACCTAAAGCCAGCATTTTTAGCTAAATTTCTTTCATCATAGGAGATCTCAGCGCGTAGCAGAACTTTTGGTTCTAAAGCTCTAATCAATAGTTTTTCGAGTTCACTGCATCTTTTAAAAACCTCTGACAAATATATACAATCTGTCAAAGCTCTATGTGCATTCCAGACTGGTACACCATATGCCAATGCAAGATCTCTAACAGAAGGGCGAGTCTTTAATTGTCTATCAGCAGGCCAAGTTATATCGTCCATAGAACAAATCCATTGTTTTTCAATCTGAGGTAATTTATTAAGACCAAACCATTTCATATCAAATTCTGCATTGTGAGCAACAATCACATCTGATACCCGAACCAAAGATTCAAAATATTTAATTGCTTCAGATAGAGGTTGAGGCAATCTAGTTATTTCAGCAGGAATATTATTTATTTTTTCAGCATCATTAATTTCAACTGGTAAAAGAAAAGATTGCTGCGCTAACACCGATCTACTTTTGACATTAAAAAGAATAGAACCTACTTCAAGACAATCATCAATTTCATTGTCGAGACCGGTAGTTTCCGTATCTAAAATCAAGATATTTATAGGGAACTGTTCTTTACTTAAAATTTCAACCTGTTTTTCGTTTGATTTTAAAAAACTTTTTTCTCCTAGATCTTTTGCTTTTTGATTGGCAATATCTTTGGTTGTTGCATATAGAAAGCCAAGCTGCTCGCTCTCTTTCTTATGATTCTGATCTTCTTTCACTTCAAAATTAAAAAGTCATACTTCTATTATCATCAAAAAAACAGAGTTGAATCAAAACTTAGTAGAACATAAGAAATAAAAGATAATTATATTTAATTTATAATCGTTTTTTATTTCTCTTTATAGAGTGATTATTCATCAATGACCACTTTTAAGCGTATAAGTGAGGTTTCTTGTCAATGGCCATCAAGACCAATTGGTCTTATAGAACTAATTGGAGGTAGCTATATTTCAATTAAGCCAGAAGTTACATACAAAAGACTTATTTCTGGTTTTTTACAAAGAAATTTTGCAGTACATTCATGGAGCTATATCCCTAACTTTGATCATCAACTTCAAGCAAATTATGCATGGAAACAATTTCGTCAATCTCGAAAAATTCTTGAAAAAAGGGTTGGCTTAAAACCAAAATTAATAAAACTAGGTCATAGTCTTGGATGTAAATTACATTTACTAGCTCCGGATGGTGGAAGTAATTGCGATGGTTTAGTAGCTATAAGCTTTAATAATTTCAATGCAAATAAATCTATTCCTTTGCTTAGAAAAATGTCTCAAAAGCTTAACTTTCAAACTGAATTTAGTCCAAGTCCTACCGAAACATTAAATCTTATTAGAGAACACTATCAGCAAAAAAATAATCTATTAATAAAATTTAAAAATGACAATCTAGATCAAAATGATTTATTACTTAAATCTTTAATGGAAAGGCCTTCTGATAAATCTAAAATCATTTCGATAGACGGAAATCATCTGACTCCAGTAAGTTTAGGAATAAAAGAGAAGTTACTAAAGTCTAATTTTCATACCTCTTTAAAATACGAGAAAATTGATTTAATAATCGATCAAGTAACTCATTGGAAAATTTAATTTTAACATCTTAATTTATCTAAAACCGATCTATCTTCAAGAGTACTTGTATCTCCGCTTATTTCATCTCCGGAAGCCAGGGCTCTCAAAATTCTGCGCATTATTTTTCCACTTCTTGTTTTAGGAAGAGAATCAGTAAATTTAATTTCGTCTGGCTTGGCAATAGGTCCTATTTCACTCACGACGTGATTTTTTAATTGTGCCTCAATATTTTCATTTACTTCTGCACTAGTTTTTAAAGTGACAAAGGCTACTATTGATTCCCCTTTTAAATCATCAGGTCTACCCACAACTGCAGCTTCTGAGATCAGCTCATGACTAACCAAAGCTGATTCTATTTCCATTGTTCCAAGCCTATGACCAGAAACATTTATAACATCATCAACTCGCCCCATAATCCAAAAATAACCTTCTTCATCCCTTCGAGCACCATCTCCGGCAAAATATATATAGCTATTGTCTGACGGTTTTAAATACTCCCAGTAACTCTGTCTAAATCTTTTTTCATCTCCATAAACATTTCTCATCATTCCAGGCCATGGACTTTTAACTACCAAATATCCCCCTTCATTATTAGCTACAGAGTCCCCATCTGAATTGACCACATCGGCTTCAATGCCTGGCAAAGGGAAAGTTGCTGATCCAGGTTTGGTTGGAGTAGCTCCGGGGAGAGGGCTAATCATTACTCCTCCAGTTTCTGTTTGCCACCATGTATCAACTATTGGGCATCTCCCTCCTCCAATGACATCTCGATACCAGATCCAAGCCTCCGGATTAATTGGCTCTCCAACAGTTCCTAAAAGTCTCAAACTAGATAAATCGTATTGCTTAGGAATTTTTTCTCCTGCTTTCATAAAGGCCCTTATGGCGGTTGGAGCAGTGTAAAAAATCGAAATTTTATGCTTTTGAATTACATCCCAAAAAGCACCTGGATTTGATGGTCTAGGAACTCCCTCATACATAACAGTAGTTGCTCCATTAGAGAGTGGGCCATAAACGATATAACTATGTCCAGTTATCCAACCCACATCAGCTGTACACCAATACACATCATTTTCACGAATATCAAAAATCCATTTAAAAGTTAAATGGGACCAAAGGTTATACCCAGCAGTTGAATGAACTACTCCCTTTGGTTTGCCTGTAGAGCCAGAGGTATACAACACAAATAAGCAATCCTCACTTTCCATTTGCTCTGGCAAGCATTCTTCTGATTGACTATCAACAATTTCATGCCACCAATAATCTCTACCGTCATCCATCGCAATAAGTTTTTTTGTCCTTTGAACAACTAAAACTGATTCGACCTTTGGACAAGCACCACCTTCCAATGCTGAGTCAACAGCTTCTTTAAGAGCAATTACTTTATCTTTTCTAAAACCACCATCTGCTGTAATTATTGCTTTCGCTTCTCCATTAATTAATCTGTCCCTGAGAGCCTCAGAAGAAAAGCCTCCGAACACGACTGAATGTGGTGCGCCAATCCTTGCACAAGCAAGCATTGCAATCGCAGCCTCAGGAACCATAGGCATATACAAAGCAACGAGATCTCCTTTACCTATACCTATAGACTTGAGTGCATTAGCTGCTTTACAAACTTCTTTGTGTAGTTCTTTGTAGGTATATGTTTTTTGATCTCCTGGCTCGCCTTCCCAAATCAATGCGACCTTATCAGCTCTTGAACTATTTAGGTGTCGATCTAAGCAGTTAAAAGAAATATTAATTTTTCCTCCATCAAACCATTTTGCAAATGGTGGGTTGGACCAATCGAGTACTTTTTCGAAAGATTTAAACCAATGTAATTCTTCTCTAGCAGCATCACCCCAAAACTTATCTGGATCTGATTTAGCCATCTCCCACATTTCCAAATACTTAGAAAAAGAGGAGATTCTGCTTTTATTAGAAAAGTCATCAGAGGGGGGGAAAACTCTCTGCTCCTGAAGAACAGACTCAATAGAGTTACAATTGTCTGAATTCATGAAAGATAAAAACAACTTTTCATTTACTGCATTCAAGCTATTTCTGACGAAAAGGCTTGAATAGTGAAACTCTTATTTAAAACAAATTCATAATGAAGAAAAAATGGAATTTTCCTAAAGCATTTTTATTTGATCTTGATGGAGTTCTAATTGATTCAGAACCCTTACATGGACAAGCTTGGAAAGAAACTGCCGCACTTTTTAATCTAAATCTAACTGATGACAAATTAAAACTCTTAAGAGGCAAAAGAAGAATTGATTGTGCCATTGAACTAGTTAAGTTAATTCCAAAGGCAGTTGAGGAGAAAGACTTACTAAATCTACATAAGCCCATCTCAAGACAACTCATCCTGAAGGCAAGAGCAATGAAAGGTAGCGAGAGTTTGGTCAAAAACTGTCATGAAAAGAATATACCAATGGCGTTAGTAACCAGCAGCAGCTTTGAATCTTTCCAAATAAAAACTTCCCCTCATAAATGGATGAATCTATTTTCTGTAATTGTTCTTGGCGACGACAAATTATTAGCAAAAGGAAAACCAGCGCCAGATCCATATCAATTAGCAGCTAAAAAATTAAATATCTCACCTCAAGAATGCTGGGCTGTAGAAGATTCAATTTCTGGAGTGACTTCAGCTCTCGAGGCAGGATGTTTTGTTTTCCTTCTGAAAGAAAATCATGACGAATTCCTCAAAAAAGAAGTTTTTAATCAACACAAAAATCTAAGACAAATTAACCATTTAAAAGAAATTGAGGAAATATTAAACGAGTATCGAATTAATAAAGCCTACTAAGAACAAATTCAGGCAACTCAAGTAATGCTTTTTTTGATGGTGAATCTGGTAACCAAGAAATTGAATCTTTTGACTCAGAAGCAAATTTTTCGGCTAAATCTCTTGATTTTTTGATCGCACTTGAATCTCTTACGAGAGATAAAGCCTTTTCAAGATCATCTTTTTTTGAGAATTTACCATCAATAAGTTCGCTAAGAGTTGGATTCTCTTCCAGAGCATAGAAAACTGGTGCAGTAAGATACCCACTTTGAAGATCACTAGCTGCTGGTTTACCTAATTGTTCATCATTTCCAGTAAAGTCGAGAATATCATCAACTACTTGAAAAGCTAATCCTAACTGTCTTCCAAAAAAATAAAGTGAATTTAAGCTCTCTTGATCTACATTAGATAAAACACCAATAGCCTTGGCGCTGTTAGCTATTAGAGAGGCTGTTTTACAATAACTTTTTTCTAAATAATTCTCAAAAGATTGACTAGAATCAAATTTATTAAGGCCCTGCTTTATTTCACCTTCAGCTAAATCCATAATCACCCTACTTAACAATTTAACAACATCTAAATTCTCAAGATTTGCCAAATGCCAACTTGCTTGAGCAAATAGAAAATCTCCAGCAAGAACAGCTATCCTGGAATCAAATCTACTATGGACAGTTTCAACACCTCTTCTGGTATCAGCTTCATCAACGACATCATCATGCACAAGAGAAGCGGTATGAATCATCTCAGTAATCTGCGCCAATTTTCGATGCTTCAAAGGAAGATCCTTTTCAGAAGTCAAAGCTCTTGAAATTAATAAAACAATTCCAGGTCTTAAACGTTTACCGCCTGCACTAAAGAGATGTTCTGCAGCAGCCTGCAAAATAGGGTGTCCAGCACCTATGAGGCTGCGAAGATCCAAAAGCAACGCTTCTAGATCAAGTTCTACAGGTTGAAGAATTTCCGTGGCTGTGATCATAAAACCGCTCTACTCTTAGATATTAAGAGACCCAGCCCTTCTTCTGCAGTGAAACGAGATTAACTTCAGGAAAGACATTTAACCAATGCTTAGCTTTATTGGGAAAATTTTTAAGATTAGATGTTACGTAAAACTTTAAATCAACTATATTTTTTTTCTTTGAATAATTGCTTGTTTTTGAATCCATAAACAACTTTAATCTCAAAGAAAGAGCTTCCGCGGGGTCAATCAATTTAACACTAGAGGGTAAGACCTCAGTCAGCAAAGGAGTTATGAGAGGATAATGACTACAGCCAAGAATTAAACAATGAATTTTTTGTTTTAAAAGAGGTTGTAAATATCCTGTCGCAACATCAATAATCTCATCTGAATTAATATCATCCATTTCAATCATTGGCACAAATTTAGGGCATGGTTGCTCAAATACAAGAGTTTTTGGCTTAAATTCTAAAATCGCATTTGTATAAGCCTTGGTTTTAACTGTAGTGGGAGTTGCGAGAACACCTACCCTTGATTCTATGATGGTTGAGGCAGTAGAGCCAATCAAGTCAAAAACAGGGACATCTAAATTATTTTTAATTACATCCAAGGCAATTGCATTTGTTGTGTTACATGCAACCAAAAAAGCGTCAATATTTTGATAACTAAACCAAGTTGATATTTCTTCAGCAATTTTTTTGATCTCATTATTTGTCTTTACGCCATAGGGAAGTCTTGCTGTATCAGCCAAATATATAAATGAATTATTGGGAAATAATTCAATAATTTTTTTTAAAACCGTAAAGCCTCCAACACCACTATCAAACAATCCAAGACGCATATCTAATTTGAAACTTTTAGATAATTCAGTATTCCTCTTGCGATAGCAAAAGACATTTTATCCCTGTAACCTTTTTGTCTTAATAAATCTGCATCATACATACCAGTAACAAATCCAATCTCTACTAAAGCTGCAGGCATGGATGTTTTTCTAATTACATAAAAGCGCGATCTACGTACGCCCCTATCAGGGCTTTGTGGAGAAACAATTAAAATTTGTTTTTGAATATTTTTCGCCAAAGAATAGCCTTTATAACCAGAGTAATAATAAGTCTCTAAGCCATTAACATCTTTTCTCTTTCCTCTTGTTGCATTTGCATGAATACTAACAAAAACATCTGCTTTTGAATTATTAGCTTTGGAAACTCTAGGTTCTAAATCTAATGTTCTCTCATAATTCCTAGTTAAAATAGTTTTAACTCCTTTATTTGTTAGAAATTCTGAAACACTCTTTGAGACTTCTAAGACAATATCAGTCTCTCTTAATCCGTTTATTCCAACTGCGCCGGGATCTGAACCACCATGGCCTGGATCAATAACAACTTTATACTTACCAGAAGGGACATTAGGTAAAGAGGAAACATCTAAATCTTGAACCTTTATTTTTTCAAAAGTCCTTTTTATTGAGTTTCTTAAGATATTACCTTCTTCAATAGAGCTAAAAGAATTACTTTCTAAACCAATAAGTTTCAACTCCCACATGTTTGGTGAAATACCAATTAATTGTAATTTGGATGGTTCTAACTCAACTGATGAAATGAACTCAATAACAAGCCTTGTTTTACCTTTTGTAGGTTTACCAAGTCTAATTTCTTTAACAGATCCATTGCCTTTAATAGTTCTAGGTCGGCTTAATTCTCCAGGAAAATCAATCCATACTCTTTCACCTTTATTAGTGGTTGAAGATTGATAAAAAGCATCTAATTTAGTCCCAGAAGAAGTTCGTAATTTCAGGCTACCGTTACTAGTTAAGGCCCATGCCGCAAGCGCACTAGCAGATTTGAGCGGTAAAGAAATAAAAAGATTGGAACAAAAAACAAATCCCGCAAAAAATGCTATTTTTGAATTTAAAGACTTATCTTTAAACATCAAATAAAAAGCTCAGTTTTTCGATGTTTTAGGCTGGGCATTTGGCCTCTAATCCTCTCAACTCTCTCTTTGTCAGCAGGAGCGATTGCGGCTCCTTGAACAACCCCTGCATCTGCCAGAACTGTCCCCCATGGATCAATAACCATCGCATGTCCATGACTTTGTCTTCTGCCATAGTGGCGACCAGTTTGGGCTGGTGCAACAACATAAGCTGTATTTTCAATTGCTCTTGCTTGAAGCAAGACTTGCCAATGATCCTTTCCAGTAAAGGCAGTAAAAGCAGCTGGAATCATTAATAAATCTGCACCTTTATTGACCAAATCCCTATAAAGTTCAGGGAATCTGACGTCGTAACAGATAGACAATCCGATTTTGCAGAGACCTGGAACATCAACAACAGGTGGGGCTTCACTACCCGAAACAATTGTTTCAGATTCTCTGTATTTATTACCTTCAGGGAGATCAACATCGAAAAGATGGATTTTGTCATATCTCGCTAGAGATTGACCGTCCTTCCCAAACAACTCTGCTCTATTTAAGGTTCTTACTCCATCTCCAGCAGGAACAGGGAATCCACCTCCAAGCAAAACGACTTGATATCTCCTTGCCATTGTTACTAAAAAACTATTGCATTTTTCAAAAATTGAAGATGCGATTTTTAATTTTTTCTGATCTTCACCCAAAAAGGCAAAGTTTTCAGGAAGTCCAACAAGATCAGCTCCACGCTTTGCAGCTAACTCAATTTGTTCTTCAGCAGCATTGAGATTTGCCTCTATGTCTGAGGTACTTGTAAGCTGTAAGGCCGCAGCCAAAAAATCTGTCACTGAGTTAAAAAGAAAATAATTTAAAAGTTAGCTTGAGCGAAGTACGCCCATCTCAATCTGTTTTGGAATAACAGAAAGGTTGTCCAAAGAAGCGCAACAAGCAAAATCATCATCATGATTTCCTATTCCGGCAAGTCTTTGTCCATGACTTGCAATACGTAAACATCCTTCAACATCATTCTCCCAATTTTTCCATAGTGCTATGGAGGCCATTAATTCATCATTTAATATCTGAACCGACTCTAATTGATCCATTAAAAGAGAGGCTAAAGCACCAGCAGCTAAAGAATCTTCTAAAGAATAGGAACCTTCCCACCCACTACCAACAATCCAAACTTCTTTGGGATTATCACTTTTCAATCTATCAGCAATAGCTTTTCTATTTGGGAGTGCCATTGTGTATAAACTTTTGGATTCTCTAACACGATGTAGTGACCTTGTTCCATTTGTAGTACTCATAAAAACTCTTTTCCCTTTTACTCTCTCAGTTGAGACTCCTAATGGAGAATTTCCCAAGTCAAATCCATCTAATTTTTTTCCACCTCTCTCTCCCACTAGTATTTTTTCTTTAGAGTCAAAATTCTTTGCCTGGTTTTTAAGTTCATCAACATCTGCAAACACTTGCACTGAATCAGCTCCATTTTTCAAAGCCCAAGCAATAGTTGTTGTAGCTCTCAGAACATCAATCACTACTGATGATTCAGGAATAATTCCATCAGGAACATCTGCCGCTACATAAAAATAAGAAAGTTTCATTTCCACAAAGGCTGATAACTTGCGTCACAGTAACTAGATAAATAGGTTAATCGTGCAGACCTTCATGAAATTATTTCGTCAAGAACCTCTTACACGGGACATTAGAGATTTTCTTACTCTTTTAGAAAAGAAAGGGCAATTGAAGAGAATAAGCAGTCTAGTTGATAGTGACTTAGAAATTGCAGCAATAAGTGACCGAGTCCTTGGAATGGGAGGCCCTGCTCTACTTTTTGAAAATGTAAAAGGATCATCAATGCCTGTTGCAGTGAATTTACTCGGGACGATGGAACGTGTTGTTTGGAGTATGGGTTTAAAGAAACAAGAAGAATTGGAAGATTTAGGGCGAAAATTAGCTCTTCTTCAGCAACCACGACCTCCGAAAGGACTTAAAGATACAAAAGCTTTTGCATCAGTTGCTTGGGATCTACTTAAAGCACGTCCTGATATTGATCTATTACCACCATGTCATCAAAAAGTAATTGGTGAAAAAGATTTGGATCTAAATCATTTACCACTTTTACGTCCCTGGCCAGAGGATGCTGGAGGTGCCATCACTTTGGGTTTAGTAATAACGAAAGATCCTGAAACAGGCGTGCCAAATGTTGGTGTATACAGACTCCAAAGACAATCTGCTAAGAGCATGACAGTACATTGGTTAAGTGTCAGAGGAGGAGCCAGGCATCTTCGCAAAGCAGTTGCCATGAATAAAAAGTTAGAAGTTGCTGTCGCTATTGGTGTGCATCCTCTTCTTGTCATGGCTGCAGCAACTCCTATTCCAGTACAGCTCAGCGAATGGCTTTTTGCAGGCTTATATGCAGGAGAGGGTGTTCGATTAACCAGATGCAAAACCATCGATCTTCAGGTGCCTAGTCACAGTGAAATAGTTCTGGAAGGAGCTATCTCTCCTGGGGAAGAGATGATCGATGGTCCTTTTGGTGACCATATGGGTTTCTATGGGGGAGCTGAGTCCTCACCTTTGATTAGATTCCATTGCATGACTCAAAGAAAAAAACCAATATTTTTAACAACGTTTAGCGGTAGACCTCCAAAAGAAGAGGCCATGCTGGCAATAGCATTAAATCGAATTTATACACCAATACTTAAACAACAAATACCAGAAATAATTGATTTTTTCCTGCCAATGGAAGCTTTGAGTTATAAGTTAGCAGTTATATCTATTGATAAAGCATATCCAGGTCAAGCGAAAAGAGCTGCGATGGCTTTTTGGAGTGCTTTACCACAATTTACGTATACAAAATTTGTCGTCGTCGTCGACTCCACCATTAATGTAAGAGATCCTAGACAGGTAGTTTGGGTTTTATCTAGTCAAGTTGACCCTCAAAGAGATTTATTTATATTGGAAAATACTCCTTTTGATACCCTTGACTTCGCTAGTGAAAATATAGGTTTAGGAGGGAGATTGGCTATAGATGCAACAACAAAGATTGGTCCAGAGAAAAATCATGATTGGGGTAAGCCATTAACAAGACCTAAGGAACTTGAAGACAAAGTAGATGAAAGATGGGCAGAACTAGGGTTATCGAATCTAGAAAACAAGCAACCAAATCCAGAATTATTTGGTTATGTTATGGATGAACTTATGCGTCAAAAACAAATAAACAATTCATAAATCAGAAATAAAGCTTATCGATAAATAAAATATATAAAAATATATTGTTTTCATTGAAAGTTCCCAATAAAGATCAGTCTTTAAGAGACCTTCAAAAAGGAGGGGAGCTCTGTGGAATAGTGAAAGTACCGGGAGACAAATCAATCTCCCACCGCGCACTACTTTTTGGGGCTATCGCTAAGGGGAAAACAATAATTGAGGGTCTTTTACCTGCTGAAGATCCATTAAGTACTGCTGAATGCCTTAGATCAATGGGCGTAAAGATTAGTCCAATTAAAAAAGGAGACATTGTTGAAATTGAAGGCGTTGGATTAAAAGGCCTCCAAGAGCCTGAAGATATTTTGAACTGCGGAAATTCAGGAACAACTATGAGATTGATAATGGGATTATTGGCCGGTCAAGAAGATCGTCATTTCATCCTTACAGGAGATAAATCACTGCGAAACAGGCCAATGAAAAGAGTAGGACAGCCGTTAAAAATGATGGGGGCTAAAGTTTCTGGAAGATGTGGTGGAGACTTAGCTCCTCTATCGATTATTGGGAACAAATTAAGAGGTGCCGTAATTGGTACTCCAGTAGCAAGTGCTCAGATAAAATCTGCAATACTACTAGCTGCTCTTAATGCAGAGGGCTCAACGACTGTTATCGAGCCTGCTAGATCAAGAGATCATAGCGAGAGAATGTTAAAAGCCTTCGGGGCTAATCTAGAAGTCGGTGGTGAAATGGGTAGACATATAACTGTATCCCCGGGCAAAGAGCTAAAAGGTCAATCAATTATTGTTCCAGGTGATATTAGTTCCGCTGCATTTTGGCTCGTTGCAGCTAGCATCATACCAGGGTCAGAATTGGTTGTAGAAAATGTCGGTTTAAATCCAACAAGGACTGGAATCCTTGACGTATTAGAAGTAATGGAAGCAAATATAAACGTAATAAACAAAAGAGATGTGGCCGGTGAACCTGTCGGTGACATTGAAGTTTTCTACAACGAAAGATTGAAACCATTTAAAATTGATGGTGAGATAATGCCTCGGCTTGTAGACGAAATACCTATATTATCTGTAGCGGCATGTTTCTGTAATGGTATCAGTCAAATAAAAGGAGCAAGTGAATTGAGAGTCAAAGAAACTGATCGATTAGCTGTAATGGCCAGGCAATTAAAAAGGATGGGAGCCAAAGTAGATGAACATCAAGATGGTCTAACTATCTATGGAGGAAATATTTTAAAAGGATGCGAGCTTGATAGCGAAGATGATCACCGTATAGCAATGAGTTTAGCTATTGCATCAATAATGGCTAATTCTAATTCGACATTACGACGTAGCGAAGCTGCAGCAATCTCATATCCTGATTTCTGGAGTGATCTTATGAGACTTCAACAAAAAAATTAGCTTTTCTTAGTATTGGATGATTTAAAAAAACATACGACAAAAGATGGAAGTTTAAGTCTCTATAGCTTGTGCTATGAAGAAGGATTCCATGATAAGGACGGAGCACTTAGGGAATCAACTACTAAATATCTCTTACCTGCTCAATTAGAACAATTTTCTAACACTGAAAAAATAACTATTTTAGATGTTTGCATGGGATTGGGGTATAACACAGGATGTATTCTCGAAAAGTTAATTCAAAGCAATATAAAAATTGAATGGCATGGGCTTGAGATTGATCAAAGGCCTCTTAAGATTGCTATTAATGAAAAAACATTTCAGAGAATTTGGTCTCCAAAAGTATTGCATTTTTTTAATTGCTTAAACAAATCAGGAAAATGGGCTGAAGGTTTTAATGAAGGAACTATTCACTGGGGAGATGCAAGACAAAAAATATACGAAATACAAGATTCTCTCAGTTTTGATTTAATTCTTCTTGATCCTTTCTCTCCACAAAAGTGTCCAGAGCTATGGAGCGAAGAATTCATCTATTTATTAACCAAAAGACTGTCTTTCGAAGGCCGCTTGATTACATATTCAACTGCCGCCTCAATCAGAGCGAGTTTTAAAAGAGCTGGTTTAAAGATCTATTCAATAGTTCCGTCAATAGATGACCCAAACAAATGGAGTGCAGGGACAGTCGCTATGAAGAGGGAAATAGAGCGACCTTTCATTTCAAATAATTGTCAGTTTAAAAACTTAAGTACCAGAGAAGCAGAACACCTTACTACGCGTTCATCTATTCCTTACAGGGATCCAACAGGGAAAGGAAACTCTAAAGAAATTATTTCAACAAGAAAATCAGAGCAATCTAAAAGTCAATTAATAAACACTTCAGAATGGAGAAAGCGATGGAATACTGCGCAATAGCAATAAAGCAATTAGATTTCATCAAAAAAGTAATCTAATGCTTGCTATCGCAATTTTAGCGGCTGGGAAAGGAACACGAATGAAAAGTAAACTGCCTAAGGTTCTCCACTCTTTGGCAGGGAAATCACTTATTGAAAGGGTTTTGTCTTGTACTCAAGGGCTCAAGCCAAACCGTAGATTAATAGTTGTAGGACATCAAGCTAATTTATTAGAGAAATCTCTGCAAAATCATCAAGACTTAGATTTTGTTCTTCAGCAACCTCAAAATGGAACAGGACATGCGATCCAGCAATTAAGTCCTAAATTAAAAGGATTTAAAGGAGAACTTTTAGTATTAAATGGAGATGTACCACTTCTAAAAGAGGAAACTCTAAGTTCACTTTTAAAATTTCATAAAGAATCCAACGCGAGTGTAACTTTTTTATCTGCAACTTTAGACTCTCCAGCAGGATATGGGCGAGTATTTACAGATGAGTCGGGACTAGTAAAAAAAATCATCGAAGAGAGAGATTGCACTAATGAACAGCGAAAAAACAAATTAATAAATGCAGGTATATATTGTTTCAATTGGCCACAACTATCAGTTGTTTTAAACTTATTATCTAACCAAAATAGTCAAAATGAAATTTATTTAACAGATACTATAAGTTTACTCAAAAAAGCATTGCATTTTGAGGTAGATAATCCATTTGAGATTAAAGGCATTAATGATAGAGTTCAACTATCTGAATGCGAACATTACATTCAAGAAGAGCTTAAATCCTTATGGATGAGCAAGGGAGTTTCTTTTATTGATCCTATTAGTTGCTCTCTAAGTGAGGACTCAAACTTTGGTACAGACGTAATTATTGAGCCACAAACTCATCTTCGCGGTAAATGCAGTATTGGTAATGGATGTCATCTAGGGCCAGGTAGTGTCATAACAAATTCAACTCTTGCAGAAAATGTATTAGCCATTCATTCATTCATCAATGAGGCAACGATTGGAAATAATACATCAATTGGTCCCTTCGCCCATATAAGACCTGAATCAAACATAAGACAAAATTCTAAAATAGGGAACTTTGTAGAAATAAAAAAAAGTTGTATTGGTGAAGGAACAAAAATCAATCATTTAAGCTATGTAGGTGATTCAGCTCTAGGAAAAAATATTAATATTGGAGCAGGTACTATCACAGCTAATTTTGATGGTAAAAATAAACATAGAACAATGATTGATGATTATTCAAAAACCGGTGCGAATTCAGTACTTGTTGCGCCCATCAAGATTGGGGCACATGTAACCATTGGTGCAGGCTCAACAATAAGTAAAGATATTCCTGATAAAAGTTTAGTAGTTGAAAGATCAAAAACAATTATTAGAACTAAGGCTGATTAACTACAACGGCGAGGTTATTTCTGTAAATAAGGTAATATTTTTTCTAATTCCAACTTACGACTACCTTTAATTAAAATATTGTCTCCAGGAGAAAGCCATGATAATAGTGACATAGCAGCATCTTTTGGGGTACTTACTACATCATGATTTGGTAATTCTTTGATTGTCTTTTTTATGATATTAGACTCCTCCCCACAAGAGACGAAAACGATACCAGTAAGACCTAATTCAATGGCTTTTTTAAGGATTTTCTGATGAAGTAAAATACTCTCAGAGCCCAACTCAAGCATCGTACCTAAAACTGCAAAATGTCTGCCAGGCTTGCTTACCAATAACTCTAGAGATGCAATAACGGATTCAGGAGATGCATTGTAAGTCTCATCTAAAACTAAATATTGTCCACAATCAACCAATCTATTTCTTCCCATTGGCATATTTAATTTTAATTGATCAAGATTCTTTATTGATAGTCCTAATTCTTTTGCGACAGTTAATGCCAGAAGAAAGTTCATAGCATTATGTCTTCCTTCAAGGGGCAATTTGAATTTTTTTCCATCAAAAAGAATGAAGTTATTTTGCATGTCAATTTGAGAAATATAATCTGGTTCAATACCTTGAAAAGAAAAATGCCCATTATTACAATCTAACCAATTCAGTGAAAAACCCTCTATCTCTACTCGAACAATACGTCCTGACCATTTTTCTAACAAAGCTTTTTCTAAGAGGTAGTCACCAAAAGGAATAATCACAACACCATCAGGTCTTAAGCTTAAAGTGATTTCAGACTTGGCTTTTGCAATATTTTCTCTACTACCAAGAATGCCAATATGAGCTTGTCCCACATTTGTAATTACAGCGATATCAGGTTCAGCGACTCGAGAGAGACGAGCAATTTGACCGAAACCACGCATACCCATTTCAAGAACAAATGCAGCATCTGTTCCCGTCCCTCTAAGCAGAGTTTTTGGAACACCGACATCATTATTTTCATTTCCTCTGCTAGAGACAATTTCACCAAGAGGAGACAATATTGCTCTAATCAATTCTCTTGTAGTTGTTTTACCAACAGAGCCAGTAACAGCAACTACAGGAAGACTTAAATTTCTTCGATGAAGCAATGCGATCTGTTGATAGGCGTACAGAGTATCTGGAACCACCCAGTGAGGCAGGTCAGTTGGTACCAAGCCATTATATTTTTCAGAAACTACTGCTGCCTGTATACCAAGATCAAAAGCCATATCCAAGTAATCATGACCATCAAATTTATTACCTACCAAAGGGACAAAGAAATCACCCTTGTCAATTGTCCTTGAATCAGTAGATATACGACCAATAGGTAAATTAAGATCTATTTCCTTTTTATTATCTGGCTTCCCCCACAGTTCAATTAAGTCCTTAAAAGTAATATCCATACAAATATTTGAATAGAAGCAAAGTAATCTAAATACTAAAATCCTATAATTTTATTTTTTTGCCTTTCCTTGAAGGATCTGCTTCTTGGCCGTAAGAAAACTTTTCAACCTCTGCCGCATCAGGAGAAGGTTCCTTAATTCCACAAACGTCTTTATACATTAATTCATATTCCTTCGCGGATCTATCCCAACTATATTTATTTGACATTGCTCTTAATTGCAACTCCTTCCAACTTTTTTGATGTCTATATGCTTCCCAAGAACGAACTAATGCTGTATAAAAGTCAATTGGTTCATACCGATCAAAGCAAAATCCGGAACCTGTTTCATTCATGGGGTTATAAGGTTCTACTGTATCCACTAAACCGCCTACTTTTCTAACGATCGGAATAGCACCATAACGCATAGCTAATAATTGACTGATACCACATGGCTCAAAGCGACTAGGCATTAGGAATGCATCAGCGCCTCCATAAATGAGCCTAGATAAAGCATCATCGTAAGTAAGAAAAACAGAAAAACGACCAGGATACTCAATCGCAAGTTGCCATAAAGATGACTCTAAATAGCGATCACCCGTCCCAAGGACAACGACCTGAGAGTCAGTATAAGAAAGAAGCCTATTGGCTACTTGTAGTAGAAGATCAATACCTTTTTGGTCAACAAGCCTACCAACCATTCCCATTAAATATTTATCTGAATTCACTTCAAGTCCCATTCTTTCTTGCAGGACTTTTTTATTAATTGCTCTACCAGAAATATTATCTACACTAAATTTAGCTGGCAATGAATTATCTGTTGCTGGATTCCACTCATCGAGATCAACTCCATTTAATATTCCTCGTAATTTCCCAGAAATATAATTTAAAAGTCCCTCTAATTTTTCACCATATTCAGATGTTCGAATTTCCCTTGAATAAGTTGGAGATACTGCATTCACTCTATCGGCATACAACATTGCTGATGCCATGGTGTGATCACCATGCATATACCAGGGGCACCATGTTATTTGATCAAGCTTCCATCTCCATGGGCCTTGATACTTGAGATTATGAATAGTAAATACCGTACTGATTTCGGGGTCTTGATGCATCCAAACTGGGATCATTCCAGTATGCCAATCATGACAATGGAGGACTTGTGGTTTCCATGAGTTCCATGCAAATTCAGAGACTGCACTAGCAAAAAAAGTAAATCTCCAATCTTCGTCTTCTCCTCCGTAAATACGCTCAGAATCAAAACATGGATGTCCAACTAAATAAATTGGTAAACCATTAGAGGGATGCCTTGTTTCAAAAACAGCGAAGTCAACACCCATTGTGTTGGCTCGAAAGATAGGTTCAGGAGCAATATCCATCAACGTCCATAATTTTCCATACCCTGGAATTATTAATCGAACGTCATGTCCAAGTTTTTTAAGCGCAGGAGGTAATGAACCAACAACATCACCCATACCTCCAACCTTTATCATTGGAGCGCATTCAGCAGCTGCAAAAAGTATTCGCATTTAATTCATGAAAAAGAAAGATTTATTTTTTGGATAAACCAAATAAAATCATGGAAGCCATTTTGATTCGGAGAAATCAGGATCCCTCCTCTCCATGAAAGCATTTCTTCCCTCCTTTGACTCATCAGTCGTATAAAAAAGATGTGTTGCCTGGCCAGCAAGCTCTTGGATACCTGCTAATCCATCTGTATCAGCATTAAAAGAAAATTTCAAACACTTTATAGCGGTTGGACTGTATTGAAGTATTTCCCTCGCCCATTTAACACCTTCTGACTCGAGTAAATTAATTGGTGAGATGGCATTTATTAGCCCCATATCCAATGCTTCCTTCGCTCCATATTTCCTGCATAGGAACCAAATTTCTCTAGCCTTTTTTTGACCTACAACCCTTGCTAAATAACTGGAACCAAACCCAGCATCAAAGCTCCCAACTTTAGGCCCTGTTTGTCCGAACATTGCATTATCTGCAGCCAAGCTCAGATCACAAATTAAATGTAAAACATGTCCTCCTCCTATAGCAAAACCAGGGACAAGTGCAATAACTACTTTAGGAAGACTCCTAATTATACGTTGCAAATCAAGAACATTTAAACGCGGGATTCCATCATCTCCAAGGTATCCTCCACTTCCACGTATAGCCTGATCTCCGCCAGAACAAAAAGCGAACTTTCCATCTTTGGAGGGTCCTACACCTGTAAATAAAACGACTCCGATTTTTGGATCTTCTCTTATTCTAATAAATGCATCACAAAGTTCTGAAATTGTTTGAGGTCGAAAAGCATTTCTTTTCTCAGGACGATTTATCGCAACACGAGCAATTCCTTCAGGACTTTTATCAAGTAAGATATCTTTATATTCTCCAACAGAAACCCATGAGGTAATAATTTCACCCGGGAGAACTCTTCTAGACATATTGTTAGGAGTAGTAGGTTTTAAAGTCATTTTTTTAATTAAATTTAGTCAAAACTTGATAAATTCTCAGATAATGCTTTTTTTAGATCATCATTTAAACTTACTCTCAATCTATGATCTTCAAGAGAGTTAGTACAAACTCTTATTAATACATTTGTTGACAAAGAAAAACTCCATTCAATTGCTTGTTCTAAATCATCCAAGCAAGCAACTTGCTTATATTTTAATCCATAGGCTTTAGCAAGTGTAAGATGACAAACTTGCTGAGGCATAAGAAAAATTTCTTCAAAATCGCCTTCTTCAATTCTATCTATATTTAATTGATTAAATATACCCCCTCCACCATTATCAATCATGATTACGATTAAACTAATATTTTTATCCTTTGAAAATAGCCAACCATTTGTATCATGAAGCAGTGCTAAATCACCAGTAATCAATATCATTCTCCCCATAATTATTGATAATCCCATACCCATTGAGAGTGTCCCATCAATTCCTGATGCCCCCCCTAAAGCCAAAACACCTTCTTAGGAAAGCTCCCTCTCCCGAATAACTCAACCAATCTCTTATGGGACTACTTGAAGCAAGCATCACAGGGATAGAATCTGGTAACAAGCGAGGAAGCAATCTAGCCAAAGCAGGTTCAGTAATTAACCCATGCCTGAATAACCTTTTATCAAGCCAATCATGGATAAGTAAATCATATTTTATAAGCTCTTTAGTCAACTTTTGACTAACAATTTTTTTATCTATTGCTGGCTTTACGGAAATACCCTCAAGCAATTTATCAACCCAACAAGAAAATCCTTCACTAAATTGTGTCGAGCCACCTATGGGATCAAGATTTCGACAATCTCCCTCAGTAATAAGTAATTGAACTTTTCCAGGTTTTTTAAGCCAAGTTTGTAATTCTCTACTTGGAGGTATTGGACCCAATCGTAAAACTTGAATCTCTTTGATTTTTTCAAATAAACCTATTGAGAAAAAAAGATCCCAGTGATTTATTAAACCCACTTGATCATTTTCAACCCCAGAGAGTGGATCCGCAAGAATTGGCCATCCAGTTAATTTTTGCCATTTCTTTAATGCGCCCCTAAAAGAAACAAGTTGTTTTGATTTTCCTCTCCATGGCCCAACAATAATTATTCCTAAAGAAAATGGATCTAATTTTGGTAGTTTTAAAGATAGAAAATTTTTAACGACCTCAACCTTATTCGAAGTGATTTTTTCCTTTAAAAATCCTTCAATGCCCCATCCATCAAGAACTTTATTCTGATCAATTTCGCAAGGATGCAAAGGCTCTTCATAAGCAAGGTTAATATGAACTGGTCCAGGAATATTAGAAGCCATTTCAAATGATGTTTCAACTAAAGATGTCAGTCTCTTTTTAGAAATCAAATGAATTCCTTCTTTTGGAGATTCATCAAAATGCCTACAAACAGACTTAAGAAAATCCTGTTGATTAACTGCTTGATTGGCTCCACATTCTTTTAATCGCAAAGGTCTATCTGCAGTTAAAAACAAGAGTGGATGGCATGACCTATCTGCTTCAACAGCAGCCGGCAAAAGATTTGCGACAGCACTTCCAGAAGTTGTAATGACACAACTTACTTGCCCACTAGCTGCAGATATTCCCAAAGCAAGGAATGCAGCCGACCTTTCGTCAATTGATGTTATGAGAGTTAACTCTTTTCTTTTAGAAAGACTTGCTGCTGCTAAAGCAAGAGGGCCTGATCTGCTTCCGGGGCAAAGAACAAAATATTTCACTCCCTTCGCTACTAGAGTTTTAAGGAGCTCTAAGCTGATAAAAAAATTGTAACGAGCTAATGAAATTGCCAAAAGAACAACTACATAGATTTTTTTAAAAAACTTTCCAACAAGTAATTAAAACAAAGAAAATTCATGACATCTACTGGATCAAAAAAGAATCAAAACCAAAATAGCTGGAAAGGATTGGTGGTTTGGATATTAATTGCGCTTTTATTAAGATGGCAAGCAGTTGAACCCAGATGGATTCCATCTGGATCGATGATTCCCACTTTGCAAATTCAAGACAGAATTTTGATAGAAAAAATAACCCCAAAACTTAATAATAAACTAAATAAACATTTAAATTTAAATACGATTGTTATTTTCAAACCTCCAAAAATTCTTACAGACGCAGGCTACAGTGATGGTTCAGCACTAATAAAAAGAGTCGTTGGATTACCTGGAGATAAAATAGAAGTTACTAATGGGAAACTATATAGAAATGAAAAAGAAATAAATGAACCTTGGATTAAAGAACCTATCCAATATGAAATGGACGCGATAAATGTTCCTGACTATTCACTTTGGGTCTTAGGAGACAACCGAAATAACAGTTTAGACTCTCATATTTGGGGGGCTCTCCCAGAAAAAAATCTCATAGGTACGGCGCTTGCAAGGTACTGGCCATTAAAAAAAATAGGCCCTATTCGGTTCCCATAACCTAAATTAAATTTTATTAGAGTACGTTTTGCGATATTGTGTAATTACATGGAAAAAACTGGATGTTCAATCCTGAATTTTTAGCTACAGACAATAATGAGGGCCATGAGGCAAATGCTCTAATTCAATACTTACAAGATCAACCTGCTGACGTTTTGCAAAGAGTCGCAAAGTCTGCGAGTCCCGAAATTCAAGAAATAATCCGACACAATGTTCAAGGTTTACTTGGAATGCTTCCTGGTGAGCAATTTGAGGTAAAAGTAACTTCTAGCAAGGATAATTTAGCGAGTTTATTAGCCTCTGCGATGATGACAGGGTATTTCCTTAGACAAATGGAGCAAAGGAAACAATTAGAGGAAACACTTTTGTCCGACGAGGAAATGTCAGTCGACCCAGATAAAATTTAATCATTAAACTTTTCTAAAGGGTCTAGAGGGACTACTCCGATTTCCAATAATCTTTGATCTAACCAACCTAAAAATCCAAAATCACCTTTACTTGTAGCCCAACCTGATTTGTTAATTTTATTTTTTAACATTGTTACTTCATTTTTTGAAAATCTAACTTTCCCGCTGTAATGAGCAGATATTAACCAAGAAAGACCTTGCAAAGATTCAACTTTATTTAACCAAGTTATTAAAGCTTTTTGTCCTCTAGGGAAAACCAGCCTTTCTATTACAGGAGCAATTTGTATCAGAGGATTGTTTTTTCCAACAAGTTTTTTAGCAGACAACTCCCAGCCTTTCTGCCAAGAAAAAGGATATATGCCAAAATGTGATCTTTTATTTCTTAAATTTGGTTTAAAAGCGTTTCCAAAAATTTCTTTTATTTTTGGTATCTCCAACTTTTCAGGTCTTAAGTAGGAAGCAAAAAGAACCAAACGAAGCCATCCTTTTCTTCTCGCAACTGGCGTATCAATTAGCTCTTCAGACCCCTTCTCTCTTGAATGAAACAATAAAGGCGTAGGATCTAAATCAAAAAGCTCAGGAGGAGTCTCCTCAATACCCACAAGTGCATCAGTAACCAATAAAGATTTTGATGGTTTATGAAAACAAGATATTTCTTGAAACCGTCCTAGACCAATATCAATTGGTCCCAATGGAATCCAATCTAAATAATCGCTATGAGGGAATCCATCAGCTAATAAAATATTTGTTCTTTTAGACGGAATTCCCAACCAATCAAAAGGCAATTGAAATGGAAAACTCCATTGACCTGGGCAAACCCATATTTTTGAATCAGGAAAAGCTCTAGCCAATGCAGGTAGAGAAATTTTATGTTCCAAACCAGAGGCCGTTGGTAAAACAATCGTTTTTACAGGACCAATTTTTTTCACAAGTACTTCGATGTCTCTCAGCAATTCTTCCGTCGGAGGGAGAGGGTTAATTATCATCAATTCATTCTTTACTCTTACAACTAATAACCTCACAGGGACAGCAACATAATAAATTCCCTGAAGTTGTTCAAAACTCCAAATCTGATTTGGAACTAATTCCCTGAATATTGTTCTTTTTCTGCCATAAGGATAGAGCGGTAAAAGTGGCCACCAACTCCATTTTTGTTCAGAAGCTAGGTTACTCATAGTTGTAATAAATTAATCATTATTTATTAGAGATTGGTTTTTAAATATTCCATATCTTGGAGCGAATAAAAATGCTATTAGAAATATTAATGTTTGAACTAAAACGATAGACCCACCTGTTTCAATATCGGACCAATAACTTATATAGACACCTAGAATACTTGAGAATGCGCTGCTAATAACTGCTAATAAAGTCATTTGATCAAAACGATCAGTTAACAAGTATGCTGTAGCACCAGGCGTGATAAGCATTGCCACTACAAGGATAATACCAACAGTTTGCAAACCAACTACTGCTGATAGAGATAATAAAGTTAATAATAAATAATGAAGTATGCCTGTATTAATTCCTATAGATCTAGCATGCTTAGCATCAAAACAATAAAGCATTAAATCTTTTCTAAATATAAGCAAAATAGATATAACAATAAACGAAATTATTAAAGTCTGGTTAACATCTGAACGAGAAATCCCCAGAGGACTTCCAAAAAGTATTTGCATTAGATCAATATTACTTTTTATTTTTGAAACCAATACAAGGCCTAATGCAAAAAAGCCAGTAAAAACAAGTCCTATTACTGTATCTTCTTTAATTCTAGATTTCTGCTTAACAAATCCAATCAAAGCAACTGAACCAACTCCAAAAACAAAAGCACCTAAGGAAAAAGGGAGCCCTAATGCATAAGCGACAACAACCCCTGGCATAACCGCATGGGAAACTGCGTCACCCATTAATGCCCAACCTTTTAAGGTCATATAACAAGATAAAAGTCCACAAACACCTCCCACTAATGCGCTAACCATTAAAGCTCTTCTCATGAAGTCATGAGTTAATGGGTCCAATAACCAATCAAGTGGCGTAATGGAAATTAGAAATTCACTCATTTACAAAATCTTTACTTGAAGTCGGCCCTGATAAAGGATTTGGTGGAATTCCTCCAAATGTTTTATTTAGATTTTCCGAAGTAAAAACTTCCGAGGTTTCACCATAAGCAAGAACAGTCTTATTGATAAGAACAACAAAATCACAAAAATCTCTCACATGATTCAAATCATGAGTAGATATCAAAATAGTGTGTCCTTCTTGTCGAAACTGAAGAAATAGCTCAGCCATAAGCTTTTCAGTAGGTACATCAACTCCCGAAAAAGGCTCGTCTAAAAGAAGTACTGATGCCCGCTGAGCAATTGCTCTTGCAAGAAAAGCTCTTTTGCGTTGTCCTCCTGATAAAGATCCTATTGGTCTCTCTCTGAGATCCAATAGATCAACTCTTTCAAGGGCATGAACAACGGCTCTTCTATCAGATTCTCTTGGTATTCGGAAAATATTCATAGCGCCATATCGGCCCATCATCACAACATCCCAAACGCTCACGGGGAATGAATAATCTATCCCTTCGTTTTGTGGAACATATGCAACAGATTGCTCCTTCTGCGCTTGATTAACCTTTATACCATTGATCTTGATTTTCCCCCTTGAAGGTCTAACAAAACCCATCAGAGCCTTGAAAAAAGTTGATTTTCCTGCACCATTCATCCCCACAAGACCACATATAGATCCAGCTTTTAAATTTAAACTTGCGTCATAGAGAGCAACTGTACCGTTGTAGTCAACACAAACTTGGTCTGCCTCAATACGCATAAAATCTTTCTCATGGTTTTTAAAAATTGGGTTCATTATTTTTTCACTTCTAAAATGGATAGGCCCTTAGTAATTAATCGAACATTGTGCCTTAGTAAATCTATATAGGTAGGAGCAGGACCATTTAGATCTGAGAGTGAATCAACGTAGAAGGTTCCACCAAAAACAGCTCCGCTTGATTTCGCAACTTCCATTTGTGCTTCTGCACTCACAGTACTTTCGCAAAAAATTGTTGGGACTTCATTTTCTTTGATTTTTTTTATTAGATTCACCATTCTCCTGGGGGTTACTTGACTTTCAGCATTAACTGGCCACAAATATCCCTCTTTCATTCCGTAATCACGGGCCAGATAAGTAAAGGCTCCTTCACATGTCACCAAAAATCTTCTTTCTTTAGGAATAGAAGATAAAGAATCTCTTAGCTCTTTATCAAGCGATTCAAGTTTAGCTTTATAGGTTGAAGCGTTAGATGAATATTCAAGAGCACCATCAGGATCGATTTCGATAAAAGCATCGACTATTTTATCTATATAATTCATAGCTCTTTTGGGTGACATCCAAGCATGAGGATTTGGCCTGCCTGCATAAGCATCACCATCTATCAATAATGGCTTCATCCCCTCAGTTAATTTCACATTAGGAATATCACCCGTACTACTCATGAATTTCGAAAACCATGCTTCAAGACCTAAACCATTTTCAATAATCAGTTTTGCTCCTTTAGTTTTTACAATATCACTAGGTGTAAATTGATAACTATGGATTTCTGCTCCTGGTTTCGTTATTGATTTAACTAGAAGTCTATCCCCAGCAACATTTCTAGCAAGATCGGCCAAAATTGTAAAAGTAGTTAAAACAAAAGGCTTATCATTGCTTGGTCCATAAGTGTTTTTATTTACACATCCTGTCAGGAATAAAATGTTTAAAGCAAAGAAAATATATAAACTAAGTATCTTGTTTTTCTTATAAATATACTCAGAAGCAACCTTTTTAATAAACATATATTTGAAATTAGAAAATATTAATATTTTCTCTAATTATAAGTCAAAGATATACCAGAAGAAAAGTTATAAACTTAAACTGATTTAACTTTGTAATTAATAGATTGAGACTGAATCCATTCTTTTGATTGCTTTAAAAAAGCCACCCAATCAACTCTTTCTAGCTCAGCAGCTTTTGATACTAGTTGAGGAGCTTGTTGCTTAATAAGTTCTAAATCAGGTTGAGTTACTCCATTATTGAGAGCCATCCAATCAGCCATCGATCTCCCAACCACTCTTGTTAAATAAGCAGCACTCAAGGCCTGAATTGTTCCAGCAGCAACCCAAGAGGAGCCATCAAGCTTTGCCAAGCTCAACAAGGACTGTCCACTCCATTCGACTACTCCTTGAGCAATTGCAGCCATTGCTAGTTGTCGTGAGACTGCCTCAAGTAATTCTGGCTTCATTTTGGAAGACCATATTTTCGACATTTCTTTGATCATCAAGCCATTAACCACTGCAACTGCAAGCAAATCAGTTGAGGCGACAGGGGAGGCGAAAACGATACCGGCAACTATCCACTGAGATCTTGTTTGAATAACCTTGAATTTTTCTCTTCTAAGTTTTTCTAAATCTTTTTGCCAAGAAGTATGCAATCGAGACAAAAGTCTTTGCTTAGTAATGTCTGTATTTTTCTTTGGATTTTCAAGAAATTTTTTAATTGGAGAAAAAACGGTTGCCATTTCTGTTTGAGATCCATCCCATTTCAATACTCTGTTAGTCCATCTATCTGGTAATTGAGCCTCTAATGCATTTCGCTCATCAGACCAATCAGTAGATTCTTTACTGGCAACCATTAGCCAGGCTGGTTGATCTGTAGGGATATTTTTAATCCACAAAAGATCAGCTGCGCTCATTGGAAGTGCCAAAGAATAAACAATAAAATCTTGCTCTTGGATTAAATCTGGCAAAATCCAATTTCTATCTCTTACAGGAAGAGCTGGTGGAAAAGAAACTTTTATTTGATTATTTATATTTATTCCTAAAACTTTTTCCAATTGCTCTTTATCAGGTAATTTTACGCCTTTTGTTTTCAAGAAACCAATGCTTTGATCTTCGCTTCTATCAATAATTTTTTGCAAGGAATTAATTCTTTCTTTTTTTCTTTCACTTTGCTCTCCATCCTCAAGTAAGTACTCAAAATTCTCTAAAACGTCATGACATCTTCTTACCCATCCTTGAACAGTAGAGGGAGCATCAAATGAAACCTTTCCTGGTTTTAAAAAATAAAAAATACAACCAAGTCCTAATAGCAATCCAAGTCCACCCCCAGGGATATGGGCTACATCACTCAAAACCCATTGACCTGTGATAGTTAGCCCAATAAAAAGACTAATTTTCGGAATCGAAAAAGAAGGCAAGGAAAGAGGAGATTTTGTTAATGAATGATTTTCCACGATTTCAATAAATACAGTTTCTTCTTAGCTAACTTTCATTTTAAAGCAAATTTTCCCTTAATAACAGCAAAGAAAGAAGGTTTTACGTTTTTAAGAAGAAAAATTTATGCCTAAAGAAATCAAATCATTCCACTGGGATCAATATAATTAGATGTGAAAGTACTAATCAAGATATTCAAATATGTCGCAAAAGTACCGGCTATGCGTCACACTTGCCCCTATTGGCAAATATGTTCATGGGTGACTCTTACACCAATAATCATTCAGGTGGTGGCGATTTCCAAAACCAAAGACAAAATGGTCGTAATAATTTCAGAGGTGGCCGAGGTCCTAACAATAGAGAGGGAGGCTTTCGTATTCGCTTAAGTGATAATGAAATGCGAGCAGCTAGATCATTACAAGAAGCCTTTAATCTTCGATCTACTGTCGCTGTCCTAGGTTTCGCAGTAAGAACTCTTGCCCAAATGCTTGAAGATGGAAGTCTTGAAAATTTAGTCAACGAATATAGATCTCAAGCGCCCGCAAATGACCAAAGAAGAGGCAGGGGTAACCGGGGAAACTATAACGGTGAAAATAACAACTCAGCCAACACAAAGCCCAACCCTTTTGCAAGACCAGAAAAGCCAGTTAAAGAACAAGAGGTAGCTGAAACTGATCAGGCAAACAATGTTGCTCAAGATCCTCCAGAAAAAGATAATGATGAAGCAACAGAAGCAAGTTCAAACGAAGATGATTCCACAAATACAAGCGAGCAAGGATAAGTGAATCAGAAGCGAGTCTTATCTGGTGTTCAACCCACAGGAGATGTTCATATTGGTAATTGGCTTGGAGCAATAAGAAATTGGGTTGAATTACAAGAAAATTATGAAACATTTGTCTGCGTTGTTGATCTTCATGCAATAACGACTCCGCATGACCCAAAATCTCTTCAGCAAAATTCTTTATCTACAGCGGCTTTGTATATCGCTTGTGGGATGAATCCTGATAAATGCTCAATATTCATTCAAAGTCAGATAAGCGCCCATAGCGAGCTTTGCTGGATATTAAATTGCTTAACTCCTTTAAACTGGATGGAGAGAATGATTCAGTTCAAGGAAAAGTCAATTAAACAAGGCGACAATGTATCTATTGGATTATTAGATTATCCAGTCCTTATGGCGGCGGATATTCTTCTCTATGACGCTGATTTGGTTCCTGTTGGAGAAGATCAAAAGCAGCATCTAGAGCTTGCGAGAGATATTGCTTCTCAACGAGTTAATTCAAAATTCGGAACAAAAGAGAATCCAATACTTAAAGTTCCAAATCCCTTAATTTTGAAAGAGTGTTCCAAAGTCATGAGCCTGACAGACGGAACAAAGAAAATGAGTAAAAGCGACCCAAATGAAAATAGTAGGATTACTTTATTAGACAGTCCAGATGTAATTACTAAAAAAATAAAACGTGCAAAAACCGACTCAGAATTAGGATTAGAATTCGGAAATCCTTCAAGACCTGAGGCCGATAATCTTTTAACAATTTATTCAATAATTTCTGGCCTAGGTAGAGAAAAAGCAGCTGAGTATTGTGCGGAAATGGGCTGGGGTAAGTTCAAGCCAGAATTTACAGAGGCAATGATTAACGTTCTCAAACCAATACAAGAAAAATATAAAGAATTAATGAATGATCCAGAAGAGTTAAAAAGAATACTAAATAAAGGTAAGTTAACTGCTGAGGAGGTTTCTAAGTTAACATTAAATAGAGTTAAAGAAGCTCTAGGATTTTATTCAAGTTTGTAGAAAATTATGCCAATAATTACATTACCTGATGGAACTGAAAAAAAATATGATTCCGCTGTAACAATAGATCAAATAGCATCAGAGATTGGTCCTGGTTTAGCAAAAGCAGCGCTAGCGGGGAGAGTGAATGGGGAATTAATCGATACTTGTATTCCTATAACTGAAAATTCTCATATACAGATTATTACATCTAAAGATGATGAAGGACTAGAAATTATTAGACATTCATTCGCTCATCTTCTTGGACATGCTGTAAAGCAATTATACCCCGAAGCAAAAATGGCAATAGGGCCAGTAATTGAAGATGGTTTTTATTATGATATTTCTTATAAAGATACCTTCACTCCTGATGATCTTCGCATAATTGAGAAAAGAATGAAAGAGTTAGTTAATAGAGATTATAATGTAGGTGTTGAAATAGTTAATCCAGAGAAAGCAGCGGAAGTGTTTACTAATAGAGGTGAAATTTTCAAGCTAGATATAGTTAAAAATATCCCTGAAAATGAAATCATAAAGTTATATAAACATCAAGAATATATTGATATGTGCAGAGGTCCTCATGTGCCAAACACAAGGCATCTAAGAGTATTTAAGCTAATGAAAGTATCCGGAGCTTATTGGCGCGGCGACTCTAACAATGAAATGCTACAACGAATATATGGGACAGCTTGGAAAAGCTCTAAAGAATTAAAAGAATATATCTCTAGAATTGAAGAAGCTGAGAAAAGAGATCATAGAAAGTTAGGGAAAAAGTATTCACTTTTTCACTCACAAGAAGAAGCACCAGGTATGGTTTTTTGGCACCCTAAAGGGTGGACTATTTATAGAATTTTAGAAGATTTTATTAGGGAAACCATCACAAAATATGATTATCAAGAAGTGAAATCTCCACAAGTAGTAGATAGGAGTCTTTGGGAGAAATCAGGCCATTGGGATAAATTTAAAGAAGATATGTTTACTACAACTTCAGAGAACAGGGAATATGCAATAAAACCTATGAATTGTCCATGCCACATACAAATATTCAATCAAGGTTTAAAAAGCTATCGAGATCTACCTATTAGACTTTCTGAATTTGGTTCTTGTCATCGCAATGAGCCTTCTGGTGCACTACATGGCTTAATGAGAGTAAGAAATTTTGTTCAAGATGATGCACACATATTTTGTACCGATGAACAAATCCAAGAAGAAGTCCAAAATTTTATTGATTTGGTTTTTGAGGTTTATAAAACCTTTGGCTTTGATTCAATTCTTATCAAGCTCTCAACAAGACCAGAGAAAAGGGTTGGGAGTGATGATATCTGGGACAAATCAGAAAAGTCTCTTTCAGATGCTCTTGATTCAAAAGAATTAGATTGGTCGCTACTCCCTGGAGAAGGTGCCTTCTATGGTCCAAAAATAGAATTCTCCTTAAAAGATTGCCTAAACAGAGTATGGCAGTGCGGAACAATTCAAGTAGATTTCTCCATGCCTCAAAGGCTCAATGCAAGTTATATAGATATTACAGGTAGGAAACAAACACCTGTAATGCTTCACAGAGCTATTTTAGGTTCTTTTGAAAGATTTATTGGGATTTTAATTGAGAATTATTCAGGGAATTTTCCTACATGGTTATCACCAGTTCAAATAATGATTATGGGCATAACTGATAGAAATAATGAAGCATGTTTTAGTGCTAAAGATAAATTAGTTGACTTTGGTTTCAGAGCTGAAATTGATATCAGAAATGAAAAAGTCGGTTTTAAAATACGAGAACATACCATGCAAAGAATACCTTTCTTGATAATTATTGGAGATAAGGAAGAAGAGAACAATGAAATCTCAGTAAGGACAAGAGAAGGTAAAGATCTTGGAAATATGAGTATTGACAAATTTAAATTAATAATTGACGAATCAATTAGCAAAAAAGGTATACAAGTTAATAAACCCTAAACCAAAAACGATTTTAATAACTAATGAATTTACTTGCTGGAGACCTTGGAGGGACTAAAACAATATTAGCTGTTTATTCAAACGAGAAATATCAAAAAAAACTATTTGAAAAGTACTATATTTCGTCAGAATGGAAATCTTTCTACTCAATATTTGAAGACTTTATTAAACATTTACCAGGTTCTATATCACTCCCTGAATATGGTTGTATTGGTGTAGCAGGACAAATAAATAATCATAAAGTTAAGATTACAAATCTAGGCTGGGATATAGAAGCAGAAGAATTATCTCAGCTTTCAAAAATAAATAATATTGAATTAATAAATGATTTCTCAGTTTTAATATATGGGATTCCATTTTTCAAAAATGACCAATATGAAGTAATCCAAGGAACATTAAATTCTGAGACCAAACCCAACCAAGAATTAGTTGCAATTATCGGGGCTGGTACTGGCTTAGGAATGTCCAGAGGATTAATTACACCTGAAAGCATTTTTATATTTCCAAGTGAAGGAGGACATCGGGAATTTTCCCCAAGAACAGAAAACGAATGGGAATTAGTCAAATGGCTAAAAAAGAAGCTAAATATTCAAAGAGTATCGATTGAAAGAATAGTCAGTGGGACAGGCCTTGGAATGATTGCGAAATGGAAATTGGATGATCCATTAAATGAAAACCACCCACTTCAGGAAACTTTAAAAAAAATGGATCGTGACAAATCAGCTTTCACAGATTTACCCGCACTTGTCTGGGAAAAAGCAAATAACGGAGACAAATTAATGTCTGAAGCTTTGCAATTATGGCTAAATGCTTATGGATCTGCAGCTGGAGACCTTGCTTTACAAGAACTTTGCACTTCAGGGTTATGGATTTCAGGTGGAACAGCCGCAAAAAACCTCGATGGAATAAACTCTTCTAACTTCCTAAATGCATTTAGTAATAAGGGTCGCTTTCAATCTTATTTAAAGGAAATCCCATTGATTGTTCTTAAAGATCCAGAAGCGACATTATTCAGTTCAGCTTGCAGAGCACGCTTAAGTGCCGAATCAAATGGGAGACTTAGCTAAAGGATAAAAACATGGGGCCGCCAAAAATAGGACAAACTGTCGTAGTAGAAGTTCCTTCTACTACAGCCAATATTGGTCCAGGGTTTGATTGCCTTGGTGCAGCATTAGATCTTTCCAATCAGTTCACTATTAAAAGGATTGAGGGTAATGCAGAAAGGTTTGAATTAATAATGGAAAGTACTGAAGGTAATCATTTAAGAGGCGGCCCTGAGAATCTTTTTTATCGAGCCGCGCAAAGAGTTTGGAGAACTGCAGGTGTTGAGCCTGTCGCTCTTGAAGCAAGAGTAAAATTAGCTGTGCCTCCTGCAAGAGGGCTTGGAAGCAGTGCCACAGCAATTGTGGCAGGATTAGTTGGAGCAAATGCACTTGCTGGATATCCTTTGCCTAAGGAAAAATTATTGGAGCTGGCAATAGATATAGAAGGTCATCCAGACAATGTTGTTCCGTCTTTAATAGGAGGTCTTTGCGTAACAGCTAAAACTGCAAACGACAGATGGCGCGTAGTCCGCTGTGATTGGGATCAATCAATAAAAGCAGTAGTTGCAATCCCATCTATTCGCCTTAGCACCAGCGAAGCAAGGCGTGTCATGCCAGAAAACATTCCAGTAAATGATGCAGTAATAAATTTAGGAGCCCTAACGCTTCTGCTTCAAGGACTAAGGACTGGAAATGAGGATCTAATTGCAGATGGCATGCATGACAAGCTTCATGAACCATACAGATGGGGATTGATCAAAGGTGGGTTAGAGGTAAGAGAAGCAGCAAAGGCTGCCGGAGCTTTAGGATGTGCAATTAGTGGAGCAGGTCCAAGCATTCTTGCCTTGTGCAAAGCGACTAAAGGCCGAGAAGTCAGTGTCGCAATGGTCAAAGCCTGGGAAGCTGCTGGTGTAGCAAGTCGTGCTCCATTAATGAGCCTCCAACTCAGAGGAAGCGAATGTATTTCAAACACCTTTGGGTAGTTCTACTCATGAAAACGAACAAAAACTGATAGCTTTATGGCTGACTTGCCCCAAATTATGGATGCCAATCTGCCTATGAGTATTGATTCTCAGACAGTATTTCCATGGCTTTCACTCATTGTGCTCCTACCCATAGTTGGAGCATTGATAATGCCTTTCCTCCCAACGCAAGAAAGTAAAAACTCTAATCTGCCAAGAAATATAGCCCTAGTTATTTTATTAGCCGATTTTCTAATAATTGTATTGGCTTTTGCCAATTTGTTTGATCCAAGTAGCGAAAGTCTGCAGTTAGTTGAAAGACTTCAATGGCTTCCTTCCATAGGACTCGAATGGTCATTAGGCGTAGATGGTATATCTGCACCGCTAGTAGTTCTAAGCGGTCTAATAACTTTTTTGTCCGCAGCCGCAAGTTGGAAAGTAAAACAAAAAACAAGGCTTTACTTTGCTTTGTTACTAATTCAAGCTTCAGCCCAAGCTTTGGTTTTCCTATCACAAGATTTCTTACTATTCTTTTTGGCTTGGGAGCTTGAACTTGTTCCTGTCTATCTACTGATTGCAATTTGGGGAGGGAAAAGAAAACTATATGCAGCAACAAAATTTATCCTTTATACAGCTTTAGCTTCCCTTTTAATATTAATTAGTGGGCTTGCTTTAGCTCTTTCTGGAGATCAATTTACCTTTAATTTAAGTGAAATCGCAGCCAAATCTTTTACTGGTAATTTTGGGATATTTTGTTATCTAGGTTTTTTAATTGGTTTTGGAGTAAAGCTTCCTATCTTTCCACTTCATACTTGGCTTCCAGATGCTCATGGGGAAGCAAATGCTCCGGTTTCAATGTTATTAGCTGGTGTTTTATTAAAAATGGGAGGTTACGCTCTCATTAGATTTAACGTCCAAATTTTACCGGATACTCATTTAATACTCGCCCCAGCTTTAATCATCATTGGGATAGTAAATATTATTTATGGCGCTTTAAATGCTTTTGCTCAAGACAATGTAAAAAGGCGCATAGCCTGCAGTTCTGTAAGTCATATGGGTTTTGTTCTTGTTGGAATTGGTGCCGTTAATGCACTTGGAATCAGTGGAGCGATGCTCCAAATGATTAGCCATGGACTGATTGCTGCCGCAATGTTTTTTGTTACTGGAAGTTTTTATGAAAGAACCAATACTCTTTCAATCCCGAATATGGGCGGTCTTGCAAAGGCTTTGCCAATTACTTTTGCATTCTTCTTGGCCAGTTCTTTAGCATCACTTGCCTTGCCAGGGATGAGTGGGTTTATAAGTGAAATCACAGTTTTTCTAGGCATAACTAGTCAAGAAGGATTCACTTCGTTATTTAGAGCAATAACAATCCTTTTAGCAGCTATTGGACTTGTCTTAACTCCTATCTACCTTCTTTCAATGTGTAGAAGAGTATTCTTTGGCCCAAGAATACCTGCTTTATCGATAGTTAAAGAAATGGATGCGAGAGAGCTTTCGATAGGTTTAAGCCTCTTGGTTCCTACACTGGTAATAGGTTTTTGGCCAAGGATAGCTATTGATTTATATGAGGTATCAACAAATGCTCTCGCACAATCATTAATTACCAATAACCTTGTACCAATTAGTTAGTTTTTGAATCTAAAAAATGACTTCAATTAAGCCAACAGCACTATTAAAAGGTGAAGGCCTTCCTGATTACGATAAAATCACCCCTAACGAGATAACTGAAAATATACCCAAACTGATAAAAGAACTAAATGAAGAATTAAATAAACTAGAAGAACAACTCAAAAAACAATTACCAACCAAAAGCTCTCTAAGTTGGCAAGATGTAATGCCTCAGCTTTATGATATTGGTGAAAAGCTCAGGTGGAGCTGGGGAGTTGTAAGTCATCTGAATGCAGTATGCAATTCCTCCGAATTACGTGAGGTTCATTCAAGTCAGCAACCTACAATCGTTAGATTTAGTAATCAACTTGCTCAAAACGAAGTCATTTTTAAGGCGCTCTCAAATTTGAAAGAGCACGGAAACATAAAGGATGAAACACAAATCAGAATAATTGAGACAGAACTAATAACGATGAGAAACAAAGGAATTGGTTTAGAAGCTAACGAAAAAGCACTATTTAATTCTCGCAGTGAGCGATTAGCTGAATTATCAACTACTTTTAGCAACAATGTATTAGATGCGACTAAGAATTGGAGTCTTTTATTAAAAAACAAGTCAGAAGTCGAGGGGCTTCCTGAAAGAGCACTTGAAACATTGGCTCTTGCGGCAAAGGAGTCTGGCGACAAAGATGAAGAAGGTAATATTCCATCAGCATCAAATGGCCCATGGAGAGTTGGCTTAGATATGCCTAGGTACATTCCCTTTCAAACTTATGCAAAAGATAGACGTCTAAGAGAAAAAGTTTATAGAGCCTTTGTAAGCAGAGCTAGCGATGGAGAGATTAGTAACAAAAAAATAATTGAAGAAATTTTAGATCTTAGAAACAAGCAGGCAAAACTATTGGGATATAAAAACTGGTGTGAAATTAGTTTGGCCACAAAGATGGCGGATAGTGAAAATGCTGTTGAGATGTTACTAGAGGAATTGAGATTGGCTGCAATGCCTCATGCTGAAAAAGAACTTATACATCTTCGTGAATGTGCCAAAAGAAATGGAGAAAACGAAAATTTTGAGCTATCTCAATGGGATATAAGTTTTTGGGCCGAAGTTCTACGCAAAGAGAAATACGATCTTGACCAAGAGAAACTCAGGCCATGGTTTCCTTTAGATCAAGTTCTTAATGGTCTATTCAATTTGTGCAAAAGACTTTTTGAAATTGACATCGAAGAAGCAAGTAATACTGCTCCTTTATGGCATGAAGATGTCCGTTTTTTCAATGTTAAAAATCTAGATGGCGAGAAAATTGCTTCTTTCTATCTAGATCCCTTCAGCCGTCCTGCGACAAAAAGAGGAGGTGCCTGGATGGATGAATGTTTGTGCCGAAACCAAAAAACGAAAGATGATATTGTTCTCCCAGTAGCCTATTTAGTCTGCAATCAAACGCCTCCTATTGCGGACAAACCCAGTCTGATGAGTTTCGAAGAAGTAGAAACTCTTTTCCATGAATTTGGTCATGGACTACAACATATGCTGACGACTGTAAATTATCCTCAAGCAGCCGGTATTAATAACGTTGAATGGGATGCAGTCGAATTAGCAAGCCAATTCATGGAAAATTGGTGCTTAGAGGATCAAACAATTTCTGAGATAGCAATCCATTGGAAAACGAAAGAGCCATTGCCAGAATCAGAAATCAATAAATTGAGACTAAGTAGAACATTTAATTCTGGGCTTGCGACTTTAAGGCAAATACATTTTGCTCTTACTGATCTAAAACTCCATAGTCAATGGAATGAAGAATTAGAAATTTCCCCAGATGAGTTACGACGAGAAATCGCAAAAAACACAACCGTGATGGATCCTATTCCAGAAGATCAATTTCTCTGTGCCTTCAGTCATATTTTTGCTGGTGGCTATGCTGCTGGATACTACTCTTATAAATGGGCTGAGGTACTCAGCTCTGATGCCTTTGCCGCATTTGAAGAGGCAGGCCTTGCTAATCATGATGAAGTCCGAAAGATTGGTAAAAAATATCGCGATTCAATTCTTAGTCTTGGTGGTAGTCGTTCACCCAATAAAGTTTTCAAACAATTTAGAGGGCGACTTCCCTCTACTGAAGCTCTAATAAGACATAGTGGTCTTAATTAGCTATTATTAAAAATCTTGTTGGCTAAAATATCTAGAGCACTTGAGTTTGTTATCAATTGTTTATGTGTCAACACAGGTAAGTGATAAGAATCACCAATAGAAAGTTTTGCCTGCCAGCCTGGGAATGACATCAAGTCCCATTTTGTAAAAAAGCTACTACATTCAACCTTTTCTAAGGAGGTCAAGTCATTGTTTAACTGAGATAATAAACTACTTCCTCTTTTCATCTCTGCAATACCTGGCATCAAAAACGAAGGGATCATTTGAGCAGTATAAGTACCAAAATGAGGCGAACCAATGCTAAAAAAACGTTTGGTTCTTAAAAAACCATCATGATTTTGCAACCAAAACCTACTAATTAATCCACCCATTGAAAAACCAACAATATCAATTTCGGTTTTAGGGCCAACTAATTCCTCAATCTTAGAATCAAGATCTCGAGCTAAACATCTAAGAGATGTTTTCCCATATTTATGTGGTAGATGTGGTCTGTACAATTCATAATCATCTTCTTTTATTTTTTTTATTAATTTTTCAAATAATTTGGGATTGTTCCACAAACCATGAACAAAAATAATTGGTCTTTTATTTGTATCCAATTAATTAATAGGAAATGAGAAATTCCTTTTTTTTTCTATTAGAACCCTTCCAGTAAATCCATCTATTGGTGGCGAACATTTTGTCAGCAGAATATGAATTGGAACTGGTCCATATAGAGACTCAAGAAGATTCAAAATTTGATCGCTAAAATATTCAATCGTTGAGCATTTTATTTCAAATGAAAGTTTTGTAATTGCTTTAATTGCTATGCTGTAGTCTATTGATTTATCTAACTGATCAAGCGTGGATGACTCGTCCAAGTCCAACCAAAAGCTGATGTCAAGAAGAAAACTTTGACCATGTATTCGCTCACTTTCTAAAACACCTACATGGGCCCATAGATTTATATCTTTTATATGAATTGCGCTTAAATTATTAAGTTGACTCATAATGGTAGCTCAACATGAGAAAAGCTTCTATCTCCAGAAGCGAAATCCTTTACGAGATCACCATCACCTCTGAGAAAATAGCGATAGGTAACTAAACCTTCCAATCCAACTGGTCCTCTTGGGGGAAGAGTCTGAGTACTTATCCCAACTTCAGCTCCAAACCCATATCGGAAACCATCAGCAAAACGAGTAGAGCAATTATGATAAACACCTGCACTATCAACCGTATTTAAAAATTTTTCAGCAACCTCTTTCTTATCAGTAACTATCGCCTCAGTATGACGAGAGCTATATTTACGAATATGTTCAATAGCTTCGTCTACATTACGAACAACTTTTATCGCAAGAATTAAATCAAGATATTCTGTAGACCAGTCTGCTTCATCAGCTTTATTTTTTACCCCTAAAGATTGACTCTTTGCATCTCCCTTAAGAGTAACTCCTGCACTAGAAAAAATTGGCAAGCCTTCTTTTAAAAAGATCTCGGCAACATCTTCATGAATTAATAATGTCTCAATTGCATTACAAGCAGCAGGATATTGAATCTTACTATCTAAAGCTATGCTTATAGCTTTATGAATATCTACACAATTATCTACATATAGATGACAAATTCCATCAGCGTGTCCTAAGACAGGAATACGTGTATTTTCTTGAATAAATTGGACTAACTCATTGCTACCTCTAGGTATTATCAAATTCACAAATCGATCCAGACGAAGTAAACCTAAACTTTCTTGACGTGTAGTGAGCAAAGACAACGCTCCTGAGCCCACATTTGTTTTACTTAACCCCTTATCAAGAGAATCCATTATTGCTTGATTTGTGGCTTTTGCTTCACTTCCTCCTTTTAATAACGCTCCATTACCAGAACGAACAGCAAGAGATGCTATTTGAATCAATGCATCTGGCCTCGATTCAAATATCACTCCTAATACTCCTAATGGAACTGTCACTCTCTGAAGAATAAGGTTTTCATCCAACTTCCTATGAAGTTGTCTTTTACCTATTGGATCTGCAAGATTTGAAACTTTTAGAACACCGTCAATGCATCCTTTGAGTTTAGTTTTTGTTAACTGAAGTCTTGATAAAAGTGATTTATTCAACCCTTCTTTTTCTGATCTTTCAAGATCTTGAATATTTGCTTTCAATATCTTATCGGCATTATCATTCAAAGCATTTGCCATTTTAGTCAATGCCTCACACCTTTGTTCATTAGTGGATTGACCAAGTAAGATAGAAGCTTCTTTTGCGCTCGCTGCTACTTTTATTAGCTGAGGCGTAGGATCAGGAACTGAAAAGTTTGTACTCATTTGATTTAGATCAACTATTGAATCAAAGATTATTTTTCAATACCTATAAAATATTCCTTTAATGGCGAATCAAGCAATAAAAGAAGATAAAAATCTAAAATCTATTGAACTGGGCATTTTTATTTAAATCATTTTTTTCAACTATTCATTGATTTAATATCTAAAAAAGAGTTGTAGCTGACTTTGCCAATTCCCATTCTTGTCAAACGAGCCTAGTAAACCGATGTTGGGATTCATTTGAAAAGTAATATTTCCTTTCGGTGGAATATCTTGTCGGTTAGGAGCAGCCTGAATTGAAAAATTAATTTTATCGTTAAGGTCAACTCCTATTTCAGTCACCCATGCCTGTTGACCTGACAAATTAGTCTCCTCCTGATCAGTACTTGAAGAACTACTTTCATTAGCATCATCCTCTGAATCTGATCCATTTATATACGCAGGATACAAAGATATTTGAAGCCTATCACTTAAAAAACCATTGATATTGCCTTGGAGATAAGAAGCAAAAGATCTATTCAAAAAGCTAGCAAGCACATCACCATTCCCTCCACTACTTATTAGATTTGCAAGAGAATTACCTCCTATAAGTCCTAACAACTCACTCCTTCCCAAAGATGGAGTACTTCTCAATTGAAAATTCTCACTAATGCGATCTGCAGGGCCAGAGGCCGTCACTTCGACATTTACGAAACGAGATCCTCCAATACCAAATGATGCCATTCCATTAGAAGAAAAATTACTTACGTCTCTAACATTATCTGGAACACGGCTTTTCAAAGTCACATCAACATATGGAACCAAGCCCATAGATGGTACAAATACGGCTACATTCGGTTCACTTTGATCTAGATTAAAAGTAGTCGTGAAGAGATTAACATAGCCACTAACAAGTTTAATAACTCCACTAACATCAAGTGTCTCGTCAAAGGTACCATTTAAGAGAAGGAATCCATTTGTTTCAAAGCTTGCTAATGGTTGAGAAACCAAGCGCAATGAAGGACCAAGTACGAGCTTGAAATTGTCAAAGTTTATCGATTCAAATCCATTAGGCAACCCAGCACTAACTATTCGACTTGCAGGTGCATTATCATCTTGAATAAATAAAACCAGAGGTTCAACCTGGTTCCAGTTTTGTTCTGGAAATCTACGATTTATTTTTACTTTAGAATCTTTATGGTTATCCGATTCGAGAGATCTAGTCTTGTCTGTATTGTTAGCTCTTTTCGCAAAAATTAAACCTTCTGAAATCAGGACTTCACCTGCTAACTGAGGCTTCATAATAGACCCCGTAACAACAATCTCAGATGAAGCTCTGATGTCAGTAAATGCAGTCTTAATACGTGTTTTTTCTATAGAAAGAGCCAATGGATTGCTTTCACTCAATTGAGAATCAAATAACGAAATTCCACCTTGACTATTAATGACTCCTTTTGGTCCAATTTTTTGCGTTAAGTTCCAGGACTTCAAGTCTATTGAAGTCAAAAACTATTGTGCTATTCAAATTATTAATTTCTTTATCTTGCAAAAGTAGCTTATTGTTTTTTAAAACCAAAAAGCCATTAGCAACAGGTTTTGCCGGTGTTCCTCTAATCAACAAGCTTAGATCAGCAGTACCTGAGGTCCAAGAGACACTCCCTTTTGATAGCCCAGTCAAAAAAGCCAATCCATCTCCATGACTTTCGACCTTTAGATCAATAGGGTAGGAACTAATTAATGGGTAAGTACCACTTAACTCAACAGGGTTAAGCGAAGATTTATCCCTTAGAGCTATATCAAACTCAAGATAATTATCTTTAAATGAAATATTTCCCTTATCTAGAATAATATTTTTATTATAGATAATAGTGTCCTTAATAATTAGATCAGCAGTAACTTTTGGGGTCCCATTATCTAAACTATATTTACCATTCAAACCAAAATACCCATCAATAGCAGAGGGGATTGGTGCAACTAGGGATAACAATGAAAAATTAAAATCAAGTAGAGAAAAGTTTCCATTTCCAGAGGCTAGATTTCCACTGAAAGTTGCATTAAAAGGTTTTATATTTTTAGCATTTATAATCTTCAATTTATTTGTCCAAACCGTGCCAAAGGCCTTAGCTTCCAAATTTAAATTTGATAGGCTAGGACCACTTAATTTAATATCCGCATTTACATTTCCATTAAGATCATAAGGATTAATAATGCTCTGATTATTTATCTTTTTAATCTCTTCTATATATGAATCTTGAGATTTAGTTAAAGCTTCTAACTGATTGTCTATAGAACTATTAGGATATCCAATTATAAATTTTCCTAAATCTTCAGAATTTCCCATTGCCTCTGAATACTTCAATCCTAATTTAGGAAGCTCTAAAGCTGTAGCAGTAATCCAACTAGAGCTAACATCCTTGACTTGAGCTGAAAGAGAAAATTCGGACCCATGATTAATATCAAATTTAATCTTCCCATTTTTAGATGGTATTAGTTCACCTGTTAAATTAGTTTCAGCTTTTTTAATTTGACCTTTTATACTTGCATTTTTTAATTTAAAACCTAACAATCTAAAATAATCTAACTTCAACTCACCATTTAGAAATACTGGATCAAGAGAAAATAATCCACTACCTGAAACTTCCCCAAAGATTCGTTTAAAACTTTTCTCTGGAGGGAAAGCCACTTCTACACGATCTAATCTGAATTTATTAGCATCCCATTCAAAATTGTTTGATTTAGGGTTTAAACTTATTTTTCCGCCTAATCTATTTAGCGTTAAATCATTAAAATCACCATACTCATTAAAGTTAATTTGAAGATTTGCAGGAATAGAAGCACCTTCAGATTCCATTCTCAAACTACCCCATTTCTTTTTACTTGGAATTCGAGTAAAAGAACCTCTCCATTTTTCCCTTAATCGAATACCATTAACTTGTGGATTTTTCAAAGATAGGTTAATAGTAGAGTTCAGAGAAGATAAGGGACCCTGAAAATCACCTTTTGTATTTAATTTCCCCGATAATGATGCATTTAGTATTGGATTTAAAGCGCCTAAAGGAAAAGATTCTAAATTAAAATTAGCACTTAATTCTCCAGGAATAAATTGTCTATCAACTACTGAGATAGGTAATTTTAATTTTAAAGAAAGTGGTTTATGATCAAAATCTTTAATTTTAATAGTATTTACAGAATTTATATAAGTTTTATCTTTTTTATGAAATGATATTTCAGATGAATTAGTTATATCCCAATATCCATAATTCCAATTAGATTCAATTAACTTAAACTTATTATTATCACATTTTATTTTTGAATTGCTTGTGGATAAGGTGTCAGTTAGAGGGCCTCCACTTAGAGTTATATTATTAAATAATACATCACCTTTACACCTTATTAAACCTTTCTTGACTCCTAAGTTTAGGCTACCATTTATATTTCCTCTAGTAATAATATTGGAATCATTCCCTAAAATTCCATCAAAGATACCAAGACTAAGTTTATTAATTTTTACTTTAGTTTGAAATTCTATTCCATCCCAATAACCTTTTCCTGCAAGATAGAGGTTTCCTTTCGTTTTGGAGTCTAGATTAATCGCACCATAAATCTTTTTCTTACCAAAGTTGAGAGATAAATTACCTTTCGCTAATACGGTCGTATCCCCAGGATTAAATACAATTTTGGTTGGTTCTTTTAAATTAAATTTTAGTTGAAGGTTGATTTTTTTAGAATTATCATTCTGTGGAACGACCCAAAATGACCCAGTATCATTTTTACTTAATATAATTTCTGTTCCTTTTGGATTAAATATTGCAACTGGTTGCCAATTAAATAAACTTGCAAAAGGAGCAAATTTAATTGTTAAGGTTGAAATGTTAACTGAGGAAGAATCTTTAATACCTTGAAGTAGCCTTGTTGGCCCCAACTCAACTCCCCATGGTCTAAGCCCCCTATAGGAACCTATTTCTAAAGGATGACCTAATGCATTAGATAATGTTTTTTCTATTTGTGGAGAAAAGCGGATTATAGTCCTACCGACTAATAAATCTGCGACACTCCAAATCAAAACGACACCCAACCCCGCAAAGGTTCCAGCAAGTCCCCACCGCTTTAATCTTTTAGAACTCCACTCATCTCCCATGAAACATTATTCTCAAACGTGGGGGAGCTAACAAACTATAAAGAATCAATTCAGGAGAAACCAGCCTATGTCTATGAGTGAAGTTATCCAAGATGTTACGAAATGGCTAGCCTGGGGAGGCTCAGGACTTGGAGTCTTGACTATTTTGGCTTATTTATATAACTGGGGAATTAAATTCCGACTAACTGGGACAACAATTTTCACACTTTTACTATCTTGTAGTTGCTGGGCCTTTGAACAAAGTTATACTCCTCCGTTTAATGTCGAAGGTTACAAATATGCTCCTATTGTTTATGACAATGGATTCGATTTAGTTGTTGCTCAAGCATCAAATGATTTTCCCAAAGAGGCTATCAAACCAACATTGTTACAAATAGCTGGTAATTTAAAAGGAGGAGGAAGAAATGGCGCTCAGGTCAAAGTCAGGCTCAGAAAGATAGAAGCAGCAGGAGATGGAATAAGTAAACCAATTATTCTAGGCGAATTAATAAATGATTTAAAAGAATCAAAGATAATAGAGTTACCAGATAGGAATTATTCTGCAACTGAATATTTATCGGAAAATACTGATCTTGAAGAACTTACCACATTAGAAACTGATGAATAATAAGTCATTCTTGAAAGATCTTCCTAAAACCTTTTATCAAGAAGAAAAAATACTACTATCAAATAATATAAAAACATGGGATTCTTTATTATTAATTAGTGATGAAGAAATAAATCATCTAATCTATGGAAGTCTGGGTAGTGTTCGCAATCTAAAAAGACTTAAATGCATAGCGTATTTTATATGTACTTTAGATATTCAACTCAACGAAGCCGCCTTGTTGATGCACTCAGGATTAATTTCTAACGAGGCCATTTCAAGACTTACTCCTCAAGAGCTAGTTCAAAAGACTGGACGCTTTGAAAGAATTCTTCGAACAGGACGAATTCCAATAATAGATCTAAAAAAAGCTCACTTTCTAATCGAGAAAGCGAAAAAAACATTATTTAATTTACCCAAGAACAATTAGGTAATAGAATATAAATAATTTAAAAGAAACTAGGTAAACTAAAGGAAATGAATGGTTTACTAATCACTTTAATATTTACATCATTTGGAGTCAGTCAAGGTGCAATTGCTCAATCAAGACTTTTTGATAGTGTCAAACGGAATCCTGAAGAAGCTAAGTCTATTTGTGAAATGTTCAGAGAACTAAATCAAGAAAACATTTCAGCTGGCTCACAAAAATCTATTCAGAAAATCTCAATCCAAAAAAACATAAGCGAAGTTGATGCTGAGATTCTTTCTATGTACGTCAGAGGTCTTTATTGCCACGAAACTTTTTAAAACACATAATGAATTCAATAAAATACAGAGACGAAGACTTACAACTTAAGGACGGAACATTACTAAAATCTCGAATCTGGTCTCCTCACGGGAACGGTCCATGGCCTGTCCTACTTATGCGCCAGCCATATGGAAGAGAAATTGCTTCTACAATTACGTATGCACATCCATCTTGGTGGGCTAGTAAGGGCTATCTAGTTGTCATACAAGATGTACGAGGTCAAGGTGGGTCTGAAGGAGAGTTTTCAGGTTTTAATCAAGAAGCTTCAGACACTAGTCAAACGCATGATTGGGTAAGATCCTTGCCTGAATGCAATGGCCTACTAGGCACATACGGTTTTTCATATCAAGGGTTAACACAACTCATCGCGGAGGATGGTACTCCTCCCCCTGATTGCATTATTCCAGCAATGACAGGGCTTTCAGAGAATGAACATTGGAGTTGTGAAGGAGGAGCGTTTTGGTGGCACTTAGGAATTGGATGGGGTCTGCAATTAGCCGCCCAAAAAGCACAAAGAAAGAAGAATTGGACAGCTTGGTACGAAATCCGTGAAAACCTTGAATCGAAAAAATATTTATTTAACGGTCATGATTTACTTAAAAAGAATGACCCAGAAGGGATGGCATATAAATGGCTAAATATTTCGTCTAGCAAAACTCCTCAATGGAAAACCCATGAGCCATTAGATAGCTGGTTAAAAAAACCTTTGCTTCTAATTGGGGGTTGGTGGGATCCACATTTGAAAGGGATTATAGATATTTATGAGAAATCTAAAAAGGCAGGAGGCAATCCTAAATTACTCATAGGTCCTGCTACTCATCTTCAATGGTGGGAGGGTGTACAACGCACCCAGTTAGATTTTTTTGATTTTCATTTAAAAGAAAAAAACAAAGAAATTTCTTTCCCTCAAATTAATCTTTGGAATCTAACAACTAAGAATTGGGAGCTTTCGGTTCAAAATAAAACTCCCATATGGAATCTTCGTAGCGAAGGTTTAGCCTCAATAAGTCCTCTTGAGGGAGGCCTAGTCCCTAATTCTGATTTAGAAGCAAATAATGAAGTGAATTTAGTTCACGACCCATGGAGACCCATACCAGCAATTGGAGGACATCTCAGTGATACAGCTGGTGAAGCAAACAGATTTAAGATTGATATTCGCCCTGACGTAGCAGTATTTACATCAAACCCTATATTAAAGGATCTTAGGCTAGAGGGTATCCCAACTCTTTCCTTAGGAACCAAGTGTGACAGGGAGACTTTTGATCTGTTCGTTGCATTATCAATAATTCCCAGTGAGGTTGAAAATACTGCTATGCAAGTTTCAACTGGTGTCCTCAGAATTGTCGATTGTAAGCAAGAAAAAAAAACCTCTAGAAAAATCAGACTTCAACCAATTCTCGCTACATTGAAAAAAGGAGATCGTTTAAGAATTTCAATCTCAGGATCTGGATGGCCAGCAATTGGAATAAATCCTGGACAGAGTCAATATTTATGCGAAGGGCCCAGCCCTCACTGCTTAGTGACTACAATTTCACTCTTACTTTTAAATTCAAAACTTAAATTTGAGTCACTTATTTCCTGTTAGGGGTTCAATATTTACTTGCATAGGATTAAGCTAACTTGCTATTTAAGCAATAAGTCATGCCCGTCTCTATTCTTCTAGATTCTTTGAAAGATGACGGACAAAGACTTTCTGAATGCAGACATGAAAGTCCTTTTTCTATTCTTGGTCCTCAACCTTTTAAAGACAAATGGATAATTCGAATATGGATGCCTGAGGCAAGTGCAGTTGAACTAATAACAAAAGGAACGGAAATTCAGCTACAAAATCCCAACCACGAATGGATATTTGAAGGCGTTTTAGAAAAAGATCCTGGCACTGACTATCAAATAAAAGTCAATAGAGGAGGAATTGAACATGTCCAACATGATCCTTGGAGCTTCCGAAAAGAGTGGATGGGTGAAATTGATAGACATCTTTTTGCTGAGGGGAATCACCATCACATATGGAGAAAAATGGGGGCTCACGTCACTGAAATAGATAAAAAGCAAGGAGTTATGTTTTGCTTATGGGCACCTCATGCAAAAAGCGTTTCTGTTATTGGTGATCTCAATTCATGGGATGGTCGACATCATCCTATGCAAAAACGTCTAGGAGGAATTTGGGAGCTATTCATACCTGGTCTAATTGAGGGAGATTTATACAAATATGAAATCAGGACTGAAAAAGGACATTGCTACGAGAAAGCCGATCCTTATGGTTTTCAACATGAAGTAAGACCTGCAAAAAGCTCCGTCATATCAAAAATCGATTCATTTCAATGGAATGATCAGTCTTGGATATCCAAGCGTGACAATAGAGATCCTTTAGAGCAGCCGATATCAGTTTATGAAATGCATTTAGGTAGCTGGATGCATGCGTCCTCAGACAATCCATTTATCAACTCAAACGGGGAGCATAGAGCCCCCGTCCCAGCAGCAGATATGAAGCCTGGCTCAAGATTGCTTACATACAAAGAACTGGCAAATAAAGTCATTCCTTATGTCAAAGAGAGAGGCTTCACTCATATCGAGCTTATGCCAATTTCAGAGCACCCTTTTGATGGTTCATGGGGGTATCAAGTTACTGGTTGGTATGCGCCTACAAGTAGATATGGATCACCAGATGAGTTTCGTGCATTCGTTGATTCATGTCATAACGAGGGCATAGGAATCATTCTTGATTGGGTTCCAGGCCATTTCCCAAAAGATCAGCATGGACTTGCTTATTTCGACGGCAGCCATCTATACGAGCATTCAGATCCCAGAATTGGAGAGCACAAAGAATGGGGAACATTAATTTTTAATTACAGTCGAAATGAAGTTCGTAATTTTCTAGTTGCAAATCTAATTTTCTGGTTTGATCAATTTCATATCGATGGAATACGTGTTGATGCAGTCGCATCAATGCTTTACAAAGACTATCTTCGTCCGGAGGGTGAATGGATACCTAACGAAGATGGAGGAAATGAAAATCAAGAAGCAGTTAGATTTCTACAACAGGCTAATCACGTTCTTTTTCAACATTTTCCTGGTGCACTTTCTATCGCCGAAGAATCAACCACATGGACTGGTGTAACCAAACCAACAGACATGGATGGACTCGGGTTCAACCTCAAGTGGAACATGGGTTGGATGCACGATATGCTCGATTATTTTGAAATTGACCCATGGTTTAGGCAATTCAATCAAAACAACATTACTTTCTCCATTTGTTATAACTTTACAGAAAACTTTATGCTTGCTTTAAGCCATGATGAAGTTGTTCATGGAAAAAGTCATCTCTTACACAAAATGCCAGGTGATGACTGGCAAAAGTACGCTAATACACGAGCCTTGCTTGCATATATGTGGACACATCCAGGTAAAAAAACAATATTTATGGGAATGGAATTTGGACAGCGACAAGAATGGAATGTTTGGGATGATTTGCAATGGGATCTTCTAAATTATGAACCTCACAAAGGAATACAGAAATTAGTAGATGATTTAAATACTTTATACAAAAAAGAACCTGCTTTATGGAGAAATGATTTTGACGAATACGGATTCCAGTGGATTGATTGTGATGATAATAAAAATTCAGTAATCAGTTTTATGAGAAGAGAAAAAACTGATGGAGAATGGTTAGTTATAGTGGCAAACTTTACTCCTCAAAATCATTCTAATTACAGAATAGGTGTACCTGTTGAAGGATTCTATGAAGAAATTTTCAATACAGATGCGTGTCAATATGGGGGCTCAAATTTAGGAAATATGGGAGGAAAATCAACAGATTCATACAACATTCACAGCTATGAAAATTCTATAGATCTTTGCCTTCCACCCCTCAGCGTTCTGGTCCTAAAGCATAAATCCAAGAATAATTAACCGTCCTCGAATAGAAATGTTTCAACCTTGCCTCATAAACTAATTTCAACTGTCTTCAGGATGTAAAAATTCAAAAGGTATGACGAACTTTTGCAGAGAACGTATTTCATGATTTTCAAGTTACTGGTTCATGTAAGTTTTTCGGTTAAAAGGACAAAATAATGAACGAAACTACTCCTTTACTACTTCGTGCCGCTCGCGGAGAGAATGTTGAAAGGCCCCCGGTTTGGATGATGCGTCAAGCGGGGAGATACATGAAGGTATACCGCGACCTGCGTGATAACCATCCAAGTTTCAGAGAAAGATCCGAAAACCCCGATCTTTCTTATGAAATTTCAATGCAACCTTTTAAAGCTTTTCAACCAGATGGAGTAATACTTTTTTCAGATATCTTGACTCCTCTTCCTGGAATGGGAATCAACTTTGACATCGTTGAAAGTAAAGGACCCTTGATAAATGACCCAATAAGAAGCCTCAAACAGGTAAAAGACCTAAAGCCTCTTCAACCAGAAGAGAGCATGTCTTTTGTTGGTGAAGTCCTTGGAAGGCTAAGAGAAAGCGTTGGGAACAAGGCTGCAGTTCTTGGGTTTGTAGGTGCTCCATGGACTCTTGCTGCATATGTTGTAGAAGGGAAAAGCAGCAAAAATTATGCAGTTATAAAGGCAATGGCATTCCAAGAGCCAGAACTGCTGCATCAACTTTTAAATCACTTTGCAGAATCAATTGCGAACTATTTGTCCTATCAAATTGAATCTGGGGCCCAAGTAGTTCAAATGTTTGATTCATGGGCAGGACAATTAAGTCCACAAGATTATGACGAGTTTGCTGCACCTTATCAACAAAAAGTAGTCAATTTAGTAAAAGAGAAACATCCAGATACACCCATGATTTTATATATCTCTGGCAGTGCTGGAGTTCTTGAAAGGATGGGACAAACCGGAGTAGATATAGTCTCTTTAGATTGGACTGTTGATATGACGGATGGACTAAAAAGACTGCCTCAAGCAGTAGGAGTGCAAGGAAATGTTGATCCAGGACTTTTGTTTGGTACTCCTGATGCGATCAGATCAAGAATTGTTGATGTCGTCCAAAAAGCCAAAGGTAGAAAACATATTCTTAACCTTGGTCATGGAATACTTCCTGGGACGCCAGAAGAAAATGCAAGAGTGTTTTTTGAAGCCGGCAAAAACGTCAATGAACTTATAAAAGTTTCATCTTGAAAAACGAAATAATTCTGATTACTGGTGCAAGTGGATGTGTTGGACAATACATAGCAAATTGGCTAATCGAAAACTCAAGTTCAGAATTATTTTTATGGGTTAGAGATCCAAAAAAAATAACTTCAATAAATTTAGAAAATCCAAGGATTAAAATTTTAGTAGGAGATCTGAGACAATCAAATAAGTTCAAGAAAGAAATTTCAGAAGTCAACAGAGTTATTCATACTGCAACTGCTTGGGGTGATCCTAAAAGAGCAAAAGAAGTAAATATTGATGCCGTAAAAAATTTGCTCAATTTACTAAATCCTTCCAATATCAAGCAAATTATTTATTTCTCAACTGCAAGTGTTCTTGATAGAAACTTAAATTTGTTACCGGAAGCTTTTACCTATGGAACAGAGTATATACAAACGAAAGCACAATGCCTCAGAGAACTTGAATCACATGAGCTTGCAACTAAGATCATAGCTGTATTCCCAACACTGGTTTTTGGTGGTCGTTTAGACGGAAAAAGTAATTTTCCAACTAGTTATCTGACCAAAGGCCTTAGAGATGCATTGAAATGGATCTGGCTGGCAAGATGGATAAAATTATTTTCAAGGTTTCATTTTATTCATGCGGCAGATATTGCTTTCATTTGCGGGCATCTAGCCACCTCTAATTTCAAACCTACACAAGCTGTTACTGGCACTAAAATAAAAAAATTGGTTTTAGGGCAACCCTATATAAGTATTGATGTGGTAATTCAGACGCTTTTAAAATGGAAAGGAATGAGTAAAGTCCCTCAAATCCCTCTTTGGACTTGGCTTATTGAACTTTTAACGATGTTACTTCCAATTCAAATTACAAACTGGGATAGATTCAGTCTTAGACAAAAACACTTTATACATGAGCCGGTAACCTCTCCTGAAACCTTTGGGGGTATAAGCCATGCCAAAACTCTAAGTCAAGTTTTACATAATTCTGGTTTAACTAAACACTAAAATGTCAAACAGAAGCTAAAGTAGTAAAATTAAAATAAAGAGAAAAATTAATTTCATGATTCGTTCTATTTCAACAGCGTTATTTGCTTTTTTTGCATTTCTAGTAATTGGCGTATCCAATGTGAATGCTTCAACTGTTGAAGTTAAGCTAGGCACCGATGCAGGAATGCTTGCTTTTGAACCAAGCAGCATAAACATAAACGCTGGTGACACGGTAAAGTTTGTAAACAACAAACTTGCTCCTCATAATGCCGTTTTTGACGGAAATGATGATCTAAGTCATCCAGATTTAGCTTTTGCTCCAGGAGAGTCTTGGGAGAGAACTTTTAGCACCGCTGGCACCTACGACTTTTACTGCGAGCCTCATAGGGGTGCAGGCATGGTTGGGAAAATCGTAGTCAAATAAATCTCCAAAAGAATTTATTAAAGATGGGGGAGACCCCATCTTTTTTTTTAATATATTTAGAAATTCAACAAAAAGAACGAAGCATAATTTTTTTTAGATGAGAAACTATTGCGAATTAAGACATCAAATGATTTATTTTTAGTTTAAAAAAGTGTTAATTCGCCATCAAATGGGAGAGTTTTAATTTCTTTAAAAATGCTAATCAATATGAATCATATGCCTAAAGTAGATAAAATTAAGATTTTAAAAATTCAACTAATTAGTCCAAAAAACTTAAAGTGATCACACAAATTTATTTGCCAAATCAAAATAGGTCGGTTTTCTTATATTTATACAATCAATAGACTTGAATAGGATCTAACTGAAAAAAATTAATTTTAAGGATGAAGGTAAATCCTGATGATTTTACTAACAGTGCTTGGCAAGGAATCATTGATGCAAAAGATTTAGCATTAACTGAAAAACATCAGACTTTAGAAACAGAACATCTTCTTTGGTCTCTTCTAAAGAAAAATGAAATCGCAATAAAAGCAATAGAAAGATCGGGCGGGACAACAAGAAAGCTACTTACAGAAATTGAAGAATTTATAAAGAACCAACCCAAAATGTTGAAAGCTCAAGAATCAATTTTCTTTGGCAAAAATATATCTTTTTCAATTTCAAGAGCAAAAAATATTAAACAATCATTCGAAGATGATTTTATTTCAAGCGAACATTTAGTGATTTCCCTATTTGATGACGAGAGAGTTTGTCATAGGTTATTTGAACAAAATCAAATCAACAAAAACAGCCTTATTAAGGCAATAAATGCAATTAGAGGGGACAAAAAAGTGACTCAGAAAAACGCTGAAAATAGCTACGAAGCTCTTCAGAAGTATGGCCTAGACCTTACTTCTGCAGCCAGAGATGGAAAATTAGATCCTGTAATTGGAAGAGATGAGGAAATTCGAAGAACAATTCAAATACTTAGCCGTAGAACTAAAAATAATCCCGTATTGATTGGGGAAGCTGGCGTGGGTAAAACAGCAATCATTGAAGGTTTAGCACAAAGAATTATCAACGGAGATGTTCCTTCAGTCCTTGAAGACCGTCAATTAATTTCCTTAGACATGGGGGCTCTAATAGCAGGTGCAAAATTCCGTGGTGAATTTGAAGAGAGACTTAAGTCAGTTCTTAAAAACGTCACAGATTCAGAAGGAAAAATAATTTTGTTCATCGATGAAATACATACTGTCGTCGGGGCAGGAGCGAGTGGTGGAGCAATGGACGCCAGTAATCTCCTAAAACCAATGCTTGCTAGAGGTGAACTGAGATGTATTGGAGCAACAACCATCAATGAACATAGAGAACATTTTGAGAAAGACCCTGCGCTGGAAAGAAGATTTCAGCAAATACTTATAAAACAACCCTCAGTCCAAGATACGATTTCGATCTTACGAGGACTAAAAGAAAGATATGAAGTCCATCATGGTGTTCGTATCTCTGATAACGCTCTAATAGCTGCGGCGATATTGAGTGATAGGTATATACCCGAGAGGTTTTTACCTGATAAAGCTATCGATCTAATAGATGAATCAGCCTCACGTTTAAAGATGGAAATAACATCAAAACCAGAAGAAATTGATGAGATTGATAGAAAAATCATCCAACTTGAGATGGAGAAATTATCTTTGCAAGGTGAGTCAGATTTTTCTAGTAAAGAGAGACTCGAATTAATTACTACGGAACTAGCATTATTAACAAAAAATCAAATTGAAGTAAACAAGAAATGGGAACAAGAGAAAGAGTCAATCGAAGAAATTTCAACACTTAAAGAAGAAATAGAGAAAGTACAACTAGAAATAGAAAAAGCAAAGAGGAATTATGACCTCAACAGGGCGGCTGAACTTGAATACGGCACCCTTGTGAATTATCAACAAAATTTAAAATCTAAAGAACTTAATTTAAAAAATTTATCTCACAATTCTGAGAAATCACTTTTGAGAGAGGAGGTTATCGCTGATGATGTAGCTGAAATAATTGCAAAGTGGACATCTATTCCAGTTAAAAGACTTGCGCAAACTGAAATTGAAAAATTACTGAATCTTGAATCTGAGCTTCATAAAAAAGTTATTGGTCAAAATAAAGCCGTCCAATCCATATCATCTGCCATACAAAGATCAAGGACAGGACTTAGTGATCCAAATAAACCAATAGCAAGTTTTTTATTTTTAGGACCAACAGGCGTCGGTAAAACTGAATTATCTAAGGCTTTGGCTTCTCAACTTTTTGATAGTGAAAATGCTCTAATTAGAATAGACATGTCTGAATATATGGAAAAACACTCTATAAGTCGCTTAATTGGTGCTCCTCCTGGTTACGTTGGTTACGAAGCAGGTGGACAATTAACAGAAGCAATCAGAAGAAAACCTTATTGCGTTTTGCTCTTTGATGAAATTGAAAAAGCACATAAAGATGTTTTCAATGTATTGCTACAGATACTTGACGAAGGCCGAGTAACTGATGGACAAGGAAGAACAACAAATTTCAAAAACACTATTATTATTCTCACCAGTAATTTAGGAAGCGAATTAATCTCTGAAAATGATGTAACTAATAATCCGTCGACAAATATAGATGAACTTATTAATCAAGAACTGAAATCAAATTTCAGACCTGAGTTCCTAAACAGGCTTGATGAAATAATTAATTTTGAACCGCTTAAAAAAGAAACTCTACTTAAAGTAGTCGATTTACAATTAAACCGTTTAAGAGAAAGGTTAGAAGCTAAAGGAATCGAGCTTGAAATTGATGGCGATGTCCTATCTTTGATTACTGAAATTGGATACAACCAAAGCTATGGTGCTAGGCCCTTAAAAAGAGTTATTCAAAAAGAATTAGAAAGTGAAATAGCAAAATATATCCTTAAAGGCAAATATAAAGAAGGAAGCACTATAAAGATAGAAAATAAAGACTCAAAATTAATTTTCAACTAAAAAGCTTAAAACGTTAATTGTATTTCAACAAGAAGTCTTACTATATTAAGGATTGAACCACTCAGGGAGGAAGGTATAACAAGCGGAATTAACATCATTTTCATGTGCTATTGCTTTCCAACAACAAGATCTACCTTTCTCTCTTGAAAATAATAAATCATTAGCCCATCCCCACACTAATTCAGCGGTTGATTCCATACCAACATTCTTCATAACTCTAAGATCTAGTACTTCTTTAGAGTGAAGGTCTTTCCATGTTTCAAGAAGAGGATCATCAAAATTGACTAAAAAAGTATGATCAAAATGCTCTCTTAACTTCTCTTCCAAAGGCCTCAGACTTGAAAAATCGACAACGAAGCCATTTTCATCAAGTTCTTTTGAAGCAAAACAAAAGGTAAAGCTTCGACTGTATCCATGAACATAACGACAGTGTCCTTTATGTTTCCATTGACGGTGCGAGCATGGATAGTCTTTAAAATGCTTTGAGCAATTAAATGGAATATCTTTAATCGTCATAAAAAGATGAATAAAAAACCAATAGAGGATTAAATTTAAATAATTAGAGTTAAAAGCCTATTTGGCTTAATTAAAAATGCTTTTTATAGATAATCTACATTTTGATCAAAATGGACTGATCCCAGCCATAGCTCAAGATTGGGTCGATGGCTCAATTTTAATGATGGCATGGATGAACAAAGAATCTATTACGAAAACATTAGAATCTGGTGAGGTTCACTATTGGAGTCGGTCAAGGAAAGAACTTTGGCACAAAGGGAAAACGAGCGGTCATTTTCAAAAACTGAAAGGAATTAGAACTGATTGCGATTCAGATACAATACTTTTATCAATTGAGCAAATTGGTTCAATCGCTTGCCATACAGGGAAAAGAAGTTGTTTCTTTAAAGATTTAGAAACAAATGAAGACGTTCTTTACCCTCCATCTGATGCCTGTAGTGAATTATTCAAAGTGATAGATAGTCGCAAACGTAATCCTGAGGAGGGAAGCTATACAAATAGCCTCCTAGAGGAAGGCAATAATAAAATCTTAAAAAAGATAGGCGAAGAAACAGCCGAATTTATTATGGCTTGTAAAGATGGAAATCCTATTTCAGTTGCTAATGAGGCTGCCGATCTACTTTTCCATATGCAAGTTTCTTTAGCCCATCAAAACGTTTCCTGGGAAGACGTTCTGAAAGTTTTAGTTAAAAGAAAAGGAGCTCCAAGAAGAAATCAGTAGCGAAAGAAGCAACACTTATATTATTTTTTCATTTTTAAATTAAGTTTCTTTGGTAAAAGACAAAGGATTAAATTCATAAAAAAGTCTTGAAAGAGAAAAAAACAAATCAACCGATTTTCTTAAATCTTTGGGAAAACAACGTTTTCCTTAAATCTGAGATAGCGATTAAAAATTATTATTGGAGACTAAAAAATCTTTAAAGAGGTTGATAGTTCAAAAAACTACTTTAAAAATATCATTGATACCAGTGGTTTATGAGATATTTTTATTAAAAAATAATTTATTTAAACGCATTTTAAACAAAGCAAGTGAAAATCATACAAAACTTCTTTTGGCTTTATTAATCTAGTGAAGGCATCAAGAATAGATAAAAGATAAATAATAAATTCCGAACACTTTATTACGCCTATTGAAAGTAAACAATTTCTCTCTAGGTTATTAATACAAGGAGGAATAAATCGTGAGTTCATTAAGCGACTTTCTTGGAGAAATAGGAAGACACGAATTGCTCACACCAGAGCAAGAGCTCACAATGGGAAGAGAAGTGCAAGCAATGGTTGCACTTAATGAACGCTGCCAACAAGCTGGAGGCAATGGGCCCGAGTGCGAATATTCAAACGCAGAAAAGAAAAAACTTAAAGCGGGTGAGCGTGCCAAGAATCAAATGATAACTGCAAATTTAAGGCTTGTTGTAAATTTAGCCAAGCGCTATCAAGGTAAAGGGCTTGATCTTCTTGATTTGATTCAAGAAGGCACCTTAGGGTTAACAAGAGCTGTTGAGAAATACGATCCCAAAAGAGGTCATCGATTTTCAACTTACGCTTACTGGTGGATTAGACAAGGATTAAATAGAGCACTCTCAACACAAAGTAGAACTATAAGAATCCCTGTAAACATAAATGAAAAGCTAACAAAACTTCGTGCTGCAAAATCTCGACTAATGCAAGAACTTGGAGTTCATCCCTCAACCAACCAAATAGCAATACAAATGAAAATTCCTATAGAGGAAGTAGAAGAATTGCTTGCATGCGAGTTGAGAAGTATCACAGTAAGTTTGCAAGGTGCAGTCAAATCAAAAGCAGATCCTTCAGAGCTTGTCGATATTCTTCCAAGTGAGGAAGTTCCTCCTATGGAACTAGCCGAATTAGCAGAAAGAAGTGCCTCTGCTTGGTCATTATTGGATAAATCAAATCTCACACCTAAAGAGAGAACGATACTAAGTCTACGATTTGGCCTGGATGGATCAAATGAATGGAGGACGTTAGCTGAAGTAGCTAGACAAATGAATTGCAGCAGGGAATATTGCAGACAAGTAGTTCAACGCGCGCTAAGGAAATTGAGAAAAACAGGAATTCAAAGTGGTCTTTTAGAGAAAAGTATCTAATTGTGGTTAGTTCAAGGAACTCTAATAAAGAAGTATTTGAGGCAGAAGTACTTGAAAGCTCTGTTATCGACGAAGGAGTACTTAAAAAGATCTTATTAAGAGCAGGAAGAGCAATTGCTCAGCCTGCTTTGGAAGGATTTGAGCTCATCATGGATAATGCAACTCCTCCCCAGGTGAGGATATCCATCATGGGGGCACTTACTTACTTAATTGTTCCTGTTGATTTAATTCCTGACTTTATTCCTGCCTCAGGTTTTAGCGATGATCTTGTAGCTCTAACAGCTGTAATTAGTCTATGGCGACATCACATTACTCCAGAGATAAAATACAGAGCAAAATCTAAGCTGGATAAATGGTTTCCACTATGAACAAAGAGCGCTGGTCAAAAGACATCGAAGAAGATCTAATCCTTCTTATCAAAGATTGGTTGAGGCAGACAGGTAGAACACAATCAGAACTTTGCCAAAGTCTTAATCTCCCTTCAGCAAGAATGCCAACTTTAATTGAATCTTTAAAAAAAGATTTTAACTATGGTGGAATTCCAAAAATTGCAAATCAACTTTGTGAGGTTGAAAAGTTATGGACAAACGGTGAGGGAGGGGAAACAAAGAAGAATTGTGACATAAATTCTTCTGGTCAACTTGATCTTCTTGACGAAATTTGTGAGGATCTTTCAAAAATTAATTTCGACAAATAAGGTTTACAAGACTATGAACAAAAGGTTAAGAGATCTTTTTCTAATCAGTTTTTGTTGCACATTTTTTTATTTAAGTTTCCCGAAAGAACTAAGTGCTATAGAGGCAGATTTAGGGAAAAGTCTTTTCAAAAACAACTGTGCTGGATGTCACATTAATGGCGGGAACATAATCAGAAGATCAAAAAATTTAAAGATTTCATCATTAAAGCGTAATGGTATTGACAATCCAGAAGCTATAGCGAAGATAGCTAGACAAGGGATAGGGATAATGAGTGGATATGAAGATAAGCTAGGAGACAATGGTGATCAAATTGTAGCTAATTGGGTCTGGGAACAAGCTCAAAATGCTTGGGTCCAGGAGTAAATTTCGAAATCAGTCCATATTCCCTCTCTCCAGTAAACGTCCTCTTTGATAAGACTTCTTATATGCTCAATATCATCAGATTTAAATATCCCAAAAACATATCTATTACATTTTGTCGGTCCTAATGTTATTAAAATACCTTCTTTCTTAAATAATGAGAGTCTGTTTAAATGCTCTTCCCTAAAAGGTGTTCTCTTTATTAGAGCATCTTCACAGTAAGACCCCCAAAGTACAAATTGATCCATGATTTTCAAGTTAAGTAAAGACAATCCTTCTCAAGATAAAACATAGAAAAGAATTCAATATTCAGCTTGATCTGTTTCTATTTAAAAAAATATTAGTTAGTCGCAGCTCTTAGTTCCTTACAAAAAGAACCGGCTTCTTCGACTTTCATTCCGATAGAGGCATTAGCAATTCTTTTGACTAAGGCACTACCAACAATTGCGCCATCTGCTCCCCATTCTCTAACTTGTTGAATATGTTTTACCTCCGAGATTCCAAAGCCCACAGCAATTGGACTAGATGAAGAATGTTTTAGTTGTTTAACAAGAGTCTCAACATTATCTTCTAGTGAAGACCTTTCTCCTGTTACCCCAGTAACACTAACAAGATAAGTAAATCCATTAGAAGTCGCTGCAATTTTTTTCATACGGTCCTTGGGTGTTGTGGGGGCAACAAGTAAAACTAGATCAATTTCTTCAGATTCAGCTATCTTAGAGAGCTTTTCTGCTTCCTCTAAAGGAAGATCGGGAACGACAAGTCCTGAAACACCTACTTTTGAAGCTTGCAAACAAAATTCTTCAAGACCTTTATTAATAAGTGGATTTGAGTAAGTAAATAAAATTATTGGTATTGTCAATTGATCTCTCAATTCAGACAACATTTTAAAAACCCTGTCAGGAGAAGTTCCCGCAGAGAGCGCTCGAGAAGCTGCTAATTGAATAATGGGTCCATCTGCTAAAGGATCACTGTATGGAATGCCTAGCTCAATCATGTCAGCACCATTTGCCTGAAGTTCTAACAAAATCTTTGCTGTGGTTTCCAAATCAGGATCACCTGCCATAAGGAAAGGCATTAATGCAATTCTTTTCTCCTTTTTTATTTTGGAAAAAGACCTACTAATATTTGTACTTTTCAATGTTCTAAGCCTTGGGTATCTATCTTTTTTATCATTTTTATATCCCTAAAACTAAAAAATTATTGAGATTTAGTAATTAAAACTTAAGTTTATTCAATACTTTCTTCATCAACGGTTTTTAGTAATTCAATTTTTTCTTCTTCTGTCATGGCCTCAAACTTTTCTATAATTTTTTCATCAGTCAATTTTTCATAAGCCTCTCTGTACCTTTTACGTTGCTCCATAAAAGTCATATTCCCAGAAAAAACCCTGAATAGGTAAGAAGCGGTCCATGCAAAAATAATTAAAATTAATATTGACTGTGCTGCAATACCAGCTGATATTGATTCAAATCCAAGTAACTGAAACACTTCATATCCCAAGCCACCTAAAACAAAAACAAGCAAACCTATTTGAAAAACCTGTGCTCTTGTCAAAGTTCAAGACTCCTCTTTTCCATTCATTCTTAAATTTAGAAACGGTGCAAACAAAACCATTCCAGGAAAAAAAAGAAACACAAGTCCATATATAAAAAGGCGTTCTAACTTTCCCATAACATTCCAACGATTATTCATCCAATAAAAAAGAAATAAAGGAACTACCAATAAATACACCCCTCCCAATACCGCATAAACAGATAATGTAATTATCGGATTAACAGCTCCCATTAAGCCAAAAGGGACTAAACACACAATCGAGATAGAAAAGATCATGGGAGTGGGGGGACTTGAACCCCCACGGCCAAAAAGCGGCCAACAGATTTTAAGTCTGGTGCGTCTACCAATTCCGCCACACTCCCCAGTGATAGCAAGGGTTGTCACAATGCTAGAGATTCAACTCTAAGCCATTCACATATTAGCGTAAACGTATGTGCTTAAATCAGTACTCTTAAGAATATCTAGAGTTAAATAATTATTGGAAGACTCATTCACCAATCTCACTAAAAATGCCCAATTGCCCAGCGAAGAGTTTCTCCTGAATGAAATGGTTTTACAAAATCATTGGGATCACCATCTAGTCCAACGTCAATCATTTGAGGTACGGAAATATTTCTTTTAACTAATGTTATTCTCTCTGTGTTTAAAGGTAATCCATAAAAAGTTGCTCCATTTATACTTGAAAAAGCTTCAAACCTATCTAGGGCATTTTCTTCTTCGAAAACTTTTAAATAGCTTTCCAAAGCGAAAGGGGCATTAAAGATTCCCGCACATCCACATGAGCTTTCCTTAAAGCTGCGGGTATGAGGTGCTGAATCAGTTCCAAGGAAAAAGCAAGGTTTACCGCTGGTAGCAGCTTGTCTTAGAGCAATACGATGAATTTCACGTTTAGCTGTGGGTAAGCAATAAAAATCACTCCTTAACCCACCATTGAACATTGCGTTTCGATTGATATGTAGATGATGCGGTGTGATTGTAGCGGCTATATCAAACTCACTGTTTTCTACAAAGTCAATTGCATCAATGGTCGTGATGTGTTCTAAAACCACTTTAAGCGATGAAAATCGTCGTAATAATGGTTCAAGGTGACGCTCAATAAAAACAGCTTCTCTATCAAATACATCAACATTGAAATCGGTCACTTCTCCATGAATCAATAATGGCATACCAATTCTTTCCATCGTCTCAAATAAATTGTCGATTTTACTTATATCTGTAACCCCATACGAGGAATTAGTTGTCACATTAGCTGGATAGAGCTTTGCTCCATGGAAGACACCTTCTCTAAAGCCTCTCTCTAAGACCTCCGCAGGTATATCATCTGTAAGATACGCTGTCATTAATGGGGTAAAAGAAACACCTTCAGGGATAGACTGGATAATTCTTTTTTTATACCCTTGTGCTTGGCTTATAGTAGTTATTGGCGGATCAAGATTAGGCATGATGATTGCTCGACAAAACACATCTGCTGTATGACTTAAAACACCTTTAAGAATCTTTCCATCTCTCAAATGCAGATGCCAATCATCCGGCTTTAATAATGAGATTTGATTAACAGAAGCAATCACAGGATTAAAGTTTTTTCAATGTATATCTTATGCAACCTTGATCTATAAGTCTTCAAGTATCAATAAAGGGCTAAGATACTACGATAATACCAAATGAAAATAATATAAATTAATTCACTAATTTAGTTTCTCCATAAATTACTCAATTATGCAATCAATATTATTGTCATTTTTAGAGCTTATTACTGGGATACTTTTACTTTTTAGCGGTGGGGAGTTCTTTATTCAAGGATCTGTCGCATTAGCCTTAATCCTTGGGATCCCTCAACTAGTTATTGGTTTAACAATAGTATCTCTCGGGACAAGTGCACCTGAACTATTTGTGAGTGTTAACTCCTCCCTCTCTGGATCAGATAGTCTGGCTTTGAGCAACATTGTTGGCAGCAATATTTTCAATGTGATGGTAGTTCTAGGAGGAAGTGCACTTTTACGACCTTTAAGAGTTGAAAGTCGTCTTGTAAGGAGAGACATTCCTCTTCTTTTAGCAGTCTCAACTGCCGTTTGGGGGATGGCCGCTTCAGAGCTGATAACTTGGCAATTTGGAGTAGCTTTGATAATTGCGCTGATAATAAATACTACTTGGGAAATTCGCACAGCAAGAGAGGAGCCTCAAAAAACCCAAGAAGCAGAGCCAGAAATCAATATAGAAAAAGACTCAACAAGTTTATTAAATGCAGGCATGAAATTATTAGGTGGTATTTTCTTGCTAACTCTTGGATCACGGCTGTTAATAGAAGGCGCATCTACAATTGCAGGATTATTAGGTGTAAGCGAAGCAATAATTGGGTTAACGATAGTTTCACTGGGCACCTCTTTACCTGAGTTGATTACTTCATTAGTGGCCGCTATTCGTGGTCAAACTGATCTAGCAATAGGCAACGTAATTGGAAGTTGTTTATTAAATCAATTACTAGTTTTAGGTAGCTGTTCTGTATTATCTGGAGGCAGTGGTTTAGTGGTTGAGAATTTACTTATAACTAAGGATATTCCTATCATGGTAATAACTACATTTGCGTGCATGCCAATTTTTTGGACAAAAGGAATAATAAGTAGAGGAGAAGGAGGTGTTCTATTAGGATTATATATGCTTTACATTTCAGACAAAATAATACCTCTAACTCTACCAACTTTACATTCAGCATTCAAAGAATTAGTTTTTATAGCCATATCATTATCAATAATAATAATAATTTATAAGACAATTGCCTACTGGTTAAGGCTAACAAAAAGTTCTAATAACTAATGCCTTTATATAAATTATCTCATTGTCACGAATTCCTCGGCTATTGTAGGATGCAATGCCATTGTATTATCAAAATCAGATTTTTTAGCTCCTAGCATTAGCGAGATTGATGCCATCTGAATAATCTCAGATGCATTGTCCCCAATCATATGACATCCCAAAACTTTATTATTATTTTTATCAACTATTAGCTTTAAAATACATTTAGGACCAGTCTTTGGCAATGATTTAGATAAGGGTCTAAATATTGATCTATATACTTCAATTTTATCTTTTCCCAACGACTGAATAGCCTTCTCTTCAGTTATGCCCACAGAAGCAATTTCAGGCTGACTAAATACAGCATAAGGAACAAAATCATAGTTAACCTTTTGAGCTGATTTGCCATAATTTCTATCAGCAAACTTTCTACCTTCATCAATTGCGACAGGTGTTAAGTTGATCCTGTCAGTTACATCTCCAATAGCAAAGATATTAGGTGTATTTGTTTTACTTTCACTATCAACTTTAATTTTATTTTCAAGAGTTTCTACACCCGCTTGTTCTAACTTCAACCCCTCTAAAAATGGCTTTCTACCAGTAGCGAAAAGCAATCCATTCGAGTCAAACTCTTTACCTGTATTTGTTTTTATAATTAAAGATCCAGGAGTCCCTTTTATTGATGAAACATTCTCACCAAAGTTAATGTTCATTCCTTTATTTTTCATTGCCTCGGTTAATGCTGAAGAAAGTTCAAAGTCAAACCCTCTTAAAATCCGATCACCTCGAACTAATTGATTAACCTCAACACCTAAACCATGCAATATGCATGCAAATTCGCAAGCAATATAGCCTGCACCAACAATTGTAATTTTTTTCGGAAAGCTTTTAAGAAGAAACATATCATCACTTATCCAACCTAAAGAAGCACCCTCGATCTTTGGTCTTTGAGGTCTGCCTCCCACTGCAATCAAAATTCTTTCTCCATCAAGTTCATTTAAAGTCTCACCATTTATTCGATTTTTTATTTCAATACAATTTGAATTTTTAAACTCACCCCAACCTTTAAAAAGCTCAACATTAGCCTTATTTAGAAAATTCTCGTGTAATTCGTTCAGCCTTTGCACTTCCTTTCGAACATTAGCTAATAAAGTCTCTGACTTGATCTTTAAATTATCAAAATCAAAACCATAAGATGGTGCAGACAAAAAGCTCTCTAAGAGAGAAGAGCCACAAACTAATAATTTTTTAGGAACACAACCTCTTATTACACACGTCCCTCCCACAAGATCGCCCTCGACGATCGCTACAGATGCTCCATAACTGGCTGCTTTCTTTGCTGCAGCCAACCCACCGGATCCTGCACCAATGACAATTAAATCAAAAGAACTTTTCAATTTTGCAACCTAGTATTATTTCTCTATTCTCGTTGAAATAAATGAATCCAACCAGAAATGCAATGAGTTGGGAAGAATTAGCAATATATGCAGCTGATCCAGTTGACCAAGTAAATGGGTGGAACAACCCATATTCCTCACTTCGTCTTTTTAATAAAGATGAGTCCGAGGCAATTGTTACTCTTTACAGAGACAATCATGCTTGGTGTCCTTATTGCCAAAAAGTTTGGATTTGGTTAGAGCTTAAAAAAATTCCTTACCGGATTAAAAAAGTAACCATGCGTTGCTATGGAGAAAAGGAAAGATGGTATTTAAAAAAAGTGCCCTCAGGAATGCTCCCTGCAATAGAAATTGAAAATCATGTAATCACAGAAAGTGATGAGATCCTATTTGTGTTAGAAGAAATTTATGGGCCTCTAGGTCAATCGCTTAACGAGAAGAAAGTTATAGAGAATAGGAAACTTGAAAGAGAATTATTCTCATCTTGGTGTAACTGGTTGTGTCGCAACTCTCTTTTCCAAGCCCAAGAAGTACAAAAGAAAGAGAATTTCAAAAATATTGCAAAAAAATTTGAAAAAGAACTACAAAAACATTCTTCAGGATGGCTCACACCCATCGCAACTGAGAGTAGTGAGAAGCCTGGATCAGCAGATGTGATTTTCATTCCATATGTTGAAAGAATGAATGCCTCATTGGCTTACTACAAAGGATATTCATTGAGAGAAGAGCACCCTTTTATAAATACATGGCTTAAAAATCTTGAAAAACTTGAGGAATATAGAGGAACTCAAGGAGATTTTCATACTCATGCTCATGATTTACCCCCTCAAATGGGAGGTTGCTTTACTAATTCAAATGCAAACCAACAATTATTTTCCCAAGAAATTGATGTGGGTGCTGGATTAGGGCAATTAGAACTAGTAGATTTCAAAGTTGATCAAAAATCAAAACTAAGGTTTGAGGCATTAGCTTTAGCAAGAGTTATCAAACATAAAGAAAGGATCATTGCTGTTAGCCCAATGAAAAATAAATTATTTGATCAGCCATTGAGAGCAGCCTTAACTTCTATGATTTCAAAAACAGATTGCCGTCCAGAGAAGTCTAGTGCCTCTGCATTACGTTACCTCCGAGATAGAATTTCAGTTCCAAGAGATATGCCTTTATTATCAGGAAGATTATTTAGGCAAGCTCTTGAACGCACAGCAAATATTGATGGTAGTGATCAAGGTCCTGAAATACCTACAAGAAATAGGCTAGACCAAAATCCTATGAGGTTTAATTAAAAAATCTAAAACTCATCTCACTATTAGATCTTAAATTCAACGACGTTTTCGTGAATCGATCTGAAGAAGATCTTTTACTTTTTGAACTTGACTTGCTAATTGGGGCTCACTTGATAATTTTTTTTCTACTTGCTCAATGGCATACATAACTGTTGTATGATCTTTCCCCCCAAATGACTCTCCAATACGAGGAAGACTTAAATCTGTTCCATGACGCATTAAATACATGCCTACCTGTCTTGCCTGACTAACGGGCCTACGTCTACTTGGACTACGCATTTCTTCCTCAGTGACTCCAAAAACCTCAGCTACTTTTTCTAATACTTGTTTAGGCTTAACATCTACTCCTTGTCCAGTAGGGTCAAGCATAGGCGCTACTGATTCTACTGTCATTGGCAGCCCAGTAATAGAAGCAAATGCAACAGCGCGAGTAAACGCTCCCTCTAGCTCTCTTATATTAGAAGTAAATCGTCCAGCTATAAACTGAATCAAATCTCTTGGTAAACGCATCCTTTCATGCTCAGCTTTTTTTTGTAATATTGCCATTCTCGTTTCTAAATCGGGAGCTTGGATATCTGCGATTAATCCCATTGAAAATCTTGAAATCAATCGTTCTTGCAAACGAGGTATTTGACTTGGAGGTCTATCACTTGTAAGAACAATTTGCCTTCCTGCCTCGTGCAAAGCATTAAAAGTATGAAAGAATTCTTCCTGTGTATATTCTTTACCTTCTATAAATTGAATATCGTCAACCAATATCAAATCAGCTTCTCTATATCTGTTCCTAAAAGCTTGCATTCCATCTTTTCTGATCGCAACTATTAAATCATTAGTAAAAGTTTCAGTAGAAACGTATGCAACCTTTGCTTGTGGATCAATTTCTAATCGGTAATGACCAATAGATTGCATCAGATGAGTCTTACCTAGGCCAACTCCACCACAAATAAATAATGGATTAAACTCCCGCCCAGGAGCCTCAGCTACTGCCATTGCTGCAGCATGAGCCATCCGGCTATTAGGACCTACAACAAATCTATTAAAAACATACCGAAGATTTAAACCTGGTAAAAATTTTTTTACTGGAGTATTCTTTGATTTAACATCTGAATTCTCACGAGCAGCTATCGAATTATTTTCTACATTTGAAAAAGACTTTTTTTTATTGCTTTTATTTGATGAGAATTCTTCCTTAACTTTTATGTAAACTTTAACTTCATGGCCAAATATCTCTGATGCAATCTCTTCAATAGTATGAGAATAATTTTTCCTTAACCAATCGCTTGAAAAGCTATTTGGAGCGAGCAAAGTCAAGCAGCCATCTTTGAAATCAAAGAATTCAGCCGGACGTATCCATGTTTCGTATGAAGGCTTACTTAAATTCTTTTGCAGTAACTGCTGCACCTTCGTCCATAGCTCATTCCGAGTTGGCACATGCATTACATAATGGAATATGAGTGTAGCTAAAAACTTTAATCAGTCATTCTTAAATTTGGGAATCCAATTGAAAAATCTGGATTGCATCCTACAAGAAATCAACTATTGCAATAGATTATAAAGAGTAATACAAAAATATATTTATTTTTCTCAGAACAAAAATTAATCAGATGAAATGAATAGTAACTTAAGCTTCCAAAATATAGAATAGTTTGAGATTCTAACTATGGATCTTTTTAAGAAGGAAATAACTAATACAAAAAAAACCAACAAAAATAATAAACCAATTATAGTATTAATGACTAGATGGCACGCTATATATAGATGTAAAAGTCGCTTATCAAAGGAAATAGGGGCATTTAAAGCAGCAAAAATCCAAGAGAAACTAACGAGCCACACAATTAAAGTAGCCAAAGAAATTCAAAAAGAAGGTCTCGCAGACATAAAAGTAGCCATCGATGGAATTGGTATTAAAGCCGCAAAAAAATGGGCACTTATAAATAAAATAAAAACAATTGCACTTCAAGGACCTGGAAATCTGGGGACAAAGATGAAAAGACAGTTTCTAAAGAATCATTCTAAAAACACTCTTTGTCGCCAAATTCCAAATTCTGTCTTACTAATTGGAACTGATTTACCATCAATCTCACGTTTTGACTTAACTCAAGCAATACAAATACTCAATCATAAAGATATGGTATTAGGCCCTTCAAGTGATGGAGGATACTGGCTTATAGGACTATCAACTAAACTTATAGATCCTTTATGTGCCTGGCCATTTTCTGGTATTAGTTGGGGAACAGATAAAGTCCTAAAGAAAACAATTCAATTAGCATCCTTAAATCAAATAGATTATCAACTGCTTCAAACTAAAAATGATTTAGACAATATTATAGATTTATCACCATGGTTAGATCACAAAAGCTTCCAAATCTCAGCATCATCATACCAACTTTAAATGAAGCAAGTCACCTCCCTCTTCTACTATCTGATTTACATGAATGGCCATATGATTTTGAATTAACCATAGTTGATGGAGGGAGTAGTGATTTTACTATTTCTATTTCAAAAATATATGGAGTAGATGTTATAAAAATACCTAAAAAAAATCGAGGTTATCAATTAAAAACTGGTGCTTCTAATTCAAGCGGAAATTGGCTTTTATTTCTACATGCCGATAGCAGATTAAACCCAGGTTGGGCAAAAAGTGTATTGAAAATACTAAGAAGCAAAACATCTGAAGATTTTGCATGGTATTTTAACTTCAAAATAAAAAAAAATAGTCTAAAATTCAGAATTTTGGAATTAGCAGTAGCATTAAGAAGTCATTTTTTACAAACTCCTTATGGCGACCAAGGCTTACTAATACATAGGAATCTATACAACCTATCAGGGGGGTTCTCTGCATTAAAAATAATGGAAGATCTAGACTTTATAAAAAGAATCAACAAAAAGACAAAAGTTAATTGTATTGGAGAAAATTTATATACTAATGATAGGAAGTGGTCTAATTCAAATATAATTATAAATGCAATTAAAAATGCAAAATTAAGGAGAATGTGGAGGCAGGGTTATGATATAGATGGCTTATATAAAGAATACTATTCATAACTTAATAAGACAAATATGTTTTTCAATTTGAATACCAAAATGCACATTTATTACTTTTTGGCTCTAAAGTCCAACCTTGCCTTTTATAAAAAGTAATCACATCAGAATCAGCAAACAAAGTTACTCTACTAATACCTACTCTTTTTAAACTCTTCATAAGATATGACATAAGTTGCTTTCCTAATCCATAGCCTTGATAAACAGGATTAATAGCTACATCCCATATTGTTGCATCAATAATTCCGTCCCCAGTGCACCTTGCAAATCCAATTAATCTTGGAAATTTAGAATCATGTTCCCATAGGCCGACCTTAAGCAAGCTATTATCTAGAGCTCGTTTTACTCTCCTAAGTGGTCTTCTTCCCCATCCAACTGCTTGAAGAAGTTGCTCAAGTTCAATCAAATCAAAAGATTTTGAATTACTAAAAACGAAGATAGATGAATTATCTTGATTAAAGTATTGAAGAGCTTCTTGTCCATATATATCTTTTAAAATTTCATCTGGAAGAATATTTTCATCTCTCCACCCTGGCATACCTATTTTTTTTGATCCTAAATTAATCATAAATTTATACTAATTAGATGGTAGTGAGACCTTTTTCTTGCAATTCAGAAAGCTGAGAATAAAGTCCACCTAAAGCCCTCAATTCCTCATGAGTACCTTGCTCAATTAAAATTCCTTTTCTCATAACAAGTATTCGATCAGAAGCCTCTATAGTTGCTAATCTATGAGCGATTACAAGCGCTGTCCTTTTCTCTAACAATCTATCAAGATCTCTTTGCAAAGTTGCCTCAGTTGATGGATCCATAAAAGCCGTTGCTTCATCCATTATTAATACTTTTGGATCTCTTATTGCAACTCTTGCAATAGATAAAAGTTGTCTCTCCCCTGAAGAAAGATTTCCTCCCCTTTCTCTAATATAAGTATCTAATCCATTAGGCAACTTTCTCAATAAATTATCAAGGCCTAAATCATTACATATTTCTTTTAAGCGTTGATCATCTATTGAAGAATCTAAACGAAGATTATCTGCAACATTTCCACTGAAAAGGAAGGTATCTTGAAGAACAACGCCAAGTTGTTTCCTTAATAAATAGATAGGTATATTTTTAATATTTTGACCATCGATATATATATTTCCCTTTTGAGGTTCATACAGTCTACATAATAATCTAATTAAAGTAGTCTTCCCTGAGCCAGTTGGCCCTACAAGAGCAACATGTTCTCCTGGATTTATTTTAAAACTTAAATCATTTATTATTGGTTCATTTTCTCTGTAATAGAAACTTACATTTTCAAACAAAACTTCACCACAAACATTTTCCCTTGAATTAGTTAATTCTTTATTTACAAATTTATGGTTAATTTGATCATAAATATCGATTTTTTTCTCTAGTAATTCGCTTATTCTTTCAACAGCCGTTAACCCTCCCTGTATTTGCGTAAATCTTTCTGCTAACTGTCTTAAAGGTTCAAATAGTCTTTGTGAATAAAGAATAAATGTAGTAAGAGTACCTAATCCCATTGCTCCTGCTGTAACCATATAACCTCCTAAAGAAATAACTAAAGCTACTGCCGCTAATGAGACCCATTCTATAAAAGCAGAAATACTACTGTCATAAAAGATGGTGCCGTTAACGGCATTTTTATAATTAGTTCCCGTTTTGAAAAAATTTTGACCATTTATTGATTGCCTTCTAAACATTTGAACAACTTCTAGGCCTTGAAGGTTTTCCTGAAAATTTGCATTCAATTGAGAAAGTTCTTCTCTAACTTTATAGTTTTGTTTTCGATAACGTTTTTGTAGCCATAATATAAATAATGTAACAGGTATTTGAACAACCAAAAGTAGAATACCTAACCTCCATTCAATTAAAATCATTGTTATTGATATAACTATAAGACTTACAAAGTCAGCCAAAACACCTACAGCTCCACTACCAAAAACTTCTGACAATGCATCAACATCACTAGTTAATCTTGTGAGTAATTTACCAACAGGCATTTTGTCATGAAAACGCAATGACAATGACATGGAATGAGAAAACAAATCATTTCTAATTCGTGCCGTCAGCCTCTGTCCTACAGACTGAATATTGTATGACTGAAATCCCTGTAATCCAAGTCTAAGTAATACTGTTATAAATAATATTCCTATTATTAAATTAATTGATAATTCATTAGACAAACCCTCAAAAAAAGATATAGTTTCCTCTCGTCTTAAAACAGAAATAGCCTGCCCTACAAGAAGAGGTTGTATTGCACCAGCTAAAGCGACAGGTATCAAAATTAAAAGTATGAGAATTAAACGTTTTTTTTCTTTTTTTAAATACTTTCCAAGTTTCTTAACTCTTCGAAAATCATTTTTTGCCATCAGAAAAGAGATTGGTCTGAGATTGGATTTGAATTGAATCAATAATTTCTTGAAGGGGTCCCTTATCAAGTCTTAGAGATAATGGATGTCCAACAAGCCGAGCACTTGATTTGAAAAGTTCTTCAATTTCAATGAGACCATTATCTCTAAGAGTACGACCAGTTGCGACTAAATCAACGATTGCTTCAGCCATACCTGTTATAGGACCTAGCTCTACAGATCCACTTAAATGTACTAATTGAACAGGCAAATCGATTTGATCAAAAAAATTCTTTGCGCAGTTAGTAAATTTACTTGCAACACGACAATTTGGTGGTAAGTCAGAAGCGCTCAAATAGCCACTGCTGGATTTAACTGCCACAGACATATGACACTCTCCAAATCCAAGGTCTACTAAATTAGATACTTGCAATTTCTGCTCTTGTAATACATCAAAGCCCACTATTCCTAGTTGCGCCTGGCCATAGGATACGTAAACAGGAACATCGCTGTTCCGAACCAAAAGGGCTTTAGCACGACCACAAACTGACGGAACCATTAATTGCCGATTGCTATCTTCAAGAACAGCAGAGAAATCAAGTCCAACGTCAGAAAACATTGAGACTGATTCTTGCAATAAGGCGCCTTTGGCTAATGCAATAGTAAACATGTCAAAAACTATTGAGATGGGCTCTAACTATTCCATAATCTAAAAAAACAATGTTAGAGAAAAAAAGCGAATTCACTATTTACCCGATTACTGTCCTACAGGACAATATCGTATGGGTATGGGTCCACAATTGCAATGCAGTGGTAGTAGATCCCTCAATATCTGGACCAGTAGAAAAATGGCTTTTAGAAAAAAACCTCACATTAAAAGCTGTCCTTCAAACACATCATCATGAAGACCATATTGGTGGAACACAAAAACTAATTAAAAGATGGCCAGATGCAAAGGTTGTTGCATCAGAAAAAGAACTTAAAAGAATACCTTTTCAAACATTATCGGTTGGTGATAATGATATTTTTTATTTAATGGATAGTGAGGTTAAAGTTATTGAAGTCAATGGTCATACTAATAATCATATAGCTTTTTATATATCTAAAGAAAATTCTAAATATAATATATTATTCCCTGGAGACACCCTATTTGGAGGCGGTTGTGGTCGACTCCTGGAAGGTACTCCTTATCAAATGTTTGAAAGTTTAGATAAACTAAATTCCTTTCCAGGAAACACTAAAATATATTCAGCACATGAATATACCGAAAATAACTTAAAATGGGCCTTAACATTAGAACCTAAAAATATTTCTATTATCGAAAGATTAAAACTTATTCAAAATAAACGTCAGAAGGGAATGTCTAGTCTCCCATCAACACTTTCAGAGGAAAGGAAAACAAATTTATTTTTAAGAGCAGAAAGTGTCGGAAAATTTACAATGCTAAGGAGCCACAAAGATAGTTGGAAATGTTAAATTCTAATTTGTGTATCAAATCACTTAACTCAGACCTAATTATTCATGAAAAGTTCAGCAATAGAGCCAATCGAAACAGAATTTGCACCCAAGCCCGTTGGCCCATACAACCAAGCAATTTTGGTAGAAAACTGGTTGTATTGCTCAGGACAAATTGCTTTAGACCCTTCAACTGGGTTAATGATCGGGAAAGGAAATATAGAAGAAGAAACTAGACAGGTTTTAAAAAATTTAATGGCCGTAGTTGAAGCCGCTGGTGGCGAAAGTTCAAATGTAATAAGAACAACCATTTATTTAACTGATTTAAATGACTTCGCAAAAGTAAATGCAATTTATGCAGAAACCTTTGGGGGATCAGCTAGTCCAGCAAGGGCATGCGTTGAAGTATCAAATCTTCCTAAGGGAGGGAAAATTGAAGTAGACTGCATTGCTTGGCTAGGAAATGAAAAATAAAAACCACTTTGTGACGAAAAAAGAGTTTGCCACTTTGCTAATTGGCCCCTTTATTGTCTAAATTAATAACTGATTCGCAATAGACAATGTCCACTGCCAAGTTGACTATTGGCGAACTAGAAGCAGGATACCCTCTCTACTGCAAAGCACTTAGGAGGCTCCTGCAACAAGGACGTACCTCTGATCAAATTCAAAGAACAGTTTGCTGGAGTCATTTGGAGACTCTTAATCGTTGTTTGCCAGGAAGATATAAAACTCCCTCTTATCTAATGGCATTAATCAAAAGAGATCTAGAACAACCAAAAGAAGAAGATTAATTTTCTTGATGTTTATTTAAATAATCTATTTTACTTGCGAAATCATGATCATCTTTTGATATTTCCTCTCTCTCATTATTTTCTAAAGGCCTGATAGTGATATTTGCATAAGTCTTCCCAAAACTTATGTCGGGATAGCGATTGACCTTCTCGCAAAAATCACCTAGTGCATCGAGAAAATCTCTATTTTTTTCATAAGATTGGAATTCAAACCTTTTTTCTAGACACTCTGGTCTTTTTTTTTGCCTCCACCCTTCCATGAAAAATACTTAATCTTTTATAAAAACTACTACACCATGAATTGATTGAAGAAATAATTTATAAATAAAAAATCACTCAGCTTCTCCTTTTCGCTCCACTTCCTTTCAATGCTGGTTCGACCTCAACATGAGGTCGAGCAATTATGTGTGCTGCAACCAATCCGTCTCCGACTCGCTCGCACGCATCCGCACCTGCTCTCACAGAAGCATTTACCGCACCAGTTTCACCTCGCACCATTACTGTTACATATCCTCCACCAACAAGTTCCTTAACGATCAAATTAACTTCAGCAGCCTTAGTCATTGCATCTGCTGCTTCTATAGCTGGTACTAGGCCACGAGTTTCAATCATTCCTAAAGCAATTCCAAAATTTGAATTAGTTTCAAAAGCTTTATTTTGTCCAATTCGGGCATTAAATGAGCCCCCACCTCCGGAAGCATTGGATAGATTTTTAGCACTAGGAATGCTTTTAGTATTAGATGCTTTTTCAGCTGAGGAAGACTGTATCTTTGAAGAGGTTTTTGATTTAGTGGTTGAATTCAAAGGAGTAACATCAACAACCTGATCTTTAGGCTTAATAGTTTTATTACTACTTTTTGGTCGACGATTTGAAGAGTTAGTCATAGTTAGGAATTTATAAAATCAAGTTTTATTGAATAGCAGTCAGGCTAATCATCAGGATTCCAATGATCAATAATCCCACCAATAGTTAAATCAGTTTGAACATTAGGGTCTGGGCACCCCCACCTCGCAGCGGTTCCTGTTGCAGTAAAAACCCAATTACCTTCTCGTGCACCGACAGGGTCAACAGCCACAAGTCTTTTACCTTTGTTATTACACAATATTCTTAAATGCATATGTCCTAACCCTTCCACTCTTTGTGTACAAACCAAGCGTCCCATAACTTGCATTATCTCCATTACTTTGCTCCTCCTGATATCTGTTGTTGTGTCTCTGGATCCCAATGGTCAATAATTCCAACAATAGTTAAATCACTTGGATAAGACTTGCTTCCAGCAGCTTCGCGAGCGGCAGAACTTCCTACACATATAACCCAATCATCTGGTTTACATCCAACAGCATCAACAGCAACTTTTTTTGAGCTGCCGTCCAATACAACCTGTAAATGCTTATGTTCAAAGCCTGGAATACGATTGGTTGAGACAAGTGGTTTGAGAACTTTACAAATGAGCATTTAGTGAGCCTCCTGAGTGACTGGATCGAGGGAAGAGCCTACAACTTCTGCAGGAGCCTTTTTATCTCGATCTCGAATAGTAAGAAATGTGTGAAGTGAACCATTATCTATTAAATCTCGATAACGAGACTTAATAGCCTCATTAATTCTATGACAATCAGATAATGCTCTATTCCTTGCATGAGGGACACTACCTGAATAATCAAAGCGAATAACAATAGGGATTGGTAAACTTCTAGAGATATTGAGACCTGTAAAAATTTTCACTCCGACATCGAGATCAGGAGCTCCTTGTTCAACAGTCTCCAAATGAGCAAAATAAGTAAGATTCCTTAAGTGAACTTCTTTAAAACCAATACCTACACCAATAAACCTCTCAGCATGACCTGCATCTTGGTAGCTTCCGGAATGAAAATTCTTAACATAATCAATTTGAGAAATATTATTTGAAATGAGTCTGGTAATAAACATAACCATATTTGGATCTGTTTCTCCAGGGCAAACCCTTTTGATGTTTTCTTGAATTTTTTGAAGAGCCTCTTCAGCTTTTAGAAATTGAGTCTCTTTGTATATTTCATTTGCACAAACCCATGATTTCAAATCAACTTCATTAGTTTTCGAAGGTGTATGAACTCTTATTGCATCTGTATCTGTATCAATACCAATTAAAAGCAAATCAACAGAGGCACCACAACAAAAACTATTTTCGACTGCTTCCCTAAAATCTAATAATCGCTGTAGGCCTTCTGATGCTGCTAATTCATCATTACTACCATGAGCAGCACATCCTTGGTGTGTAGGATCAACAGAACTAAAATGATAGATTACTGATTTTAAATATCTTGTTGGCTCAGTTGCAGAATTCGGAGTTGACTCTCTATATCTACTATGTTCGGTTTTAATCCAACGATTAACTGTTTTTTCAATATCAAATAGTGCACCTGCATGAGAACGCCTCCTAACAGAGCTGAAAGGTATACGTAATGCATAAGAAATAGCATGAGCTAATCGACCATCTGCACAAGGAGTTATATCTAAAAGATGAAAACCACATTGATAGAGAAATGACTGAAAAGATTTAGCATATTGACTATTTTCAGATCCCTCTATTGGATCTGAATTAAAAAATTCATTACTCGTTAATTGGTGTGACTGAAAAACACACCATGCAAACAAGGCACTGATGTCTACACTTCCAACCCACGCCTTTTCAAGTATATGCAGTGGCAACTCATAACCTAATTCTGATCGACATAAATTTTGAGCTCTTTCTACAAAATTCAAATCATTTTGAAGACTAGATACTCTTTTTAAAAGAGGAACAATATTGTCAAATCGACCTTTAACCTTATTTTCGTATTGATTTAACTTCTGGTTTTCCTGAGAATTGGTTAAGGGATGATCAGTAGAAAAAGAGCTAATATTTTTTATTTCATCGGAGAAAGAATTAGTAGTTTTAATAACTTCAGAATTCAAATTCTTTGTCTCTAGGTCGACAAATCTCTTCATAGGAGCTGTAGGCCCACGAAGAGATTTCTTGGCCAAATTACGATAGGCCATCGACTAGTTAACCTCTTGCTCCGCCAGAGAAAGTAACCAATTGGCCATCCCTGGTATTACCACTAGAGCCAGTGATTAGGAAATCTGGTTCGGGAACCTCTTGGTTTCGCTTTAATTCAGATGCTTTCATTGCACTCATTGGTCCTGGACGTGAAGGATTTCTACGCTTAGCAGACGCACCTTCTGTTCCAGTGACATGTTCTCCTCTAGCCCAATCATCACCAGTAATATTCAATCCGGCTGATTGTCCTTCTCCTGTTATTTGTGAGGTTGGGCGTTGCTTAGCTTCTTCATTAACTATTTCGTCAACTTTATTTATCTGAGAATTTGATGGTTTTCTGTCAAAGCGAAATTGTTCAGTTCCTGTTACTTTATTTGCAGCCATATCAAATGGACCAGTGATTCTTGAGCTGTCTTCGTAGCTCGTACCTGTGACACCTAAATTAGTTTCATTTTGAATATGAGCCTGTCTAGCTGGAGATTTCACACTGAAACTTGTCCATGCCGCTGCTTTTTCAGGTTTTTCTTGATGCGCATAACCTTCAGGAATATTTGAAATGCCACAATTATCTGTTAATTGATCTCCTCCTACATAAGGAGTTCCAGTTAAAGGCTCACAAGCACCCTTATGAGCACCTGTCATCTTTCCACCTATGCCAGGTTGCTGGCCAGTCAGTCTTGCAGCAGGAGTACCAAGTTTCCTTGGGGTTCTAGCCTCTATCTCAGATGATGCAGAATTATCACACCATTGATTTGCTTGATCTAATCCTGCATAAGGTGTACCTGTTACGGCTTTACAAGTACCAGGCTCATCTCCAGTTACAAGTGGTGATCTACCTGTCATAGTTCCACTAACGGATTGAGTTTTATTAGTAGTACTCAATCCAACTTTTGCTGGATCAGGAGCAGGCTTGCTTCCACAAAAAGCATCAAATTGTCCAGCGCCCACATACTCATCTCCTGTCACGTTCTTGCAACTGCCAGCCTCATTCCCAGTTACATTTTCTCTTCTTGAGACATCAGTACCAGTTACACCATTACCACGAATTGTTTTTAAAGAACCAACCTTCTCAGCGGGTCTTCCAGAAGGTAGTGGATCTGCACCTAAATACTGGTCTCCAGTTAAATCTTTGCCTGAACCTGCTTCATTACCTGTGACCAACTCTGACCTTCCAGTCATAGTGCCACTTACTTTTCTACCCTCAAGCGTATTGCTATGGCCAATCTTTGATGGTGAAGGGTTAATACTTCCACAGTAGGTATTTGATTGATTAGCTGAGATGTATTCAGTCCCGGTGAGATTCTTACATGTACCTGGCTCATCTCCAGTAACTTTTTCTGATCTACCGACCTCATTACCTGTCACTAAATTCCCATGAGTTGTACTTGTAACAGCAACCTTGGACGGTTGACTTATAGGGGTATTAGCCCCATTACAGAAAGAATCAATAACTTCTGAACCTAAATATTGAGTACCTGTAATAGAACGGCATGTACTTGCTTCATTACCAGTGGTTTTCAGAGATCTATTCGCTTGAGTTCCAGTAACAAGTTGTCCTGTAGAAGTTTGACTCATACCAACCTTCCAATGGGCATCTGGAGCACTAGCATTTTGTTTTGCTCCATTTTTATTTGGCCCACAAGGACGCGTTGATGCAGTACGGCTTGTTCCAGTGGCACCAGTTTTACTTTTAAGTTCTCTTACTCTTTGAGCAATTTCTTTAGTTGTCAAATCTGGATTACCTTGTCTCGCAACAGATGCAGCTGTAGTTGGTTGTTTCCCTGCAGATTTACCGTGCTTTGATAAAGCTTCTCTACGAGCAAGTACAAAAGCTCTACTTGAATTAGTAATTGCTTTTCTTTTAACATTCGACCTGTGATCAGTCTTCCTTTTATTTAAAGTCAAACTAATCTCTGGCTTTGAAGTTGTATTACTATTCTCCTCTAAAGCTTTTTGTTCGCATTCTGGACAACAGTGTTCAGCCTTTTTCGCATCATAAGAAGGAGCATTTTGAATCTTTTTCCTTTCAACGTCAACTCTAGTTATGTCTTTTGCATGATCAGCAGATTTGCCTCTACGTGATAATGCTTCTCTTCTCTCGATAACTAGTTTACGACTAAAATTAGCTACTGAGCTTTTATATGATCTCGAACCTGTAGAACTTCCAGAAGCACCTGATTGAAAACTACTAGTGCTTAACTGAGAAGAAGAATTATTTGAATTAGCCAAAGTTTTTTTAGGCTTAACAAAAGTTGTATCAGTCCTAGTGGCTCTAGCATCGCTAGAAGAACGAACTCTATTAGGTGTTGAACCTTTAATAGAGGCATTCTTACCACCTTGACTCAAAGCCTGTCGGCGATCAAGAACTAATTGTCTACTTGTTTGTTTTGCCATATCAATCCAATGGAGAGATCGTAAAAAATAATTTTGAATTCTCTAAGGAATTATTAGCCCCGAAAAATTTTCAGGGCTAAATTTATCAAAGCCTAAAAATCTAGCGGCCTTGGAAAACCACAAAGCAAGTACCTTGACTTTGTGTATATGCGTCATATCCAACGATACGAACATGGTGGTCAGGATATGCTCTATGACAAGCTTCTAACTCACTTACTACAAGATTCAAATCCTTTTCACCGAAGAAAGGTAATTTCCAATAAGACCAATAGGTCTGCATTGAACCACTTGGATGAACATGCTCAATAACTGGGCTCCAACCCTGAGCAATGATATAAGCGATTTGATCGTAAATTTCGTCCTGGGTCATCGGCGGTAAGAAGCCGAATGTTTCCAGGGTGGCGACTGTCTGATAGTCACCTACTGTGCTCTGGAAAGGCATGGTGAACTTAGGTTAGTGAATGAATGAAAGTCGACTGAGTTATCGACTAGTGAATTTAAGAAAGTTAGAGGTAACTTTTACATGTCACCTCTATATCTTTTTACTGAACGTCGAGTTTGTCGACTGTATCGAATTCGAACTTGATCTCCTTCCAAGTCTCAAGTGCAATTGCAAGCTCAGGGCTATGCTTTGCAGCTTCAAGAAGGATATCGCGACTTTCTTTTTCGATTTCTCTACCTGCATTACGTGCTTTAACACATGCTTCGAGAGCTACACGGTTCGCAGCAGCACCAGCAGCTGATCCCCATGGGTGACCATGAGTACCACCCCCAAACTGGAGACATGAATCATCTCCAAAGATTGCAAGCAATGCTGGCATATGTCAAACATGGATACCACCAGATGCAACAGCAAACACACCAGGCATAGAACCCCAATCTTGGTCAAAGAAGTTACCGCGACTACGGTCTTCAGGAACAAAAGATTCACGAAGGTTATCAATATAACCAAGAGTTGTTTGACGATCTCCTTCTAATTTTCCAACAACTGTTCCTGTATGAAGTTGGTCTC